>JAVBMX010000034.1:0-55696 GCA_031551885.1 Desulfovibrio sp.
TTTGACTGTTTTGGGGGGTACACCCCCCCCCCCCCCCCCGGCCGGGCGTACCCCCCCCCCGCCCCCCCCGCGGCGCACCCCTCCGGGGCGCCCCGCCCCCCGACGATGAGGGGGATCTGGGGGGAATCATTCCCCCCAGGTGGGGTTTGGGGCGGCAGCCCCAAAAGACGTCCTAATCTTTTTTCCGGTCGCAGCAGGTTTGCGGACAGTTTTCCCTACCGGGACAGATCCTGCCGAAGTGCGCGTCCACGGGCGGAGTTTCCCCGTCCAGATTGAACATGCGTCGGGCAAGACCGATATACAGCAATTCGTGTTCACCCCGGCCGAAATGTTCCTTGAGGAACCGGATGGGCTCGTGGTTCATCTTTTTGACCACCGCGCCGAGCATGGCCTCCAAGGCTGAGCGGGCTTCGGGGCTCAACGGGCCCAACCTGCCGAGAGTGCGTTCCAACTCTTCTTTGGCCACGGCTTCACCCCGGCGCACCAAGTCCACCAGGGTGGGCTGGAGTTCGAGGGACTTCAACCAACGGTTGAAGTGTGCGGTTTCCTCTTCGACGATGATCGCGGCTTTCTCGGCTTCGTCGCGCCGGCGGCCCAGGTTTTCCTCCACGACTTCCTTCAGGTCGTCGATGTCATAGAGGTAGATGTTGTCCAGGCTGTTGACGTCCGGGTCGATATCGCGAGGTACGGCGATATCGATGAAAAACATGGGGCGGTGCTTGCGTTCTTTGAGCACCTTTTTCATGTCAGCGGCGCGGATGATCGGCTCGTGCGCGCCGGTGGAGCTGATCACGATGTCCACTTCGGCAAGGTGTTCCAGCAACAGGTCAAAGGGCGCGGCCTCGCCGTTGAAGCGCGAGGCCAGCTGCACGGCGCGTTCATAGGTGCGGTTGGTGACCCGAATGGAGGCGATGCCGGCGTTGACCAGGTGGGCGGCGGCCAGTTCGGCCATTTCCCCCGCGCCGATGAGCATGGCCTTGATCTGGCCGAAGTCATCGAAAATCCGTTTGGCCAACTCGACGGCCGCGTAACTGATGGATACGGCGCTGGAGGCCACGGCCGTTTCGGTCCGAACCCGCTTGGCCGTGGAAAACGCTTTGTGCAGCAGCCTGTTGAGAATTATCCGGGCGTTGCGCTGCTCCAGGGCGGCGCGGTAGGCGTCTTTGAGCTGCCCGAGGATCTGCGGCTCGCCCAGGACCATGGAATCCAGGCTGGCGGCCACGCTGAACAGGTGGCGTACGGCTTCGGAGCCCTTGTGGTGGTATACGTAGGGGGCGAGATCCTCGACCTTTCGGCCGCAGGCCGTGGCCCACTGGCGCAGCAGATGCTCTTTCGCATCTTCGCCTCTGGCGACGGTGGTGATTTCCACCCGGTTGCAGGTGGAGAGGATGAGACATTCGCGCACGACCGAGTCGATCGGCACGACGCCTTTGGCCAAAAGCTCCGGATCGGTCAAGGCGAATCGTTCGCGCACTTCAACCGGGGCTGTTTTGTAGTTCAGCCCCACCAAATGGATGTCTTTCTTCATGGCGCGGACTGGAGCGTTTGCCCGTGGTGCGGGAAGAACAGGTAATCCGCGCCGAAAAAGAGCGCGGCCAGGGAAAAGAGCAGAACGGCGAGAAACGCGGTTTTACGCCCTTGTCTGCCAAGGGCCATACGTTGATAGAATAAAAATGCGTACAAGAACCAAATGACCAGCGAAGAAAACACCTTGGGGGTTTCCACGGTGGAGAAAAGCAGGGGGGTCCAGATAAAGCCGGACATGATGCCCAGGGTGAACAGGGGAAAGCCGATGGTCACGGCCACCCGGTTGACCCGATCGCAGGTGGAAAGGGCGGGCATATCGCGGGTTGCTTCGCTCAACGGGGCTTTGCCTTTGATTTTACCTTCCAGATACAGGAAGAAGACCCCGGCCCCAAAGGCCATGGCCATCAGGCCCATGCTGAGGAACAGTGAGCTTAAGTGCAGCCAGATGAACAGGCCGGCCAGATGGGGCGGCAGCACGTCGCGTACGTTGCCGAGCCCGGCGGAGAGGAAGAAGAGCAACAGGGCCAGGGGCGCGGCGGTAATGGACAAAAAGGGCAGATGCAGCAGCCGCCAGGCGAAAAGATAGGCCAGAATCACGCACCAGGCGAAGAGACGCACAAAGTAGCCCGCGCTCAACTCTTCATAGGATTTGCCCAGAGGCGAGATGATGCACAGCACCGTATGCAGGGCGAAACCGGCCAGAGTGAGCCAGTTGGCCGCGACCTTGACCGTACGGCGCGCCGAGAGGGTGCCGAGAAAGGCCGCCAGGCTCGCCGCCGAATACAGGGCGATGACGGCGAATGTCAGGATGGATTCAACGCTCATGCAACAAATCTCCGATGACGGCATGCAGAGGCTCGGGCAGCAACTCGCGCAGGATGGCGCGCGCCGTGCCCGGGTCGTCGCCGGCCAGCGCTTCCGCAAGAGAAGACCGCACCAGGGCGCGGAAGATGCGGGTATTTTCCCCGGTCTCAAGCCCAAGATTCAGAAGAACGGGGCGCAGGCGCTTCAGAAAAGCGGCCAAAGCAGTGTAGCGGGTTCCCAGCCAGTCTTCAAGCTCTTCACGCAAAAATCGGGTCAAAGCCGGGCCGGCCCCGCCGGTGCCCACGGCCAGGATGATGTCGCCGCGCTCCACTAAGGCGGGAACGAAAAAGTCGCTTTCCGCCGGGGCGTCGGCCACGTTGCAGAGCACGCTTTGCGCCCGGCAGGCTTTGGCCACGGCGGCGTTGACTTCCCGCCTGTTTGTGCAGGCAAAGACCAGCGATATGCCGGAGACATCGGCCGGCTCGAAAGGACGGCTGCGGTATTCCACGCGGGTGCCGCAGGCGAGAAGTTCGTCCTTCTCCGGCGTGGCCGGGTCTAAAACCAAAACATGCCCTAAGCCGCGCCCGGCCAGACCCGCAATTTTTCGCCGGCCGACCTCGCCCGCGCCGACAACCAGCACCCGCCCGCCTTCAAGCTCCAGAAAAATCGGGTAGGGCATCAGTCGCTCCGCCCGGCCAAGGCCCGCGCCCGGGCGTCGATGAGTCGCTTCATTTGGGCTTCGTCCATGTCGTCCAACCAGGTCGGGATGTTTCGCCAGACGCTGTGAAAACCGAAGTCGCCTTCCATCATTTCTTTTTTGGCGTCCGCTTTGTTCCACCCCTGTTGGGTCACCCGGTATACGGCGGTGACCAGACCGGTGCGGTCCGCCCCGTGCAGGCAGTGCAGCAGCACGGGCTTGGGCGAGGTAAGAATCAGGGCCACGGCCTCCGCAACTTCGTGATCTTCAATATCCCAGGTGTTGATGGCCACGCGGCGCAGGTGCAACGGGGTTCCGGCCGCGACCTCCACGTCGTCGTGGAAGTTGCGCAGGTTGACCACGGTTTTGATCCCGAAGCCGGCGTAAGCCCGCATGGCTTCTTCCGTGGGCTGGGCGGCGCGATAAAAGTCCGGCGTGACCCGAAAGAAGTTCTCCGCATGATTCAGAGTGACGGGCTGCGCCCATTCGGCCGGGCGTTCGGCCGCCGGAGCCCCCCCCGCCGTGAGGCAGAAGAGGAAGAGGGCGGAAATCAGGGAAAGATGGGGACGACGCATACGGCACCTTAATCGGGAAGAGGGTACATGCCCGAAGCGAGCTCCGTGAGCAGGCGCACCTGCTCGGGCAGACAACGGCGCAGGGCATAGTGCTCCAACACGGTCTGCCGCGCGGCTTTGCGCAGGGGAAGGAAGGCTTCCGGCTCTTTCAGGACCATATCGATGTTGTCCGCCAGTTTGTTTTGATCAAAAAAGTCCGTGAGCAGGCCGTTCCGGCCGTCTTCGATCACCTCGCGTACGGGCGCGGTGTCCGAAGCCAGAACAAGCCCTTCACAGGCCATGGCCTCGAGCGTGGACCAGGACAGCACAAAGGGATAGGTCAGGCAGACGTGCACCGAGGCGATGCGGAAGGCCGAGCGCAGCACGGCGTAGGGGATGCGGCCGAGAAAATGCACCCGGAAAAAGTCCAGGTCGTCCCGCACTTCTTTCAGGTAGATGTTTTTGTAGGTTTCGCCGTCGGGCGGGGGCGGGCTGTAGCTCGTGCCGTTTGAGCCGATGATCAGCACCTGGGCTTTGGGGCGCCGGGCGAGAATCTTCGGCAGGGCCCGCATGAAGACATGGAAGCCCCGGTACGGCTCCAGGTTCCTGGCCATGTAGACGATGACTTCGTCTTTGGCGTTCAGGCGCAGGGGGCCGCCCTCGGGGACTTCGTTCGGCCCAAGGGCCGGAGCGCCGGAAGGCCCGACGATGCGGCTCTCGCCCGGTGTTTTCAGGGGCTGGATGGTGAGGACTTCCTCCTCGCCCGGGCTCATGAAATCCGTGTCTATGCCGTCGTGAAGAATCTGGGTGATGCGCCGGATGTGCGCCGGATAGCGGGAAGCCTGCCACCGGGTGGGGCTGAGGCAGACGTTGGCCGAGGGCAGGGAAACCAGCTGCGGAATGTTGCGCAGGCGCACGCTGAAATCCCAGTCCAGGGAACGGGGGAATTCGGGGTCGAAGCCGAGGTCGGCTTCCCCGGCCCGGAAGTAAAACTCCGCGAACATGGCGATGGGGGTGCGCGGAAAAATGTCGCGGATGAACAGTCCTTCGCCCCAGCCGGGGTGCACGGAGATCACATCCGGTTCAAATCCTTTTTGCTTGAGGCCGAGCAAAACCCTGGCGGCCGCCTGCCCCCGGCGGACGGCCGCCTCGGTGGGCTGCAGGTAGTGATGGGTGGCTTCTCCGGCTTTGCGGGGCGACGGATACCCGAGCGTGGTGATGCCGCCGATGGTGCCCCGGCGTTTGATGTTGTCCAATTCACCCACGCCGACCACCTCGTTGTCGGCGACGGCGCGCAAATGTTGCGCCAAGTGCAGGTACTGGCCGGGGAAATTTTGATGGATGAACAGAACTTTCATAGTCGGCTCACTGCGTTGCGGTGGATGCGCGCCCTTTCAGCCAGAGGTTCAGACGCGTGACCCGGCCCTCATCTTTTCCGGCAGGCAGAGGCAAAGACCTGAGGTCTTCCGCGACAACTTTTTCCATCCGCGCGGATTCCATGAACATAACGAACACAAGCACCAGAGAGGCGTCTTCTTCGAGCGTGCCGCGGCACAGATCCCGGATCTGCTCTTCCGGAACAGTGGCGAAAAGGCGGTCGGCAAAGAGTCCGGCCCATTTTTCGTAGAGCGATGCGGGCAACTCCGGCACTTCCCCCGCCAGTTTGGCCGCCTGCTCTCTGTCCAGGGCGGGCAGGCCGAGCAGGAGCACGTCGGCCAAAGCCTCGCGCCGCGCTTCGGCCGAGGGGGAAAAACGCTGCAGAATGCTGCTGATCACATGCTCGCGCAGGGCTCCGGCACGCATCATCCGCCTCAGCTCACCTTGGCGCCGGGGGCTGCCGGGCCGCCGGGCGTGAGCAATTCCAGGCCGGAATCGGTATGCACGGCCAGAATCATGCCTTGAGACTCCAAACCGCGCATCTTGCGCGGGGCCAGGTTGGAGACCACCGTAACCATTTTGCCGACCATATCTTGCGGGGTGAAGTAGGCGGCCATGCCGGCCAGGATTTGCCGGGGGGAGGCCTCGCCAAGGTCGACCATAACCTTCAGCAGCTTATCCGCGTTGGGGTGCTGTTCGCAGGCCATGACCCGACCGATGCGCAGATCGAGTTTCTGGAAATCGGCGAATTCGATTTGCGCGACGGGTTCGGGCGCGGGGCCCTTGGCCGGGGCCGGCTTGGCTTCGACCGCGGCCTCCGTCGGCTTGGCCGGGGCTTCCTCCAGGGGTTCAATCCGGGGGAACAGGTTGGACGATTCGGCCACCTTGCCGCCGGGGGCCAACGCGCCGAATGAATCGGCCTCATCCGCCAGACGGGTGGTCTTGGAGGAAAATTCGATGCCGAGTTGCTCCAGCATGAGCACGGACTTGCGCGGCATAACCGGCCAGAGGTGCACGGCGATTTTGCGCATGAGTTCCAGCAGGGTGTACAGCACCGTGCCCAGGCGGGCGGTATCGCCGTTCTTGGCCAACGCCCAGGGCGCGGCCGTGTCCACGTAGCGGTTCAAGGCCCGCACCAGCTCCCAGAGCGACTCCAGGGCGTTGGAAAAACGGGCGTTGGCGAACAGGCTCTGGTAGTTGAGCATGGCGTCGCGGGCCAGGGCCTTCAAAGTGGTTTCCACGTCCGTGTCTTCGGACGGCGTGGGCACGGTCCCGCCGCAGAACTTTGCGGTCATGGACAAGACGCGGGAAAAAAGGTTGCCCAGGTCGTTGGCCAGATCCGCGTTGACCCGGCCGATCAGGGCTTCTTCGGAAAACGAGGCGTCGCCGCCGAAGTGCATTTCGCGCAGCAAAAAGTGGCGGAACGCGTCGATACCGTAACGTTCGGCCATGTCCAAGGGGGAAACCACGTTGCCCAGGGATTTGGACATCTTGGCGTCGCGAACCAGCCAGTAGCCGTGCACATTCAGGTTCTTGTACAGGGGAATGCCGGCCGACATCATCATGATCGGCCAGAATATGGCGTGAGGCTTGAGGATATCTTTGGCGATCAGGTGCCGGCCGCCGCTCCAGCGCTCGGGGAACTCCGGCGAATCCGGGCCGCCGATGGCCGTAAAGTAGCTGAGCAGGGCGTCGAACCACACGTAGCAGACATAGTCGGGGTCAAAGGGCAGCTCAATGCCCCAGGTCAACCGGGTTTTGGGGCGCGAGATGCACAAATCGTCCAGCGCACCGCTGTCCAGCATGGCCAGGGCTTCGTTGCGGTAGCGTTCCGGCCGGATGAAGTCCGGGTTGTCCAGGATATGCTGCTTCAACCGGGCCTGATACTTGGACATGCGGAAAAAGTAATTTTTCTCGCTGATGTATTCCGGCTTGACCAGGTGCTGGGGGCACAGGCCGCTCTCCAGCTCTTTTTCGGTGTAAAAACGTTCGCAGCCGAAGCAGTAATGCCCGCCGTACTCGCCGAAGTAGATGTCGCCGGCGTCGTAGACTTTTTGCAGAAAAGTCCGAACCACTTCTTTGTGCTTTTCGGAGCTGGTGCGGACAAAGCGGGAAGGCTCGGTCTCCAGCTTGGGCCAAAGGGCGGCGAACTCCGCGCTGATCCGATCCGTGAACGCCTTGGGGGCTTCTCCGGCTTTTTCCGCCGCCTGAACGATTTTATCCCCGTGCTCGTCGGTGCCGGTGATGAACATGGCGTCATCACCCATGAGCGCGGCGAACCGGGTCATGGCGTCGGCCGTGATGGTCGTGTAGGCATGCCCCAGGTGAGGCTTGGCGTTGACGTAGTAGATGGGCGTGGTCAGATAGAAGGAACTCACGGTCACTCCGGGGTATGCCCGCCGTCACCCAAAGGGGTTTTGCGGCGTTTGCGCGGTTTGGGTCTGCGGTGGTCGGGGGACGGCTCGACCGGGGCGGTTTCCGTCTCTCTGGGCTTGAGCGGAGGCCGATGTTCCGGCATTTCCGCGCGTTTGGGGTGCAACTCCTGCCAGTCTTCCAGCGAGATTTCCAGCTCTTCCCCGGTTTCGGAAAGGCCCACGATGGTGCCGGCGAACAGGTTGCTGCGCAGAATTTTGAAAATGCCTCGGTCCGTTTGATACCGTTTGCCGAGTTTGGGGCAGCGGCGGTTGAATTCCTCGTAGTTGTGCTGTTCAAACGACAAGCAGCACAGCAACCTGCCGCACATGCCCGAAAGCTTTGCCGGGTTCAGGAAGAGGTTTTGCTCTTTGGCCATTTTGATGGTCACGGGCGCGAACTTGCGCAGGTACTGCCGGCAGCAGCAGACCATACCGCAGTTGCCGATGGCCCCGATCATCTGGGCTTCGTGGCGCACCCCGATCTGGCGCAGCTCGATGCGGGTGCGGTAGTTGCGCACCAGGTCTTTGACCAGCTCCCGGAAATCGATGCGCGCGGGGGCGGTGAAGTAGAAGATGATTTTGCCGCGATCGTGCAGCACTTCCACGTCCACCAGCTTCATATCCAGTTCGCGCTGGCGGATGCAGGTTTTGCAGAAGGCTTCGGCTTCGGCCGCGAGGATGTTGTTCTCCGTCTCGGTCGCGATGTCTTGGGCCGTGGCCGGGCCCACAAGCCTGCCGCCTTCCTCGTCCGTCGGCCCCATGGATTTGTCGTGCAGGGAGATCACTTCCCCGATGGACAGCCCGTTTTCCGTTTCGACCAGAACCTTCGTGCCTATGCCGGCGGCGAGGCCTTCGGCCGGATAATAATATACTTGGCCCGCCCGACGTAGGCGAACCCCCAAAGAAACCGGCGCGGCGGTTTGGGGGGCGTCTTCGGCAAAAATATCGCTCACGCGTTGCTCCCGATAACTTACCCTAAAAAATGGGTATCATTTCACACTCGAACATTTCTTTCTCCCCTTTTCCAGGCTCCCTGTCAACGGAAAGCGGCCCGCGGATGCCGGCTCGGTTTATGGTGATGCGGCGTCGGGCGTCGTTTTGTGATCCGAAAACAAGGCCGCGAAGCTGGGCTTGTCGCCGGCGTTGCTGAAGGCGCGAGCGACCGACCGTCGCTCGTTCGGCAGGCCGTGTTCTTATCCGGTCCGGCGCTTGTGTTTGCCGGGCGCATCGGGTAAGATTCCTACAAGTAACCAATAAAAACACTCTGTTGCGGAGAAACCCGCCGGCATACCGGCTTGATCCTCTGGAGGAACCATGAAAGTCGAACAGCTTTCCATATTTTTGGAAAATAAAGCCGGCCGGCTGGCCGAGGTCACCCGCACACTGATGGACGCCGAGGTCAACATCAAGGCCCTTTCTTTGGCTGACACCACGGAATTCGGCATCCTGCGACTGATTGTCGACGATCATGAAAAAGCCAAGGCGGCCCTGAAAGAGGCCGGGTTCACCGTGGGCTTCACCGGCGTGGTCGCCGTAGAGGTGCCCCATAAGCCGGGCGGGCTGAACCAGATCCTTCAGATCATCGGCGAGAACGGCATCAACCTGGAATATATGTACGGCTTCCATCACCAGGGTGAAAACGCGGTGATGATTATGCGCTTCGACCGTACCGGCCCGGCTATGGACGTGTTGCGGGAAAACGGCATCCGCATCTTTTCCGGCCTTGATCTTTGCAACGCGTAGGTTTGCTTTGTGGCTCTTCTTGAGGTGTTGCTGCTGGCCGCGGCGCTTTCCATGGATGCGTTCGCGGTGGCTCTCGCTTCCGGCATCCGTCTCTGCGCCGTCTCTCGGGTACAGACGTTCCGTATGGCTTTTGCCTTCGGTTTTTTCCAATTTTTCATGCCCGTGTTGGGCTGGTTTCTCGGCAAGCAGGTGCGCGGTTGGATTGAAGACTGGGACCATTGGCTTGCCTTCGCGCTTTTGGGCTTTATTGGGATCAAAATGATCCACGAAGCCTTGTCGGGGGATGACGAGACCTGCGCGGACCCGACAAAAGGCGCGTCGTTGCTGATTCTGGCCGTGGCCACCAGCATAGACGCCTTGGCCGTGGGGCTTTCGCTGGCCTTCCTCGGACATGACGTGTTCGTGCCCGCCCTGATCATCGGAGTGGTCTGCGCCGTCTTCACCATCGCCGGCCTGCGCATCGGCTGCTTTGCCGCCGACGCCTGCCGCTTGGGCCGGCGGGCCGCCATCTTGGGCGGGGTGGTATTGGTCGGTATCGGCGTGCGCATTCTTCACGAGCACGGCGTGTTCGGGGCCTGACCCGGCTTTTTTGCTTGTGAAAAGCCCCGGTTTGCCTGCGCGGCGACCGGGGCTTTTTGCGCCAATCGGCATGAGCGTTCATTCGGCTGCGAAGAAACTCGAAACGCGCGGGTCCGCGATCAAGCACTCATACCCGGTGAAGATGAGCTCGTTGAGCGCCTCGGCGTATTCGCCGGGCATCGTCGCGCGCGGGCTTCGCAGTCGGATGTCGGGGCAGGCGACGCCGTACAGGACGGCCCCGCTTTGAGGATCCACAATGGTGTAGCGCACGCTGTAAGTCCAGCTTACCGGATCGTTTCTGTCGTCGACGCGCAGTTCCAGGATTTCGCCGGTCAGGGCGATGTCCGCTTCCTGATCGATGCGCACGCCCGCATGATACAGTTCCTTGCCCGTGCCCAAACGGACATGTTCCGAGACGGGGCCTCCCAGAATGATTCGGGAGCGGGTTTCCGAGTAAATTTCCGTTTTGTATTCGACCTTGCCGTCGTCAAAAGGCCGATACGTGAAGACGCCGATGCCCACGCTTCCCTTCAGCTTGCGCGTGCCGCGCGCCTTGTAGTCCAGAGTGGGGTTGAGGGCGTCCGCCGCAACGAGGTCGGGCATGCAGAACGACGCGAGCAGGATCAGGAGGAGGGTGGGGAACGCTTTCATCCTAGCGCCTCTTCTGTCCGCCGGAACGCCCGGAACCGCCGGAACGACGGGGCGGTTGTTGCTTTTTGGCCGGGGGATCGGCGGGGGGCGGGGTGGAGAGCACGATCTTGGGGGCCTTGCCGCCGGCCGCGAGGATGCGATCCGAGACGTTGTCTCTGATCCAGTGCGCGTCCAGCCATTCAATGGGGGTGACTTCCACCCCGGAAATCAGAATGCCGAAGTGCAAATGGTCGCCCCCGGCCATGCCCGTTGCGCCGGTATGGCCGATGATGTCGCCTTTTTGCACGGTCTGCCCCACGGTAACCTGATGGTCCGTCAGGTGGGAGTAAAGGCTTTGCAGACCCAGGCCGTGGTCGAGAACCACCAGGTTGCCGTAAATGCCGAGGTAACCGGCGAACACGACGGTGCCGTTGTTTGAGGCGGGCACGGCCGACTGGGCCAGCGAAGCGAGATCAAGCCCGAGGTGGGTTTGCCGGTCGACCTCTTTGCCTTCCCACATATAGGTGCGGTGATCGGCGAATCCGGCTCGGGGGGCGGCGTCGGGCAGGCGCAGGAAGGATCCGTCCCAGAGGATCTCGGCAAAGGAATTCTTGCCCATCTCAAGCAGGGTTTGCGCGTTCTCGTGCCGGACCCGGCCGTTGACCTCCAGGAACCGTTGGATATCGCTCATCTGACCCGGGACCAGCAACGAGAACTCGTTGGCCTTGGCATCCAGGAAGGATTGGTCGAGGTTGATGCTGTCCGATTTGAAGACGCGGTTGATGCGGTTTACGTTGAGGGTGTTGATCTGGGAGTTTCCGGCCAGGTCCACGGCCATTATTTGCGGTGAAAAGTCCTTGTTCTCCATTTGATAGGGGAAGGCAAAAAACGCGATGTAGTCGCCGTTTTCCTGGCGGTAGCCGGGGAAAAACAGATCTCCCACCTTGACGCCGGTCTGGGTCGCTTCCTTGGAAATCGAATACACCACGCACCCGGTTCCGCCCCGACGCACATAGGGAACGGAGCTTTTTACGGCGATGCGCGGGGGTGAAACGTCGATACGCATCGGGAGCGTGATTTCTTCCGAGTTGCCCCGGCCGAACCCGCCGAAGGAATCGTCCGAAGCGGAAATGATCAGTTCAAAGGCCGCGTCGTTGATGCCGGAGTCCTTCATGGTGAAGGTCAGGCTTTGTTTGTGGGAGCCGTCGTCGTAAGTTTTTTCGGCAACGGGCAGCACGGCGTCGCCTTTGCGGGCCGAAACCCGAATGCGCTTGATGGGGTTTTTGGCATCCTCGGCGGTCACCGTGAGAGGCAGAGTGGGGGAAACCTGTTCCTGGTTCGGGGTCAGTGTGATGGTGGGGGCGCTCATATCGCGAAACATCTTCCAACCCACCCAACCGAGGGCGCAAACGGCCAGCGCCACGACTATCGGAAATAGACGGGAGCGAGATCTGTGAAGCATGATCCATCCTTCAGAAAAAAGTTGGCAAAATGCGAAAAATACCGGGCCCGCAATCCGTTGGTCGGCGCAAAGCAACGTTGAAAAAGCTTCCACACTCCGACGGACACGCAAACGGACCAGGTGAAATCATTTCAGGTTCGGCCTTTATTCATCCGCCCGCCGCAAAGTCGTCTTTTTCGTCCCGCAACGGCGCAAGAGACAATCAACTTTGCGGTATGTCGATGCGGCTTTGTTCAATTTTTCCCTCATTCCTTAGAAGCCGAAAAATCGGCTTTTCGCGGCCGCCGTTTTCATGAGGGCCGAGCCTAGACCGGGCCGAGCAGGCGGATGGCCAGTTTGACGAAGTCGGCTTCGGTGAGAATACCCACCAGGGTGTCGTCTTCGAGAATCGGCAGGCAGCCGACCTTGTGCCGCAAAAGAGTCGTGGCGGCCTCGATCAACGGCGTGTCGGGCGAGGCGTGGAGCAGATCCACGGTCATGACTTCCGAAACCGGAATGCCGGATTCAATCTGTTCCCGCACATCCTGGTGCACATCGGCAAATTGCGAAACGGATGCCTTGAGCAGGTCCCGTTGGCTGATCACCCCCAGAAAGGCTCCGTCGGCGGAGACGACCGGAAGGTGGCGGATTCGGCTTTCCTGCATCAAAGTGCGGGCGGTGTACAACGAATCGATGGGCCTGAGGGTGATCAGGCTCGTACTCATCACATCGGCTACACGCAGCATATTTGTTCTCCGAAAAGGCGACGTTTGAGATCTGGCGGCATCATGGCACGTTCCAGCGGGTTTTTCAAGTCGGACACGGCGTATCGACAATTCTTCGCCGGGTCGGCCGCGAACGAGAGGGACGTGATGGTCGAACCGGGTGATTTTTTGCCGATTCTGCGGCTGCGCCGACCCGGCGGCAGTGGGAACGGCATTGACTTGCGGGGGAAAATCTGGTTCCAGTGGCTGGGTTTGCACTTTTGTCCCCGAACAGAAAGGGAGAGGCATGGGCGTATTTAAAATCAGTCGGGAGCGCATGGTCAACGAGCAGCTTCGCGCCAGGGGCATAACCGATGCCGCCGTTTTGGCCGCGATGCGCGAAGTGCCGCGCCACCAGTTCGTTCCCGAGGCGCTGCGCTCGCGTGCCTACGATGATTATCCCCTGCCCATCGGGCACGGGCAGACGATTTCTCAGCCCTATGTCGTGGCTTTGATGAGTTCGCTGTTGCAGGCCTCGCCCGGTATGAAGGTGCTGGAGATCGGAACCGGCTCGGGCTATCAGGCGGCGGTTTTGGCGGCCATGGGCCTGGAAGTCTACACGGTGGAACGCTTGAAGGCGTTGTACCAGCCCACCTGCGAACTGCTTATCCGCCTGCGGCTCCACCGGATTAAAGTCAAACTGGCCGACGGCACGGAAGGTTGGCTCGAAGCGGCTCCTTTTGACCGGATCATCGTGACGGCGGGCGGGCCTTCGGTGCCCGAGCCGTTGGTGCGGCAACTCGCGGACCCCGGCATTATGATCGTGCCCGTGGGGGCCGGCCATAAAGAGCAGCATCTTGTGGTGGTGCAAAAAGAAAACGGCACGGTTGTTGAAACCGCGCAGAAGCGCGTGGCCTTTGTAGATCTGGTGGGCAACCACGGCTGGCGCGATGGATGAACAATGGAGCGGGCCGGGTTTCCTTGCGGAAAAATACCGGCCGGGAGACCTGAAGGTGAGGGCGTTCGCTTGGCGACTCCTCCCGCGTGATGTCCCGACTTCTTCCCAATCTTTCAATAATCCTTATGTTGTTCAGGCCGACGCGGACGTCCCGATTTACCGGAGGCGCGGGCGGGCTTTGAAGAATCGGCACAATGAAGGAGTGATGCAATGAGCAAAGATCCTTTTCGGCGCGAGGGAGAATGTACTTCTCGGGCGGGGTGTTCCACGGCCGGCAAAGACGGTTCGGGCTGCGCCTCGTGCGCG
Source organism: Desulfovibrio sp. (assembly GCA_031551885.1). Taxonomy (GTDB): domain Bacteria; phylum Desulfobacterota; class Desulfovibrionia; order Desulfovibrionales; family Desulfovibrionaceae; genus Frigididesulfovibrio. Next base: position 13,735 of record JAVBMX010000034.1, read on the forward strand.
AGCAAAGGGGGCGGCGCCAATCCGGCGGCGGCTCAGGACGCCGCCATCGCCGGCGCGCTCGGCCGAATCAAATATCCCGTCTTTGTGATGAGCGGCAAAGGCGGCGTGGGCAAAAGCTCGGTCAGCGTGAATATTGCCTCCGCTCTGCACGCCAAGGGATTTACCGTCGGCCTTCTGGACGTGGACCTGCACGGCCCCAGTGTGGCCGGGCTGTTGGGCCTTTCCGCCGGGTTGGATATGGACGAAGCGGGCGAGAAACTCTACCCGGCCGAGTACCGCCCGGGGTTCAAAGTGCTTTCCATCGACTCGCTCCTGCGCGACAGAAACACCGCCATTTTGTGGCGCGGCCCCAAAAAGACCGGGGCCATCCGCCAGTTTATCGGCGACGTGCTTTGGGGTGATCTGGACTTTTTGATTATTGACTCGCCTCCCGGCACGGGCGACGAGCACCTGACCATCCTCAAGGCCATTCCCGACGTGCTGTGTCTGGTCGTGACCACCCCGCAGGAGGTTTCTCTGGCCGACGTGCGCAAGGCCGTGAACTTCCTGCAACACGCCGAGGCCCTTGTGCTGGGCGTGGTGGAAAACATGAGCGGGCTGACCTGCCCGCATTGCGGCGGGGATATCCCGCTGTTCAAGTCGGGCGGCGGCGCAACCCTGGCCGCGCAGTATGGTCTGCCGTTTCTTGGGGCCATACCTCTGGACCCCGCCACGGTGGTCGCGGCGGACTTGGGGAAACCCGTGGTGCTGCTTGACGAACCGGGTGCGGCCAAAAGCGCGTTCTTGGCCCTGGCCGCCGCCGTGGCCGCGGCCGCCGCAAAGGGCGAGGCGGTCCGTCTTTCCTTGCCGCCCGCGAATGAAGCGGGCTGAGTCGCCGAGCGCGCGTCGAACACAACGTCATCAGAGATTATTTATGGAGCCAAAGCGCCTTTGCCCCGGCGGGGAACGGTGCGGGCCGGGCCTTGGTTGCTTCCCCGGCAGGTTCGGCATATAGTATCATGGGCTTCGGGCGTGACGGCGTCAACCGCCGGTGGGGTTTTACGCCGTTTCCCGTTGCTTCGCGCGGGCCGGGGAGCGCGGCTTGCTCCCGTTTTTGAAGCGCCCCATGTTGCGATGCGGCATTTTTGCCGCGCGCATGTCGCCGGTCGATACCGGCCCATTGCCGGCAGCGTGACGCATTGCCGGCCGGATAAGGAACGCGGCGGTGAAAAGTCTGAATCTTCCCAATATGCTCACGTTGAGCCGCATTTTTGTGGTGCCGCTGATTCTGCTCGGCATAGCCGCCGGAGGCCGCTGGAGTTGTATGCTGGCCTTTGCAGCTTTCGCCGCGGCCGGTTTCACCGACTTTATCGACGGCTACCTTGCCCGCAGCGGCAATCAGGTCACCCGTCTGGGCAAATTTTTGGACCCCCTGGCCGACAAAGTTTTGGTCTGTTCCGTATTGGTCATGTTGGTGCAATTGGGGTATGTGGCCGGCTGGATCGCCATTGTGATCATCTGCCGCGACATCATGGTCACTGGACTGCGGGCCATTGCCGCCGACGAAGGTGTGGTCATTGCGGCGGACAACTTGGGAAAGCTCAAAACGATTATGCAAATGCTCGCTTTGGGTCCGCTTATCATGCATCACGTCTGGTTCGGCATATCGATGCATGATGTGGGAATCTTTTTACTTTACATTGCACTCGCACTCACGGTATTTTCAGGGTGTAAGTATTTTTGGATGTTTTCGCGGGTCTGGCGGGATAAACCCGCGGGGGGGCCCGTCGAAAAGGAGGGGTGATGTCTGACGATGTTTCGCTGAACAGCAGGTTGCGCAACTGCCTGGATACCATTCTGGAGCTGGAAGGGCCCCTGCTGCATACCCAAATGGGTGGATTGTTGATGCGGGAGTTTCAATCGCTGAAAGAAGTGATGGAAAACCTGAGTGCCGTCGAAGTCTGTGAGGCCGACGTGGAACGTATCGAAGCCGCCACCGACAGGTTCCTGGGGGAACTGAAAGACGTGCTGGCCGAAGTTGCCGAGGGGGCAAACCACAAGCGGGTGCTGCAATAATGACTTGGCGTCCGATGCTGTTGGGCGTTTCCGTTCTGCTCAACCTCGTTTTGGTCTACAGTTTAATCTGGGGCGAAAACGGGGCGTTCGAGTATAAATTGCTCAAGGAGCAATGCGGAGCCTTGGAAACGAAAATTCAAGAGTATGACGAAAAAAATCTTGCCCTCAGCAAAGAAATACGTTTACTGCAATCGGATGAAAAGTATCAGGAGAAGATGATTCGTACCCGACTGAATTTTGTGCGGGATAATGAAATCCTCTACATATTCCCTGAAACAAAGGCGCCGGAAGTCGCCGAGGAAGGGTCCCATGAAACAGAAAATTGAACTGTATCGCGAAGTTTTGGAGTTGGAACCCGGCTCACGGGTATTTTTTCCTTTGGCCAAACTTTTGATTCAAGACGAACGTTCCGACGAAGCCCTTGAGGTGCTCCGCGAAGGCCTGCTTCGCAGGCCCGACCATGTGGAGGCTCGTCTTTTGCTGGTTGAACTGCTGTGCGGCACGGACGATGAAGCCGGGCTGGATGCGGAAATGACCTATCTGGAGCGCGTGTTTTCCTCGTATCCCGCTTTCTGGGAAGAGTGGAGCGGCCGGCTTTCCCGTCGGCCCGAGTCGAAAGACGCCGCCATTGCCGGGCGTTTCTTCTCGCTTTCGTTGCAGGGCCGGCCCGTCAACTGGGCCGATGTGATCGATCAAGGTCTGCGCGCCTTCACCGGGGGGCAGCCCGCGCGTTCGCGCGCCGTTGATATGCCCGACCTGTCTTTGGGCTCGAACCCCGTCGAACGGGTTGCCCGATTTGAAGAGCCCGTCTCCCGGATGCCGCATCTGTCGTTGTCCTTGTCCCCGAAGCAGCCGGCCGAGCGGGAGTCGAGCGGGCCGCAACATGCGGAACTCGCGTCCAAGGGCTGGGGCTTTTCTCTGGTTGAGACCCCGGAGGAGGAAGCCGTCCCGCAGCGGCAGGAAGCGCGCTCCGTCGCCGACGTGCCGACCTTGTCTTTGACTCCGGTCGCCGAGGAATCCATTGAAGAGTTGTTTGAGCCCCGTGTCGACGAGCCCGTCATGGCGGCCGCCGCCGTGGAGTTCGAAGCCGGCGAGCGGGACACGGTCGAGTCGCAGGATCTGGACGTCGCGGATGAAGACGCCGAAGAAGCTCCCATTTTCCGCAACCTGGGCGCCGTCGACTCGGACGAGGACTTCAGCCTGCGCACCCGCTCCATGGCCGAGATTTTGGCGGAGCAGGGCGACTACGCGGGCGCTCTGGAAATCTATCGGGAGCTGGAACCCCGGATCGCTCCGACGGAACGGCTTGAGCTTGCCACGCGGATCGATGAATTGGAGGAGCGCCTTCGGGAGTCCGAAGAAGAGGCTCGGGAGCTGGAACAGTACGCCGTGCCCGGCTCGGACGGCACGAAGCTGGTGGACCTGTTGGAGTCCCTGGCCAAACGCCTGGAAGCCCGCGCCCGCTAGGGCCTTGGGAAGGAGCCTTCGTGAAGCGACTCGTTCTTTTTTGTCTGAGCCTTTCCCTTGTGTCCGTGAGTGGGTGCGGCAATCAGACCGTCAAAGATTCCTGGAAGTTCACCAAGCGTCAGTATCAAACGTATTTGAACGTTCCCGCGGAATTGGACTACGATGATGACGGCAGTTGCGAGATTTATGAAGTGGCTCTCGGTGAGGCTATGCTCGATGTGGATGGAGCCCTGCTCAAGCTGATTCGAGCGATGGAGAACAGCGATCGCGGCCCCGATCAAGCCTGGGCGACCAGCATGATGCAACGGTTTCCCTGGCTGAGCGGGGTCGCTTTGACGGATCAGAACGGAACGGCCATGGCTCGTTTTCCCGAGTATTTCGCGAAGGAATTCGACGTGGCTCCGTTGCTTGAACCGGATCCCAAACAGCCGAGGTCGGCCCTTCGGGCCTACGTGCAGACGGGAGCCATGGGGCCCGAAATCTACATGGCAACCCCGGTTTATGTCGGCGAGGAGTTCCGCGGCCTGGTCGTCGCGTTCTTTGACCCGCGCGCTCTGATGTCTCTTTCGACCGATCCCGGCAACGTCATGCTGGCTTCCCCTTACGGGGTGGTCTGGCCCGGACGGTTTTCCTCCGAATCCACGCCCGTGGGACAAAACGACTGGGCCGACGTCCTGACCCGCAAGTCCTGCGGCACGGTCGGCAGCGGCGACGGGAAGTTCTACTGGACGACGCGCTACGTGGGCAATATGCCGCTGGTGTACGCTTTCCCCGTCTCGGCCGCGAAGGCGCCGGAAGAAAAGGCCGAAAAGAAGCCGGCCGAGTCCGCAGCCCATGAAGGCGAGCCCGCTCCCGCGACTTCGGAAGCGCCCAAAGAAGCCTCTTCTTCCTCTCTGCAGGAGTAATATATGTCCGCTGTCGCCGGAGCCGCGCAGAATCGCCAGATCACCGTCACCGAGCATCTGCTTTTGCACCAAAAGCAGTCGCCCGCCGCGACGGGTATGTTCACCAGGCTTCTGTATGATCTTATTCTGTCGGCCAAGCTCATTTCCCGCAGCGTGAACAAAGCCGGTCTTTTGGACGTGCTCGGCGGCACCGGCGAAGTCAACGTCCAGGGCGAGAACGTGCAAAAGCTGGATGAGTATGCCAACCGCATACTCATCCATCGTATGGAACGCAGCGGCGCTTTGTGCGCCATGGCTTCGGAGGAAAACGCCGACATTATTCCCGTGTCGGAACGTTTTGCCAGGGGCGACTATATTCTGATTTTTGATCCCCTGGACGGTTCCAGCAACATTGATGTGAACATCAACGTCGGCACCATTTTTTCCATTTTGCGCCGTGTTTCCTCTCCGGAACGGGATGTGGAGACCGACGACGTGCTCCAGCCCGGGTACAAGCAGGTGGCCGCCGGATACTTTCTTTACGGGCCGTCCACCATGCTGGTGTACACCACCGGCCAGGGCGTGCACGGCTTTACGCTGGACCCGAGCGTGGGCGAGTTTTTGCTTTCTCACCCGGACATGCGCATTCCCCATCAAGGGAAGATTTATTCCGTCAATGAAGGCAACGTCGCTTTCTGGGACGAAGGCGCGGCCCGGGCGGCGGCCTCTTTCAAAAGCCAAAACAACCCGCGCAACGCGCCGTATTCGTTGCGTTACGTCGGGTCGCTGGTTGCGGATTTTCACCGCACCCTGCAATACGGCGGCATTTTCATGTACCCGTTGGATTATAAAAGTCCCGATCAGCCCAGAGGCAAGCTGCGCCTTTTGTGCGAAGCCTCCCCCTTGGCCTTTGTGGCCGAGCAGGCGGGCGGCGCCGCCTCCGACGGTAAAGGGCGTATTCTGGATATTTCGCCGAGTCATCTGCACCAGCGCGTGCCCCTCTATATCGGCTCGGCCGGCGACGTGGCCCACGCCGTGTCGTTGCTGTAAAAAGACAGAGGCGGGGGAGGGAAAACCCCTTTTGCCCACAAAAGGGGTTTTCCCTCCCCCGAACCCCCTCCCTTTCCCCAAAAAACTTTTATTTATTATGTGATTGCCACGTGTTGGTACATTGCTGATGTGCCGCGAGCGATGGACGGGTGTCGTGCCTTGACGCGGCATTGCTTGAAGGCCGCATGGCCCGAAGGACATCGAGCGCATGGAAGTCTTCGAACCGGCGGTGTGTCGGCTGTGCAGGGATTTTAAGGAAATTGCATGCTGTGTCTGGGTATTGAAAGTTCCTGCGACGACACATCCCTGGCTTTGGTCCGGGATGGGCGACTGCTGGCTATGGAGACGGCCTCACAAACCGGTATCCATGCCCTTTTCGGCGGGGTTGTACCCGAATTGGCTTCACGCAGGCATGGTGCGGCCATCGCCGGGCTGTTCGCCGAGGTCGTGCGTTCGGCGGGCGTGAAGGCCGACGATATCGAGGTCGTCGCCGTATCGCGCGGGCCGGGCCTGCTCGGCAGTCTGTTGGTCGGCGTCGCCTTCGCCAAGGCCTTGGCCTTGGGATTGGGGGCGCGGTTCATCGGGGTCGACCATCTGCATGCCCACGTGCTGGCCGTCGGCTTTGAGCATGAGCTGGTGTTTCCGCATATTTCCCTTCTTGTTTCCGGCGGGCATACCCAACTGTATCTGGTGGAGGGGCCCGCGCAGTTCACCCTTTTGGGGCGTACGCTGGACGACGCGACGGGGGAAGCCTTCGACAAGGCGGGCAAACTCCTGGGCCTGCCGTACCCGGCCGGCCGGCATATTGATGCGCTTGCCGCGGAAGGTACGTCCGATGCGCGGATGTTCCCGCGCCCGTATTTGGACAACGAGACGCTGGACTTCAGCTTCAGCGGCCTGAAAACCGCCGTGGCCCGTCATGTGGGCGAACATCTTTCGTCCGGCATGACCGGCTTTGATCCGGCCACGGGAGCCCTGCATCTGCCGGAAGGCGAGGCTCGGGCCGCTCTGACCGGGGTCTGCGCCTCGTTTCGCCTGGCCGTGGTGGAAACCCTGGCGGCCAAGACCGCCGTCGCCCTGGAGCGTTTTCCGCACGTCCGGTTGCTGACCGTGGCCGGCGGGGTGGCCGCCAACACGCTGTTGCGTGAACGGCTGGCGGCTTTGGCCCAAAAATGCGGCCGGGACTTTGCCGCTCCTTCCATTCCTCTGTGCGCCGACAACGGCGCGATGATCGCCCGGCTGGGCGGGATATTGGCGCGGGAGGGGTATTTTCATGAATTGGACATGTCCGCCGTTCCGCGCGGACAAAAAATTCCCCAGGATATGCGAACCGATGGAACTCCCCTGAGGTCTTGACACAAAGAGTTCCGCCACATATTTTCAGTAAAGACGTGCCGGATGCCCGATAGACTGTTTTTGGATGCATCGTCCGGCGGACTTTTACACAGCGCGCACCCCTTCATGGCGCAAGCCGCCGGATTTCCCCGGCCAAGGAGAATGATATGGCGACCCAAATCACCGATGCCGACTTCGATTCCGCCGTCCTCAAATCCTCCGTTCCTGTTCTGGTGGATTTTTGGGCGCCCTGGTGCGGCCCCTGTCGCGCCCTTGGCCCGGTCATCGACGAACTCTCCGCCGAATACGAAGGCAAAATCTCCATCGTGAAGATGAACGTGGACGAAAACCCCTCCACCCCGGGCAAATACGGCATTCGCGCCATTCCCACGATGATCCTGTTCAAGAATGGGCAGGTCGTGGAACAGGTCACCGGCGCCGTTTCCAAATCCAGCCTGAAAGAGCTGCTCAACCAAAAGGCCCTCGGCTGATTATGGTTGTCGACGCTCTCGTCGTCGGCGCGGGTCCTGCCGGAGTCGCGGCGGCGTTGTACCTTGCCCGGTTCGGCCTTTCCGTCGTCATGGCGGAAAAGGCCGCAGCCGGCGGTCTGTTGCTGCAAACCGCGGAGATTGAAAATTATCCCGGTTTTCCCAAGGGCATCAAAGGCTATGAATTGGCCGACGCCCTGGAAGCTCAACTTGCCCCGTATCCCATCCGGCGGATCACCGACGAGGTCAAAACCCTCGAGCTTGGGGGCGCGGTCAAGCGTGCCCTGATCGGCGACGAATGGGTTGAAGCCCGCACGGTACTGCTGTGCGCCGGGGTGAAATACCGCAAGCTGGGGTTGTCCAAGGAAGATGTGTTTCTCGGCCGCGGTCTTTCGCACTGCGCGCTTTGCGACGGCAACTTCTTTCGCGGCCAGGTGGTCGGGGTCGTAGGCGGCGGCAATTCCGCTCTGGAAGAGTCGCTTTACCTGGCCCGCATCGCCAAAGAAGTGCACATCTTCCACCGTCGGGACGAATTTCGGGGCGCGGCCCTGTATCAAGATCGCATCGCGGCCGAATCGAACATCTATGTCCATTACTCCTCGGTGATTTCCGCCCTGCACGGCGACAAGGACCTGGAATCGGTCTCTCTGAAAAACGTCAAGACGGGCGAGGAATCCCGCCTGCCCTTGAACGGGTTGTTCATCTTCATCGGGTTCACGCCGGCTTCCGAGTCTTTGTCCGTCGGCCTGCAGGCGGATCCCCAAGGTTTCATCGTCACGGACCTGGAAATGCGCACCAACATTCCCGGAGTGTTCGCCGCCGGCGACATCCGTTCCAAGCTCTGCCGCCAGGTCGTCACCGCAGTGGGAGACGGCGCCACGGCGGCCAATTCCGCCCATCTCTATCTGGAACAACAGCATGGTTAAACATCCCGCACGCCTCCTGAGTCTTTTGCTTCTGGTGCACGCGCTTTCGGGCTGTGGCATCATCGACTATTTCTATCTTCCCCCGCCGGAAGATACCGCCCAGGAGTTGTTTGAAACCGCAAACGACTACATGCGGGACAAAAACTACGTCAAGGCGGCGAGCTACTACACCAAACTCAAAGACAACTTCCCCTTCAGCCCCTATGCGGTGGAGGCCGAGCTTTCTCTGGCCGACTGCTACTACCTGGATGAAGACTGGGGCCCGGCCGTTGAAGCCTACAAAGAATTCGAAGCCATGCACCCCCGGCATGAAGCCATGCCTTACGTGCTGTTCAACATCGGCATGGCCAACCTGAACGGGTATCCCTCCATCGACCGGCCAACCCTCCAGTTGGAAGACGCTTATTCCTACTTCCGTCGGTTGTATGAGACCTATCCCGGCACGGAATACTCCGAGGCCGCCGTGGAAAAGATGGCTCAGTGCCGCAAGCTTATGGCCGAGCACGAGCTGTATGTCGCGGACTTCTACTTCCGCATGGGGCGCTATACCTCGGCCTTGGCCCGTTACCGCGACATTTTGCGGGAGTTCAAGGACGTGCCGGAAGTGCACGACCACGTGACGCTCAAGGCCAAGGCGGCCTTTGTGAAGGAACGCGAACAGCAGGCCGAAAAGAAACGCGAAACCCGTGAGGGCAGCTGGAAAGACTGGTTCAACTGGCTGTAGTTTCGGGTCGCGACCCGTGGAACACGCGCCGGATCGCCCGCGCTGTCGTCACGGCCAATCCATACAAGGGGAAACCGGACGGGTTTCCCCTTGTGTTTTCCTTCTTCGAGCAAGCCACTATTCATATTTCGGCAACTGCGCCGGTTATATTGTATAATATGCCGCAGCCATAAAAATAACCACCACGCCTTGCGGGCATCCGCCATGCGTCTGCCGAGCGACTTCAACCTGAAATTGCTCTTGGAACACTCAATGGAACACTCAATGGAACACTCTGATTTCACTCCCGGCATGCTTTTAAACACTCTGACCGTGACGGACCTGACCGTGGAAGGCGGCGCCGTCGCCCGGCATGAGGGCAGGGTGGTGTTTCTCGACGCCGGGCTGCCCGGCGAGGTCGTTCGGGCGGAAGTGACGGCCGTGCGCAAAAAAATCGTTCAGGCCCGACGTGTGGAAACCCTTGAACCTTCGCCGTGGGCGGCAACGCCCTGGTGTCCGCATGCAGCGGAATGCGGCGGGTGTCCGTTGCAGGGCTTTGCGCCCGAAGGACGTCTGGCCTGGAAAGAGAACCACGTGCGCCAAGCCTTGGCCCGCATCGGCAAGGCCCGGGATCTTCCCGTGTCGCCGATCATCCCTTCGCCGAAAGAGCGGGGCGGGCGCATTCGGGTCGCCTACGCCTTCGGCCGGGACGACGCCGGGGCTTTCACGTTGGGGTTGCGCCGGCGAAACTCGCGGGAAGTCGTTGCCGTGCATGAATGCGGTCTGCAGATTCCGGCGGCCGGCGAAATTCTGTGGCGGGTCCGGGAAGCCTTGCCCTCTTTGGCCCTGCCGGGAGGGCGGCCCCTTGAACACTACCTGTGCCGGCTGATCCTCCATACGCCGGAGCACCGACCCGCAGGCGCGCCGCTTGTTGTGACCGAATGTCTGACCCTCCCACCGAAACGTCCCGGCGAGCGCGACGCGCTGTGGGATTTTTTGCGTCGGATCTTGGGCGAGGATGCGCGCTTTGTGCATTCGGAAACGCGGGATCCGGCTTTGTCCCGGGCCGAGGGCATCGTGCGTTCGAACGGCCCGGCCGAGTTTCAGGAAGCCTATGGCGACCGGGTGTTGGAGTTTCCGGTCACGGCTTTTGCCCAGACGAACACCGGCGCGGCGGAATTGTTGTACCGGCTGGTCGCGGAAAAAGCCGAATTGACCGGCCGGGAAACGGTGTGGGACATTTATTGCGGTGCGGGTTCCATCGGTCTGTATCTGGCTCCGGCCGCCTCGGCCGTGTTCGGCTGCGACGGCTTGGGCGCGGCGGTTGAGGCAGCCCAGGCCAACGCCGAACGTTTGGGCTTCACTCAGTGCGAATTCGCCTCCGGATCCCTGCCGGAGTTGTTGGAAGCCCAGGCGCGTCGGCAGACGCCGGATGTCGTGGTTGTGGATCCCCCCCGGGTGGGGCTGGAGGAGGGCGTCCGAGCATTTTTGCGGACCCTCCGGGCTCGACGCCTGATCTATGTCGCCTGCGACGCCGCATCCCAGGCCAGGGATTTGGCCGCCCTTGAAGGCGCCTGGCGGGCGGTTTCCGCCCATCCGGTGGATATGTTCCCCACGGCGGCCCATGTGGAAAATGTGCTGATTTTGGAACGCGTCTGAGCGTCGGCTCGGGCGATGGACAAAGGAGACGGAAGATGTCGCGGGAATATGCCGACTTTTTACAGGCCTGGACCGAAGACCCCAACCGGGCGAAGCCGCTGTTCGTCGCCCTGCACGACTGCGTGCTCGGGCTGGGGGCGACGCCGGCCTACAAGTACCGGCCCGGTGTGAGTTTTTCCCTGCGGGCGGCCAATCCCCAAAGTTCCCGCGAGTTGTTCACGCTGGTGGACGTCATCGACGACGACCCCGAAGCGCGCTGGCTTTCGGTCTGTTTTTTCGCGGATCTCGTCTCCGACCCCGAAGAACGCGGCGATGTGGTGCCGGGAGGCCTGATGCAGAAGGATGCCCGTTGCTTTGATGTGGACGGGGCGGATGACGATATTCGGGAATATCTTATCGCCCGCCTGCGTGAAGCTTTCCTTCTTGCGGCGGGAAAATGACGCCGAGTCGCCGATCTTTTGCGGCGCAATTATAATCTCGATAGGCACAGAGCTTGCATTCATAAAAGTCCTATGGCATTGTCTGAATACGCCATAAGGGTAAAGGATGTTTCATGGCTCTGGAACTTCGGCAACAACTTAAGCTTTCCCAGCAGCTGGTCATGACGCCTCAGCTGCAGCAGGCAATCAAGCTGCTGCAGCTTTCGCGCCTTGAGTTGTTGGAAACGGTTCAGCAGGAATTGCTGGAGAACCCCTTTCTGGAAGAACGCCAGGAAGAGGCCGCCGTCCATGAGGAAGAAAAGCGCCCCGATATGGACGCCGAGGCGTATACTCGGGAAGTGGCCAAGAACGCGGACTGGGAAGACTATCTCGGCGACTTCGCCAGCACTCCCCGGCAGTCGGCTTCGCGCGAGTACGAGGCGCTTGAAGACGGCACCTCGTTTGAAGCCCACTACGCGACCAAGCCCACGCTCGAAGCGCAGCTTCTTTGGCAGCTGCACCTTTCCCGCCTGAGCGACAAGCAGATCGAAATCGGTGAAGTCATCATCGGCAACCTGGGATCCACAGGATATCTTCAGGCCGGGGTGGACGAAGTGGCCGCGCAGGCCGGCGCCTCTGAAGAAGAAGTGCTGCGGGTTCTGACCGAAGTGCAACACTTCGATCCCGTGGGAGTCGCCGCCCGCACCCCGCAGGAATGTCTGCTGATTCAGCTCGAGGTTCTGCGCTATGATCGCGACCCCATTCTTGTGGCCTTGATCAAAGAGCATCTGGAAGATCTCGAGGCCAAGCGCTACAAGCCCATTCTCCGTAAATTCAAGCTTACGCCGGAAGATCTGAAAGAATACCTTGATATCATTCAGGATCTTGATCCTATGCCCGCAGCGGGCTACGGCGGGAGCGATCCGGTCTTTGTTTCTCCGGATGTTTACGTTTATCCGCTGGATGACGATTTTGTCATCGCCCTCAATGAAGACGGCCTGCCGCAGTTACAGCTCTCCTCTTTCTATGAAGAGAGCCTGCGCAGCGTCAAAGATACCGATAAAGACTATTTCCAAGACAAGCTGCGGTCGGCCTCCTGGTTGATCAAGAGCCTGTATCAGCGCCAGCGGACCCTGTACAAGGTCATGGAAAGCATCGTCCGCCAGCAGAAAGACTTTTTCCATCACGGCGTGTCGCAGTTGAAGCCGCTGATTCTCAAAGACATCGCCGACGACATCAGCATGCACGAATCCACGGTCAGCCGCATCACCACCAACAAGTATGCGGCCACGCCGCACGGGGTGTTCGAACTGAAATTTTTCTTCAACAGCGCCCTGTCTTTGGACGACGGCAGCGAAGTCGGCTCGGAAAGCGTCAAGGCCCTGCTGAAAAAGTACATTGCCGAGGAAGATCCCAAGGCGCCTTTGAGCGACGAACGAATCGGCGAAATGCTCAAAGACGACCTCAAGGTCAACATAGCCCGCCGGACGGTGGCCAAATATCGCACCGCGCTTCAGATTCCCTCGTCGTCGAAACGGCGATCGTTCTTCTGACGCGGCGGCGAACACCCGACCGATGGGATTCACCTGTAACTAGGAGGAGCGTATGAACATTTCCTTTACGTTCAAAAACTTCGAACCTTCCGATCACCTGCGTAAGTATGCCGAGCGCCGTTTTGCCAAACTTGGGCGCTTTGCGAATAAATCAGACAATGTGGAAATGACCGTTTTGTTGACCGTGGATAAATTCCGGCACAAAGCGGACGTGCAGTTCAGCGGCGATTCCATGAATTTTTCCGCTGTGGAGCAAAGCTCGGACATGTACGCCACTGTGGATATGGTTTTGGACAAGCTGGAAGCCCAGCTGAAGAAACATGCCGAACGGGTCAAAGAACGCCGAAAGGGCGGCGGCAAGGTCGATCTGCCGGAAGGCCCGGACGTGTTGCCGGATCTGCCGGACGAGGAGCGCTACATCATTGAGGAGGACCGTTTCAATCCCAAGCCTCTGCATGTGGATGAGGCGGCCCTGCAACTCGACTCCGGCGACGACGCGTTTCTGGTCTTTTTAAATGCCGAAACCGGCCGGGTGAACGTCATGTATCACCGGAAGAACGGCCACTTCGGCCTGATCGATCCCAACATTTAACCCGCGCCGGGCGCGGAGCCGATCATGGATCTGGCGGAATTTCTGACCGAAGGCGGCGTGTTGCCGTTTATGCGGGCGGCCGACAAACAAGAGGCCGTGGCCGAACTGGCCGCGCCTTTGGCCGTCCGCTTCGGCCTGGATTCCGGTGTACTGGTCGGCATCCTCATGGCGCGGGAGGCTTTGGGCACCACAGCCGTGGGCGACGGCGTCGCCGTTCCCCACGGCAAGGTGCCGGGTCTTGCCGCTCCGGCTTTGGCCGTGGGGAGAAGCCCCGACGGGGTGGACTTTGAGGCCCCCGACGGCGAACCCTGCAGGATTTTCTTTTTGATCCTGGCGCCGGAAGGCGGCGTGGGGGTTCACCTCAAACTTCTTTCCCAGATCGCCCGTCGGGCCAAAGATCCGGACTTCCGAGCCGAGCTCTTGGCCGCTCCGGACGCATCCCGCATGTTGCAGGTCGTCACGGCTCCCTAGCTCAGGACTCATGAATCGTTTCCTTGGAGGGGCGTAGACAGGGCTGCATAAGTAAATCGGCCGGCAGCACTTTCGCGCTGCAGACAATGTTGCCTTGCAACACGCGGGCGGTACCTCCAAGCCTCCCTGCAAGGGGAAATCATTCCCCTTGCAGGGGCTTGGGGCGGAGCCCCAGTGTAAATTAATAGGGCCTGAGCCTAGGCCGCACAACAGGGACGCGCATCATGGATTCCTTCCCGGTCATCATCGTCACCGGCCTCTCCGGTTCGGGGAAAAGCACGGCTCTCGGCGTTTTCGAGGACATGGGCTTTTTTACCGTGGACGGTCTGCCGGTGGAGCTGGCCGCGCAGATGGTGGAGATGTTCCATTCGGCCGCGCCGCCCAGGTACAAAGGACTGGTGCTCGGCATGGACCTGCGCCAGAGCGGTTTTGCCGGGGACTACGAGGAAGCGCTCCAGCGCATGAAAGAAAAAGGCTTTGCGCCGCGTATTCTGTTTGTGGAAGCCAAGCCCGCCATCTTGATGCGCCGTTATGCCGTGACCCGCCGGCCGCACCCTCTGGAGCGGGAAGGCCTGGGCCTCGAACAGGCGCTGGCGATGGAGCGCAGCCGCCTGAATCACCTGCGCAGCAGCGCGGACCTGGTGCTCGACACCTCGACATATTCCATACACGATCTGCGTCGCGCTCTGCAGGCAAAATGGAAAGCCGTGGGCCGGATGGGACACAGCGTGCGCGTCCATTTAATTTCTTTCGGCTTCAAGTACGGCACGCCGTCCGAGGCCGACATGGTTTTTGATTTGCGTTTTTTGCCCAACCCGTACTTTGAGGTGGACTTAAAGTCGCTGTCGGGAAAAGATCCGGCCGTGGCCGACTATGTGCTGGGCAAAGACCCGGGTGCGGAGTTTTTCGTTCGCTTGAACGACTTTTTGCTGTATCTTCTTGAACGCTACGAGGCCGAAGGCCGGTTTCGCCTGACCATAGCCGTGGGCTGCACCGGCGGAAGGCACCGCTCGGTGGCGGTGGCGGAAGCCCTGGCCCGCACATTCGGCGAAAAAGGCTGGTCGCCCTCGTTGGAACATCGGCACTTGGAACTGGGCTGATTCGATCGGCCAAGTTTTTTATTCATACGGGTTCGACGAGCGGCCGGGCCGAGGCGTCGAACCCACCGGCCGGTCCGTTCCGGCCGAAGATATCAAGGATGTTGTCATGGCGGAAAAAGCTGAACAGACGGGTGTTGTTGTGGTGACTCACGTGGATTACGGCAGCGCGTTGCTGCGGGCGGCCGAGTTTATCCTGGGACCGCTCAGCGACTGCACCTCCATTCAGGTGGACGCCTCGAACCCCGTGGAAGAGACCGTCAGCCGGCTGAACGAAGCTGTGGAACGTCTGGACTCGGGGCGCGGTGTTTTGGTGCTGACCGACATGTTCGGCGGCACTCCGACCAATTTGAGTCTGTCGTTGCTGAAGAACCACACCGCGATAGAAGTGTTGACCGGCGTGAACCTGCCCATGCTCCTGCGGGTGTTCGGCAACCGGAATCTGCCTCTGTCGGAGTTGGCGAAGCTGGCCGAACAGGCCGGCCGGGAAGGCATCATCGCCGCGGCATCCGCCTTGCGGGCCAAATGAGGCCGTCGTGCTTTGGTTTCGCATCGACAATCGACTGATTCATGGGCAGGTGATCGAATCGTGGCTGCCCCGGCTTGAAGTCGAAGCCCTGGTGGTGGTCAACGACGCTCTGGCCCGCGACGAAATGCAGCAGGCGATTTTGGGGCTGGCCGTGCCCAAACGGGTGCAGGTATATTTTCTTGACCTGCTGCGGGCCATGGAACTGCTGCCCGACCTGGAGCGGCAGGTGGGGGCCGCGTTGGTGCTTTTGGAGAACTGTACGGATGCGTTGCGGCTGTTCAAGCTGGGCGTCCGCATGGAAACGTTGAATGTCGGCAATATGCATTACGCGCAGGGGAAAAGGCAGCTCTGCGCCCATATTGCCGCCTCGGAAGAGGATCTGGACTGCCTCCGGTCTTTGAGCCGGAGCGGCGTGCAGTTGGATTTCCGCTGTGTTCCCGAAGATGTGCCCGATCTGGAGGAGTGGTGATGACCGACACGTTTTCCGTCTGGAGTATGGTGCCGCCCGCTTTTTTTACGCGGCGGCCCTTGCCGGCCGCAACATCTGTAGTCTGGGGTTTCTCGAGCGCCCGATAACGCTGGGATTCCTTTGGGGGGCGTGCACGGGTGACTGGGCCTCGGTCATGCTGTGCGCCGTCTTTTTCGAGCTGCTTTGGTTGGACGTATTTGCCGTCGGCACCTATGTTCCGCCCATGCCGGCGTATTCTTTCGTCGTCTTCTTGTTCCTCGCGCAGACGTTCTCCTGCACTTCCGGCGGAGACTTTCTTATCGCCCTTGCCATATCATCCGTGCCGGCCTATATACAAACGGCTATCGACGTCCGTCATCGCGCCGGGCAGGCACGCGCCCACAGCGGGCTTATGGCGGCGGCGGAGGCTCCACGACCTTTGGGGCGTGTGCCTTCCAAATTGATTCTTTCTTCTTCGCTTTGGCAAATGCTTGTCGGTTTGACCGTGTTTTTTCCGGTTTTGCTTGCATCCGCCGGATTATACACGGCCGCGCAGCGCGCTTTGGATACGGACTCTTTCGTCCTGCTCCCGGGCACGTATGTCGCCGCGGCCGCGGCCTTGGGGGCAATTGCGGCGTTGCGCTTGCGAAAAGCCTACGCGGTCTTTCTTTTGTGTGTCGTCTTGTTCCTGCTCTGAGTCCGCTCCGAGTGGGCGATTTGATGGGGCGGAGCTTTCATGTCCTTTTCCAGGAGCAAACTCCTTCGCCGGCTTCAGCCGTCTCTTTTCGACCCCGACAGCAACCGGTTGTTGGACGAAGCCGCGTTACGCTTCAGCAAGGCGCAATTCCTGTGCTTCGCCGGTTTGGCTTTGATGCTCGCAACCATCGGCCTGAACCTTGTGGAAGAGTCGCATGATCTTCTGCCCGCGCTTTTTTTGACCACCGGAGCCATTTGCGTCATGTTGGCGACGTTATATATCTTTCGCCGTGTTTCGCTGGTGCTGGTGGGCACCTCGCTTTCCCTGATGAGCTTGGCGTCGTACCTCATCCTGGGCGGCAGCACGCCGTCGCCCGGTTCCCTGTTCTGGTTCATTCTTTTTCCGCCCGTGCTGTTGTTCTGCCTCGGCATACGCTTGGGCTCCCTGCTCAGCGCGGGCTTTTTGCTGTGGATTGTGGTGATCTTTGTCGCGCCGTTCCAAACGAATGCGGCCCTGGAGCTTTCCGGCCCCATGCGGGCCCGGTTTTTGGTCGCCCTGTTCGGCTCGTTTGTGTTCGCCTGGCTTGCCGAATATGTCCGCCACAGAACGCAGCGGGCTTTTATGGAGGCCGCGCAGATGCTGGAACGTCACGCCCTGACGGATTCGCTGACCTCTCTCGGCAACCGGCGCGACTTTCAGAACCACTTCAAAGCCAATCAGGCTCTCGCCTTACGGGCCGGGCGCCCCTTCACCATCGCCATGGCCGACATCGACCACTTCAAAAGGGTGAACGATGAACACGGGCACACCGTGGGGGATTTGGTCCTGTGCCATGTGGCCAGAGTGCTGGAAGCCAATGTGCGCTTGGGCGACACCGTGTTCCGCTGGGGAGGAGAGGAGTTTGCCATTCTTATGGCCGAGACGGACGGCGCGAACGGCAGGATTTGCGCCGAGCGACTGCGAAAAGCCATTGAAGAGACTCCCTACAAAGGCGAAAAAGGCTTTGTGTTGTCGATCACCATCAGTTTCGGGGTCTATTGCGGGGAGTTGGACCTGCCCATGGACGACTACGTCGCCGAGGCGGATCATCGACTCTATCTGGCCAAGAAGGGGGGGCGCAACCGCGTCGAAGGGTGAGTTTTTTTGCTTTTGAGCCGAGCCCCGTGTTTTCCATAACGGAAGGACACGGGGCTCTCCTTTTGTGCAACCAACCGTTCTTGAAGGAGAAGACAGCATTCTTGATTCGTGAAGTACACTTCAGGTGATACAGCATTTCAGCATGTCGATACTGTAATGCCGGAATCACCCATATAATTATATTTGCCGTCCTATTTTTATCTGTTACAGTTCCATCAAGGCCGGTGGGTAAAGGGCCTGCACGGCGAGGTTCCGCATTCTTCTGAACGTAAGGGAGAAGACTATGCCCGGCGCCTATGCACATCTGACGCTTGCGGGTCTTTTGGCCGCCTCCAAACCGCTGAACAAGGCGGAGGGGTTTCCCAAGGCCGCCAAAGCGGCCCTTCTCGACAACGCACGGTTTTGCGACCTTGGGGCGGTAAGCCCCGACTACCCCTATCTGAAGCTTGTGGGGTCGTCCCTGGACTGGGCCGACCAGATGCACCACATCCATACCGGAAAAATGATTCTGGCGGGTGTGGATGCGGTGCGCGACCTTGCCGACCCCGATCGGGCGAAATGCTTCGCCTGGCTTTTGGGCTATATCTCGCATGTTGTGGGGGATGTGACGATACATCCCGTCGTGCAGTTGAAGGTCGGTCCGTATGAGCGGAACAAGCAGGCGCACCGCGTATGCGAAATGCACCAGGATTCCCACATCTTCCGGCGTCTCGGACTTGGCCCCATAGGCGTATCCGAATACCTCGACAGCGGCTTGGGGATGTGTTCCGCGTCGAATCGCAAAGACAAGCTTGACCCCGCCGTTGTGGCGGTGTGGCGCAAGATGCTCAAATCCTGTTATCCCGAACGGTATCGTAAGCGGGTTCCCGACATCAACAGCTGGCACGAGGCCTTTGTGCGAACCGTGGATGCCGCCGAAGAAAGCGGTAGGCTCATTCCCATCGCCCGGCACGTGGGCGTGAGCCTGGGGTTGATGTACCCCAATCCGGGCGAGATAGACCCCCAGTATATTCGAGGGCTGGCAACACCCGAAGGAGCCATGGACTACGATGCGGTCTTCGATCGCGCCCGGCGCAATGTGTTGGAAGCTTGGGCGCTGGCCGGCGCCGCCGTGTACGACGACGATGTGCGATATCTTTCTTTTTTCGAGGATTGGAATTTGGATACGGGGCTGAACAACCGGGGCGGGCACGCCTTTTGGGGGAACGGGTCATGACGAGAAAGTTGCTCCACGCGTGTCTGGCCGTCGGCATTGTGGTCGTTTTCGGGTGCAGTCCCACCCATATTGGCCGCGAGCCGGATGAAATGTACACCCGGGCCGCCGCGTTGAAAAAACTTTCCGCGGCGGTCGAGTCGGCGGTGCAATATAAAGACGCGCCTCCGGAGCTTGCGGACGACGCTTTGCTTAAGTTTGCCGTGGCCCACAACCCGAGCCTGTTGGACGGGTTCGAGGGGTATGTTTTGAAGGCCCGGAACAGCAATGCGCATGCCGTCGTTCTGCTGTGCGACGGCACGGGAACATACGGCCTGATCGAAGATGCCGGTTGCACCGGGGAGGTCGATGCCCAGCACTGGAGCCGAGTAGTCCCGTCGCCGTGCGACTTTACTCTCGACGTCGTGGCCCTGTGTGATGGAGGTGACTTATGAGCCGCGATCGCGGGGAAGGGGGGATGCGCCGTCGAGCGGTCTTGGGCGCGATTCCTGCCGTGCTGCTTTGTCTTGTCGTCTGGAGCGCTTCCGCGTTTGCCGAGCCGCTGGTGACGATCGCCGCGTTCCAATGGACCGACTCCGTAAACAGGTCGAGCAAGCAATACGCCAAAGAGCTCTCGTCGCCGGCCAAAACCAAGAAACTGTATCTGTGGATGCAGCTGCGGGGGTCGCCCGAGCTCCTTGAAAAGTTGCGCCAATCCCCGGACGGCAGGCTGCCTATCCGCCACGAATGGTACTGGTACGGGCCGGACGCGCTCAACGCCGATATGGATGTGGTCATTCCCTTGCGCATCGGCAGAAAAGACGATCTGCGCAAGCTTGCGTATGAAGTGGACGCCAAAGGGTATTTTCACTGGCGGATTTGGAGCGGCAAAACAAACCTGCGCAAGGGGTGGTGGCGCGTCGACGTGGTCGATGAGTTTGGGGAGCCCCTACTGTGTACCGATGGTGAAGCAACAAAACCATGCACATTCCAATTCAGGGTGCAATGATGTCGGAAAACTCTGTGCCGGAAGGCAAGCAAACGGTTGACGGGCAGGGCGTGGCGGCGGAACGGGCGGAAGGCGTTGAACCGGCGGTGACCGCCGAACAAACGGCGCCGGGGGAGCCCGTCGAGACCCCGGCCGCGCGGGGAAATCCCCATCTCGCCAAAGCCATTGAGGATGCGCAACTCATTTTGGCTTTTAGCGCCGAGAAAGGAAAAGAGCTGGATGAGAAGCTCACGCGGGATATTATCAACGCCGGGGCGAAACCGAAGCTCTCGGAACAAGAGGAAATCGCCTTTTGGCGGACGTTTCGTGAGCTGTCCGCGCAGGTTGCACCTATTTCCGCCGAAAGCATCGAGGCGATTACCCGTGAGGTAGAGAGCAATCTTAAATTTAAATTTTGGAATTTTTTGACTTTTCTGCAATGGTGGCGTTGGGGCAGCTCTACTTACGCTCGGCGCGTCGTACGCCGCCAGCAAGGAATCGCTCTGATTACGCTGATTGTTTTGATTGTCATCCAGTCCTTTGCGACATTCGGTTCTCTGATCGTTTCGGATATCGCCACGCGGAAGGAGCAGCTCAAGGATGTTCAGGCCAGGATGCTGGCTATGCAAATCCCTGAATCGAAAGCGCTTGATGAGGGCGAAGATGTCGACGACAGAGGCGGGCCGGGGGATGCTCGGGAAAAGGGTTCGCGGCAACGGCCTTCCGCCTATAAGCTCCTGAAGGTGGAGCAGGAGAACCTGTATACCTACCTCGAGGCCGATTATGAATTGCTTGCGCGGTGGAATTATTGGCCGGATCGTCTTTTTGGCGTTGAAGACATATATGCCGATGACTCCGACGACGACCCCGGCGCCGCGCTGCAAAACAATATGACCAGGCCGCAACGCACGACGGTATTTCTGGAGCTTCTCCAGAAGTATATTCTTCCGCTTATTTACGGCTTGCTCGGGGCCTGTGTGTTTATACTCCGGGATCTCTCGGCCAAGCTGAAGGCATATACGTTCACCAAAACGTCGAGAATCAACTTTCACATCCGCCAGTATCTCGGGATGCTCGGCGGTCTTGCCGTGGGGTGGTTCGTCACCCCCGAGCAGCCGAGCGGCGCGTTTATGGCCCTGTCGCCTCTGGCCCTGGCGTTTCTCGCCGGATACAGCATCGAGCTGCTGTTCACGGCCATGGATACCTTGATCGGCGCATTCGCCGGGAAGAGACAGGCGGGCGCTCCGGCAGGCGGCGAGTAAGCGCGGCCGCAAGGCATTGTTTTGTCCTCGAACCGTTTTGCCGGTTACACATGCGAATCGGGACCGCCCCTGACGGACGGTCCCGATGTGTGATTTGTCTTCATGAACCCGTTTTATGCGGCCTCGGACTTGATCGCCTCCTGAAGATTCTGACGCAGTTCCATCAGTTCGGCGTTGATCGAGGCGATCTTCATTTGCAACATTTTGACGTTGCCGTTTTCCGCCGGAGCCTGCGCGGGCATGTGCGGGGTGGAGGCCTGCGATGCTTGCTCCGGGGCATTTCCCTGTTCCTCCTCTGGAGAGGTGGAGTCTTTTTCCGCACGTTGCGACGGGGCGGCGGGTTCTGTTCCGGCTTCGCGGGTCGCGTCATCGCTGTCGGCCATGGCCTGGTTCAGCTCTTCCTGAGCTTCGGACAGCTTTTGTTCCGCCTCGCGTATCTGCTTCTGTATTTGTTCCACCGTGGATGTATCGGATGTGGAATCTCCGCCTTTGGCCACGCCCGTGCCGACGCTGTTGGTGCCTGGGGCGTTCCGTTCACCCGGCGTATGCTCTTCCGAGGCGGAGGCCTCCTCCTCGGCATTGTCGCCGCGTTTCAGTCGGGCCAGAGCCCGCGCCTCCGGGGAAATGGCGACCGTATCGTAGGTTCGCGCCGACAGGTTCGCGGCGGCGTCTTCTTTGCGCTCTTGCCGAAGGGCAAGCGAAGCGAGAGATTCCGGGGCGTCATAGGCGACGGCTGTGATTTCCATAGTCCGCTCCTTGATGTGGCAAACGGCTGCAAGGGCCGGCTTTGAAGCAGGCCGGAACTCCGCTTCAACGTTACCTGTATCGGGTTTTCGGAAGTCTTATCGGGAGGGCGGCAAAAACCTTAAGGGTCGTTTCCGGTTTTCTGAAAACGACCCTTAAGGTTTTGGCGAGAGAGTGGCGGGTTAGGCCGCTTTGGCTTTCTTCTTTCCCGCCAAGGCGAGAATCAGGCCCAGGACGATGCCCAGAATCGCGGCGTACAGCACTTGAAAATGCCCCGGCAGCAGAAAGGTGATCACGTGGGCGGGTACCCAGAAAAAGGGCAGGGTCTTTTTGAATACAAAACCCCAGAGGGCGTTCCAGTTGACGCGGCCGAGGATGCCCGCCACATCGATGGGCGAGAACAGCCCTTTCATGGTGCCCCCCGTGGCCTCGATGTGCAGGTCGGTGATTTTGTGCAGGGTCATGAACACGGGCGCGAATATGAAGTTGATGGTCACGCTGATCGTGACGGCCAGGGGCAGCTTCGGCAGGAGCTCCGCGCCCCGGAGCACGGTGGGGTCGACCGGCAGGCCCATATCCCTGAGCAGAGTCGGAGCGCCGCCGGCGAAAATCGAAAAGGCCGCGCGGATGCCGATACCGAGCAGAGCCCACACGAGGGCTTTGGGTAAAATGCCGAAGCCGGGCTTGTTCCAGCGGCCGGCGGCGACCCGCAGACCCAGACATTCCCCGAATGTGGCCAGCACGGCGAACTTGAGCGCGCTCATCAAAAAGGGATGAGCCGACGTCAGGGCGATGAAACCCTCCATGACGGGGTCCACCAGGGCGAACACGGCGATGATGCCGCAAACGACGGCGGCGGCGATGAAGTCGGTTTTTTGCATGTCGGGGCTCGCATATGGATAATAACATCAATGGAGGCGGACACTTTCGCGAAGAAAACGCCCCGGCGGCATGTCGCCCGCCCGCAATCACCATCAAACCGGTTGGGGAAATCACCACAAAGCACTCCGAGATACCTAGCCGCCTTTATTCCGAAAGTCCAGCGCATGGCCGTTGAGGGGCGGCGGTTCGGCTTGATGCGCCGGGTCTGTTCCATTTCGAGAGCGGCGGGAAGAAATGGCGTCCGTGCAACGGAGCACATCAGGACGGCATATCGGGCTCTGCCGAGTCGGCCTGGTCCGGCGCCGTCCAAAATGCAAAGCGAATTGCCGCCGGATTTCGCTCCGGCTGGACGCGGCCGAACCATGCCGTTATACTGCGGCATCCACGGCGAAAATGTTGCCGCAACCTTAAACCGACGGCGGGCGCGGGGCATGGCGAACGAAACCCTTTGGTTTATTTTTCACGGCGACAAGACCCTTCTTCTTTCCGGAAAAATCGGAGTGGAGGCTCTGGCGTACGGGGCTTCCGCACCGTTGCCGCCTTCCGGGGGCGGGCACTTCATTGGCGCTTATCAGGGGAAACCCTGCGTGGCCTATACGGTGGATCGGATGCCCGAAGGGGACGCCTGGACCCCCATCAGCCTGCGGGAATCGTACGGGGTTCTCGGCGAGGCGCTGTACGGCTTGGCGGGCAAGGGCGCGGAACTGATCCACTGGAACGCGTCTTCTCGGTGGTGTCCGGCCTGTGGAGTGCCGACCGTGCCGCATACGGAAACCTCCAAACGCTGCCCGCAGTGCGGCAAGGAGATGTTCCCGCAGATCACCACGGCCGTGCTGGTGCTTGTGCGTAAAGACGACGCCACGCTACTGGTGCGCGCGCGCAACTTCAAAGGACCGTTTTACGGTCTTGTGGCGGGGTTTCTCGAGGTCGGTGAGACGCTTGAGGAATGCGCCGCGCGTGAAGTGCGTGAAGAGACCGGCTTGAGCATCGACAACATCGCCTACTTCGGTTCGCAACCGTGGCCGTATCCGAGCGGCCTGATGGTCGGCTTTGTGGCCGACTGGCGGCGGGGTGATCTGCAAATGGACGCGCGCGAGCTGCTTGAGGCGGGTTTTTACACCCGTGACATTTTGCCGGAGTTGCCTCCCAAGCTCAGCCTGACCAGACGGATGATCGACTGGTGGAGCGGCGCGGATCCCGCAGTGTTGCCGGGCCTGCTTGGCCCGACGGGCAAGCTTTTCACCGGATAGTTTTTTCTTTTTCCTCCCACAAAAGACGTTGCACTCATGCCTTACGCGTGAGTCGCTTGACTCGTGTTACTTATTTTGTAAAAGTAGCACGAGTCAAATATATTGTCTTACAAGGAGGAACACATGCACAGGCTGAGTCTTGGTTTTCTGGGGTTGGCTGTCGGGCTGGTGATGTCCACGGCGGTTTCGGCACACGAATTTATTCTGAAACCCGTCCCGGCCGCCGACGGCAAGGTCGTTGTGGAAGCCGTGGCCTCGCATGCCTTTATGGCGAGCGATGAGGCCGAAGCCGTAAAAGATGTCAACGTCTTCCTGGCGCAGGGGGGCGTGAAGTCGCCGGTCGCTCTGCGTGAAGATGCGGCGAAAAAGTGCCTGGTGGGCGAGGCCGCCCCGACCAAAGCCCCCGCATTGCTCCTCGGGCACCGCAAACCGCAGATCTGGAGCGACACCACCAAGGATGTGCAGTCCGGCAACCGGAAGGAACTGGAAGCCAAGGGCTTTACCGTGGTGAGCGTTGGCCGGTATGAAAAGTTCGCCAAGACGCTGTTGCACGCGACTCCCGGCGATAAAGACGTTTTTGGCGCCATCGTGGGCGATCCGCTGGAAATCGTGCTGGTGACCAATCCAGCGGACGTCGCGGCGGGCGGCACAATAACGTGCCGCGTGCTGCGCGACGGCAAGCCCTTGGCCACGGAAGTGAAGGCCGGGTACGATGGGTTCTCCGCCAAAGAAGACGAATACGCCGTGCAGACGACTTCCGACTCCGCCGGCTTGGCGCGATTTGTTGTTCCCAAAGCCGGATTGTGGTTCATCCGGGTGGCGGTTACGGAAAAACTCTCCAACGCGGACGCCGACAAGGTGAATCTACGCGCCACCTACGCCTTTGAAGTGAAATAGCCCGATTCGGACAATGGTCCGGGGCGGCGCTCGATTCGTCCCGGACCGCATGAAGCGACTCCGAACAATTTTTCAAGGATACATGACGATGTCGTTTTTTCGCTCAGTGCAATCGGCGGTTCTGCCGGCTTTGGTGTGCCTGTTTCTTTTGACGGGAGAAGCCGGGGCGCATGCCCTTACCGGGCGTGTCGTGTCGGCATTTTTACCGGCCGGTGGGAATACGGCCGCGCTTGTTGCCGTAAGCTTCACCTATTCGGATGGAACTCCGGCCGCCTACGTGCAGGCGGAAATTTTTGCGCCGGGAGACGAAAAAGCCGAATACCAGAATGGCCGCACGGACCAAAACGGCGTGATCGCCTTTGCGCCGAACCGCAACGGCACGTGGCGGGTGACGGCCTTCGATACCTCGGGGCATAAAGCGGACTTTTCCGTGCCTGTGGCGCTCGGCGCGGGTGAGGAGAACGCGGAGCCGGCCGTTCCCGCCGCCGCTCCCGTTTCCGCGCTTGATACGCCGCTTCGGGCCGTTTTGGGCGTCAGTCTTTTGTGCAATCTCTGGCTGCTCTTGGGGTTGTGGAAACGCCGCTCGCCCAAGCGGCAGGTTTGAGCGCCGGCAGCGCGAGCAATGCGACGCTGAAAGCGGGTGAAAATGCTTCAAGGAAAAGGCGTTTGTTTTGAAACGGCCGCCTTTTCCTTGATTTTTCGCCGCTTCGTGCGTTCACGGAGTGGTCGGATGGCATGCTTTCTTACCCGGCGGCATCGGGTGTTCCATCAAGCTTCCGAACGGCATTCGGTGGGGGAGGCTCCCGGCCGGAATCGAGCTTCCGGCGTGAGCGGCCGGGGAACAACATGCTGCTTGGCGGCCTGTCCCCAGGGAGGCGAAGCCGAGGCATCCCGACTGGGCAGGAGCAGATGGTAGACGAAAAAATATCCGCCGACTCCAAAAACCAGGTAAAAGGCCAACCAAAAGGCTTTTTGGATTCGGTTCAGGCGTTCAGGGTAGAGGTTCCACACCCGGATCATGGCGTCCTCGTGCGTCTCAAAGTGTTTTGCGCTTGAGATTGTCGCTTTGACGGCAGGTAAAGCCCGCCTGTCTCAATCTTGCAGACGTTGCCGTGCTTCGCTTCACACCGCCGGAACATTTCAGCGCAAAGTAATTACAATTCCCCTTGCTCTACCCTCCAAACGCCCGCGAAACCAGCTGCTGCGCCTCTTCCAGGAGCAAGTCCAGGTGCTCCTTGTCCACAAAACTTTCCGCATAGATTTTGTAAAGGCTTTCCGTGCCCGACGGCCGGGCGGCAAACCAGCCGGACTCGGTCTCCACTTTGATGCCGCCGATACTCTCGTTGTTGCCCGGCGCGTTGGTCCGCACCGCGAGGATGGGGTCTCCGGCCAGTTCCTTCTGCGTGACCGATTCCGGGGTAAGGCCCTTGAAGGCGGCCTTTTGTTCCGGCGTGGCCGGGGCGTCTCTGCGGGTGTAGTACGGTCTGCCGAGCGCTTCGGTAAGTCCGTCATACAGTTGGGCGGGATTTTTGCCGGTGTGCGCGGTCATCTCGGCGGCGAGCAGGCAGAGCAACAGCCCGTCTTTGTCGGTGCTCCAGGCCGAGCCGTCGAAGCGCAAGAACGAAGCCCCGGCGCTTTCTTCACCGCCGAAAAGCAGCCGGCCGGAACGCAGCCCGTCCACGAACCATTTGAAGCCCACGGGCGTTTCGTGCAGGGCGCGTTTATGGGCGGCGCAAATCCGATCCAGAAGCGCCGTGGTCACCAGGGTTTTGCCCACGGCCGCATCGCTCGGCCAGGTGGGGCGCCGGCGCAGCAGATAGTCCACGGCGGCGCAGAGGTAGTGGTTGGGATTCATCAGTCCGCCCGGTGTGACGATGCCGTGGCGATCCGAATCCGGATCCGTGGCAAAGGCCAGATCAAAGCGTCCGGCCATGCCGATAAGCCCGGCCATTGCCTGAGGAGATGAGCAGTCCATACGGATTTTGCCGTCATGATCCGGGGGCATGAAGGAAAACAGCGGGTCCAGTTCGGGGTTGACCACCGTCAGTTTGATCTTCCAGCGCTCGGCGATGGGTTCCCAAAAGGGCAACGACGAGCCGCCCAGAGGATCGACGCCGATGTTCAGGCCGGAAGCGGCGATGGTTTTCATATCCAAAACGGTATCCAGCGCTTCCACGTACGGAGAAATGAAATCGATGCGCCGGATGCACGGGGCCTTGAGAGCCTCGGCCAAGGCCAGACGTTTGACCCCGCCGGTGCGCAGCAGTTCGTTGGCCCGTTTTTCCACGGCTTTGGTTACGGCTTCACCGGCCGGGCCGCCGTGCGGTTCGTTGTACTTGAAGCCGCCGTCCTGGGGGGGGTTGTGCGAGGGGGTGACGACAATGCCGTCGGCCCGAGCGGCCGCGCGGTCCGTGTTGTGGGCCAGGATGGCGCGGGATACGGCCGGCGTGGGGGTCGGCCTGGCGTCGCCCTGGATGCGGGTTTCGACGCCGTAGGCGGCCAGCACCTCCAGGGCCGTGTCCAGCGCGGGGCCGGACAGGGCGTGGGTGTCTTTGCCGATATACAGGGGGCCGGTGATTCCGGTGGCTGTGCGGTGCTCGATCACGGCCTGGGTGATCGCCGCGATGTGGGATTCGGTGAAGCTTCCGGCCAGGGAGGAGCCCCGGTGCCCGGACGTGCCGAAGCTTACCCGCTGGGCCGGATTTTCCGGGTCGGGTTTTTGGTCGTAGTAGGCGTCAAGAATGGACCGCAAAGTGGGGACGGCCGGCATGAGAAACCTCCCGTTGGGCATGGCCTCGTCGAGGCCGTCCTTCCGGAGTGAAGGACGGTTCGACGCGGGCGATCGGAACATGAACGTGTCGTAAACTTTTTTTATTCCACCCCGAGAGAGAAAGCTTTTATAAAGCACGTCTCGCTCGATCCGGTAAAAACCTTGCGCAGCAGGGAAAACCGCCTTGTTTCCCGGAACGAACCTAATCGAAGACACCGGTCAAGGAATCGAGCGAGACGCCTTCTTTGATCCGCCTGAGTTCGTAATAAATAACGGCATTCATGACCGAGGTGAATGCCTGGGGAATGGTGAGCCCCAGAAGGGGAGCCAGGGCGGAAAAAAGCGTGGTGCCCGATTGGGCGCTCAGCATGCCGACCAGGAAGCCGACGGTGGAGTTGACGATAAAGACCAGCATAACGAGGGCGAACACCCGCAGCCGATACCCCAGGGTCAGATTCATGCTGCGCTGAATGCTCGCCGTGGCGCCCAGGCGTTCCACCACACAGGCCGGAATGGCGGCGACCCAGAGGGACATCAGAACAAAACCGGGGATGAGCGCGAGCATACCGAGCGCGATCCCCAGGCCCATCAACAGCGCCGCCAAGGCCAAGGGGAAAAACCGCGCCATGCCGCGTGAGACGGCGTCGCCAAAAGTGACGCCTTCATCCCGGGCAACCTGAAAGACGGCATAGGCCACCGCCCCCTGGCTGATGAGCAGGATGACGTATTCCATGAGCGCCGTGGCGAAAATAAGGCTGCCGGGGTTGTCGTCAAACGGGGGCAGGACCAGATCGACCATCACGCCGGGAATCAGCGCGACAAAGGTCAACCCGAGAAAGATCGCGGGATTTTTGGCCAGCAGCGCGAAGCTGCGGCTGAAAATGAATCCGACGGTGAACCGGGCGCCTGCCGCCTGTTCGGCTTGGGGCTGTTGCATGAAAAACTCCGTGAGGCAATGGGGAAAAGGATATATGGCGCGCCGCCGGCGAAAGAAACACCGGCGGCGCGAGTTTTTTAATCAAAAACGCCGACCAGGGCATCCACCGAAACGCCTTCTTTGATGCGCTTCAAGTCGTAGTAAATGGTGGCGTGCAAGAGCGAGGAGAAAGCCTGGGGAAGGGCGCAAATCAGCAGGACGGCGACAATGAGGACGGTCGAGCTGCCGGTCATGGCGGCGAGAAAAGTCGTCACATAGGTGACGACCTGAATGATGACCCAGGCGATGCAGAGAAGGGCGAAAATTTTCCATCGGTGGCCTTCGGTCAATTTCATGCTGCGGCTGATGCTTTCCGTGGCTCCCAAGCGTTCCACGGCGCAGACCGGAATGGTCACAACCCACATGCACAGCAGGACAAGCCCGGGGATGATGACGATGAAACCGATCCCGACGCCCAATCCGACCAGAAGGGATGCCACAAAGATGGGAAGAAAACGCGCCAGGCCGCGAGAAACGGCCGCCATGAACGAGATCGGCTCGCCTCGAAGCGACTGATACAGGGCATAAGCCACCGCGCCTTCACTGACCATGAGAAGAACGGTTTGGACAATCGCCACGCTGTAAACAATCAGCAGGGTCGATTGCGTTATGCTGGGGAGGAACAGCGCCAGAAGCGTCGCGGGAAGCATGGCGACAACGGTCAGCCCGAAAAAGATGCCCGGGTTTTTCAGAAGCGCCGACCAGGCGCGGTTGAGAACGCCCCCGACGGTAAACTGAGGGCCGGCGGCGGGGTCGATTTGGGGAAGTTGCATCACTGCCTCCGTGAGCGGTTGAAAGGGTGGGAAAAACAACAGGTTCTCCAGCGGTGAACGGACTCCGGCGGAGGTGGAAAATTCGAGAACAATTTCGCTGTGCATGTGTCGCTGAAGCCATAATCCCGACGGACGACGCGTTCGCCGGAGCAAAGAATTCTTTCAACGTTGTTTGCTCTAGTCAAAAACAGTGGTCGCTGTACGGAACGAAATACCGTCCTTGGCGGTTTTGAGCCGGCAATACATGACGGCGGTCATGACCGCGCCGATTCCCTGCGCGAAGGTCAGCAAAATAAGGCAAATGAGGGGCAGGACCTTGACCTCGAACAGCCTGGCCGGCAGTGCGGAGAAGATGAACGCGGCCCCGAACAGCACATGGGAAAAGACGATCAGGGCAAAGACCCGCCAACGCCGGCCGTCGGTCAGGTCCGAACTGCGAACCATGCTTTCCACGGCGTCCAGGCGTTCCACCGCGCAGACCGGAATGGAGACGGCCCATGCGCATACCATGACGAGGCCCGGCACGATGAGGAACAGCAGGCCGAGCTTGGTGCCGAGAAAGACCAGCACCGCCGTCATGCTGAGGGGCACAATACGGTCGCAGCAGCAGAACATGGCGGCTTTAAACGATACGGTTCCGCGTTGGAGTTGTTGATGGACCACGTGGGCCACCGCGCCTTGGCTGAGCTGGAAGCAGACCATCAGCAGGAACAGGATGAGGAGTCCCCCTCCTCCGGGGGATTTTATGGTCGAGGGCAAAAAAAGTATGGCCGCCATAAAGGGAAGCCAGGCGAGAAAGCTGAGCATGAAGACCAGGAACGGATTTTTCCGGAACGACGCAAATGTGCCGTAGAGAACACCGCCGACGGTGAAGGGCGGGCTTGCGGCGAGGGCGGTCGAAGAAAGCTGCATCATGTCTCCGGGCAAGGGCGCGGCGCGGGAGGCACCCGGCCGGGGAAAGTCCGGCATCATCCGGAAGCATCTCGATAGCAAAAAATCGTGCACGGGGGAATCGTTCCCGCTGAGGCCTGCCGGCGGCTCCGCCGCATCACCCGCCGCTCGGAGACGGGCCGGACGTTTTGTCGGCCTTGATTTTGCCGAACAGTTGCCCGCGCTCCAGGTCGGCCCGTTCGGCGGCGTAGAAGTCGGTGAGAAACCGGCGGACGTTTTCCGGGGGAACGGCCTCTTCCCAGCCGATTTTGGCCGTGATCTTGCGGCAGACCTCGGCCAGAAGCTTTTCTGTCTCGGGCGTGAGGGGGCGGCGCAGGAATTCTTCCAGCACCTGGAGTTCGAAGTTGCCGTAGATGGCCAATTGCGCGGGCGTGAACGCGTAAGCCGAGGACGCGGATTCGCGCGGCCCGCCGGTGGTGAGATCCTGCAACAGCAAGCGCTTGGGCATGGCGACCACCTGGGTGCCGCCGATCAGATCGCCGGCGCGCAGCCGCTCCCGGTTGAACAGGGGCAGGGCCGTGAGCACAAGCGTCCAGGCCAGAAGCGTTACCTGTTGCCAGACGTTTTGCTCCGCATCCAGAGAAAAGAGCAGCGACAGGGGGAGAAAGAACTCCACTTCGCGGGTCAGGTTGCGGGCGATCAGGGCCGAAGGCGCCAATTCGCCGCCCGCGCGGTTGATCACCCGCAGGCCGCAGATCCGTTTGCCGGGGGTGCGGCCCTGCCACGCCAGTTCAAAGTGCAGGAAGTACAGGTTTCGTACAATGAAGGCCAGGAAGAGAATCAGGGTCAGGCCCACCGAACTGCCGCCCTCGGTCGCGAACAGGGGGATGATCATCAGGTACAGAACGGTGATGGCCGTGAACATGAAGATGATGTCCAGAAGGAAAGCGGAGATCCGTTCCCCGTTCCCGGCGATGCGGATATCCAGGGGCACGCCTTCGGGGGTGGTCAGAAGCCGGCGGTTGCGTTTGATGCCTTCAAGCAACTCGTCGATGCGATCAGTCGGCGCGTTCATGATCTTCCCTCCCCACCCGCAGAAAGTAGAACAGCCACAGCGCCCCGGAAACGCAGGCAAAGGCGAACCGGGTCGGCGTATGAGCGATGAGCTGACGAAAGCCGCCCTCAACGATTCCCGCGATAAAGAACAAGACTACGGCCCCGGCCACCACCCCGGCGGCTTTTTTGCCGTGGCGGGCCAAGCTTTCCAGGCGCGGCAACGGACCGGGAAACAAGATTTTTTCGGCCACCACCAGTCCGGCCGCGCCGCAGAGCAAAATGGCCGGAATTTCCGTTGCCCCGTGGATGGACAGCCAGCCGACGAAGTCGATCAGCAGGCCGCGATCCGCGTGCAGGGCGAGAAACGCGCCGAGGACCAGCCCCTGGTAGGCCATGAGCATCAGGGTCGGGATGCCCAGGGCGAAGCCGAGGCCGAACGAGAAAATCCCGACCATGGTGTTGTGACGGAACAGGAAGTTGGCGAACACGACAAAGGTTTCGGTAAAACCCGGCCAGGGGGCGAAGAGTTCCTCATTGAGCAGGTCCTCGCGGGAGCTGCCCGGCCCTCGGGAACCGGCCAGGCTTTCGGGCACCAGGGTGTTGAACCAGCTCATGTCGCCCCGGACCAACAGCCAACCCGCCACGGTTCCGGCAATCAGGGCCGCCAGAGCAAGGAAGAAATGCCGTCCCATGCCGCGCACGGAGCGGGGAAAGTCGCGGCGGAAAAATTCGCCCAGGCTTTGGGTGATGCTTACGCGCGGCCCATATACGGTGAGGTAGGCGCGCAGCGAGAGGTTTTCCAGATACAGGAGCAGGTTGCGGTCCAGCACGATGCTCCGGGCCACGGAAAGGGATGAGACGGCGGCCCGGTACAGCAGGGGCAGTTCCCGCACCTCGTCGGCGGAAAGCTCTCCGATGCCGCGTTTTTCCACCCGATCGATCATGTCTTCCAGACGACGC
Organism: Desulfovibrio sp.; assembly: GCA_031551885.1. Taxonomy (GTDB): domain Bacteria; phylum Desulfobacterota; class Desulfovibrionia; order Desulfovibrionales; family Desulfovibrionaceae; genus Frigididesulfovibrio. Next base: position 45,886 of record JAVBMX010000034.1, read on the forward strand.
CAGCCGAGTTCGCGCCCGTGACGGAATTCGGCGCTGCGCAGGCCGGATCCGTTCGGCGGGAGCCGTCCGTCCGTCGAGCCGGCATCGTGAAAAAGCCCGGCCGGGCGAAGCGGTTCGCCCGTCGGGGGAAGGGGCGGAGTGGCGGTCGCGTCCGGGTTCACAACAGACCTCGTTGCTTGATCATCAGGTATTTGTTCAGTACGGCGCCGGAAATATCCTCGGCCGGAACATCCAGGCAGTGCACGCCGAGCCGGGCGAGGCGTTCGAGCACGACGGCGCGCTCGCGTAGAAAATCGTCGGCCACAACCGCCTGGGCCGTATCCGTGAAGTTGTGGGGCGCGGCGTCGCGTAAGCGGGCGGTCAAGGGATCACGCATGGTCACAAACACGACCACGTGCCGGCGGGTCATACGCTGCAGGCTCTCGAGCAGCAGCTCGGCCGTGATGGTGTCTACAAACTCGGTGAACAGCACGACCAGCGAACGGCGCTGCAACCTGGCCTCCAGCTCGGTCAGGCCCAAGGTGAAGTTGGTTTCTTCGGGGCGGTACTCCAGCCCGGCGGTAAAGCGCTGAAATTGGCTGAAATAGGGCATGCCCCGGCCCGGCTTGAGAAAGTGGCGAAAGCGGGCGTCAAAGCCGCACCCGCCGACCAAGTCGCCGCTGTGCAGGGAAATCCAGCCCAGAAGCAGCCCGGCCCGAATGGCGTGGTCCAGGCGGGGCACGCCGTTGACGGGTTCGAGCATCAAGCGGCCGGTATCGAAGCCGAAGACCACCGGGTGGTTGCGCTCATGGCGGAATTCCTTGCACAACAGTTTGCGGTGCCGGGCCGAGCGTTTCCAGTCGATAAAGCGGTGGTCCATGCCCGGCATGTATTCGCAGAGGGTTTCGAATTCCGTGCCTTCACCGCGCATACGTTGGCTTTTCAGGCCGTAAACCGCGTCTTCGGCAAAAAAGCGCAGGGCCGTTTCGTGAATGCCGTGCACGTTGGGCACCACGTCGATGCTCTGGTCCAGCGGTTGCCTGCGGCAGAGAGAGACAAACCCGAGCGGGCCGCTGCGCCGCAGCCAGAGGGCTTTCAGGAGTATGCGCCCCCGACGGCGGGGCGTCACGGTCGGCCCAAGCTCCAACACCCCGTCGCGCAACGTGCCGATTGCGGGGTGCGGGGGATCGGCGTCGCCTTCCTGCTCGAGCAGTGTTTCGATCCGCACGGGGCGGGTGTCGTTTTCGGCCGCAAGCCGCAGCCGGATTCTTCCCGCCTCTCCCACGGCCAGGCGGGACGGGGCGTGGACTTCGGCTTCCAGGCGGTTGTCGGGCAGGGCCATGACCGCATCCGCGAGAAGCAGCATCAGCACCACGCAGGGCAGGTACAGCGAGGTGTACCAGAAGTCCGGAAAGCCGGTCGAGATCGGCAGGGCGGGCAGCACGGCCAGGCCGAAGAGCAGGGCGGCCATGCGCGTGGGGCGTATGGTCCGGCGGACTCGAGCCGTTTTGCTCGAGGCAGGCCCGGCTTTCGAGAGGGGGGCGTCTGCCCGCGTATCGGTTTGCGTGGTGTTCGACATATGGCTTTACGGGAAATGCGGATTCACTTCAGCGGGGAGCCGTCGTTTGGTCGACGATGGTCCGCAGGGCCTGATCCGGAGTGACGCCTTCAATGTCGGCGCTCGGGGTCATGACGATGCGGTGGCGCATCAGCGGCACGGCCAGGTGCTTGATGTCGTCGGGAATGACGAAGTCGCGCCCGTTGAGGGCGGCATAGGCTCGGGAGGCCGAGGCCAGCATGTTCGCGGCCCGGGTGGAGGCCCCGGTCTCAATGGAAGGATGCCGACGGGTGGCGCGGACGATGTCCACGATATAGTCCACCAGGGGCTCGGTCAGGCGGATTTGGGCCGTGAGGGCCCGGGCCTCGGCGAGTTGCTCCCGGGTGACCACCGGCCGGATCGAGAAATCGGCGATTTTGGGCATGGCCGCGTACCGGCCGTGGCGGGCGACGATCTCGCGCTCTTCCTCGTGGCTGGGGTAGTCGATGAGCACCTTGAAAAGGAAGCGGTCGAGCTGGGCTTCGGGCAAGGGGTAGGTGCCCTGCTGCTCGATGGGGTTTTGCGTGGCCACAACCAGAAATTCATCGCCCAGGTCGTAGGTTTGCCGGTCGATGCTGACCGCGCGCTCGTTCATGGCCTGGAGCAGGGCGGCCTGGGTTTTGGGCGGGGTGCGGTTGATTTCGTCGGCCAGGAGAATCTGGGTGAAGATCGGCCCCTGGGTGAGCACAAAGGAGTTGGTCTGGAAGTTGAACAAGTTGGTGCCCAGCACATCGCCGGGCATCATGTCCGGGGTGAACTGGATGCGCCCGAACTGAAGGTTGAGGCACACCGCGAACGACTGCACCAGAAAGGTTTTCCCGGTGCCGGGCACGCCTTCGAGCAGAATGTGGCCGCCGCAGAGCAGGGCGGTGAGCATGAGCTCGAGCGCTTCTTCCTGCCCGATGATGGCCTTGCCGACTTCGGCCCTGATGTCCCTAACGATGGCGCCGATCTGTTGCAGATCCATGCAGGAGTTCTCCTTTCCATTTGTGAATATCCCCGGCGCAGGCGAACAGCCGCTCCAGGTCGTTGGGCGCGTCGCCCGTTACGGCGGCGAGGTTTGTCAGAATCGCGGCGCAGGAGGTTTGCACGCCCCTGGCCTTGCCCACCCGGTCCAACCATTCGGCCAGGGCCGAATCGCTCAGCCCGCCGGGCGCATGCAGAGCCTGGGCGGCGCTTTTGACGGTCATGCGCACGTAGCGCCGGAGCACCACGGCCTGATGCCCGGCGTAGTCCAACAGGCGCGCTCCGTTGGCGATCAGGCCGGCCTTGCCGAAGTCGAGAACCGGCTTGGGGCGCAAGGGCGCGCCGAACCGGTCCGTTCCGGCCGCGACCAGAAGCAGGCAGGCCGCGCAGGCCAGGATGGTGACGATGACGAAGGGAAACTGAAACAACAGCTTGATCGGCGATCCTTGCGGCGCCCGGAAACCGTGGACGGTTTCGTCAAAAACCACCGGGGCGCTCAGGTCGGTGTTGTTCCAGGCGCGGAGCGCGTCCACCAGGGCGACGGCAAACGCGGCGTTGTCGCCCCGGCCGATGCCCATGTTGGCGATGACGTCGGGGTCGGAAAGAATCCAGATCTTTTTGTCGCCCAGCATGAGCTCCCCAACCAGCATACCCTCGGGGGAGCCGACCACGGGGCGCAGCTTTTTGGAGCGGAGCATCTGCGCAACGCCGGAGATATCCGGCTTCACGCCGAGTTCGTTGACCTTCCATACGGCGGGCGAGGTATCGCGATACACGTCGCCCGCGGTGGTGACCAGGGCCAACGTGCGGCGGGCATCGTCAAGGGGGCGCGCGTCAAGAGATTTGACCCAGGCCGGGCGGTTTCGGTCTTGAATGCCCCACCATTTGGGCAGCACCAGGAGCAACCGGGGCGCGGACATAAGCTTGCGGGCGTCTTCCTCGTCGATGCGGCCGAGATCCGGCTCGGCGACGATCAGGGTGCCGCGTCCGCCCACCATGGCCAGGGTGTTTCCGGCGCTGCGGGAGACCGGGCGCTCGAGGCGGCGCAGGACTTCATAAAACCCCGCGCAGCCCACGGCCGAGGTCGACTTGCTGCCCGGCGCGGACTTCTTGCCGGAGGATTCCGGGGTGTTGTCATAGGCGTGCAACAAGATGGAAGCCGCGAACAGGGCCGCGGCGCAGGTGATCAGCAACACGACGGCCGAACGGGAAAAAGGAGCCGCCGCGCTCATGCCGCGCTCTCCCGACGCAGGGATTCGGTCAGGGTTTCAAAGCTGCGCCGGCAGGCCAGATATTCTTCTTTGCCCGGCAGGTGCGGGCCGAAATACGAGATTTCCACCCGGCCGATGATGTCGGCAAAGGCGGAGCGCCCCTCAGGGCCAAGGCCGACACGGAGCAGTATTTCCCGGCTGGTCAGGGAGGCGGCGAAGGCGATTCCCAAACGAAGGCGCAATTCGCCGACGCTTTGCAACAGGAGCAGGTGCATGGCCTCGGCAAAGCCCCCCCGATCGGCCAGAAGGTCGGCGTCGTCCTGGGCTTTGTCCATACGGACGGCCACGGCTTCGGGGGCGACCTCCTCCGGATTTTCATGAAGCGGTCGGCGGCGGCTTGAGCTCCAAAGGTTGTCACGCAGGGTCATCAGGATAATCACCACAGTGATGATCGCCGCAACCCACAAAACAATGCGGGCGGCCTCCGCGCTGAGGTTGATATCGGGCGGGTCCACGGCGCGGTTTTCCGGATAGATGTTTTTTTCTTTTTCGGTCGGGAGTTCCGTTTGCAGATCAAGCCTGCGCACGGCGTCATGCAGGGTTGTGCGGGCCTGTTCGACCGTGACGGGCTCCGCCGTGCCGGATGAAGCGGCGCACACGAAGGTGGCCCCCGGCATGAGCAGGAGCAGCGCGACGAGGATGGGCCGGACCAGGTGCATGAACGTCTCGGTAAATGTCTTTGGGCGGAATGCGGTACGGCCGGCCCGACGTGAAATCGGCGCCTCTTGGCGTGACGACGGTACGGAAAACGACGCGGCCATGCCGGATATCCCCCCAGGCATGGGCGTCGCGCGGAAGCCGCATCCGGCGCATGTCGTCCCGCTAAGCCGAAGGAGACGATATCATGTTTTTTTCGTAGGGAAAAGTCGTCTCCGGCGGCTGTCGGACAGGCTTGTTGCGTTTGGCCTCATTGAACGGTTGCGGTTTCCGGATGGCGCACAGCGTTTTTTCTGAAGCGATTGAAGCATCGCCGAAGCATTTTCAGAAGAAAAATGCTCCGGCGATATGGAGTACGGATACGACTCCACCGCATTTGGGCCTGCGTGCCTCGCGGCGCGCCGTTCGGTCGGCTTACAGTTTGGCGATGATTTCCGACATGGCCGAGGAGTCCTCTTCGGCAAAACCGGCGGCCAGGGTACGGCGCAGCAAGTCCGTGGAAAGAGTCGTCACCGGCAGGTTGAGGCCGAGTTCCTTGGCGATGCCTTCCACAATCCCCATGTCTTTCACGTGCAGAACGGTTTTAAAGCCCGGCGCGTAGCTGTGCTCGATCATCCGGTTGCCGTGAATCTCCAGGACCTTGCTGCCGGCGAAGCCGCCGAGCAGGGCTTCACGCACCGGAGCGGGGTCCACGCCGTTTTCGCGGGCGAAGCGCAACGCCTCGGCGACCACGGCGATAAATCCGGTGATCACGATCTGGTTGCAGCTTTTGGCCACCTGCCCGGCACCGCGCGGGCCGACCAGGGTGATGGTTTTGCCCATGGCCGCGAGTACCGGCTTGATGCGCTCGAACACATCCGGCTCGGTGCCGACCATGAAGGTCAAGGTGCCGTTCTGGGCTCCGACGGTGCCGCCGGAAACCGGAGCGTCCACCAGGGTGATGCCTTTTTTCGCCAACTCGTCGCCTATGCGCCGGGTGGCCGTGGCCGAGATGGTGCTCATGTCCACCACGGTGAGTCCGGCTTTCCCGCAGGCGTGCACGCCGTTTTCGCCCAAGAGCACGGCTTCCACGTCCGGGGTATCGGAAACGTTGGTGAACAGGATGTCCACAGCTTTGCCCAGCTCCGCCGGAGACGCATACGCGCGCGCGCCTTTGGCGACCAGCGGGGCTGCGGAGTCCGGCCTTCTGGCCCAGACGTGCAGGGAATACCCCGCGTTCATGAGGTTCAAGGCGCAGGGAGCGCCCATGAGGCCGAGTCCGATGTAGCCGATGTTCATGGAAGCATCCTCGAAAGTTTGGCCGCGAGGTTCCGGGCTCTTCTCGCGAAACGGTGGAATTCAAAGCAAAGGTTGCGTCAAAGCGGCGAAGGCCGCATAGACCTAGAGCAAAGTAACTTTGAAAGTTACTTTGCTCCGGCGGCCGCGTGAAGCGGCCGCTCGCTTGCGGGTTCGTTTGGAAGTCGTTCGGAATATGATTTCATGGGCATTTTTAAAGTGAAAATGCTCTAAGAAGCGTCGGGCGGCGACAGGGCACAAACCTCTGTTGTCGGCACGCCCTCTCGTACTTCACAAAAAAAGTTTTTGGGGAGGGGAAGGGGGGGCGGGGGGAGGGGGAGGAACTTTTTTTCAAAAAAGTCCTCTCCCGCCCCCCGTCTCATCTATTTATTCTGGGCGGCCCAGTTGCAGACAAAGGCGCGGGCTTCGTCCAGGTTGTTCACTTCGCCCGCGATTTGGGCTTTGAGCAGTTCCTGGCGGATGATTCCCACATGCGGGCCGGGCTTCAGGCCGGTGGCTTCCATGATTTCGTTGCCGTTCAACAGCGGCTCAAGCATCTGTTCCGGGGTTTCGGCCCGGGCCAGGTATTTGGTGTTGTGGTTGAAGGCCGTGTAGTTGTCGTCCCGGGCCTTGATGGCCGCGCGGGACATGGCGATGATCCGGCCGTGCTCGGGCACGGACATGAACCGGCGGATGCCCTTGTCGGTCATCATGAACTGGAAGCGCATATGGTTGCGGATGATCCCGCAGATCGTCTCAATGTCTTCGGGCAGCATGTGCAGCCGGCGCAGCAACTTGCGGGCCACCTTCGCGCCCACGCGGTGATGCTCGTAGAAATACCAGCGGCCCTGGAAGTGCTCGGCGGTGTAGAGCTTGCCCACATCGTGGAAAAGCAGGGCAAAGGCGCCGAGCCAGTCGTAGTGGTATTCGCCCTCGGGGTAGTGCTTCATGCACTCAATAGTGTGGGCCAGAACGGTTTCTTCCTCGCCGGAGTCGTTTCGTGTCTGACGCACGCGGGCCAAGCCGGCGATTTCCGGCAACAGCCCGTGCATGATTTGGGTGTCGAAGAGCAGCTGAGTGAACTTCCACATGTTTTCCGCTTCGACCTTGCGCCACTCGTCCATGAAATGCTGCACCGGGACATAATCAAGAATGCGCTGCGAGTTGCGGATGATCGCCATCCAGGTGTTCGGCTCGATGGGCAGATCGAAGTTGGCCGCATACCGCAAGGCCCGGATACCGAGCAAATAATCGGTTTTCAGGGTTTCGTCCGGCAGGCCTTCCAGGCGGATGTGCCCCCGATCGAAGCTGTCGAAGCCGGGGTAGCCGTTCCTGGTCGGAGGCGGGGAAAGGGAAACCATGCCGTTGACCAGGGAACGCGGCACCGGCCCGCGATCCATCATGCGCTGGAGCAGGGTCGGAGTCAGACGGGTGAGGGCGACTTCCGGCAGGGCGGAGTCGGAAATATTCATACGGTAGAAACGGTACAGCAGGCCGTCTTCCGTCAAAACACCCATAACGCCGGGGTGATCGTCGGGGGCCAAAGATGGGAAGAGCTTGGCCAGCTCGTCCGGCGGGGCGTCGGTGGCCAGATCGATTTCGTTGCGGCGATCGGTCTGCATCAACTCATACTGCAACTGGGTATTGACGATATGGGCATCAAAACCGTTGCGCATGATGGATTTGCAGATGGTTACGGCGTCTTTGAAGGCGGATTGGGACATCGGGTTCTCCTGAAAAAGCGCCGCGTCGGGGAGCGAACGAACGGCGTGAGTTCTTCATCTGCTGATATGAGTATAATCAGCCGGCCGGCGCGGGTTGTCAACCTCGTCTCGGCCGGAGGTCATTCGAGCGCGGGCGGCAAGCCGGCTTCTTAGGCTCAGGACTCATTAATTGCAAAAAGTAGAAAAGTTGGTTAGTTGTGCTCAGGGAGGACGCAATGAGCCAACTTTTCTATCTTTCTGTCGAGCAACTTGAGCGTATCAAGCCTTTCTTTCCACTTTCACACGGCATTTCGCGTGTCGATGACCTGAAAGTCATCAGCGGCATCATTTATGTCATCAAGCATGGCCTGCAATGGAAGGACGCGCCGCATGAGTATGGCCCGTATAAAACTCTGTATAACCGTTTTGTGCGCTGGAGCCGCATGGGGATTTTTAACACCATCTTTGCCGAGTTGGCAAAAACAACAGAGAAAGACGGCCGGGAGATGATTGATGCGACCCACCTCAAAGCCCACCGAACCGCTGCAAGTTTGCTCAAAAAAGGGCTCTTTCCCGCTGCATTGGACGCACAAAAGGTGGTCTGAACTCGAAACTTCATGCCGTTTGCGACGGTCGCGGCAGACCCTTGCTCATGGCGCTCACGGAAGGCCAGGTAAGCGACCACAAAGGAGCCGCTTTGCTTATGGATGCCTTGCCTGATGCCGAGGAGCTTCCGGCGGACCGTGGCTATGACGCCGATTGGTTCCGTAGCGCCTTGCTCGCCAGGGGCATTACGCCTTGCATCCCTCTCAAAAAGAACTGAAAGACGCCTGCATCCTACGACAAAAATCTGTATAAACAGCGGCATAAGATAGAGATTATGTTCGGCAGGATCAAAGACCGGCGCAGAATCACCATGCGCTATGACCGTTGCGCCCATACCTTTTTCTCAGCCATATGCCTCGCTGCTTCCGTCATCTTTTATCTTAATTAATGAGTTCTGAGCCTAGAAACATACTTCTGGAGGGGCGCTGCCCCTCCAAACCTCCCCGCAAGGGGATTGAATCCCCTTGCCCCCCGTTTACCCGGAATCGCGCCCGCTGCGCGGGCGAGATTCCGGGTAAATTGAGGGGTGCAGGGTGCCGCTCGCGCCGATGCGAGGCAGCCTTTTCACATCGCGTGAGCATTATCGACCGGCCACCCATGGCAGATCTGGCTCATTTCCCCTGCCGGGGCTTGGGGCGGAGCCCCAACCCAACGGCCCCAATTTCCCCCATTTCGAAAACCCGCATTTCCTCTGTTGACTGCGTCGCGCCGGCATGTAAAGAATTGATCCGCTACATGTGGCGGGAATCCTTGTTTCCGCCTTTAAAACAGCCGGAGGAGAGTCATGTTGAAAGGCGCGTTTTCGGCCTTGGTCACGCCGTTCAAGAACGGCGCGATGGATGAGGAAAAGTACCGCGAATTTATCGAGTGGCAGATTCAGGAAGGAATCGACGGCCTAGTGCCCTGCGGCACGACGGGCGAGTCGGCCACCCTGTCCCACGAAGAGCACGAAAAAGTCATCCGCATCTGTATCGACCAGGCGAAAAAACGTGTGCCGGTCATCGCCGGGGCCGGCTCGAACAACACCTCCGAGGCGGTCTCGCTGACGAAATTCGCCAAGAGCGCCGGCGCGGACGCGGTGCTGCACATCACGCCCTACTACAATAAGCCCACGCAGGAAGGGATCATCGCCCACTTCAAGGCCATCGCCAAAGACGTGTCCATCCCGATCATTGTATACAACGTTCCCGGCCGTACCGGCCTGAATGTGCTGCCCGCGACCATGGGCAGACTGTACAAGGAAATTCCCGATGTGGTGGGCTGCAAGGAAGCCACCGGCAACCTGACCCAGATCTCGGAAATATTCGAACAGGTGGACGACAAGTTCAGCCTGCTTTCGGGCGACGACTTCACCCTGCTGCCGACCATGGCTTTGGGCGGCACGGGGGTGATCTCCGTAGCTTCGAACATCGTGCCCAAAGACTATCACGACCTGTGCGCCGCCATGCTCAAGGGCGATCTGGAAGCGGCCAAGAAAGTCCACTTCAAGGTGGCCGAACTATGCCGGGTCTGCTTTGTGGAAACCAACCCCGTGCCGGTCAAAACCGCCGTGGCCCTGATGGGCAAAATGGCCGCCGACGTGCGTCTGCCTTTGGTCTCTCTCCAGCCCAAAAGTGAAGAGACCTTGAAGGCCGCCCTGAAGAACCTCAAGCTGCTGTAAAATCTTCTCGTCGTCGGGGAACCATACCCGCCCAATCCCAACCGGGGCCGCCGATACTGGGGCGGGCGGCCACCACCCCCCCCCCAAACAAAAAAAA
>JAVBMX010000037.1:0-113367 GCA_031551885.1 Desulfovibrio sp.
TCATTTGGAGCGGGAGACGGGATTTGAACCCGCGACTTCAACCTTGGCAAGGTTGCACTCTACCACTGAGTTACTCCCGCGTGGAGGCGGCATCCAGATTTGAACTGGAGAATGGAGGTTTTGCAGACCTCTGCCTTACCACTTGGCTATGCCGCCGAATAAATCGGCTTGCTTTTTGGAGCGGGAGACGGGATTTGAACCCGCGACTTCAACCTTGGCAAGGTTGCACTCTACCACTGAGTTACTCCCGCTCAGTGCGAAAGCGGTTTCTACGCCGGCGGCCGCCTCCTGTCAAGCACAACGAAAGAGCTTTTTGTTTTTCTTTTTGTAAATCGTTCCGGGGGAAGCGTTCTTTGCTTGTTTTTCTGTTGCGGGCGGCCGCGCCGTTTTTTCTAACGCCTTCATATATATGGGCGGCAAAGTTGGGTGAAGAAATCGCCTCTTTTCCTCTTTACTTTTAGCGTAAGGTTGATCTAAGTAGTTTGGCTTGGCGGTGCTCGGCAGAACCCTCCGGCACCGCGTAGAGGAGGCTTTCAATGGAACAGCAGGATCTGGAATACTTCCGCAATCTTCTGAGGGACATGCTCGAAGAAGCCCTGAAGCAGGGCGAAATGACTCTGGAAGATATGACGGACAACAACGAGATTTGCGCCGATCCGGCCGATCGGGCCACGGTTGAATCCGACCGCGCCTTTACCCTGCGCATTCGGGACCGCGAACGCAAGTTGATCAAAAAAATTCGGGCGGCTCTGCAGCGTATGGACGACGGCGTCTTCGGCATCTGCGACGACTGCGGCGAGGATATCGGTGTGCCGCGCCTGAAGGCCCGCCCCGTGACCAAGCTGTGCATCAACTGCAAAAGCAAGCAGGAAGAAGACGAGCACCTGCGCGGCGAGTAGTTCGTGTCGTAAGTATGTGGTGAGGCGGCTCCGTTGCGACGGGGTCGCCTTTTTTCTTTGGAGGACCGGGCCATTCGGCGCTTCTGGGCGGCATCCGGCCGCTTTGCTTTGCAGCTTGGTCCGTCCGGCTTGTTCTTTGTTTATCCGAGGGGAGTATTTCCGATGGACGCGCATGTTTTTCGCCCGGTCGCCGAAGAGCTTGCCCGTGAGCTGAGCGGGGCGCGGTTGGAGAAAATCCACAATCCGGCTCCCGACGTCACGGTTTTCGGGCTGTATGCGCACGGCCGCAAACTGCGGCTGGTGTTGCGCTCCGGCAGGCACGAGCCGTGTCTGTTTTTCACCCGGCATGCCTTCAGTAATCCGCAGCGCCCTTCCGCCGCGGTGATGCGACTGCGCAAGTATGCGGGCGACCGCAGATTGGGGGAGGGCGTGACGGATTTTTCGCGCCGCCGTTTGGCGTTTCACCTGCCCGGCGACCCCGGCCTGTACCTGGTGTTGGATCTGCGCGTCGGGCCTTACATCACGGCTCATTTGCCGGAGGACTTCAACGAGCCGCCCCTTTGGCCGGACGTGAACGTTTTGGAGGAAATCTGCGGAAAACCCTGCCGGCGGAACACGCCTACCGGACCGTGGCAGCTGTACTCCGTGTTGACCCCCCGCCTGCGCGAGACCCTGGCCCACCTGGAGCTTCTGGACGGACGCGCCTTGCTGGTCGACCTGGAAGCCGGCGGCGGCGACCTCTTTTTCTACAGTGATGCCCTCGGGGCCGCCGTTTGCTCGGCTTGGCCTCTGCCGGACTCCGTGGCGCGAACGAAGAAGCTTACGCCGTTGACCGGGCCGGAGGCCCTGCCCGGCATCGACTCGGAGTTGCTCGCCGATTTTCCGTACACCTCGGCGATCGGAGCCGTGGATGCGCCGATGTTTTTCACGGATCTGAAAACCGCTTTGGTTAAGGCTGAAGAAGACCCGCTCCGGCGGGAGAAAAAACGGCGCACGCGCCTGGAAGCCAAGTTGGACGCGGAAACCGAGCGTCTGCACGGGATGATCGCGGGCAAGGAGGACGCGCTGCTGCTCCAGGCGCAGCTTTGGCGATTTTCTCCCGACGACAGGGCAGCTGAAGTAATACTTGAAGATTCTTCCGGTAAACCGCGGCGTTTGGCTTTGAACCCGTTGTTGAGCGTGCGTGAGAATATGGAGCTGCTGTTCCGCAAGGCGGCCAAAGGCGCGCGCGGGTTGAGCATGGTGGAAGAGCGCCGTCATGCCGACACACCCACGCGTTCCCGCGCGGTCGCGCCCGGTGGAAGCGGGGGAGATGCCGGTGATGCGGCTTCTTTACCCAAGCATGTGGCCAGATTTCTTTCCTCCGACGGCTATGCGCTGTGGCGCGGCAAAAATGCCGAAGGCAACCGCGCCCTGGTGAAGCAGAGCAGGCCCCATGATTATTGGTTGCACGTGAAGGACGGCCCGGGCGCGCACGTCTTGATTCGTCGCGCCCATGCGGCCGATGATGTGCCGGAACGCACCGTACGGGAAGCCGCATGCCTGGCGGGGCTGAAAAGCTTCCGCTCCGAGGATGACCGGGCCGAGATCATGCTGGCCGAGGCGCGGCGTGTGCAGCCGGTGAAAGGCGGCCCGGCCGGAACCGTGCGGGTGGATGTCGTGTTGCGCACCGTGCTTGCCGCTTTGGATCCGGCTTTGGAGTCGGCCTTGTTGCCCCCGGACGAAACGACGGCTTCACGTCGATAATGTTCCGGCTTGCCGGCCGGCGGTGGGCGGAAAACTTCTTTGGGGCGAGCGCCGGCGGTGGTGCCGAAGGGGAAACGTTCCTTCCTTTCCGCGCAAGGTCGGGCATGACTAGAGGCAAAAAATCGGCTCGGATATGCGGAGTTGTCCGCGTATCCGAGCCGAACCCGTTTCGCCGGGCGGACGGCGTCAGCTTTGCAGGCGCGAGAGCAGGACGCGCAGTTCCTGCGCCATCCGGGCCACTTCGGTCACGGCCGAGGTGGACCGCTCCATGCCGGAGGCCGTTTCTCCGGCAATGGTGTTGATCTCTTCAACGGACGAGTTGATCTCTTCCGACGTGGCCGATTGTTCTTCCGCCGCCGTGGCGATGCCGGCGATCAGCGATTGGTTGGCAGCGACCAGGGCGCGGATTTCCTCCAGAGCCGTTCCGGAGGTGGCCGCGAGGGCCGCCGCTTCGCCGGCCTGACGGGCGGCGTTGTCCATGCTTTGGATGTTCGAACGCGTGGCCTGCTGAATCCCCTGGATGTTCGAGCCGACCTCGGTGGTGGCCCCCATGGTTTTTTCGGCCAGTTTGCGCACTTCGTCGGCGACCACGGCGAATCCTCGGCCGGCTTCTCCGGCGCGGGCCGCTTCAATGGCCGCGTTCAAGGCGAGCAGGTTGGTCTGATCGGCGATGTCGGAAATGACGTTCATCACGCCGCCGATGGATTCCGCCTGCTTGCCGAGTTCTTCCATATGCGTTTGCATGTCGAGGGCCACGGTGTTGACCTGGTTGATCGCGGTGATGACCTTGCCGACCAGAGAGGCGCCGTTTTCGGCCTTCTCACGCGTGGATTCCACTTGGGTTCTGGCCTGCTCGGCGTTGCGGGCGACCTCCATGACCGTGGCGTTCATTTCCTCCATGGCCGTGGCCGTGGAAGAAACCCGCTCGCGCTGCACATCCGCGCCGTTGCCGACCTGCTCGACCTGCGCCGACAACTCCTCGGAAGCGGCGGCCATGCGGTTGGAGATGTCCGTGGCCTGGCCCGCAACCTCAAGGATGGTGCGCTGCGTGGTTTTGATCTCCGTCAGATCGGTAATCAACTGGAGCACCGCGACAATGGTGCCGGAAGCCGTGCGGACGGGGATGGCCGAGTAACCGAGGTCCATCGCTTTGCCGTTGGGGGTGGCGCGGGTTTCGGCCGAAGCCGTGGTGCCGCCTTCCAGGGCCCGACGCAGGGCGTTGCGCGGGTCGGCGGCGTCTTCGGAAGCGAACAGCGAACTGTAGGTTTTACCCAGGTAGTCCTCTTTGGTCGTCGTGCGTCCGGCGGTGTTGAGGAAGATACAGCCCCCGGATGTATCGTACACGGCCACGGGCGAAGGCATGCTGTTCAGCACCAGGCGGAAGCGATCCACAATGGCGTTGGTGCCGTTGACGAGCCGGGCGAAGTCGCCGCTGAAGCGCGAGCCGTCTCCCTTGGAGTCGAGCCGTCCCTCTTCGATGTGTTTTTCCAGGTCGGCGTATTCATCGATGATGTTTTTCAGGGCTTCGGGTATCGTACGCAACGCGTCGGCCAAGGTGCCGATTTCGTCTTTGCGGGAGACCTTCAACTCTCCATCCAACTTGCCTGTCGCGATTTCACCGGCGAAATGCACGCCCCGCAACAGGGCCGAGACGATGGGGCGCACAATGAGGAATACGACCAGGGCGCCGAGAACGACGGCCACGACGGCGGAAACGATGGTGGTCCACCGGATGTCGTTCAGAGTGGCGAACGCGTCGGAGATTTCGTCCTGCAACACGACCGTGAATCCGGTATTTTTGTCGGTCATAAAGTAGATGAAGCAGGGAACGCCGGCGGCATTCACCAGTTCGGATATGCCGGATTCTTTTTGGGAGAAGCCCTGGAAAGTGCTTTTGGCCGGGATGCTGTCATTGAAGGCGAGCTTATCCCTTTCCTTGTGCATGATGATCTGGCCGCTTTTATATGTGACGTAGGCGTAGCCCGTCGTATTGATTTTGACGGGGGCGACGAACCGATCGTAGAGCGAGTCGAGGTCAAGAGTCGCGTAGACCACGCCCATGAGTTTTCCATCGACGGAAGCCGGAACGGCTATGGCCATAACGCCGTGGCCGCTTCGGGTGCTTTTGTAGGGTGAGCCGATGGCCGGCGTGCCTTTCATGGCCGCCCGGAAAAAATCCGCGCCGGAATTTTCATTGGAGCCGACGCTTGCCGCGACGGAAGAGGCGATCACCACACCGTCCGTATCCAACACGCTGACACGCATAAGGTGCTGATACGAATTGCTGACGGCGAGAAGCCGCTCGGAAGTTTTTTTCTGCAACTCGGGATTTTTGAAGTCTCCTTTCAGAAAATCTTGGACGATATCTTCCCCGGCGATACGTTGGATATCTCTGGTGCCGCCGGCAATCGTCTCGTTGATGGAACGATGGACGCTGCGGGCCTCACCCTGCATGTTGTCGATCAGGGAGTCCGTCAGGCCCTTTTCCGCCTCACGATACGACAACATGCCGGTCGCTCCGACAAGGAAAAGGATGAGCAATGCAATAGGCAAAAGGAGTTTTTGTTGCAATTTCATCGAATTTTCTCGTTGCTAGAAGGTGAAACCGTTGTGCGACGCGTCGACGCGCACGTGGAGACTTCGTTTATTCCCGATATACATGTTATCGGCGTATGACGCGGAACATTTAGAGGCATTTTAGTTGGGACTTCGTTATACTTTTTCGATGTTGTTGTTGGAAGTACTGCGGTTTATATAGATAAATTAATACCTATTTATATATTTTGATTATTTTTTCAGTTTCCACAGGGAGTTGAATGCAGGATTGAGAGGAAAAGATTTCGGTCTGAACTCTAAACTTTTCAACCGGGTTGCCGATAACCGGAACAAGCGGAAACATTCGACCGGAGGAGGTGCGGCACAATAAACGCGACGGCTGCGGAAAGCGGATAATGACCACTTCAAGGAGGAACGGTCATGTCTTTGATTATCAACCACAACCTTATGGCCATGAACGCCGCCCGGAACTTGGGCGCTTCATACAACAACCTGGCCACCTCGGTCCGTCGTTTGTCGTCGGGCCTGCGGGTGGGGCAAGCCTCGGACGATGCCGCGGGCCTCGCCATCCGGGAATTGATGCGGGCCGACATTGCCTCGCTGAACCAGGGCGTCAGAAACGCCAACGACGCCATTTCCATGATCCAGACGGCCGACGGCGCCTTGGGCGTTATCGACGAAAAGCTGATCCGGATGAAGGAACTGGCGGAGCAGGCCGCTACCGGCACCTACAACTCGGATCAGCGTTTGATGATTGAATCGGAATACCAGGCCATGGCCTCGGAAATCACCCGGATAGCCAACGCAACGGATTTCAACGGGGTATATCTGTTGAACGGCAACCTCTCGAGTGATGTTCACAACGGCGAGGGGCTGGTTTCCACAGGCAAGGTGAAGGTTCACTTCGGCACCGCCAACGACAGTGCGGAAGACTATTATTATGTAACCATCGGCAACGCCACGGCTTCGGCCCTGGGCGTGGGCAACCAGGCGGGAACCTCCGCGGCCGGATACACCATATCCACACAAGCCGCGGCGCAGAAGGCTCTGGATGCCATCAACCAGGCGGTCATCTCCAAGGACAAGATTCGCGCCGGCCTTGGAGCCATGCAAAACCGACTGGAAAACACGGTGAGCAACCTGCAGATCCAAGCCGAGAACCTGCAGGCCGCCGAATCGCGCATTTCGGACGTGGACGTTTCTTTGGAAATGACCGAGTTCGTGCGCAACCAGATTCTGTCGCAAGCGGCCGTGGCCATGCTTTCGCAGGCCAACTCGCTGCCCAGAATGGCCCTGAACCTCATTTCCATGTAAGGGCGGGGAAGCAAGAGACGAGAATAAAAAGACCTTGGGCATGTCGCCCGGCGTCTTTGGGCCGACCCGGCCTACGCATATACACAGCCGCCGTATGTGCGCACCGAATCAGGGAATGGCGGATGTCTCCGCGATAAAAAACGGCCGCCGGGCATATGCTCGGCGGTCTATTTTTGGGGCTGCGCCCCAAACACGCTTGGGGTGCCGCCCGCGTTGTTGCAAGACGGCCTTACTCACATCGCGGGAGTGCTGCCCACGGCCGATTGACCTGCGCGGCACTGTTTGAGTCCCCCCAAAGAAACACCGCCGGTCAGTTCGCCGCCAGGGTGCTGATGCCGGTCAGGCGTTCGTATTCGCCGAGCAGCTCGTCGACCACGGACGGATCGGACAAGGTGGTGGTGTCGCCCAAGTCGTCCACATTGCCGGAGACGATCTTGCGCAGAATCCGACGCATAATTTTGCCCGAACGGGTTTTGGGCAGGCCCTCGGCGAACTGGATGAACTCCGGCGTGGCAATGGGGCCGATTTCCTTACGCACCCACTTGCGCAGATCCGAACGCAGGTTTTCGGTGGGCTTTTCTTCGGCATTCAGGCGCACAAAGGCGTAGATGGCTTCGCCTTTGACCGGGTGCGGCATGCCCACGACCGAGCTTTCGGCCACAGCCGGGTGGGCGTTGAAGGCAGCTTCCATTTCCGCCGTGCTGAAACGGTGCCCGGAGACGTTGATCACGTCGTCAAGGCGTCCCAGAAGCTGGAAGTAGCCGGCCTCATCGACCCGAGCCCCGTCGCCGGAAAGATACCGGCCCGGGAAGCGGGTGAAATACTCTTTGTACTTCGCCGCATCCTGGAACACACCCATGGCCATGCCCGGCCAGGGGCGATTCAGCACCAGGTGGCCTTCCTCGTTTTCCTGAGCCGGGGTGCCGTCTTCTTTAATGATCGAAGCATCGATGCCGGGCAAAGGCATGGTGGCCGAGCCCGGCTTGAGCGGCGTGGCATAGGGCAGGGGGCTGATCATGATCCCGCCGGTTTCGGTCTGCCACCAGGTGTCGACCACAGGCAGACGGTCGCCGCCGATTTTTTCTCGATACCAACGCCAGGTATCCGGCCCGATGGGTTCGCCCACGCTGCCGAGAACGCGCAAAGAGGACAAATCGTAGTTCTCCACCCATTCGTCGCCTTCGCGGATCAGGGTTCTGATGGCCGTGGGCGCGGTGTAGAAGGTGTTGACCCGGTATTTTTCCACGATTTGCCAGAACCTGTCCGGGTCGGGCCAGCGGGGGCCGCCCTCGAACATGATCGAGGTGCCGCCCAGGAGCAGGGGGCCGTATACCGTATAGGTGTGCCCGGTGATCCAGCCGACGTCGGCCGTGCACCAGTGGACGTCTTCCTCATGTTGGTCGAAGACGAGCTGCATGGTGTGGGCCGCGTAAGTCAGGTAACCGCCGATGCTGTGCATGATGCCTTTGGGCTTGCCGGTGCTGCCGCTGGTATAGAGAAAGAACAGCGGGTCTTCGGCGTTCATGGGCACGGCGGGCAGACAGGCGTTCAAGGAACGGTCGGCCATAAGGTCGCGCCACCAGACGTCGCGACGTTCGCGCATGGTGGTGGGCATGTTGGTGCGGTTCACCACCACGACCCGGCGCACCGAAGGGCAGTCTTTGAGGGCTTCATCCAGGTTGGC
Organism: Desulfovibrio sp.; assembly: GCA_031551885.1. GTDB lineage: Bacteria > Desulfobacterota > Desulfovibrionia > Desulfovibrionales > Desulfovibrionaceae > Frigididesulfovibrio. Next base: position 8,200 of record JAVBMX010000037.1, read on the forward strand.
CTTGATCGGCATGACCCGCCCGGCCCGGAACAGGCCGTCGGAGGTGATGACCACCTTGGCTTCGCTGTCTTGAATACGGCTTTGCACGCTGGACACGGAGAACCCGGCGAACACCACCACGTGGATGGCCCCAATGCGGCTGCAGGCCAGCATGGCCACGGCCAGCTCGGGAATCATGGGCATGTAGAGAATGACCCGGTCGCCTTTACGCACCCCGATGTTTTTCAGGGCGCTGGCGCAGCGGCAGACGCGGTCGTAGAGCATCTGGTAGGTCCAAATCCGCACGTCGTTTTCCGGGTCGCCCTGCCAGATGAGGGCCACCTTGTTGCGCCGCGCGCCTTTGATGTGCCGGTCCAGGCAGTTGGCCGAAGCGTTGAGCTTGCCTCCGGCGAACCACGTCGCATGGGGGTTGTCGCCAAAGTTCCAAGACAAGGTCTCCGACCAGGGCTTGGTCCAGGTCAGCAGTTTTTTCGCCCGATCTCCCCAAAATTTTTCCGGATCGGCCAACGCGGCCTCATGCATGGCACGGTATTCGTTCATGCTTTTGACATGGGCCCTGGCGGCACCGTCAACGGGGGGCATAATACAGGCGCACGCCTTGGCCGAACCGTTTTTCTTTTTTCCACCTTTGGGCATCATGGTCTTCTCCCGCGTGTTCGGGTCGGACGTTCCGACCAATGTAAAAATGTAAGCTATTTCCGGTCGACGTTATGAAACAAACGACATTTATGCTGCTTCATTTCTCCCCCCACACCCGTGAAGGAACGCCGCCTCCGATTTTCCTTTGAAATGAATAGCGCAACGTGTCAAGCTGACCTCAGAAGACTTGTATGCGTTTTCATGAGAAAAATATTTGTATTTTTAGTGGGTTGTCGTTTTGTTAAAAAGTAAATGTAAATAATGTAATGTGGTGTTCCGAATTGCAGGTCGGTGATTGCTTCGTGAGCGGCCAAACCCCGAAACGGCAACCGCCGCCGGCCGTTTCCTGCGGGAGAGGGAAGCGGCGCTTTGCGGCGAAGAACGAATGCGGTATGCTGTGGACGACCCGGCCGATGGGGGCCGCCCCCCGCCGGAGCCGTCCGCACTGTGTTCAACCAACCGCCGGAGGTCGTCATGAAAGAATGGACCGCGCCCGAGCTTCTTTCCCTGGCAAGCGCGCACTGGAACACCAGCCTGCTGCAGGCGGGCATTCGTTTGGATCTCTTCACGACCCTTGGGCGCCGGCCCATGAACGGCGAAGACTTGGCCGAAACCCTCGGCTGCGATTCCCGCGCCTTGTCCATGTTGCTTGCCGCAATGACCGCCTGTGGGCTGGTATTTGCGGATGCCGCGCTTTCTCCTCAAGCATCGGCTGCCGGCGTACACGATGGGCCGGTCGCGGATCCCGCCGGACCACCGGCTTCCTTTGCCGATTGCCTGAGCGTCGCCTACAGCGTGGCCCCATCGGTGCGGAAATATCTTTCCAAGGATTCTCCAGATTATCTCGGCTTCATCATTCAGCATCACCACCATCTCCAACCCGCGTGGCACCGTTTGGATGAAGCCGTGAAAACGGGGGAATCTCTTCGAAGCTCTTCCGCCGCCACGCGGGATGACGAGGAGCGTGAAGCTTTTTTGATGGGTATGTTCAATGTGGCCTCGCAGCAGGCCGAAGGCGTGGCCGCGGCGTTGGACCTCTCCGGGCGGACCAGGCTGCTGGATCTCGGCGGGGGGCCCGGCACCTACGCGGTCTATTTCTGCTTGGCGAATCCGCAGCTGCGGGCGACCATCTTCGACAAGCCCACCACCCGGCCCTATGCGGAAGCCGTCATCCGCCGATTCGGGCTGGAGGAGCGCATCGACTTTGCCGGAGGCGACTTTTTTGACGATCCGTTGCCGCAGGGCTACGACGCGGTCTGGTTGTCGCAGATCTTGCACGGGACGCCGCCGGATGAAGCGCGGGAGGTCGTCGCCCGAGCCGCCCGCGTTCTTGTGCCCGGCGGGCTCATTGCCGTGCAGGAATTCATGCTGGACGACACCTTGGACGGGCCGTTGTTCTCCGCCCAGTTTTCTCTGAACATGCTGCTCGGCACTGACGGCGGGCAGGCCTTCACCCGAAGCGAGATCGCCGCCATGCTGCGCTCGGCCGGAGCCCTGGATTTGAGGTGGGTCGTCCCGCCTTTGCCGCCGGGTTGCGCGATTATGCGGGGCAGGGTGGGATGATTGGGTGTGGTCCCCAAGGCGAGGAGAGGATGAGCGCTCAAGATGGGATGCCGATGTGATTTTGGCGATAGGGAGTGGGAAACGGTTTGGCGTCAGACAAGAAAGGCGAAGCTTTGGGTGCCGGGCTGGACTCTTTGGCCCTGCCCTAAGTCGAAAGCAGGCCTGCCTTAGTATCACGTCAAACCGTTCTCACTACCCGATTGGCAAAGCGTTTTGCCTATAGTAGGGTGGCACCATGGATACCACCACCATTGCGACGGCATTCGGTTTGACGCTTCTGGCGGGCTTGAGCACCGGCATCGGTTCGGCCCTTGCCTTTTTAACCAAGCGTACCAATAGGGCGTTTCTTTCTCTTTCTCTGGGGTTTTCCGCCGGAGTGATGATTTACGTTTCCTTTGTGGAGATCTTGGTTAAGGCCCGCGCGGCGCTGACCGTCTCTTTGGGACCGATTGGCGGAGCCCAGGCCACGGTGGCGGCTTTTTTTGCGGGTATGGGCCTGATTGCCCTGATCGACAAACTTGTGCCGCATGAGGAAAATCCTCATGAAGCGCGCCTGGTGGAAGAGCTGCACCTAGGGAAAGGGCAGGGAAAAGGGCAGGGCGGGGGCGAACATGACGAGCGCGATAAAAAAAAGCTGAAACGAATGGGGTTGCTCACGGCTTTGGCCATCGGCATCCACAATTTTCCCGAGGGCTTGGCCACCTTCACGGCGGCCCTGCATGAGCCGGCCACGGGCATAGCCATTGCCGTGGCCATCGCCATCCACAACATTCCGGAAGGCATCGCGGTATCCGTGCCCATTTATTACGCCACAGGCAGCCGGAAAAAAGCTTTCGGCTGGTCGTTTCTGTCGGGCTTGGCCGAACCGGTGGGGGCGGGCGTGGGTTTTCTGTTGCTCATGCCGTTTTTTTCCGACACTCTCTTCGGGCTGCTCTTCGCCGGGGTGGCCGGGATCATGGTGTTCATTTCCCTGGATGAACTGCTGCCGGCGGCCGAGGAGTACGGCGAGCACCACCTGTGCATCTATGGTTTGGTGCTCGGGATGATCGTCATGGCCGTGTCCCTGCTGTTGTTCATGTAATACATCAACTGTCGCGCCATTCCGCGTGGCGGTATCGTCGGTCCGTATGCGGGGCGATGCCGTTGAAGGGAAGCGCCGCAAGCTTCGGGGCCGGCCTTGGCCGGAGTCGGCCCGCGCCTTCGACCATTTTTTAGGAGATTCCATGCGCCAAGGCCCCCACGGCGGCGAAGTCTACGCCTTTGCGCGGTTGTCGGGAACAGACCCGACCCGCATTCTGGATTGCAGCAGCAACCCCAACATCTTTGCCCGCGCTCTGACGGCCGATTTGGTGGCGCGAACGCCGTATCCGTTCGAGCACTATCCGGATTCCGGTTGCGCGGACCTGCGCGAAGCCTTGGCCGGGCACGAGAACATGCCGCCGGCCGGTATTCTGCCGGGCAGCGGCGCCGCCGAGTTGATCCGGGTATTCCTGCACACGGTCGCGCCGCGTCGGGTGGTTTTTCTCGGGCCGGTGTTTTCGGAGTATGTCGCGGCCTGCCGCGCGTTGGGGGTACCGTACGATATCGTCGCCCCCAAAGCGGAAAACGACTTTGAACCCAACGCCCAGGATATACGCGCCCTGGGCGAAAGCGGGGCGGAGTTGGCGATTCTTTGCTGCCCCAACAACCCCGGCGCGGCGACCTACGCGGATCTTCCCGCGATTCTCCACGGCATCGCGGCTCACCGGATTTTGCTGGATTGCAGCTATCGGGAATTCTTGTTCGGTTCGCCGGCCTACGCCGCGTCAACCCACGCCGGCCTGGCAAACGTGTTGCGTCCCGGCGCTTCCCTGTTCACGCTGCACAGCTTCACCAAGTTTTTTTGCTGCCCCGGCATCCGTTTGGGGTATATCATGGGCGATTACCGCCTCCTGGAACGCATGGATGCCCTGCGCGCCCCCTGGACGGTCGACCCGTTTTCCCAACTCATGGGAAGTCTCTTCTTGGAACATATCGAGGAATACCGGGCGACACTGCCCGCGCTTTCCGACGCGATCGCCCATCTTGGGCGCGAACTGCGCCTTTCCGGCCTGTTTGACCCGGAACGGGTTTTGGAAGGCCCCGGATTCATCACCGCCCGTCTGCTTCCGCCGTTACGGGCCGAGGACGTTTATCTCGCTTTGCAAAAACGGCGCATTCTGGTGCGCTGTTGCGACCCCATTCCGGGTATGCCGCCGGGGTTCCTGCGTATCCAGGCCCGCCCGGAGGCCGATACGAGCCGACTGTTGGGCAAGCTGGCCGAAGCCGCCCGAGAGTTGGGAGCTCCGCCTTCATATCCCCGCAGGGGGGGATGAGTGGCGTGCCTCCTACAGAATCGAAAGCCCCGCGAATGCGGGGTTTTCGATTCTGTAGGGGCGCAGGGGATTCGCCGGGTCGATTTGAGCGGCGGTGGTGGAGACAGTTCGGCGTCAGACAAGGAAGACGAAGTTCCGGGCTCCGGGGCCGGCCTCTTCTCTGGTCCCGCCCCGGAGCGCGCAACAAGTCTGACGACGTACCACGTCAAACTGCCTCCACCATCCAACTACCATTGCATGTTCAGAGTCTCAAAGTGGGCCTGCGGATGGGCGCAGGCCGGGCAACAGTCCGGGGCGTCCGTGCCGGTATGCAGGTAGCCACAGTTGCGGCAACGCCATACGGAGGGCTGTTCGCGATGGAACACGCGGCCTTCTTTGATGTTGCGCATAAAGGCCAGATACCGGCGCTCGTGGAACTCTTCGGCCACGGCGATGGCCCGCATGGTGGAAGCGACGGCCGGGAAGCCTTCCTGATCGGCGATCGCCGCGAACGAGGGGTACATTTCCGTGTATTCGTAGTGTTCGCCGGCGGCGGAACCGCACAGGTTGTCCACCGTGGAGCCGATGATCCCGGCAGGGAAGGCCGCCACGATTTCCACTTCGCCGCCTTCCAGGAATTTGAACAGGCGCTTGGCGTGTTCACGTTCCTGTTCTGCTGTTTCTATAAAAATATCGGCAACTTGTACAAACCCTTCTTTCTTGGCCGCACCGCTGAAATACGTATAACGGTTGCGGGCCTGAGATTCCCCGGCGAATGCGGTAAGAATGTTCTTTTCGGTTTGGGTGCCTTTCAGAGACTTCATGGGGATACTCCTGTTGAATGTTGACGGAATGAGTATGCGTTAGAAGCTCATAAAAGTCTATTAATAGTACTTCCTGATAGAGGGGAATAATAAAAAAAGTCCCGAAGCGCGGAACTCCGGGACTTTGCGAAACGAGTGGGCGTGAGCCGGCTCAGCGGCGCTTCAGCCAGGGCATCATATCGCGCAGCTCGGCGCCGACTTTTTCAATGGGATGCTCGGCATTGAGGCGGCGCATGGCTTTGAAGGAAGCCATGCCTGCTTTGTTTTCCAGGATGAAGTTGCGGGCGAAAACGCCTGTCTGGATGTCGGTCAGCACGCCCTTCATGGCTTTTTTGGTTTCCTCGGTGACGATTTTGGGGCCGGTGATGTAGTCGCCGTATTCAGCCGTATCGCTGATTGAGTGGCGCATCTTGGCCATGCCGCCCTCGTACATGAGGTCCACGATCAGTTTGACCTCGTGCAGGCACTCGAAATAGGCCATTTCGGGAGCGTATCCGGCTTCGACCAGGGTTTCGAATCCGGCCTGCACCAGGGCGGTCAGACCGCCGCAGAGCACGGCCTGCTCGCCGAACAGGTCGGTTTCGGTTTCTTCACGGAAGGTGGTTTCAATCACCCCGGAACGCGCCCCGCCGACACCCTTGGCGTAGGCCAGGGCGACGTCCAGCGCTTTGCCGGTGGCGTTCTGGTGGATGGCCACCAGGCAGGGCACGCCGCCGCCTTCTTCAAAGGTGCGGCGCACCAGGTGGCCGGGGCCTTTGGGGGCGATGAGGAACACGTCCACGTCTTTGGGCGGTTCGATCTGCTGGAAGTGGATGTTGAAGCCGTGGGCGAAGAGCAGGGCTTTGCCCGCCTTCAGGTGCGGCTCGACGTCGCTTTTGTACACGGCGGCCTGGTGTTGATCCGGCAGAAGGATCATGATCAGATCGGCCTTGGACGCGGCTTCGGCGGCGGAAACCGGGGCGAACCCGTGTTCTTTGGCCAATTCGTAGTTGCGGCCGCCGGGGCGCTGGCCGACGATGACCTCAAGGCCGGAATCGCGCAGGTTTTGGGCATGGGCGTGGCCCTGGCTGCCGTAACCGATGATCGCGATGGTTTTGCCTTTGAGGATATTGAGATCCGCATCCTTGTCGTAATAAACCTTCATTGCCGTCTCCTTGGAGCCATTGCGGTGATAAAGAGGCCGAAAGGCCGTCAAGCGGGAAAAAGCGGGCTGAGCCCGCGAATATGCCCTCTGAAAAAGCCTGCGGCAGGCCGGAAAAAGACACCGGTCCCGCCTGCGGACAGGCGGAAACCGGTGTCGGAAGTCTGGTTACGCGTCCACCTGCATGCTGCGGCGCATGGCCATGGTGCCGGTGCGGGTGATTTCCTTGATGCCGAACTTACCCAGAAGGTTCAAGACGGCCCCGAGTTTTTCGTGGTTGCCTGTGGCTTCCAGGGTCAGGTCGGAAAGGCTCACGTCCACCACATTGCAGCGGAAGATATCGGCAATGCGCAGCACTTCGCCTCTGCGGGCGTCGTCGGCCTGGACCTTGACCAGCATCATTTCCCGCTCGACGGCGGCGAGATCCTGGTAGTCCACGACCTTGACCACGGTGACGAGCTTGCGCAGTTGCTTGATGATCTGCTCAATGATCTGGTCGTCGCCCGAGGTGGTGATGGTCATGTGCGAGATGCCCGCCTCGAGGGTGGGCGCCACGTTGAGGGATTCAATGTTGAACCCCCGGCCGCTGAACAGACCCGCCACGCGCGACAGCACGCCCGGTTCGTTCTCCACAAGTACGGAAAGAACATGTCTCATCGGCGGCCTCCTAAACCAAGAGCATTTCGTCAAGGGCCGCGCCGGACGGCACCATGGGGAACACGTTTTCTTCCCGGGCGACGCGCACGTCGATGAAAGCCGGATTGGGCGAGGCCAGCGCGGCCGTGAGCACGTCGTCGAGCTCCTCCGGCTTTTCAATGCGGTATCCCTCGGCTCCATAGGCTTCCGCCAATTTGACGAAGTCCGGTTGGGCCTCCATGCAGGTGCACATGTAGTTCTGTTTGTAGAACAGATCCTGCCACTGACGCACCATGCCGAGGTAACAGTTGTTCAAGATGACCGTTTTGATCGGCAGCTTGTTCTGCACGATGGTGGCCAACTCTTGAATGTTCATCTGTAATGAACCGTCGCCGGCGATGCCGATGACCTTTTTGTCCGGCATGGCGAACTGCGCGCCTACGCTCGCAGGCAGGCCGTACCCCATGGTGCCGAGTCCGCCCGAGGACAGGAAGGTTCGAGGCCTGGTGTAGGTGTAGAACTGCGCGGCCCACATCTGGTGTTGGCCCACTTCGGTGGTGATGATCGTGTCGTCGCCGCCCGCGATGCGATGCACCGCCTCAATGACCTGCTGGGGTTTGATTTCCCCGTTTTGCACGTAAGAGAGAGGGTGCGTTTCGGCGATGGTCCCGAGGTGTTCCAGCCAGGTGAAATGCTTGGCGGCCCAGTCGGTTTCGCCATCGCGCGCGCCCAGCACGTCCGCCAGGCCCTTCAGGGCTTCATGGCAGTCGGCCACCACCGGAACGTCCACCTTGACGTTTTTGCGGATCGAGGTGGGGTCGATGTCGATGTGGATGATCTGCGAGCCCCCGGCAAAGGCCGAGATTTTGCCCGTAACCCGATCGGCCAGGCGGGTGCCCACGGCCACGAGCACGTCGGCCTCGCTGACGGCGCGGTTGGCCGAGACTCTGCCGTGCATGCCGACCATGCCCTGCCACAGTGGGTTGTCGCCGGAAAAGCAGCCCAGACCCATGAGCGTGGAAGCCACGGGAATGGAGAAGCGGTTGGCCAGATCCGTCAGGGATTGCCCCGCATTGGAGCCGATGACCCCGCCCCCGGCCAGAATGAGCGGGCGCTCGGCCGAAGCGAGCAGCTCCGCGGCCCGGCGAAGCTGCACAAGGTTGGGCTTGTAAGTCGGGTTGTAGCTGCGCATGCGCACGTCTTCGGGCCAGACGAACGCGGTGCGGTCGATCATCACGTCTTTGGGAAGATCCACGAGCACGGGGCCGGGTCTGCCGGTTCTGGCCAGGTAAAAGGCCTGCCGAATGGTCTGGGCGAGGGCCTTGATGTCTTTGACCAGGTAGTTGTGCTTGGTGCAGGGGCGGGTGATGCCGACGATGTCCACTTCCTGGAAGGCGTCGTTGCCGATCAGGCGCGTGGGCACCTGACCGGTGAAGACCACCAGGGGGATGGAGTCGGCATAGGCCGTGGCGATGCCGGTAACGGCATTGGTCGCTCCGGGGCCGGAGGTGACCAGACAGACCCCGACCTTGCCGGAAGCCCTGGCATACCCATCGGCCGCATGGACTGCGCCCTGCTCGTGCCGTACCAGAATATGGCGTAGCGCCGGGTGGCGCGACAGTTCGTCATAAATGTCGATGACCGCGCCGCCGGGATAACCGAAGAGGATGTCCACGCCCTCGCGCTGCATGCATTCCAACAGAATTTGGGCTCCCGTGAGCTCCATGGGATCCTCCGTATCAGCTGCCGTAGCGGTGCAGCAATTCCACAAGTTTGGTTTTGCCTTCCAGTTTTTGCTTTTTCAGCAACCGCAGTTCCTGTTCTTCACCGGGGCTGCGGTAAGGCTTGCTTTCCAGCTTTTCCAGCTGCTTTTCGAACAAGAGATGCTCGTCCCACAGGGACTTGACGTCGGGGTGGGCGTCGGCCAGCTTCACGATGAGGTCAAGTTCTCTTTGGTCCACAGGTGCCTCCGGTATACAGGTTTATGGTTTGCAGGCGGAACGCGTTCCGCGGGCTGGAGCAAAGTGACTTTGAAACGGTTCATTTGCTCCGCCGGCCGCGCTGAGAACGCTTCCGGGCTCGTTCAGAAGTCCGTCGGTGATAAATTTCAGAGACAATTCCACAATAAAATCGCTCTACGAGAGTCTTGTCCAATCCGGCTCGTGGGGGCATTCCACCAGCAGGGTTTTTTGTCGGGCCGTTTCGCCGCGCAGCATGCGCACCTGCGAGGCCCGAAGTCCCAACTTCTCGGCGATAAAGGCCGCCAAAGCCTTGTTGGCTTTGTTCTCCACCGCCGGAGCGGCGAGGCGAACACGCAGGCGATCTTCCGCCAAGCCGGCCGTTTCCGACTTTTTCGCGCCGGGGAGGGCCCTGATCAGCAGCAGCCATCCTTTGCCGGGCTCTTCCCGCACAAAGACGGGACGCTCCGTCATGGAGCCGGTTCCGGCCCGCCGCCGGAAAAGCCGAAGCGGCCCAGAGAGGAATACGCCTCAATATGTGAGAATCGCATCAACAGTTTACGAACTTTCAAAAATTCTTCAAGTCCCGACAGCACGTCATACCCGCCCGCCGGGCACAATTTGACGTGCCGGTAAGGGATGCGGGGCGTGAAGAAGGCTTGCCGGCGCGTAATCATACGCAAAGTTAAGCCAGCAGGTCCAAAATGGAGATCAGGACGACGCGGCGGAACAGCTCGATTGCCAGCAAAAGAACCAAGGGCGAGAAGTCGATGCCGTTCATATAGGTGAAGGGCAGAAGCTTGCGGATGCGCCAGAGCACCGGTTCGGTCAGCGCTTTCAGGGTCCGCACGATGGGGTTGTAGGGATCGGGGTTCACCCAGGAGATGACGCAGGAGGCCAGCACGATCAGGGAATAGATCCCCAACAGCCAACTCACGGCGTTGATTAGATGGAACACAATAACGCTCATTCTTCCTCCGAAGAAAACAACCGGGCCGGACTCGCGTTGCGGATCGGGCCACCGTTCGTGTTCAGCTTCCCCCGCCTTGCTCGAATAATCAAGAAAAAAATAGGGGGGAACCGTATTTGCCGAAAGTCTTTTTTCTTCTTTTTGGGCCGGAAAGGAGAAACTTATTTGAGAGTCTTCCGCTTTATGGAGGGAGCGGAAGCCTGAGGCGCGTGCTCTACAAAGGGCGTCAGCCGGGAGATCAGCGTAAAAAAGTCGGTAAAGTGCAATTTCGCCTGCAGGCTCTCGTTGCGAAAAGCCAGGAACGGCACGCCGGCCGCTTCCGCCGCCAATTCGTCCACCTTGGAGTCGCCCAAAAACGCGATTTGGTTGGCGGAGGTGCCCCATTCGGCCACAATTTCGTTGAGTCCCTGCGGGTTTGGCTTAGGCCGGCAGTTTCCGGCCGTTTTCAGAGGAAAGAAAAATTCCTCCAGGCCGAACCAGCGCAGCAGTTTCTCCACGGAATTGGTGCGGTTGGTAAAAATGGCCATACGCACCTTCCACTGTCGCAGCCAATGCAGGGTTTCCGGCAGGCCCGGCTCCGGCGAGAGCAAGGGCAGGATCTGCTCGTGGTAGTTGATTTGTCGGGCCGCTTCCGCAGCCTTGTTGCGCAAATGATCGGGAATGATCAGCGTGAAGATTTCCTCCACCGTGGCCATGTGGCAAAAGTCTTCTTCTTCCGGGCTCAAGGGAGGCAATTGCACGGCCCGGCGGATAAGGTTGTAATACTCGATGTTGGAGTTGCGCGAGTCGAACAGCACGCCGTCGACGTCAAAGACCAGACCCCGAAGCCCGTAAGGGAAATCCTGCGCCCCCGAAGTGATTTTCATGATGCGGCCTCCTCGGCGGGAATAAACAGCGGCACACGGGCGGTATTGTTGTCGGCGGGAGCGGATGCCGGGTTTACGAAGCCGACGAGCGGGCGTGCATCGCGCAGGGGAGGGAAGGCGCGCGTCAACGATTCCGGAGCCGGGGTGAACTCGAAAAGTTCCATCCAGACGCGGATGACGGCCGGGTCGTCCGCGTACAGGGCGGACCCCTGAGGCAGGAACGCCGACACGGCATCCAAAAGCTGTTTGTCGGGCGGGGAAAAATCCAGCGCCAACCCGTTTTCCTGGGCCGGGTCTTCCCGCAAAAGGGCGTCGAGGGCCGTTTCCGTGCGCCGCAGGCGCTCTTCCAATTTTCGAATGGCGGCGATTTGTTCCTCCAGCGAGTAGGCCAGCAAAAGTTGCTTTTGCCGGGCGGCGCGTGCGGCCCACCGGCGTCGCTCGGCATCGTCGGGAGAGGCTGTGGGGAGCGTTCCGGTCGCGGCGAACGCGTTCACATCGGCCCATTCTTTTTGCTCGGAGGACGACTTGGGAAGGCGGCTTTCCTGGGCAAGGATTTCGATGCTCCGTTCGGCCGCCGTGGCCTGCATGTCGGCAAGAACCTGGGCCGCTTCACGCGGGGAAAAGGGCAGCTTTTCGGCAAAGGCGCGCAAGGCCGGCGGCGCGTCCGCAGGTAGGGGAGCAAGGCCTGAAGGCACGAACAGGATGCCGTCGGGCAACGTCGCCGGGGCATACTCGGGGTGCATGGTGGGGAAATAAAACAATGAGCCTGTATTCATGAAGTTCCTGTTGGTTGTTGAAGGAATATCCGTATTTTCCCCGGTGTTGTCAAACCGTGGGAACGGATGTCCCTCGTGTTCCGGCGCGCGGGAGAAAGTCGCGACTCAGGCCTTATTACATTGCTCGGGCCTGCAAACAGGGCTGCGTGAGTAAACCGGCCGGCAGCACTTTCACGATGTGAACAATGCCGTCTTGCCACAACGCGGACGGCACCTCCAATCTTCCCGCAAGGAAATTGAATCCCCTTGATTCCCTTCGGTTCGGGAACCTGCCTGCTTGCGGGCGGGTTCCCGAACCATCGAGGGGTGCAGGGGCTCATCCGGCAGGAAGCCGGAGGTCTTCCGACGGCACCCGGAGGGTGAGGCGCACGATGCGCCGAGTCAAATCATTTCCCCTGCCGGGGTGTGGGGGACGGCGTCCCCCTATAATAAGGTCTGGGCCTACCCGGCATCGGCTCCCATATAGGGGCACGGTGTCGCACAGAGGGGCAGCCGCTTCAGGCAGAGCCCCTGAAGAAAGAACCCGCAACCGGCGATCGCGCCGGCCGTGGCCGTGGCTGTTTCTTCGTGCGTCTGCAAGGGGCAGGCGCTGCGGGACAGCGGCTTCTCTCGGCGAGCCCGGTACAGGCGTTCGGCTTGGACATCGCTTAAGCCAAATGCCTCGGCCCGGTCAAGAAAGGCGTCGACGTCCTCCAGCAGCCGCCCCAGGCGGGCGCAGTGAAACTCCGGGCGCAGGCCGGGGTTGTTGTACTCCGGCCACAGGCAGCATGCGCCGTGCCGATGCCGGCAACGACCGGGGCCATCACCTTTCGGTCGCATAAGGCCAAAGCCGCATGCCGCCGTCCAGCACATAGAGCGACGTGGCCCCGAGAGCGGCAAGACGGACGGCGGCGGCGTAAGCGTCGCCGGAGTCCTCGGCAATCAACACCAGCGGCATCATGCGCGGCACTTCGTTCTGTAGGCGCTTTCCCAATTCTTCCAGGGGAATGTTGTGCGATTCCGGCAGGCGCGCCTTGAGCCATTCCCGTTCGGGGCGCAGATCGAGCATGAAAAACTTCGCTCCGGCCGCCGCCGAGGCCAGCAATTCGTCCGGGGTTATTCCCAGAATCGGGCCGTCGAGTTTGTGCAGCAGCATGGAAGCGCAACGGCCGATCAGGCGGCCGGTCCGTCCGCCCCAGTCCCGCAGGGGCAGGGCGTCCAGGGGCGTGCCGTCCCGTAAAGCGCACAGGGCGATGTCGAACAGGCCTTCCGCGCTTTCCGTCGCGACGCCGTGCCCCACAACCTGAATGCCGAGCAGGGTGCGGGTTTTGGGGCAGGCGATCAGGCTCAGGGCCAAAAGTCCTTGCCCGGCGGCGGGCGTGAGGCCGTGCACGGCGTGTTCCGCCGGAATGCCTGCCGCTTCGGCTTCGGCCGTGGTGTAGCCGGCCCGCCGAACGATCAGGTCACGGCCAGCCGCTCCCTGCACGCCCGCCGGACCCGCGAAGGGCCGGGCGCGGCCCGTGATGCGGTCGGTCGTATGGGCGGCCAGGGCAAGGGCGGTTGCCTCGCCGCCCGCGTAAACGGGCGCTTCGGCTCCGTTGCCGAGGCGGGCGGGCTCATACGCCACGCCGCTGCCGGTCACATATATGCCGAGGTGATCTTCGATGCCCGGCTCGACGGAGATCCGGCCGTGCGCGTCGAGCACAAAACCTTCTTCCCGCAGAATGGGGTGCCTGGCCTGGCGCGGACCCGCCCACAGGCAGCAGGCGGCATGAATCGGCCCTTTGTCGGGCAGGACGATGCCGGCAAAGGTGACGCCGTCGTCGGCAAGCAAAAAGTCGAGTTCCCGGGCCGGGGTCGACGGCAGAGCGTGAACTGTTGCCGCGTCGTCCAAAAGGCGCGGGATCAAGCGCTCAAAGGACGGTTCAAGGGCCGGCTCATTCCTGTTTTCGGGCTGCACCCAAATGACCCGGCATTGCGCCTCCAAGGCCGCGAACACGGCATCGAGAGCGCCGACCCCGCAGCCGACCACCAGCACGGGGTCACCCGTCGCGGCCGCCCGGCGCAGGGCTTCATCACAGGCCGGGGCATTGGCGAAAAAGCCGTCGGCCGGCAGGCCGAACACATTGCCGGCCTTTTGCAGGGCGCGCGGCGCCGGGTGTTGGGCCGGAATTTCCAGAACCAGAGAATTATAACGCACGGTGAGGGCGCCGCGATCGGAAAAAAGGGTGATCTCGCGTCGATCGAAGTCGGGCTGCAGGTCGGTCACTTCCAGGGCGGCCACTTCCCGCGTCGCCCGCAGATCGCTCGTGGGCAGCATCGCTGCCAGACGCCGGCAGTAGGGGCCGTCCCCTTTGGCGGCCTCATACAGGCCGGCGGGGATGATCAGGTTTACTTCACTTTCCGGCAGACGGCGCTTGGTACGGACGGCGCAGAGGATTCCGGCCGGCCCGGCGGCGATGACGACTATGCGGCGCATGTATTCTCCTGTACGCAAAGAGGGTTGTCGCGGAATGCGGCCTTGACCTTCAATCCCGGCAGGCGTATCATTTTAGGTTGAAGGTGTACCGTCACCTTTACCTTGAAGCGGCACGACGCCGTTCACCCCGAGTTGGAGGTTTTTTATGTTCGGCGGCATCAATATGGGTGAAATCCTTATTATTCTGGTGGTTGTTTTGGTCCTGTTCGGGAGCAAAAAACTGCCGGAAATCGGCAGCGGCTTCGGCAGAGCCATTAAAAATTTTAAAAAGGCCACCTCGGAACCCGACGAAATCGATATCACGCCCACCAAAAAGAAGACCAAAGCGGGCGAAGACGACGAAGCATAGAACCGACGCAATCGTGTCCGCTCATCCGGCGGAATCGCAGGCGACGTACTCTTCGGAGGGCGTCGCCTGTTCGTTTGCCAGGCCGGTGACGGCCGCTTCCAAGCGTTCCAGCCACAAGTCGGCAAATCCTTTGTACTCCAGCGTGCCCCGCAATACCGGCAGGCAGGCGAGCCCGGCGGCTTCCAGCAGGCCGCGTCGGGAATCCGGGCCGTCTCCCGCGATATCGGTTTGGGCGTGTTTGCCTATCAGGGCCAGAAGGGGCAGCAGCCAGACCCGCGAGACCCCGGAGCCTTTGACCTGCGCGACGCTTGACGCGGGGTCGTCCGCCAGGGTGTCGATGAAGACGCGCTGGTCGCGCAGGCGCAGCTTTTCCGCCAAAGCGGCATAACCGGAACGGGCCGCGTGGCGTGACCCGTGCCCCACGTACAGGACGGCGTCTTCCGGGCGTCTGTCCGGCGGCAGGTGGGTGAACAGGGCGTCCGCGGCGCGTGTTGCGTCGTTGTCGCTTCGCAGCAAGGGATGACCGACGCGGATTCGGCCGGGCCCGGCGCTGTTCGCGGCGCGTCGACATTCTTCCAGTACGCTTTCGAATTCCAGGCCGGGGATGAGGTGTAAGGGTTGCACCGCCACGCGGGTAAATTTCTCAAACCCCATGCGGCAGAGCGCTTTTTCTACGGAATCCGACTTTGTCCCGTCGGCCGCGAGCCGTCTGCGCAGCATGGCGGAGGTAAAGGCCCAGCGCACGGGCATGTCGGCAAAGCGCAGACGGACCTGCTCCTCAAAATCCTTTAAGGCCTTTTGGCCCATAAGGTTGGAAGCGCCGAACACGGCGAGAAGGATGGCGCTTTGCTGCCGCGTCGTCTTCATGCCTTGCCTTGTTTGATTTGTGTCGGACACCGAATCGTGTTCGGGGCGCAGTCTACGTCAAAAGAAAAGACCGGGCAAGGGAGCGCCCCTCGCCCGGTCCGGGTGAAAACGATGCAATGGCTAAGGCTTGGCCGTTCCGTTGCTCGAAGGCTGCGGCTGCGTTCCGTTGGATGAGGGCGACGTCGCATTGGTCGAAGGCGCGGCGGTGGAGGTGCCGTTGGTCGAGGGTGCGGCACCGCTTTCCGGCTGCATCCGCTCGAACGTGACCGGGGAGGCGTTCATCAAATCGATGACCTTCTGGGTGACGTCCGCTTTGGGGTCGTACGAGACGGCGGCTTCCGTGCCGAGGATCAGCACCATGCCTTCTTGGGTGCGCAGGGTATCCACGGCTTTTTGATAGGATTCGGTAACCTTGTTCATGACCTGCTGCTGCTCGGCCCCGAACCGCTGCTGCAGTTCGCCGAAGCCTTTTTGTAGGGCTTCACGGGAGGCGTCGGAGTCGTCTTTGACCAGGTTTTCCTGAAGCTTGATCAGCTCCGCCTGCATCTCTTTACCGACACCGTCAAGATATGCCACGCCTTCTTTACCGGCTTTGCTTTCCTGGAAGGCGCGGGTGCTGTCCACCACGCCTATTTTCGGCGCGGCGGGGGGAGTTGTTTCGTTGCAGCCGAACGCAAACAGCAGGAGCAGCAAAAAAACGGGAAGAAGAATTCTTTTCAAGCGCATTGTATTCTCCCGGTAGGGTGGATGTGACTGAGGCCGAGCTATAGCACAGCCCGCACCGACCGACAAGCGTTCGGCTTCGGTAAGCTCAAGCGGAGCGACCTTCCAGGCCGGCTTTCATGAAAACGCCGCAAACCGCGGCTCTTCGCGGGTGGCGGCGGAAGGAAAAGAGGACGAAGCTGAAAGACGCCGAGGTCGATTTTGCCCGCGACGCAACACAACGGAAAAGGCGGCTTTGCGACGGGGCGGTCGGCGGCGGGTGTGACCTTAAGAGGGGGCGTCAAAACCGCGCATTCTGCCCAGGACGATGTCGACATAGCGGCGGGATTCTTCCGAAGGCATCCTGGTGGTCAGGGCCTCGTAAACTTTTTCGGCGGGGAGGTTGTTGATGATGCCCAGAGCGGTGTCGATGTCTTGGTCGAACACCCGCAGCACGGCGCCGGGACCGCCGTTGTAGGCGGCGATGATGCACATCTCGCGGGAGGCGGTGTTGCGGATCCGGCCGAAGAACTTGCGCTCCAGAAGGTGCAGGTAGGTCACGCCGTATTTGATGTTGTGGTCCGGGTCAAACAGGGTGCCGGCATCGGGGGTGCCTTTTTCGCCGTTGAGAAAGTTGTACACTTCCCCGCCGGCGCTGTCGGGCACCACCTGCATGAGACCGACTGCGTTGCGGTTGCTGACGGCAAAGGGATTGAAATTACTTTCCGTGCGGATGATCGCCATGACCAGTTTGGGCGAGATGTTGTACTGGCGCGCATACTGGGATGCCGTCTGGTGATAGCGTTGGGCGGTCAGGGGCAGGGCGAAGGCGCTTGAGGCCACCCCCAGGCGCGAGGCCAGGAGTTGGAGGTTGTCGTCGTGTGTGGCCAGGGTGGGGCATTCCAGCACATTGGGGTCCGCGAGGGCGGGCGTTTTTTGGGCGGCCAAAAGGGTGACGGCGGGCTTCGGCGCAGTGCTGAACGGAGTTGTGTCCGGCATTTCATCCGCCGGGCCCCTCAAACGTTTTTCGCCGTAAGCGGTGAGCATCACGATTCGTCCCTGGCGAAGCTGCAGCGGAGAACGCGCGGAGAGGCGAGGGGCGTTCAGCAGCTGGACGTCGGCGACCTGAATATCGGTGCCTGCTCTGCCGCGAACGCCGGCGCCTCGGCAGGCGACGGGGAGGGGCTCTTCGGGAGTGGGCGTCTCGAAGTTCACCCGCATGCGAATGGAGTTGAGGAAGGGGGAACGCAACGACGAGGGCACGACATGGGCCAAAGCGGTGCCCGCCAGCAGAAGAAAGAAGGCCGGCAGGGCGATGGTTTCAAGTCTTCGGCTTGTGCACAGGCCGGATAAGGTCTTGGAGATCTTCCCAATCATAGACTTTTCCATATTTCTCGAAACGGAAAAACGCCAGACTCTTCTCCGACAAAGCGGAGAACGGCATTCTCTTCGCGAGAGACGTAAAAATAAATATATTTTTTAAAGACTTGCCACAGAAAAGCGAGTTTCGTCAAGGGGAATGATTTTCTTCGCGGCGGGTGCCGGGAAAAAATTGACCTTGCGGGGTGCGGGAAAGAGCGCGTCCATAGCGGAAACATCGCGCTTTTCGGGCGTTGGCGCGGAAATGCACGCCGCGTGTGTTTGCAGGGGGCATGATTGCAGATGAACTCCTTTTCCTTTGGCGTACTTGTCGAGCACGCTCATATCGACGAGGTGGTTCTTTATATTTTCCGGCTCAAAATAGACGGGGATTTCCGTTATGCCGTTTGCTTCAAGCACGGCGCGCGGGTCCTCGTATAAGATTGTGACTGCGGAACACATAAGAGGTTCCCGCACGATCAGTCCAGGAACATTCAAGAACAAGGGGAGACCGGCCGTTCACGGTAAAAGAACCGTTTTCATCCACCCCGGTGATCCGCGCTTTGACAAGTGTGCCTTTTTTACGAAGCTTTGCCCGTCTGTATATTCTGCGAAGAAAAAAGGCCGGAACCCAATGCGCAGGTGAAGACGACAAGCGCGCCCATGGTGATGAGCCATGTGCCTGTGGAGCGCTCTGAGTCCGCGGTGCGGTTGTTGTCCGGGTTGCTTATTGGCATTGGATTTTCGGGATTGACGTGGATGGGAATTTCTTGCCCATTATAAGATGAAGAAAACCACGGCAAAGTTCTTTCAAAGCTCTTGCCGCGATATGTTGTATACCGCACCAGTACGCGGTGGTGCTCCAATGAGATGTCCGTAACGACGGCGGTTGCGTCGTCTCCTTTTGATTCGAGTCTTTCCGCTGCGGAAAAAAGCGCGACGCCTATGACGATCAGCCCCGCGCTGGAGACCGAGAAAGACAGGCAAAGAACAATAAAGACGAGTCTGACTGTGTTGCGCACGTGAGTATCTTAATGGCTGGGTGATGCGGGTTCCGAAACGGGCGAACGAACATCGGCATCGGCGCCGCCCGCTTCGTGCGGGACAATTGACGAAAGAAAGCGACGCCGCTCAGGGGCAGGGCGATCAATCCGTAAAGGAGGAGATATTCGTCGCCGGGGTCCGGAGCGCCGAGCATAATGACGACCCCGCCGAGAACGATGAAGGCGTGAAGGAAAGAGAACACCAGAAGCGTAATGGTGATGAGTTTTTCCACCTGAACTCCCCCAAGTTGTCCCCGCATCGCATACGCAATAAATGAATGTCAATGGAGAGTCGTTTGCTCCGTGTTGGCGGGGAAAGGAAGTGTTTCGAGAATGGTGACGCGCGTGGCGTCGGCGTGAGGCGTCGTCCTCAAGAAAGAGCCGCGTGGGGGCATGGAAAGTGCGCGGCGCGGAAAGGCCGGGCCTGATGCGGGCCGGGAGAATGGTGGAAGTGGCGCTTTTTGACCGGCGGGGAACGGATTGGGAACAAAAGAGGCGGCGGAAAAGCAAAGCCCGTCCGCAGGGGCGAACGGGCTTGAAAGTGGCGCGCCGGAAGAGATTCGAACTCCTGACCTACAGGTTCGTAGCCTGTTGCTCTATCCAGCTGGGCTACCGGCGCATACGGAACGGCGAAAGCCTTCCGAAATTTTTTGGCGCGCCGGAAGAGATTCGAACTCCTGACCTACAGGTTCGTAGCCTGTTGCTCTATCCAGCTGGGCTACCGGCGCGCACGCGAGACAAGGTCTATACGTCCGTGAGGGGAGGCTCGTCAAGGAATAATTACGGTTTTTGGGCGGAAAACCGCAAATCAGTCGCTCCCGGTGGTGAGCGGGTATTCGGGAACTCCGGCCAGGCCGCAATACCCCCGCCGCTGATCCCGAGGACCCCACTGGGGCTCGGCCCAGCGCCAGGCCGCGCAGTCGCCGCCGCGACAGTGTTGTTCTTTCTCTTTCCCTAGCGTTTGCGGACAGACGAATTTGGTCGCTTCGGCATGTTTCACGGCGTTTCTCCTATCTAAAGACATCGATGAGGATGTCGGCCACCAAGTCTTGCGCCAGGTAAATCAGCACCAGGTCTGTCCCCAGCATGCGCCATTCATAGCCGGGGTACACCGGCAGCCTGCCGAGCATGGCGCCCGGCACCATTTTCTTGGCGATGCCGGGAGGCAGCGGTTTGCCCCGGGCAAGGTTCTTGCGGATGCCGGGGGGCAGGGAGTCCATTCCGGTCAGGCGTTCGCCCTGCGCCAAACGATGCGCTTCCAAGGCGGTGATGCCGGCGCGCAAGAGATGCTCGGTTGTTCGGTCGCCGTCATGCCGGCTTCCGTCTCTTTTCCGGTTGCCGTCTCGATCGCCGCCTTTTTCCCCGTCGCCGGATGATTGCGCGCCGCTCTTGTCGGCATTGCCGTGTCCGCCGGGGTTACCGTGATTTTTGGAGTCGTTTTTGGGGGCTTTGACCGCCGCCGGCCCACCGGCGCCGGGCGTCTCGGGCTTTTTGGCCGAGGCCGTTTGCGCGCCGGCGCACAGCCCGACGATAAGAAGGCAGACAAACACTACACGCATGGCGTTCCCTCCGGGAGGAGTGAAAGTTTGTGATGCCGTTTTTTATAGCCGGAAGTCGAAAGAAAAGAAATGCGTCTATTGGAATGAGCGTCGAAGGTTTGGAAGAAACAGCACGAGAAGGCAGGCTCCGGTCGGCAGCAGAACCCCGAGCCATCCGCCGACCATGGGTGGAACAATGCCCTTTGAGCCCAAGGCCGAACACCAGGTATTCAGACTGTAAAACAGAAACGCGCCCAGCAGGGAAAGCCCCATGGCCTTGTAGATGTTGCCCGTGACCTGCGAGATGACCAGGGCGACCAGGCCCATGGCCACGATGGAGGCCGCATAGGCCAACTTGCCGTGCCAAGCCGTGCGCAGGCCTTCCACATTGGAGCCGGACTTCTTCAGGCGCGAGATGAGAGCCGAAAGTTCCCACAAGGGCAGTTCGGTGGGGCGATGCATGGCTTCCACCGTACCGAAGGCTTTGAGATCCTGCTTGATGGGCAGGATCATCTCCGGGCGGCGCTCCGCGGAAAACGATCCGGGCAAAATATACACGGCGTTTTGCAGACGCCATTCATCCTTCTCTATGGTGAAAGACTCGGCCCGAACGATTTCTTCAATACCCAGCCCGTGGTCATCGAGGCGGTATATGAGCAGGCCCAGGCCTCTTTCCTGGTTGGGGTAGGCGGTATCGATGTGGATAACCCGCGCCCCCTCGGTGAACCACAGGCCCGAGATGGTCTTTTGACTCAAGTCGTTGCCGCGGACCTGTTCCTGCCACATCCGGGAGGCCGCCTGTTCGCCGGCCGCTCCGGCCGCCTGCGAGAAAAACAACTGCGCCACCGCCCAAAACAGGCCGTATACCAGAACGAAGCGGGCCAGCACGAGAGGCGAGAGGCCGCCGGCCCTGAGGGCGATCAGTTCACGGCTGCGGTCCAGGATATTCAATTGCAGGACCATGGCCAGCAGGAAAACGGCCGGCAGGATCTGGGAAATAATCGTGGGCGTTTTGAGCAGACAGTAGAACAATATTTCTTTAAAGCCGAGGCCGGCGTCCAGAAAGACGTCCATGCGCTCGATGATGTCCGTCAAAAGATAGATGGCGGTACCGGCAACGAGCACCAAAAGGAGCAGAAAAAGGTTCTGCCGCACCATATAGCGGTGCAAAAGAGTCATTTTGCCCTCCGGAGCCGCCGCAGGCCGGCGAAGATGTTCCGCAGGTTGGGGGTGCGTTCCCTGTTGACCATGAACAACCCGGCAACGGTGGCGACGGCGAAAAGGGCGTTGCCTATCCACATGCCGATCTGCGGCGGCAGGCGTCCGCCTTCGCCCGCGTTCAGGCCGACGGAAAAGATGCCGTAATAAATAAGGAACAGCAGCAGGGATATGCCCACGCCCATCTGCCGTCGGGCGCCCTCAAAGGCGCAGGCCAAAGGCAGGGCGAACACGCCCAGAATCAGGCAGGCCACGGGCAGGGAAAAACGTTTTTGCACCTCGACGCCGGCCTTGAGCATCTGCCGCCGGGAAATGGATTCCCCGCCTTTTTGCAGTTGGCGCAGGTCGTTCAGGTTCATCTCCTTGGGACGTACTTCGCCGAGGTCCACGTTTTTAAAGAGTTCGCTCAGGTTGAGGCGCACTTCATATTCCTCAAAGCCCAGAATGTTCACCTGCTTGTCGTCGGCTCGGTAAATGCGGCCGTTTTTCAAGAAAAAGACCAGTTCGCCGCGCTGTTCGTCGGTGACGATTTCGCCTTCCGGGGCGAGAATGGTGATGCCCGCGCCGTCTTTGCGGGTGGAGTCTTCAAACACCACCTGCTGCAGCTTGCCGGTTTGCGGGTCCACTTTGCGGGCGAAAAGGGTCAGGCCGGGAATGAAGTCTTTGTTGAAGACCCCGGGCTGCACGGTGACCTTGGCCCGGGTGCTGGCGATTTCCAGGACGGTCGTTCGAAATTCGCTCATTCCCCAGGAAATGCCGTACAGCGAGATGCCGAAGGCCAGGCACATACAGAGGAAGGAGAACAGCGCCGGAGCGAAAAGCAGTTGAAAAATGCCGACCCCGCCCGCCTTGAGGGCGATGATTTCCCGGTCGGTGCTCATGCGCAGGATGGTCAGAAAAACGCTGATCATGCACGAGATCGGCAAGACCACCAGCAGGAACAGCGGCATCATGTAAACAAAAAGCAGGGCGATGTCCCCCATGCTGAAATCCAGGCCGAGGAACAGGTCTTTCAACTGCAGACCGCGGCCGATCAAAATCAGCGACAGCAGGGAAACAACACACAGCAGAAAGTTCTGCAGGGTTTCCTTAAGGATACAGCGTTGGAGCAGGGCGAACATTAATAAGATTTTTCTTGGCGGGCTCCGTCGTCCCGGTGGGTTTCCTCATCCCGAAGAAGGCGGAACAAGGATTCGGCGTCCAAAGGGGAGAGGTTGAAACGCATGGAGGCTTCGTCCACAAGCGCGGCCAGGGGTTTTTCCGGATGGGCGGCGCGTTCTTCCAACAGGTGGGCGAAGGCTCGCTTGAGCAGCTCCGAGGCGGGCATGATGGTGGCCATATCTTCTCCCTCAAATGCAAAGTCGGCGCAATTTACTCCAAGCCGGAGGCGCTTGCAAGCGAACTTCGCCCAGTGTACAAGGCGGGCGGCCCGGATGCCCCGGGCCTTGCCCTACAACCAACGGACCGTCTCATGAACGAACTTCTCGCCGCAGCCGTGCTCGGTACGGTGCAGGGACTTACGGAGTTCCTGCCCGTTTCGTCCACCGGCCACCTGATCCTGACCAGCACACTGATGCAGATGTCGGACGCCCGCACCCAGACGTTTGAGGTGGTCATCCAGCTTGGTTCCATCCTGGCCGTGGTGGTCCTCTATTTTCCCCGCTTCTGGGGATTGCTCTTCCCGAAAAAAGGTTCGCTTTTTTCCGGCCCGCGCGGCCTGTTTTTACTCTTTTTGACCTGCCTGCCCGCGAGTCTGCTCGGCTTGTTCGCCCACAAAATCATCAAGCAGTATTTGTTCAAGCCGTTGCCCGTCGCCCTCGCTCTGGCTGTGGGCGCGCTGATGATTCTTGCCGTCGAGCGCTTCAAGCCCGCGCCCCGGCGGCAGTCCATCGATGAAATGACCCCGGCCGCCGCCCTCGGCGTGGGGTGCTTTCAGTGCCTGTCGCTATGGCCCGGTTTTTCGCGTTCGGCTTCGACAATCATGGGCGGGATGCTGCTCGGCTCTTCACGGGCGGCGGCCGCGGAGTACTCTTTTATCGCCGCCGTGCCGATCATGTTCGCGGCCACCGGCTTCGACCTGTACAGCTCCGCTTCGTTTCTGACCTCGGCCGACATCCCGTTTTTCGCCGTGGGTCTGCTGTTTTCCTTTGTGTTCGCGATGCTGGCCATCAAGGTCTTTATCGGTCTGGTCAGCCGGATGTCGCTGCGGCCCTTCGCCTGGTACCGGCTGATCCTGGCTCCGCTGGTGTTTTATTTCTTTCCTTCCTGAGGCCGCTTCGGCTGCCGGGGGTTCCAACCCGGCGGCCGACCGCAGCGCCCGGACTTCGGCCGGCGAAAGAGGTCTGGCCTCTCCCGGCGGCAGGTCGCCAAGCGCAATCGGCCCCAAGGCGATTCGGGTCAGGCGGAGGATGGTCAGGCCGAGGTCACGGCATACCCGGCGGATCTGCCGGTTGACGCCTTGGCGCAGCACCAAACGCAACACAACGGGGCGGCGGGAGACCAGTTCGGCCTCCATGGGGGCCAGCCGTTCGCCCTCGGCCAGGCGCATGCCCGTCCGCATGCGCCGCAGCGGCTCCGACGTGGGGAGCTCCCGCAGCAGTATTTCATACACCTTGGGCAGATGGTGCCGGGGGTGGGTCAGGCGATGGGCCAGATCGCCGTCGTTGGTGATCAGCAGCAGTCCTTCGGAAAAATAATCCAGCCGTCCCACCGGAAAAAGGCGGAGCGCCCGCAAGCTTTCGGGCAGCAAATCCAGCACGGTTTCCCGGCCGTCGGGGTCATCGGCCGTGGTCACCACCCGCACGGGCTTGTTGAGCAGGACATAGGTGAAGTCCCGTCCCTCGGGGAGGGGGGGGCGCACGGGTTTGCCGTTGAGGGTCAGAACGTCGAGTTCCGGGTCCATGCGCGTGCCCGGTTCCGTAACCGTCACGCCGTTGAGGGCCACGGATCCGGCCAGGATCAACTCGTCGGCCTTGCGACGCGAACAAACCCCGGCCGAAGCCAGGGCTTTGTTCAGGCGCAGCTCGCTCATATCCGGATGACCTTGTCCGCCACCTGCATGTCGGTGATCACATCAAGCATGTTGGTGGTTTGCCCCACGGCCTTTTTCTCCATGAGTCCAAAGTGCTCCAGGCAGGTGCCGCACACGAACACGCCCACGCCGGACGCCTCCAACTTTTGCAGATCCGGGAGGACAGGGTTCGGCTCGGCGGCCAAGGTGACCCCGCCGTTCAGAAGCACCACCCGCCAGAGTTCCCGACCCATCTCCGGCAGAGTGGCCACAAAGTTTTTCATCAGGCGGGTCCCCAGTCCGTCGTCGCCGGAGCCCACAACGGCCGAAGCGATCAGCACCAGGGTTTTGCCGGTGGACATGTCGCAGTTGTAGTCGTCCACGTTTAATTCCGGAGTGGGAATCTCGCCGCTTTGGCGTTCCGCCCGTAGATGGAAAATCCCATCGCGTCCTTCGGTTGCCACGGTAAAGCCTTGTGATGTAAGAAAACGGCTGACGTTTTCAAGCGACGCCCGGTTGTCTACCAGGACGGTGAGAGCGGTCGGCCGTTTGGCGGCGAGGAAGTCTCGCGTACGAATCAGAGGCTCCGGGCAGGAAAGGCCGCGGCAGTCGATACTCTTTTCAGACATGGAGAAACTCCTTGGATGTGATGCGTGAGGATACGCCTTTCTTGAAAGGTGGGCAATTGGGGGCTGGGCGTCTTGCGGACGGAGGCCCATGATGAAATTTTTGCCGCGCCTTGTCGCCTGGCTGATTTACTGCATCTATTGCCCCTGGTGCGCGACCCTGCGCATCACCGAGAGCGGCCGTGAGCGGGTGGATGAGCTGGACGCCAAGGGCGAGCCCGTGGTCTTCAGTCTGTGGCATGGGGAGTTTTTTCCTATGATGCACGTCCGCCGGCAACTGCGCATAGGCGTGCTGGTCAGCCGGAGCAAAGACGGCGATTTTGCGGCCCGCGTTTTGGAACGTCTGGGGTTCGCCACCTTTCGCGGTTCCAGCTCGCGCGGCGGGGCGGAAGCGCTGTTGCGCACCGCCAAAGACATGCGCGAAACCGGCAGGCACGTGTGCATCACGGTGGACGGTCCGCGCGGCCCGCGCCATAAAGTCAAGGATGGCGCGATTTTTCTGGCCGTGACCACGCCCGCCTGGGTGGTGCCCGTCCGCGCCGGCATTCCCAATGCCAAGGTGTTCCGATCCTGGGACAGATTCCGCCTGCCTTTGCCGTTCAGCCGCGTGCATATCGCCATGGGCGAGCCCTATCGTATCGAGGCGGAAGCTCCCACCGACGAAGTGCGCCGGGCCGAAACCGTCCGCCTGGAAGAGCGGCTCGCCGCTCTCGGTTCGGCAATGCCCGAGGGAGACACCTTCAAGTATCGCTTTTATAGATGGCTGACCCGCCTGATGGGGGCTCTGAGCTTGGGGGCGACGCGCCGTCTGGCTCGGTTCGGGGCATTCCTCTTCCGTCTGTTTGCCCGGGGGCGCCTGCGCGAGGCCCGCAGAGCCATAGCCGATCGCCTTTCAACCTCGGATGCCGAGGCCCGGCGTATCTCCGCCGCCTCTTTGGCTGAAAATATCTATTCTTTCCTTGAAATTTTTCATGTGGCCAAATTCCGCACCGACACATTCGTCAGCTTGGACGCCGCTCCCCACAATCGGGCGGCCATCATCGCCGAGCCGGGACCCGTGGTCGTGGCCACGGCCCACATCGGCTCGTGGGAGCTCATGGCTTCCTTGGCCACCGACATCTTTCCCGAGCGGGACCGTATGGTTGTGGTGCGCAAGCAGCACGACCCGGCCGTGAATCGGCTGATGGCCGAACTGCGCGGCGCGCGCGGCATGAGCGCCGTCGACCACCGCCTGGCGGCCTCGGTTGTTTTGCCGCGCTTGCGCAAAAATGGATTTGTCGCTTTTTTGGTGGATCACAATTGCTCGCGTAAGGAAGCCGTATTTTTGCCCTTTCTTGGGAAAATCGCGGCCGTCAATGCCGGGCCCGCCATGATCGCCGTGCGCGCCCGCGCCGTGGTTTACCCGGCCTTCATGCTTCGCGACGGCAAGGGTGGTCACATTCTGCACATCCACGATCCCATCCGCACCGCCGAGCTCACGGGTTCCGTCGCCGAGAAAGTCGAAGCAATCGCCCGCCACTATACCGAAGCCGTGGAGCGGATGGTCCGCCAATACCCCGAGCAGTGGTTCTGGATGCACAAACGCTGGAAGACCCGGCCCCCTGAAGAGAGCGACGAATAATTCGTGACAAGCGGGAGTTTTGGAACTCTTCAGCTTACGTTCACGCCCGATGAGCGACAAGGATCTTTTTCGGGCCGATATGCTCCCCCCTTTGCGGGGGAGCTTTTTTTGTCTCTGTTTTGTTTTGTGATAAACGGAATTTGCCTGTCGAGTGGGCGGGGCGGAAAGGGCACCGGAACAATTGGCGATTTTTTGGTGTTTTTGTGAGAAAAATGCGAGTTACAGCTTGCCGTAATTCAAAAAATGTTTAAAAAGAGACAGTAATTTTTTTTGTTCTGAACAATATTGTGAAATAATTCATAAGGGAGATGCGGCAATAACAAACGTGGTCGCGCCTTCAGGCAATGGTTGTTTTTTCGGTAATCTCAGAACGTCAACGATAGGCCGGCGGGTCAACGGTGTGGAACCGGCAGCTCGCGGCAAGCAGGCAGGAAATCATTATGGCAGCAGCTTCCGCAGACCAAACGTGCAAGAACAACTATTTTGACGGTCTGGCAGTCACCGGCTTCCACCGGGTTGTCTTTTTCATCATCATGCTGGCCTATTTCTTCGAGCAGATGGACAACTGGAACTTCGGTTTCATCGCTCCCGCGTTGGTCAGCAGCAACTTCATGACCATGCAGCAGATCGGTTTGATCAACTCTTGCTACTTCATTGCCATGACGGCGGGCGGGGTGCTTGGCGGGGTCATTTCCGACTTTATCGGCCGCCGCAAAACGTTCCTCATCGCCATCCTGGTCTTCTCCACCGCCTCGGTGGTGAACGGCTGGGCGGACAATTTCTGGGTGTTCACCATTTCCCGCGCCATGACGGGATTCGGCGTGTTCTGCCTGATGGTCTGTTCGCAGGCCTACATCGCGGAAATGGCTCCCTCCGAAAGCCGCGGCAAGTGGCAGGGGCTTGTGGCGGCCGTGGGCTTTTCCGCCGTGCCGGTCATCGCCATTCTCTGCCGTATGATTATTCCCACCTCCCCCGAAGCTTGGCGCTACATTTTTTACTTCGGCGGCCTTGGCCTTATCGGCTTTGTGCTGGGCATCAAGTATCTGAAGGAATCTCCCCGTTGGCTGGTCAGCAAGCATCGCGTGGCCGAAGCGGAAGCCGTTATTGAGGAAATCACCGGTCGCAAGATCGACCTTTCCGACGCGGCCCAGTGCATTCCCGACCGCGTGAAGTTCACGGACGTGATCGGCGGCATGTTCAAGCCTCAGTATATCAAGCGCACCCTGCTTCTGATGCTTACCTTCATGCTGACGGTTCCGGCGCAGTTTGCCTTTACCGTGTTCGCTCCCACCTTGATCAAGACCAAAGGTTTTTCCATTGAAGACACCCTGATGATTTCCACCATCATCAGCATCGGTGTGCCCGCCGGCTGCTTTTTCTCTTCGCTCATTTCCGATAAGGGCGGCCGCAAGATTCCCATGATCTGCCTGTATGCCGGCGCCGCTGTGCTCAGCTTGGTCTTCGGCCATCTGAGCGACTACTGGGCCATCGCCGCTGTGGGCTTTTTGCTCAGCGTGATGAACATGGGCAGCAGCTTCATTCTTTTCTCCTACGCGGCCGAATCTTACCCCACGGCTATGCGGAACACTTCCACCGGTTTCCACAACGGCCTTGCCCGCCTTTCGGTTTCCGCGGCCATGTCGATCATTCCGGTGATCAACGCGACCTACGGCTTTACCGGAGTGTTCAACTCAGCGGCTCTTCTGCTCTTTGTCCCGATTTTGCCCGTGCTCTTCTGGGGTATGCGCACCGGCGGCAAGTCGCTGGAAGAAATCAGCTAGACCCATAGAGGCCCGACCACGCGCGCGCCCCGACGGCTTATCACCGTCGGGGCGTTTTTGTATGGAGAAAATCTCGAGAGCTAAACGGCTTTAACCTGTGGACAGGAACGCGTTGGTGGGACGACCAGAGATACGGTTGGCCTTGCTCACGAGCGGCTTCATGAAGGTTTGCAATCATCCCAAACCGCAAAAGCGCTCCAACCACGAATAGGATCGGAGCGCTTTTGCGGTACAGGGGATAAGGAGGATGGGGGTACCGGGCGGAGGAACCACAACAAGGGTTTGAAACCCTTGTTGTCCCTCCCCCCGATTCCTCTTCCTGCTACTTCTTCTTTCCCTTTTTTTCCTTGGCGGCAAAAGCCAGAGCAAAGACCTCGTCGAGGGTTTCGACGGGGTGAACGGCGATTTTTGCCAGCAGATCCGCCGGAATGTCTTCAAGATCTTTGACGTTTCGTTTGGGAATGATCACGTCGGCCATACCTCGAGCCACGGCCGCGAGAATTTTTTCCTTGATGCCGCCGACGGGCAGAACACGGCCGCGCAGGGTGACTTCACCGGTCATGCAGAGCTTGGGCCGCACGGCCTTGTTGGTAAGGGAAGACACCAGGGCGGTGGCAAGGGTCACACCGGCGGAGGGGCCGTCTTTGGGGGTGGCCCCGGCGGGCACATGGATATGCAGATCGCGGGTCGTGCTGAACTCGGGGTCGATGCCCAGAGCTTCGGCATGGCTGCGGGCGTAGCTGACGGCCGCCTGGGCGCTTTCCTTCATCACGTCGCCGAGCTGGCCGGTAAGGGCCACGCCGCCTTTGCCCTGCATGGTGGAGACTTCCACGTTCAGCACTTCGCCGCCGGAAGGAGTCCAGGCAAGGCCGACGGCCAGACCGGGCACAGGGGCGCTGTCGATGTCTTCGTCCTGGAAACGGGGCGCGCCGAGCAACTCGGCCACCACGGCCGGGGTCACGGTAAAGGGACCCTTGGCGCCTTCGGCCTTTTTACGGGCGATTTTGCGGCACAGGGAGCCGATTTCGCGCTCCAGGTTCCGCACGCCGGCTTCGCGGGTGTATTCCTCGGTGACCTTTTGCAGGACCTCGGCGGGGAAGATAATTTCATCTTTTTTGAGGCCGTTCTCTTTGGCCTGGCGGGCCACCAGATATCGTTCGGCGATGCCGATTTTTTCCTGCATGGTGTAACCGGGGATGCGGATGACCTCCATCCGGTCCAGCAGCGGCCGGGGGATGGTGTCCAGATGGTTGGCCGTGCAGATGAACATGACCTTTGAAAGATCAAAGGGCAGGGTCAGGTAGTGATCGCTGAAGGAGAAGTTTTGCTCCGGGTCGAGCACTTCCAACAGGGCGGAAGAGGGGTCGCCGCGAAAATCCGCGCCGAGCTTGTCCACTTCGTCGAGCATGAACACCGGGTTGCGGGTGCCGGCCTGCTTGAGCCCTTGGATGATCCGGCCGGGCAGGGCGCCCACGTAGGTACGTCGGTGGCCGCGGATTTCCGCTTCATCGCGCATGCCGCCCAAAGACATGCGCTGGAACTTGCGCCCCAGGGCCGACGCAATGGAGCGGCCGAGAGAGGTTTTGCCCACGCCCGGGGGGCCCACAAAGCACAGAATCGGCCCCTTGGATTTGGGGTTGAGCTTTTTGACCGAGAGAAATTCCAGGATGCGGTCTTTGACCTTCTCCAGACCGTAGTGATCGTCGTCCAGGATTTTCGCGGCCTTGACGATGTCCAGACGATCGCGGGAGAGCTTGTTCCAGGGAAGATCCGCCAACCATTCCAGGTAGGTGCGGACTACCCCGGCCTCGGAGGATTCCGTGTGCATGGACTGAAGCCGGCGCAACTGCTTGTCGGCCTCTTTGCGGGCTTCTTCGGGCAAATCGGCCTTGTTCAGGGCTTCGCTGAGCTCGGCCAGGTCGTCCTCTTCGTTGGAGGCGTTTTCGCCCAGCTCTTTCCGGATGGCCTTGAGCTGCTCGCGCAGATAATAGTCGCGCTGGGCCTTATCCATGCCCTCGCGCGCGGTTTCTTGAATATGGGCCTGCATGGAGGCCACTTCCGCCTCTTTGGCCAGATGCACGTTGACCATGCGCAGGCGTTCCACCGGGTCCAGGCACTCGAGCAGGGCCTGGGCTTCGGAAATCTTCAGGCGCAGGTTGGAGGCGATGAGGTCGGCCAGCCTGCCGGGATGGTCGATGCCGGTGAGCACGTTGATGATGTCCGGCGAGGACATGCCGCGAAAACCCAGGATTTTTTCGGTTTGCTCGCGGGCGGCGCGCATCATGGCTTCCACCTCGATGCCGGAGGCCAATTCCTCGCGTTCGGGCAGGGCCTGAATTTCCGCTTCCAGGTAGGGTTTGTCCAGAGAGAAGGCCGTGGCTTCGGCCCGGCTGATGCCTTGCACCAGGAGCTTTAAGCGCCCGTCCGGGAGCTTGAGCATGCGCATGATCATCACCACCGTGCCCAAGGGGTGCAGGTCCTCGGGGCCGGGGTTGTCGACCTGTTCGTCTTTTTGGGTGAGCACCAACAGGTAGCGGTTGCCGTTCAGGGCGGCGTCCACGGCCTGGATGGACGACTCGCGGCCGACAAACAGGGGCAGGATGGTGTAATTAAAAATAACCACGTCGCGCACCGGTAGAACCGGCAGCCGATCGGGCAATTCCGGCCGCTCTTCCCCTTTGGGGGAGGCGTTTTCATCCACCGGAACGCGTGGCTCGGCAAAGCTTTCGGGCGCGGCGAACAATTCGTTTGTGTCGTCGGCATCATATGACATAAAGACATCCTCTTTATGGGCGGCGGGAAGGCTGTGACGGCTCCCCAAATTACGGATTTCCCGATAAAGATAACATCACTGCGGGAATTGTCAAAGGCGGTAGAAAAGAAAGGTGCTGGGCACGTTCGGCAAAATGCCGGCGGGAGCCGTTCGGCGCCCGTTTGAAGGAGGGAGGGAAAGAGGGATTTTTCTTGCGGGGGGTGTCGTTTCGTGATGTTCAGCCAAAGAAACAAAAACACCGTGGCCGGCTCACGTCCAATGGAGCTCCCGGCGAAGAAAGACGGCCTTGCGGCCGCCGGGTCATGCGTTGTCGGAGCCGGGAGCCTTCCGCCGTCTCGTCAGAAGGTAGAAAAACAGCCCCAGGCAAAGAAGATCAAGCAGGGTGAGCGCAATGTCCGAATGGTCGAGGTGCCGGTTCGTAAGAACGTTGGGTAAAAATATGAGCCGTAGGAACAGCCAGAGACCCAGGAAGATGAGCCGGGCGACGTGGGCCCCTTTGGAGCGCGACAGACTGAGACCAAGCAGGCAGAGCACCAGAGCGGGGGTGATGAACAGCGTGTGGAAGGTGATGATGAACTGAAGCGGAGAGAACTCGACGGCTTCAAGCAGACGGGGGAGAAACGGCACGACGTTCCAGAGGAACAGGCACATCTTGAACAGACAATACAGATTGAGCAGACGAACAACGGAACGGTACGCGGGGGTTTCAAAATCCGAGGCGGTGTTCACAGGAGTCTTTCCTCCAACAGGCTGCGGCAATCCTTTTCCGTGACGATGACGTGGTCCAGCAGGCGGATGCCGAGTGTGGCGACGGCATGTTGCACCCGGCGGGTGATTTCCAGGTCCGCGCCCGATGCCGATGCGTCGCCGGAGGGGTGGTTGTGTACGAGGATCAGCCCGGTCGCTTTCAGGCGCAGGGCGCGCTCGGCAAGATCTCTGGGATAGACGCTGGATGTGTTGATGGTGCCGGTGGCGGCCCGTTCCCAGGAAATGAGCAGGTTCTTGTTGTTGACGTACGCGACCCAGACCTCTTCATGGGGCAACCGGCCCAGGCGTTTGCGGGCCACGGCCGCGACCTCCTCCGGCGAGCACAGGCTTTCGCGCAGGCGCAGAGGGCTTTCCTCATAGCGGGCCATAATCTCTCGGATGACGGCCCAGAAGTTGACCACTCCTTCGCCGATGCCGGGCACCTCCAGCAAGTCGTCGGCTTTGGCGTCCAGGACGCCGCGCAGGGAGCCGAAGCGCTCCAGCAGACTCTTGGCCAGGGGTTTGGTGTCTTTGCGCAGAATGGCGTAGCCGAGCAGCAGCTCCAGCAGTTCGTAATCCGGCGGGGCTTCAGGGGCGGATAAAAAACGCGCGCGGAGGCGTCCGCGATGGCCTTGATTGTGTGACATAGGGGCCTGCGAAAACGTTCACCGGCAAATGCCGGCTTTGAGGAAGAGTCGGAAGAGGTCGGCCGTGAGCATCTCGAAGGCTTGCTCTGGCGTTCGTTCTCCCGATTTTATCCCCTTTTCCGCCGCCAGGGCAAGATCCCACATGGCGGCAACCCCGGCGGGCCCAAGGCGCGAAGCGGCTTTTTTCTTATTTTCCAGATCCCAGGCCCTGCCGGGCGTTTCCCCCATCAAAAGCTGCCACAGAATGCCGGCTTCCCCGCGCAGGATGGCCAGAAAGCCGAAAACGCCCGAATCGCCGCCGGCGCATTCGGCCACGCCGCGCCAAACCTTGGCCGCGTCGCCCTGTTGCATGGTGCGCAGGATGGAGAAGGCGGTGATGGTTTCAGAGGACTCCAGACCGCGCAAAGCATCGGCAGGCAGCTTGCCGCTCGCGTCCGCCAGAAGGGCGAGCTTGTTCAGTTCCGCCGACGCGGCGAATCCGTCCGTCGGCAGCAGTTCCACCAGGGAGCGGATTTTGTCGGGAGAAAGGGAGAGCCCCAGGCGAGCGGCTTCGCTCTTGACGAACCCGGGCAGGCTGTTGGGCGTGAGCCCGGGAAGGATTTCCACCAGCCCCTTTTGCCGCGCCCGCTCATAGGCGGGAAGCTTCTGTAGGGTTTGTGGAACCTTGGGCGCGCCGCGATCGAATGCTCCTTCGCAGCAGAGAATCAAGCGCGGAGTGGTGCCTGTGGCGGGAAGGCCCGCCAGGGAGTTCATCTGGGGGGCAAGCTTGTCCCAGTGGTCTTTCAGCAGGTTTTGGGCATTGCGGAGCACCAGAAATTTCGCTTGAGCCAAGAGCCCCTGCAGGGTGAGGTGTTCCCAGAATGCTTCACCGAGTCCTTCATCTCCCCAGAATACGTGCCGGGCCAGACCGGCTGTATCTTTCGCCTGGGCGGCGTACAGCGTTTCCAGACGGTTCTTGAGAATCCGGCCGTCCGGGCAGAAAATGATGCAGAGGGCGCCGTGGCCGGCCGACATGATCAGAACGCCGTGCGCAGTTTATCGGCCAAGCGGCGCGTGACCTGGGTGATGATGTCGCCGGCCAGGGCCTTGTCGTCCGGGCTTTCCATGCGCTCGGCGTACGAGATGACCCCGGACCGCCAGACTTCCTGGTTGGTCTTGCCGTCGTAAAGCGTGGCCTCAAGCGACAGGGTGCTGTCGTACAACAAAGTTTTGTCCGCTTCCGAACGCATCCATTCACGGGTGGTGTACGAGAGAACCTTGATTTGGATCTCATAGTCCGCCGGACCGGAATCCACCCATTTGGCCAGATCGCGCGTGTTGATCTCGTTGCGCAACGCGGTGCGCAGTTGGTAGGGCAACGCGGGCTCCAGAGTGGGGTGGTCCACCCCTTTGACCTTGAGGGTCTTGGTTCCGTCGCCCAGGATGCTCGGCTGATCCGCCGCGAGTTTATACCCGCAACCGGCAAGAAGCAGGCACAGGAGCAGGGGCAGGCACGGGAGACGACGAAAAATCGATGAATTCGGCTTCACAACCATACCTCTTGCTTAGTTGGCGACGATGTTGACGAGCTTGCCCGGCACCAGCACCACCTTGCGGACGGTCAAGCCTTCCAGGTGCTTGGCCGTGTTCGGTTCGGCCAGAGCCTTGGCTTTGACGTCCTCTTCCGGGGCGTCGGCGGGCATTTCCAGCTTGCCGCGCAGCTTGCCGTTGATTTGGACCACAATGGTCAGCATGTCCCGGGCCAGGGCTTCTTCGGCATACTCCGGCCAGGAGCGACCCACCAGAGGATCGGCAAAGCCGAGATCCGCGCGGATTTCCTCGCATAGGTGCGGGGTGATGGGGAACAGCAGGGTCAAGGTGGAAGAGAGGGCCGAAGCTAGGCAACGCCGGCCGCCTTCGTCTTCCAGAAGTTCGTCTTTGACCAGGTACATGAGATTGACCAGTTCCATCACCGCCGCAATGGCCGTGTTGAACTGAAAACGGTTGCTGATGTCTTCGCCGGCTTTCTTGATCGTGGCGTGTTCCTTGCGGCGCAATTCTTTCGCCTTGGGATGTCCGGCATCGGCCGCTGTGGCCGTTCCGGCCTCCAAGGCCGGGATTTTGCCCGAGAGGTCCTCGGCCAAGCGCCACAGGCGGTTGACGAAGCGGAAAGAGCCCTCGATGCCCGAGTCGGTCCAGTCGAAGTCGCGTTCCGGCGGAGCGGCAAAGAGGCAGAACAGACGCACGGTGTCGGCCCCGTATTTGGCGATCATTTCGCTGGGTTCCACCGTGTTGCCCTTGGACTTGGACATCTTGGCCCCGCCCATAAGCACCATGCCTTGGGTCAGCAGATTGGCGAACGGCTCGTCATGCTTGACCCGGCCGCAGTCGCGCAGGGCTTTGACGAAAAAGCGGGCATAGAGCAGGTGGAGAATGGCGTGTTCCACCCCGCCGATGTACTGGTCCACCGGCGACCAATACGACATGGCCTCGGGGTCGAAGGGACCGTCGGTTTTGTCCGGGGCCGTGTAGCGCAGGAAGTACCAGGAGGACTCCACAAAGGTGTCCATGGTGTCGGTCTCGCGCCGGGCTTTTTGGCCGCATTTCGGGCAGACGCACTCGTAAAAGGCCGGCGTGTCCGGCAGGGGAGAGCGGCCGTCGGAGTGGGTGACCACGTCCAGGGGCAGCACCACGGGGAGATTTTCTTTCTTTTCCGGCACCATGCCGCAGGTTTCGCAGTAAATCACCGGAATGGGAGCGCCCCAGTACCGCTGGCGCGAGATGTTCCAATCCCGCAGACGCCAGTTCACGGTGCGCTTGCCCAGGCCTTTGGCTTCCAGCCAATCGGCGACTTTGATTTTGCCCTCTTCGTTGGGCAACCCGGTGAATTCGCCACAGTCGACCATGGTTCCGGCATCCGGCACGGCGGCCGTCATGACGGCCGGATCGAGCTTTTCCCCCTCGGGCTGAATGACCACCCGGATGGGCAGGCCGTATTTGCGGGCGAACTCAAAGTCGCGTTGGTCATGGGCCGGAACGGCCATGACCGCGCCGGTGCCGTATTCGGCCAGAACAAAGTTGGCCACCCAGATGGGCATTTTGACGTCGGTGAAGGGGTTGATGCAGTACCGGCCGGTGAACATGCCTTCTTTTTCCAGGGTTTCCGAGGAAAGTTCGGCCTTGTTCATGTTCAGAATTTTCTGGGCGAACGCCGCGACCTCGGCCTCTTTTTCCGTGCCTTTGATCAACTCGGCCAACAAGGGATGCCCGGCCGCGATGCTCATGAAGGTCGCGCCGAAGACCGTATCCTGGCGGGTGGTGAAGACGGTCAGGCCTTCGTCCCGGCCGCTCACGCCGCCGTCGACGGCAAAACGGATTTCCGCGCCGATGGATTTGCCGATCCAGTTGCGCTGCATGGTGATGACCCGGTCGGGCCAGCCGCCTTCCAGTTTTTCCAGATCGGCCAGGAGTTCCTCGGCATAGGCGGTGATTCGCACGAACCACTGGGTCAGTTCTTTTTGCTCGACGGCCGAGTCGCAACGCCAGCAAATGCCGTCCACGACCTGTTCGTTGGCGAGCACGGTGTTGCAGGTCGGGCACCAGTTTTGCGGGGCCTTTTTGCGGTAGACGAGATCGCGTTCGAGAAAATCGAGGAAGAACTCCTGCTCCCAGCAGTAATATTCCGGGGTGCAGGTGGCCAGCTCACGCCGCCAATCGTAGGAAAATCCCAGGCGTTTCAACTGGGAGCGCATGTTGTCGATGTTCGCAAAGGTCCATTTGGCCGGGTGGATGCCGTGCTTGATGGCCGCGTTCTCGGCGGGCAGGCCGAAGGCGTCCCAGCCGATGGGATGCAGCACGTTGAAGCCCTGCATACGTTTGAAGTGGGCCACCACGTCCGCGATGGAGTAGTTGCGCACATGCCCCATATGGATGTTGCCCGACGGGTAGGGGAACATCTCCAGGCAATAGTATTTTGGCCGGGAATCGTTGTGGGAGCATTCAAAGGAGTGATTCTTCTCCCAATACCCCTGCCACTTGGCTTCAATGTCCTGCGGATTGTATTTCATGGCGCAATCTGGTTGTGAGGGTTAGGTTTGGGTGCGGATGCCGTGAACAGGCCGGAAGTCCGCGCGGTTGTCCTTGTGTGTCTGCCGTGTCGCGCGCCCGTTTGATGATGCGGGGACGACAATTACGACGGCGTCACCCTGTGGGGAAACTCCCCGGCCGCCGCGGCTTTGGCTGCCGAGTCCAAAATGCCGTTGATGAAGGCGCGGGAGGCTTCGTCCCCAAATTGTTTGGAAAGCTCCACGGCTTCGTTGATCGCAGCCTTGGCGGGCACATCCGGGCGATACATGAGTTCATACAGGGCCAGGCGCAGAATCGCGCCTTCCACCTTGCCGATGCGCTCAACACGCCAGTTGCGGGAAAACGCGTTCAGGGCGGCGTCCAACTCGGCCTGCCGAGACCAGGCTCCGAAGACGAGTTCCCAGGCAAATCCTCGGGCGTCTTCAATGGATTCGGGCTTGTCCGGCGACAGGCAAAAGGCCTTTTTCAGAGCAGCCTCGTCCGTCACCGGACTGAAGGCGAGCCCATAGAGCACCTTGAAAGCGAAAATACGTTCCAGCCGACGCGGGGTCTTTGATGTTCCGCTCAAATTTTTTTCCTTCATTACTTGGGGCTGCGCCCCAAACCCCGTCCGGGGGAAATGATTTCCCCCGGACCCCCTCATATGTCGGCAAATCCCGCGCGAAGCGCGGGTTTGCCGATATGGGGGTGCAGGGGGTTCAATCCCCTGCCGGGGGTAGGGGGGCGGAGCCCCCCATACCTCTTAAATCTGCTCAAGCACGCGGATGGTTTCCAAAAGAGCGGCGGCGGCGTCCACGCCTTTGTTGCCGGCTTTACTGCCGGCGCGTTCCACGGCTTGTTCCACGCTGTCGGTGGTCAAAAGGCCGAACCCGATGGGCAGACCCGTTTCCAGCGAGACATGGGCCAACCCTTTGGTGGCTTCGGAAGCGACAAAGTCGAAGTGCGGCGTCGCGCCCCGGATGACCGCGCCCAGAGCCACGATGCCGTCGATGCCGCCTTTCTTGGCGATCTTGCGGCAGACCACGGGCAGCTCAAACGCGCCGGGAATGCGCACCAAGGTGATGTTTTCCCGCTCCATGCCGTGCCGGGTCAGGTAGTCCACGGCCCCGCCAACCAGGCGGTCCACGATGATATCGTTGAATCGGGCGGCCACAATGGTGATTTTCAGTCCCTGGGCGACAAGTTTTCCTTCAATGGTCTTGATGTGCGCCATATAATCTCCCGTCGAATCGTGTTGATGTCTGAGGTTCGTCCGGCGTTCCGCCTACGCCCTTTTTTTCCCGTCGGAGGACGTGGGGCACGAAACCCCGCCGCAGCCGCAGGCCTGTGCCGTCACCCCTTTTTCTTCGTTTTCGCCGAGTTGCAGCAGGTGGCCCATTTTTTCTTTCTTGGTGCGCAGATAGTCGGCATTGAAGCTGCAGGCGTCCAATTCCAAGGGCTCGCGCTTCGTCACTTCCAGGCCGTAGCCTTCCAAGCCGACGATTTTGGTGGGGTTGTTGGTCATCAGGCGCATTTTGCGTACGCCCAGATCGACCAGAATTTGCGCGCCGATGCCGTAGTCGCGCAGATCGGCCTTAAAACCAAGCTTGTGGTTGGCTTCAACCGTATCCAATCCTTGGTCCTGCAGAGCATACGCCTTCAGTTTGTTGGCCAGGCCGATGCCCCGGCCTTCCTGCCTCATATACAGCACCACGCCCGTGCCTTCCTTTTCGACGGCGCAAAGCGCGGCGGCAAGTTGCCCGCCGCAGTCGCAGCGCAACGAGCCGAGCACGTCGCCGGTCAGGCATTCGCTGTGCACCCGGACCAGAGTCGGGGACCCGGGTGACGGGTCGCCTTTGACAATGGCCAAGTGGGTGTCGTCGTGCATGTCGGTTTCATAGGCGATGACTTTGAACTCGCCGTATCGGGTGGGCATTTTGGCCTCGGCCATGCGGCGCACGGAAAGAAGCCCGGACTGCATCCGGTAGCGGATCAGGTCTTTAATGGTGGCGATTTTCAGCCCGTGTTTCTTGGCGAAAATTTTCAGATCCGGCATGCGGGCCATCGTACCGTCATCTTTGAGGATTTCGCAGATGACCGCGGCCTGCTTCAGCCCGGCCAAGCTTGCCAGATCCACGCCGCCTTCGGTTTGCCCGGCTCGGACCATGACCCCGCCTTTCTGCGCCCGGAGGGGGAAGATGTGCCCGGGGGTGACGATGGTTTCCGGCCCGGCGTTGTCGGCCACGGCGGCAAGGATGGTGGTGGCGCGATCCTGGGCCGAGATGCCCGTGGTTACGCCGTGGCGGGCCTCAATGGAGACCGTGAAGTTGGTACCGAAGCGCGACTCGTTGCGCCGAGCCATGAGGGGCAGATCGAGCTTGTCGATCATGGCCGAGGCCATGGGCAGGCAGATCAGCCCCCGAGCGTGGGTGGCCATGAAGTTGATCGCTTCGGGGGTGACGAACTCGGCCGCGATGGTGATGTCGCCTTCGTTTTCACGATCTTCGTCGTCCACCAGAATGATCATTTTCCCTTGGCGGATTTCTTCAATGGCCTGCTCGGTCGTACAAAGGGGCATATTTCTTGTCCTTTTCGCTTAAAAACCATTATCGCGCAGCATGTCCAGCGTCAGTCCGCCGGATGTGCCGGAAGTTTCAATCGGACGCAACAGGCGCTGCACGTATTTGCCGATGAGGTCGGTTTCCAGGTTCACGACGCGCCCCGGTCGCCAAAAGCCGATGGTCGTGGCTTTTTGGGTTTCGGGGATCACGTTGACTTCCAGAAAATCCAAACCGCAATCATTCACCGTCAGGCTCACGCCGTCAAGTGTCACGGAGCCCTTTTGAATGACCTGGGGGCCGAAGATTTCGGGAAAGCGCACCCGGATGCGCAGCGAGTCGCCGGCCGGAGCGATATGCTCCACGGTCGCCAAGGCGTCCACATGGCCGCTGACCAAGTGCCCGCCCAGGCGATCGCCCAGGCACAGCGCCCGTTCCAGGTTGACTCGTTCGCCGGGACGAAGGCCGCCAAGATTGGTCAGACTCAAGGTTTCCCGCGAGGCAAAGGCGGTAAAGGCGTCGGCGTCGAAGGTTTCGACCGACAGACAAGCCCCGTTCACGGCGATGCTTTCGCCTTTTTGCAGGGCTGTGAAGGCCGGTTCCGGGCGGATGCGCAGACGGACGTCGCCCGAACCGGGAGCCAAGCGGACGACTTCGCCCACGGCGGTCGTCAGGCCGGTGAACATGCGACCTCCGTGGAGGGCGCCGCCGCCGGCGCGGCGGGGCGGAACGTCAGGATGACGTCCGTATCACAGGAAGAAACACCGGCAATGCGCAGGTTCAGGGCGTCCTCCATGGTCAGGGGAGAGCGGCCGTCAAAAAGCGGGGTGGCCTCGTTGTCGCCAAGGATTTTCGGCGCGAGGTGCAGGTGAAATTCCCGGATCAGGTTCTTTTCCAGCATGGTTAAACCCAGTCGGCCGCCGCCCTCGCAGAGCACATACCGGCAGTCGAGTTCGGAGCGCAGCAGGCGCAGGCCTTCCTCCAGGTTCAATTCGGCCCGCATGCCGTGTCCTCGGGTGTTGGCCCGGGCCTGGGAGGAAAGTCCCATCACCCGCACGCCGAGCTTGCGCAGGGCCACGGCCTTGGGGCCGGCCGCCGCCGCCACGGTGGTCCAAAATACGGTGGATTGCGCCCGCTCGCGCAGAAGATAATACGAGGCGTCGGCATCCGGCAGACGCGAGGTGACCACCACCGCGAACGGCTGATGGGGGCATTCGACGCCTTCCAACCGGCAGGTCAGCCAGGGGTCGTCTTGATAAAAGGTGTTGCCGCCCACGATCAAAGCGTGCATGTGCCGGCGCAGCTTGTGCCCTTCGTTGCGGGCCGCTTCGCTGGAAACCCAGCGGGAATGCCCGGTGCGGGTGGCGATACGCCCGTCCAGGCTGCCGGCCAGCTTGAGGAAGGTGTAGGGGAGGTCCGAGGTTCGCCAGGTGACGAAATCGTCGATAAGATCGCGACAAATCTGCTCTTCCACACCGACGACGATGTCGACCCCGACCGCCCGCAACAGTTCGGCCCCGCCCCCGGCTTCGGGGTTGGGGTCGAGCGTGCCCACGACCACCCGGCGGATGCCCGCCGCCAATACGGCGTCGGTGCAGGGCGGGGTTTTGCCGTGGTGCCGGCAGGGTTCCAAAGTCACCACCAGGGTGCATTCGGCCGGGTCCACGCCTTTGGCCGCGGCGTCGGCCAAGACTTCCACCTCGGCGTGCGGGAGCCCCGGTCCCTTGTGATACCCCTCGGCCACAATCACGCCGTCCTTGACCAGCACCGCGCCCACGGCGGGGTTGGGAGCGGTCAGGAAGCGCGCCTTGCGGGCCAGGTCCGCGGCCTGGAGCATGAACGGGCGAAACGCCTCCATCAGCCGGCCCCCTCGGTCCGCACGAAACGTTCAAGGGTGACGCCCGCTTCCGCGAACATGGCTTCGGACATGGGATCGGGGTAGGGTTCTTCGAAATGAACGGCGGTGATGCCGCAATTCAGCAGCAGCTTGGCGCAAATCAGGCAGGGCTGGTGGGTGCAGTAGATTTCCGCGCCTTCCAGCGAGACGCCGTGCACGGCGGCCTGCACGATGACGTTTTGTTCCGCGTGCAGCCCGCGGCACAGTTCATGGCGTTGGCCCGAAGGAATGCCCAATTGTTCGCGCAGACAGCCGATCTCCAGACAGTCACGCATGTTGCGCGGCGCGCCGTTGTACCCCGTCGCCAAAATACGCTTGTTTTTGACGGCAACGGCGCCCACCTTGCGCCGGCTGCAGGTCGAGCGTTCGGCCACAAGCCGGGTGATGCCCATAAAGTAATCGGGCCAGGGGAGCCGTGCCATGCG
This sequence comes from Desulfovibrio sp., assembly GCA_031551885.1. GTDB lineage: Bacteria > Desulfobacterota > Desulfovibrionia > Desulfovibrionales > Desulfovibrionaceae > Frigididesulfovibrio. Next base: position 49,569 of record JAVBMX010000037.1, read on the forward strand.
CGCCTCAATCGGTTGCGATCTTTAAAAAATGCTCGGGGCGACCGCGTAGCGGACGCCCTTTGCGGTTCGTTTTCAAACTCTCGAACATGCCGTCTCTCGCCGGCAATTCCGAAGGACATCACCGAAAGACGGAAGGGAGGCCGCTGGAGTTACCAGGCAAACAGCGGGTAACGGGAGGCGAACTTCTGCACCTTGCGGCTGACCGAGGCCAGGCGGGTGTCGTTGTCTCGCGAATCCAGCGCTTCCACGATCCAGGCCGCGACCCTGCGCATGTCTTTGGCGACCATACCCCGGGTGGAAAGGGCCGGAGTACCGATACGAATACCGGACGTCACGAAGGGCGACCGGGTTTCAAAGGGCACGGTGTTTTTGTTGACCGTGATGCCCGCCTTGTCCAGGGCTATTTCGGCATCTTTGCCGGTAATGTTTTGGGGCGTGAGGTCAACCAGCATCAAGTGGTTGTCCGTGCCGCCGGAGACCAGCCGGAAACCGGCTTGGGTGAGTTCGCCGGCCAGCACGCGGGCGTTTTCCAGCACCCGCTTTTGGTATTTGGAGAACTCGGGGCGCAGGGCTTCGCCAAAGGCCACGGCCTTGGCGGCGATGACGTGCATGAGCGGACCGCCCTGAATGCCGGGGAATATCTGGCTGTTCAGGGTTTTGCCGAATTCTTCGGACGAAAGAATCATCCCGCCGCGCGGGCCGCGCAGGGTTTTATGGGTGGTGGTGGAGACAAAGTGGGCGTGACCCACTGGGCTCGGGTGCAGGTCGGCGGCCACAAGGCCGGCGATATGGGCCATGTCCACGAAGAGCTTGGCGTTCACTTCGTCCGCCACGGCGCGGAATTTGGCGAAGTCGATGGTCCGTGAGTAGGCGCTGGCCCCGGCCACGATGATGGTCGGTTTATGCTGCTTGGCCAGGGTGCGCAACTCGTCGTAATCGATCAGGCCGGTTTCGCGGTTCACCCCGTAAGCCACAAAGTTGTAAAACTTACCGGAGAAGTTCACCGGGCTGCCGTGGGTCAGGTGCCCGCCGTGCGACAGGTTCATGCCCAGAATGGTCGCTCCAGGCTGGGCCGCGGCGAAATACACCGCCATGTTGGCCTGGCTGCCCGAGTGCGGCTGTACGTTGACGTATTCGGCTTTGAAAAGTTCTTTGGCGCGGTCCACGGCCAGGGTTTCCACCACATCCACGTACTCGCAGCCGCCATAGTAACGTTTGCCGGAGTAGCCTTCAGCATATTTGTGGGTCAATATGCTGCCCTGGGCTTGGCGCACGGCGATGGAAACGAAGTTTTCCGAAGCGATCAACTCAAGTTTGCCGAGCTGCCGCAGAGACTCCTGGTAAATGGCTTTCCCCACCGCCGTATCATGCAAAAGAAGCTCATCCATGCTCAAATCCTTACCAAAAGAGTGGAAAGAAAAACGGGCCCTCCCCACATCGCTCGAAAGGAGCGGGGCTCAGTCGTGCATCCGCTTGAACAGCAGGCAGCAGTTGGTCCCGCCGAACCCGAACGAATTGCACAAGACATATTCAACGTCCCGCTTGACGGGACCGTTGGTCATGTAATTCAGATCACATTCAGGATCCGGTTCGGTATAGTTGATCGTACCGGGAATCATGCCGCTGTGCAAGGTCATGATGGAGAACACGCTTTCCATGCCGCCGGCCGCGCCGAGCAAATGGCCGGTCTGCGACTTGTTGGCGGTGATCGGAATATCGTAGGCGCGTTTGCCGAATACGGATTTGATGGCTCGGGTTTCGCACAGGTCGTTCAGCTGGGTGGAGGTGCCGTGGGCATTGATGTGGTCGACCTGCTCGGGGGTGACGCCGGCATCCCGCAGGGCGTTCTTCATGGCTTTGGCCATGCCTTCGCCGGACTCGTGGGGGGCGGTCATGTGGTAGGCGTCGTCGGACGAGCCGAAACCGACGATTTCCGCATAGATTTTGGCGCCGCGCGCCTTGGCGGAGTCCAGGGCTTCCAGGAAGAGCATGCCCGCGCCTTCGCCCATGACAAAACCGTCACGTTTTTTGTCAAAGGGACGGGAAGCCCCGGTCGGGTCGTCGTTGTTGGTGCTCAAGGCTTTCAACGCGGTAAACCCGGAGATTCCCATGGGGGTGACCGTGGATTCCACCCCGCCGGTCACGGCGGTGTCGCAGCGGCCGAGCAAAATTTCAGAGAAGGCGTACCCGATGGCGTGCAGGCCGGAAGCGCAGGCGCTGGTCACGACCAGGTTCGGACCCTTCAGATTGTTGGCAATGGCAACCTGCCCCGGAGCCATGTTGGAAATGAGCATGGGGATCATGAAGGGGGAGATGCGGTTGGGGCCGGCTTCCATCAGCTTGGTGTGGAATTCCTCGATGGTGCTCAGACCGCCGAGGCCCACGCCGAGCAAGACGCCCGCGCGTTCCGCCGTCTCGTCGTCGATGACGAAACCGGAGTCTTTCAGCAGCATGTCGGCGCCGGCAACGGCAAATTGTACGAAGCGGTCCATGCGTCGAGCCTGCTTCATGGGAATGCCGAATTGTTCCGGGTCAAACCCTTTGACTTCTCCGGCGATGCGCGAAGCGAACTCCGTGGCGTCAAAGAGGGTTATGGGGGCGATACCGGAGCGGCCCTTAAGCAGATTATCCCAGGATTCCGTAAGGTTGATTCCCAAGGGAGTAAGGGCGGACAATCCGGTAACCACAACGCGCTTTCGAGTCATAGGAATATTCCTTCATGAAGAGAGAGCGGGGCGGCGGCCGCGCCGGCATGCGCCCGGACGACCGGCTCCCCGGAGGAAAGTTGCTGTCGGCACAAGAATAAGGGGCCGCCCCTGTGGCGGCGGCCCCGAAAAAACATCAGCCTTTTTTGGAAGCGACGTAGGAGATGGCGTCTTTCACCTTCAGCAGTTTCTGGGCTTCTTCGTCTTCGATTTCCAGGCTGAATTCCTCTTCCATGGCCATGATCAGCTCGGTGAGGTCCAGAGAGTCGGCGCCGAGGTCTTCCACAAAGGAGGCTTCGGGCTTCACTTCGTCGGCGGAAACGCCGAGTTGATCCATAATGATTTTTTTGACTTTCTCTTCAACAGACATGATTCCTCCGGTCTTCCCGCAATTGTTTTTATGGGTGTAATTAACAGTACATGCCGCCGTTCACGGCGAGTACCTGGCCTGTGATGTAAGCCGCTTTATCGGAAACGAGAAAGGCCACGGCGTCGGCCACGGTCTGCGGCGAGCCGAAGCTCTTGAGCGGTATTTGCTCAAGGTATTGCCCGCGCACGGCCTCGGGCAAACTTTTGGTCATATCGGTTTCAATGAAGCCGGGCGCCACGGCGTTGACCGTGACGTTGCGCCCGCCCAGCTCTTTGGCCGCCGACTTGGTCAGGCCGATCAGACCCGCCTTGGCGGCGCAGTAGTTGGCTTGGCCCGCGTTGCCCATCTGGCCCACCACCGAGGTGATGTTGACCACGGCCCCGCGGCGCTGCTTGGACATGATTTTGGCCGCCTCGCGCAGGCAGGTGAACGCGCCTTTCAGGTTGGCGTCGAGCACGGCGTCAAAGTCCTCGTCCTTCATGCGGATGAGGAATCCGTCCCGCGTGATGCCCGCGTTGTTGACCAGAGCGGCGAGATGCACTTTGTCCTTGATTTGCTCCGCGAAAAACGCGTTCACGGCCGCGGCGTCCGCCACGTTCAGGTAAAAAGCTTCGGCTTTGCCGCCGGAGGCTTTGATGCCCTCGGCAACGGCCTGGGCTTCGGTAGGCTTGCTCACATAGGTCAGATAAACCTGAAGGCCCTGAGCCGCGAGCGTTTCGGCAATACACTTGCCGATACCGCGCGAACCGCCGGTGACGACGGCTGTGGGAGTCAACTCACTCATGCAAATCCTCGCAACATTGAACGTCAAATCGTTTAGCCGAAAATAACTTCTTTTTCAATCGCCGGCCGGCAGGAAGCGCAGCAAGGCCGCGCCCCAGGTGAATCCGCCGCCGAAGGTGGTGAGCAGCACGGTCATGCCCGGCTCGATCACGCCGGCGTCCAAGGCTTCGCCAAGGGCCAGAGGAATGGAGGCCGCCGAGGTGTTGCCGTACTTCTGGACGTTGACGAACACTTTGTCCGCCGGAATCTCCAGACGATCGCCCACAGCTTCAATGATCCGCGAGTTGGCCTGGTGGGGCACGAGCACGTCGATGTCGCGCACGGTCAGGTTGTTGGCTTCCAGAATCTCGCGGCATATGGCGCCCATACTGCGCACGGCGTGCTTGAAGACCTCCCGGCCCTGCATACGGATGAAATACTCTTCGCCGATGGGTTGCCCAAGAGTATAAGGATGCGACGACCCACCGCCGATTTCCAAAAGTTTGCCGAGCGAGGCGTCGCCCGAAATACGCACGTCGATCAGTTCGGCATCGGGCACGGCGTGAGCTGCCACGGGACGAATATCTTTGCCGCAGACCAGGCAGGCCCCGGCGCCGTCGCCGAACAGCACGCAGGTGGAGCGATCTTCCCAGTTGCAGCGGTGGGAGAGCACTTCCGCAGCGGCCAGCAGAATACAGGCGGACGGATCGGCCAAGGCGATTCCCCGGGCCACGCTCAGGCCGTATACATAGCTGGAGCAGGCGGCGTTCAGGTCAAAGCCGGCCACATGAGGCGCGCCGAGTTTGTTGCCCAGCGCGCAGGCGGCTGAGGGACAAACCGCGTCCGGCGTGCAGCCGCAATAGATGATGTGGGTGATTTCTTCGACGTTGCGCCCCGAACGGACCAGAGCCGCCTTGGCCGCTTCCAGGGCCAGGTCGCTTCCGGCCAAGCCGGGCTCGGCGACGCGGCGTTCGGAGATGCCCGTGCGGGAGACGATCCATTCATCCGAGGTGTCCACGCGCCTAGCCAAGTCCGCGTTGGTCACCACGGTTGGAGGAGCGTATGCGCCGAAGCCGCCGATGCTGAGTGTGCTGATCATTCGTATGCCGTACCGCGCATCGCGCGAAAAAGGAAGGGTTATTTGCAGGACTTCCCGAGGGAGCTGAGCTCTTCGTTGGCCAAAATGGCCGCGGTAAGGCGTTCGTTGGTCCGCTTTTCCACGAAGGCCGCCGCCATCTTTACGGCGTTTTCTATGGCCCGGCTGTTCGATTTGCCGTGGCAGACGATGGCGATGCCGGAAAGCCCCAGAAGGGGCGCCCCGCCGTATTCGGCGTAGTCCACAAATCGGGCGAAGCGCTTGAACGCTCCCCTGGCCAAAAGCGTGCCCAAACGGGCCGCCAGGCTGCCGCCCAGAAGTTCGCGTTTCAGAATGCGCCCGAGAGAGGTGGAAAGACCTTCGGAGAGTTTCAGCACGACGTTGCCGACAAAGCCGTCGCAGACGGCCACATCCACGTCGCCCGTAAACAGATCGCGTCCTTCCACATTCCCGAGGAAGTTGATGTTTTTGGCCATCTTGAAGAGGTCGTACGCTTCTTTGACCAGGGTGTTGCCCTTGCCTTCCTCTTCGCCGATGGACAAGATGCCGATGCCGGGGCGCTGATAGCCGAGAATGTCTCTGGCGAACGCGTCGGCCATCAGCCCGAATTGGAACAGATGGTGGGGCTTGCAATCCACGTTGGCGCCCACATCGACAATGATCGTGGGACCTTTTTCCGAGGGCATGACCGAAGCCAGGGCGGGACGGTCCACGCCGGGAATGCGGCCCATGATGAACATGCCGCAGGCCACGGTGGCCCCGGAATGCCCCGGACTGACCACGCCGTGGGCATGCCCGTCCTTGACCAACCGGCAGGCGACCTGGATGGAGGCGTCTTTTTTTCGGCGCAGGATGTCGGAGGGCTTTTCGCCCATCAGGGCGACTTCGGAAGCATGCGCCACATCATAGGCGGCATCGCGATACTCCGAAAGCTCCGCCTCACGGCGCACCGCTTCCGTATCGCCGACCAGCAACACCTTGAACCGCCCTTCGTGGGCGGCCTTCAAGGCTCCGGGCACGACGACGGAGGGACCGAAATCCCCCCCCATCACGTCCACAGCGATAACGGTGGAGTCCGCCGACATCGGCCGGGCTACTCGGCGTTCTTAACGTTGTGTTCCCGGTAGGCGCCGCAGGACGGGCAGGCCGCGTGGCGCAAAGATGCGGCGCCGCACTTGCAGATGACCTGCGCGGGCAGGGCCACGTGATGGTGCGAGCGACGCATGCCTTTTTTGGACTTGGACTTCTTGCTCTGTTGAACGGCCATGTTGGACTCCTTTACAAAAGCCGATATCGGCTATTTCGATGACTTGAATCCACGCAACGGGGCCAGACGGGGATCCGTTCCGCTCCGCTCGCAGGTGCAGGTTTCTGTATTGAGGTTGGAACCACATACCGGGCAAAGACCTTTGCATGCTTTGTTGCACAACGGCTTGACCGGCAACGCCAGCGAAAATTCCTGCCACACCAGGGCGGCCGCGTTCACTTCCACACCCTTATTACGAGGAAGCATATACACGATGGACTCGTCCCGCTCCTCGTCGTCTTGGGGCGCATCGCCCGGGCAGGGTTCAAAGGCGGCGAACGTTTCATCCAGTGCGTAGTGCGCGTTTTCCGCGCACCGATCGCAGGGCAGCATCACCTTGGCGGTGAATCGCCCGCGCAGCAATACGCCTTCTTCTTCCGCCTTGACGAACACCGAGGCCCGAATGGGTTCCTCGAACCGGCAATTCAAATGAAATTCCTCCAGGGCGTCGCGCCACTCGGGCAGATCGTCCAGGATAAGGTCAAGCCCTTCTTCGGGAACGGCTTGGAGGGAAAGTTTACCGGTATTCATCATACTCCTCGCGGAACGGAATCTAGTACATGCGAAGCCTTTACCTTGTCAATGCGTAAAGCGGGGTGAAGCGAAAAATACTTGCTCCCGCCCGTCGGGCGGGGAGTGTGCGCAAAAGCGCCTCCATCGCCCAAAAAGATGTTGCCTTTTTCCGCGGCTGCGGATATGAAAGGCAGCTGTATTTCGGAAATGGATGAGCCCGCGTCGTTTTCGCGCCGCGCAGCCCTAATCGCGAACCGCGTACGACGTATATATTTTCTGGGAGGCCACAATGAGCAAGAAAATCGAGAAGCAGAGCGGCAGAACCTGTGATTGCTGTGGGAAAAAGCCCCAAGTGGGCCACCTTGTCAGCCACTCCAACATTAAAACCAAGCGCCGCTTCAATCCCAACCTGCAGAACGTCCGTCACCAGGATGCCGACGGCGGCGTGCGCACGTTGCGTCTCTGCACGCGGTGCATCCGCTCCGGCATGGTGCAAAAGCCCACGCCGCGCAAGCTGCAAATGCAGCAGGCCTAGTTGATTTTACGTTTACGGCTTTGCGCCCCCGCTTCGGCGGGGGCTTTTTTATGCGGAAATCGGAACCGTTCCTTGAAGAAACGGTTCCGATTTCCGCATGTTGCATCCTCAAGGGCGTTTGCTTGGCCGGCCTACAGGCCGTTGCGCACGTTGATCGCCTTGCCGTTCAGGAAGCTTGCGAGGTTGTCGAAAACACCCTGCAGCAGCCGGGTGCGGGCTTCAATGGAGGCCCAGGCGATGTGCGGGGTGATCAGGCAATTGGGCGCGGTGCGTAGGGGGTTGTCGTTCGGCATGGGTTCTTTGGTGACCACGTCGAGTCCCGCGCCCGCGATGACGCCCGCGCGCAGGGCGTCGGCCAAGTCGGCGTCCACCACCAGCGGGCCGCGGGCGCAGTTGATCAGGAAGGCCGACTTTTTCATGGTCCGCAGGCGGGCGGTGTCGACCATGCCGGTGTTTTCGGGGGTCAAGGGGCAGTGCAGGCTCACCGCGTCCGACTTCGCAAACAGCGTATCCAGGTCCGTGAAGGTGAAATTGTGGTCGGCAAGCGGGGGCTTTGGCCTGGGGGCATACGCCAGCACGTTCATGCCGAAGATGTGGGCGGCCCGCCCGACAGCCCGGCCGATATCGCCGAAGCCGACGACGCCGAGCGTTTTACCGGCCATTTCGATGATCGGCGTTTTCCAGAAGCAGAAGTGCCGGCTCTTGGCCCATTCTCCGTCGGCCACGGCCGAGGTATGCACGTTGATACCCCCCGCCAGGTTGAAGAGCAGGGCGAAAACGTGCTGGACCACCGCCGGGGTGGAATAATTGGGCACGTTGCAGACGGGAATGTTGCGGGCGGCGGCCGCTTTGCCGTCCACCTGATTGTAGCCTGTGGCGATGGTGCCGACATAGCACAGCTTGGGTGCGGCCGCGATGTGCTCGGCCGTGAGCACCGTTTTGTTGGTCAGAACGACGTCGGCGTCTTTGATTCGCTCAATCACTTCAGACGGCAGGGTGTTTTCAAAAACCCGCACCGCGCCGAGAGAGCCGAAATCGGGCCAGGAGACGTCGTCTCCGATTGTGCCGGCATCCAAAATAACGATAAGGCGTTTGTCCATGCTGTGCTCCTTTGGGGAAACCTTCGTTAAGGTCGCCTCCGCAACGATATGCCTGAAAACGTGGAAAACAAAGACGCGAACGGGTCTCGCCGTAAAGTCGGGCACTATATCCTTAAAGACAGGGAGGGCCGCTGCGGCCTCGCCGCGCGGAGCAAGGATAGCGTGTCGCGGCACTTCGGTCCAGCGGAAAGGTCGCGCGTGGAAAGCTTGGGCCGCTTCCGTTCCGGCTCGTCCGTCGCCGTCTTACCACTTCTTGAAGATCAGGAATGCGGCCGCGACCATCAGGGCGAACCCGGCGATGTAGTTCCAGCGCAGTTCCTCCCCAAGATAGAAGACGGAAAAGACCAGGAACACCGAAAGGGAAATGGCTTCCTGGATGGTTTTCAGCTCGGCGGCATTGAAGTGCCCGTACCCGATGCGGTTGGCCGGAACCTGCAGGCAGTATTCAAAAAAAGCGATGCCCCAGCTTGCCGCGATGACGACGGCCAGGGGCATGGCCCGGAATTTCAAGTGTCCGTACCAGGCGAAGGTCATGAAAATATTGGAAAGCAGCAGCAGGCCGATGGTGGCGAAGGAAGTGGCCAAAGAAGACATGGGAGCTCCCCGAATTCGTTTTTGGCTGCATACGCTTTTTTGCAGGCAAGGCAAGAGTTTCCCGAAAGGGGCGGGCCGGAACGGCGAGGCCTCTCAATAGAATAAGGATGGAGCGCCGTTGGAGACGTCCCACCCTTTCTCTGTGGGGAGTGCGCGATGAAAGCGCATGGCGCTTTTCAGGCCGTCGCCCCGGAGCGCCGAACGGATCAGGCCACCGTGTAGATGCGGACTTCGGGAGCGGCGTCCAGGTAAGGGGCGAGGGCTTTCACCACATCCTGATTGAAGAGGTCGCTCGTGAGGTAGACCTCGGCCTCGGCAACGCCGGCGAAGCCGTGCAGAACCTGCACATCCTCGCTTCGCACAAGCAGGTCTTTGGATTTCGCGCCCTTGATCCGTTTCAGGAAGGACTTCTTATACTTGTGGTAAACGCCGGCGGCGGGACGGTTGGCTTCCGAGACCTTCAGGGTGATTTCCAGGTAGGCCATTGTTTTTCTCCTTATCAGGTTATACGTTGCAGCGGGGCACTGTTGGATGAACAATACCCGGCCGGGTATTTCAGGAAAAATTGTCTTTTCACATCCGACTTATTTCAAAAGGCTATATATGAATTCGAGCCGACTCCGGTATGTCAAGGCCGTGGCCGAAACAGGCTCTTTTACCCTGGCGGCGGAGCGCTGCCATGTGACGCAACCCACGTTGTCCAACGGCATAGCCCAACTCGAGCGGGAGCTTGGGGAGCGCCTGTTCACCCGCACGACCCGAACGGTGGCCCCGACGTCTTTCGGGGAGCACACTCTGCCGTATATCGACGAGGTTCTGGCCGCTCAGGCGGAACTGCTGCAGGCATCTGAAAATTTCCTCCATCCGACGCGCAATATTGTGCGCATCGGAACCTCGCCGTTGCTTCGGGGCGGTTGGCTCGCGTCGCTACTTGAAGAATTTCGGAAGACGCACACCGATATGGAGGTCGTTCTGCACGAGCAAAACATGGCGGATCTGTATCGAATGCTCGACGAGGAGCTGCTGGATTTTGTGTTCGGCGTGGCGGATACGCGCAAACCCTCATGGAGCGGTATTTTTCTCTACCGAGAGTCGCTGTACTTTATTCCGCGCGGGGGGATTATTTCGCGGAGGAAGAGTCGGTTGCCTTCAAAGACATTGCGTCGGAAACCTTTGTGATGGTTCCCAATGGCTGCGGACTCGCCAGAAGAGCGACCCGCGCCTTGTTTCGAAATCATCGGCGAAAGCTGCGGGAGTATCCCGGCGAAGCGCTGAGCTATCAGGCCTTGGAAGAGTGGGCGGCTTTGGGCTTGGGCGCGGCGATTTTGCCCGAGTCAAAACTGACGACCGCCGAGCGGAAAGTGTATCGGTTGACGGATCGAAAAGATGGAGGACCGACCCTGGACTTTGAGGCTGTCTGGTTGCATACGCCTCGACCGTCGGCCCACCTGCGGCGCTTTGCGGAGTTTCTGACCGGATATCGAGCGGAATGGCGCGGCACACGTACGACGCATTCTTTTTCAAATAAGCTTTTGCTTCCACTTTTATGCGAAAGGCGGTATAGGCAGTCGAACTGTATCCTGCGGAGTAGGTATGCGCATATACTATCATCTGAGTCCGTACATCAGCCATCGTGAGGCCGGGATCGAGTATGTGCGCTGTCTGGAGTCTTTGGGATACGTTGTCGAGACCCGCCCGGAGCGACTGCCGGAGTGTTCGACGGTTATTTTGCACGACGACCCGATGGCCTTGCCGCAGGTGCGGGCGTCGTTGCCCAACTTCGGCGACAGGCGGGTCATCGCCTATTGCGTGTGGGAGGGAGATCGGCTGCCGGAGCCGTATCGGCAACGGCTTGAGGTCTATCGGGAGATCTGGACCTGCTCCGCCTGGGTGCGCGAGGTGTTTCACGAACTGCCCGCTCGGGTGGACGTGGTGCCCCATGTGGTGCGCCGGCTTCCCTTCAGTCGGGAAGACGCGGAATTCGCCCGTTGGGCGGTCGGGGCGGACGACGGGGAATTTCTGCTTTTTTCCGTGATCGATGGTATCAATCCCCGCAAAAATCTCGCCGGACTTCTGGGGGCGTTCCAGGCCGCCAGGGCCGTGAGTCGCGTTCCCTTACGGCTTGTGCTCAAGCAATATCGGGTCAATTTGCCGTTGGGCGACATCCCCGGCGTGCGCTCGTTGTTCGGCAATTTTACCCGGGGGCAGATGGCCGCCCTGCACGCGGTTTCGCAGGCCTATGTTTCCGCGCATCATGCGGAAGGCTGGGGCCTGGGCATCTCGACCTCAATGGCCTACGGCAGACCCGTCGCGGCCACCGGCTGGTCCGGAAATATGGAATACATGAACGCGAGGTGTTCGTTGCCCGTGCCGTACACGATGGTCGCGGTTTCCGACGAAATGTGTCGAAAGTTGCCCTTGTTCACGCCGGATATGTCCTGGGCCTCCCCCGATATTCCCGCTTTGGCCGGGGCCATGTGCCGCATGGCCGAAGGCCGTATTCCCGAGGACCTTCCCGGCAAAGCCTCGGCGATTTCGGAGCGCTTCGGACTCCGGGCTGTGGCCGCGCGCTTGAAGGAGTTGCTGGAAAATCCCGCCTGATGCGGGCGGATATTCAATCCTTCGCACTCCCTCATTGTCGCTCGGCTTTCGGGATGGGAAAATCCGCGCCTTGTCCTGCGGGTGAGTCGCAGGCGTGGCGAGAAAAATCGCCTGGCGCCCGACCTGAGCGAGAAGGGCATGTCCCGGCGTGACGCTCCGCTCCGGAAGCCGATGCCGCGCATCCTTGCCTTGACCGGGGAAAGTGACTAAAGAGAGGGAATACCTGTAGTAAAGGAAAAGAATATGTGTCTTGCCATCCCTATGCAGATTACCGAACTCAACGCCAACGATATGGCTCGGTGTCGCGTCGGCCAGGGCGAAACCTTTGTGGATGCCTGCCTTGCCCTGCTGCCGGAGCCGCCGAAAATCGGCGAGTACGTCATTGTGCACGCGGGGTTTGCCCTGCGCACCCTTGAGCCGGCCGACGCCGAGGAAACGCTGAAACTGTTGCGGGAAATCGCCGCCACGGCCCGTCCGGAAGATTTTTAGAAGAACAAGCGAAAGGAGCCTGGGGCGGTAATGGGCTCCCGAAAAAAGTCGTAAGCGGCCTGTTTTAAAGCATCACTTTAAAACAGGCCGCTGTTTTTATGTGCATAAGTGAAAGGTTGGAGGAAAAGGGGATGGGACACGGGAGAAAGGGAAAGCAGGGCTGCGAAGCGGTTCCTCCCCATGCTTTCACAAAGTGACGTTGTTGCCTTCCCGTTGTGCGGGCGGCAGTTTTAAGGGGCCTTTTCCCCTTCCCCCGCACGCAGCAGCATTTCCGCAGCCGTTACGGGGTTCTCCGCTTCGATTGCCGCCACAAGGGGCCTGTCGCGCAGTTGCTTGGTGTAGGCTCGGTCGTAGTAGGCCAAAAGAAGCTCCGCGACCATAGTGAGATCGCCTTGCTCCAGAGCTTGACGGGCTTTGGTGTGTTCCGCGCCGCCCAGGCGCTTTTTGATCCGGTCCAGGGCGTCGCCGATGTCTCCGACGGGCAGGGAGCAGTAGTCCGTCAGAACTCGTTGTAAGCGGTCCGACTCCGGGGTGCGCAGCACAAAAAGCGGCTCGCGGCGCAGATGAAGGAAAAACGAGCGGGGCAGATTGACGCGCCCGATGTTTTCCGATTCGTCCTCGACCCAGATGGGGCGGGAAAGGTCGCAAGCGGCCAAGGCGACGGCGAGGTTGTTTTCAAACTGCGACTGCGTGGGCTGCGGCTTGTCGGGGAAGCCGCCGAAGGCCGAGCCCCGGTGCAGGGCCAGGCCTTCAAGATCCACGACCTGTTCGCCGTGTTCCCGCAGCAGGGCCAGAACTTCCGTTTTGCCGGAACCGGTTTTGCCGCCCAGCACCCGCAGGGTCGGAGGATGCTCGAACAGCTTCAAGGCGAAGTTGCGGAAGGCTTTGTACCCGCCGCGCAAAGTCCGAACCTCCAGCCCCAGGGTTTCGGCCAGCCCGGCCAGTGAACCGCTGCGCATGCCGCCACGCGCGCAGTAGAAAAAGAGGCGCGGTCCAAAGGCCAGAAGCGTCCGGGCCGTCTCCGGCAGACGGGGGCCGACGGCTTCAAGGCCCCGCACGACCGCTTCGCTGCGCCCATGTTCCTTGTAGGTGACGCCGACCACGGCGTGTTCCGCGTCGGTGAACAGGGGCAGGTTGACGGCGCCGGGAATGTGCCCGCGGGCATACTCGGAAGGAGTACGTGCGTCGATGAGCGGAAGGGCGGCGCATGAGGCGATGAAGGCCGCCGGATCAAGACGGGGACCGGCCGAAGACAGCACGGGGGTATCCTTGGAGAGTTGTTGCTTTGTGGGATGAGATTCCCTGGAAAATGAAATGACTCACTCGGTCGGTCGGTTCGCGGGCAGCAGCGCGCCCACGTGGTTGAGCACCGCCCGCAGTTGTTCGGCGATGATCGGCTTGGAAAGATAATGATCCATGCCCAGGGTCAGGAACCGTTCTTTGTCGCCGGTCATGGCGTGGGCCGTGAGGGCGATGACCGGCATGCCGGGCGGGATGTTCCGGAGCGGGCCCTGCGGGTCGCCCAGCAGCTCGCGCACCTGGGCCGAGGGAATAATATCCTCGACATGGCCGCGCCGGATGCGCCCGACCAGCTCGGTGCCGTCCATGACGGGCATCTGGATGTCCGTGAGCAGGCAGTCGAACGGGCGCAGCAACAAGGCCTCGAGAGCCTGGTGCCCGTCGTCGACGCAGGTCACGGTGTGCCCGTCTTTGCGCAGCAGGGTTTTGACCGTCAGTTGGTTGACCGGATCATCTTCGGCCAGCAGGATGTTCAAGATGACGGGCGGCTGCGGCGGGGCCGTGGGATCGACGAGCGACGGCTCGGGTTCCGTAAGTTTGAAGGGCAGGGAAAGATGCACGGTGGTACCGGCGTTTGTTTCGCTGTCGATGCACAACGCGCCGTTCATAAGCTGCACCAGCCGGCGCACGATGCCGAGCCCGAGACCCGAACCGCCGAAGCGTCGGGTGCTGGAACCGTCCAACTGGGTGAAGGCCCGGAACATGTCGTTGATGCGGTCCGGCGGCACGCCGACCCCTGTATCATGGACCGCCAGATAAATGCGGCAGGCGTTGGGCATATCCGGCATATGAGAGGGCAGCAGGCTGCATTCCACGGTGATGGTACCCTGCTCGGTAAACTTGAAGGCGTTGCCCACCAGGTTGAAAAGGATCTGGCGCACCCGGGCGTCGTCGCCCAGGAGCACGGGCGGAATGTCCGGGTCCATATCCAGCTCAAAGGAAAGCTCTTTGCGCACGGCCTCGTGGGTGAACATGCCGAGGGTGGAGCGCACCGTGGCGGCCAGATCGAAGCGGCTGGGTTCGAGCACAAGCTTGTTGGCCTCGATGCGCGAAAGGTCCAGGATGTCGGAGATGACCCGCAGCAGGCTTCGCCCGGAATATCCCGCCGTGGCCGTCCATTCGGCCTGCTCCGGCGTCAGAGGGGTCTGCTGCAAGAGTTGCAGCATGCCGAGCATGCCGTTCAGAGGGGTGCGGATTTCGTGGCTCATGTTGGCCAGGAATTCACTCTTGGCCCGGCCGGCGGCTTCCGCGTCCTCTTTGGCTTTTTGCAGGGTTTCCATGGACCAGCGTCTGCGCAGTTGGTACCACATGCCGTTGATGAACAACTCCAACTGGCGCAGGTCCGTGGACTCGTACTCCCCTTCCTTTTCCGCCACGGCCGCGAGGCAGACGATGCGGTCGTCCTCGATGACAGGGGCCAGCATATGCCGGGCCACGGCATGCCCGTCGGCGGGGTGGGGGAAGTCCGTAACCGGGTGATTGAAAATTTCCGCCCGGCGGATCGGGGCTTCTCCGGGTTTGGGCAGCAGTCTGCCCGGCGGCGGAGGCGGGGCGTCCTCATCGTCCATGCCTTCATGGGACCAATAGATCAGGGTGCGGGCCTTGTCGTCGTCGGGTCTGCGCAGCAGCAGGTAGCCGACGGTGCTGCCGGTCAGGTGCACGGCCTGATGCAGCGAGAAGCGCGCGACTTCCTCTTCCGGCGCATCGTCCATGTGCGAGAGGCGATAGAGGGCGGCGAAACGGGCTTCGTTCAGGCGCAGTTCCTGCTCGATCAGGAA
The DNA here is from genome assembly GCA_031551885.1 of Desulfovibrio sp. Taxonomy (GTDB): domain Bacteria; phylum Desulfobacterota; class Desulfovibrionia; order Desulfovibrionales; family Desulfovibrionaceae; genus Frigididesulfovibrio. The sequence continues at coordinate 64,717 of JAVBMX010000037.1, forward strand.
CATTTCGGTCACGTCGCGGATGATGCAGGCCACCCGGTCCGGTTCCGGGGAATACACGCTCAAGGCGTAGCGGGCGGGGCGCTCCTGGGCGGCCATGGATACCTGGCAGGGTTCGCGGGTCGCCAGGGTCTTGCACAGCAGGTCGGCGATAAAGGCGGCGTCTTTGCCGAAAACCGTGGCCAAATGCTTGCCGACCAACGACTCGACGTTGACGCCCAACATTTTCCCCAGAGCCGGGTTGGCGGCCACAAGGATGAAATTTTCGTTTTGCTCGTCCGGGCTGTGCGCGCCGGCCAGCGGCGGCTCAAAGAGCATGAAGCCGTCGACCAAGCTGCTGAACAGGGCGTGATAGTTCTCCGCCATGCGGCGAGAAAACGTCATGTCGCGCATCTGCACAATGGCGGAGAGCACTTCGCCCTCCATGCCGAATTCCGGCCAGAAGCGGCAGTCGGCGGTGAACTCCCCGACCTGGGGGGAAATCAGGTTCAGCTCCATGTGGACGGGCAGGCCCATTTCAAAAACCCGCCAGAGGTTCTCTTCAAAGGAAGGGGCGTCGCCTCCGAGGCCAAGCTCGCTGAAATGCCTGCCGACCACCTGCTGTGGAGGAACGCCCAAATACCGTTCAATGCCCGGGCCGATGTCGAGAACGCGCCCGGAAACGTCGAAGCGGCAGACCACGTCGCCTTCCTCACCGGCCAGCGAACGGAATTTTTCTTCGCTCACCCGCAGGGCGAGCTCCATTTCGCGTTGTGACGGCGCGTCCTGCACGGCAATGACCATACGCAGGGGGTTGCCGGAGGGATCTTTTTGTATCCCGGCCGTAAACCTGCTCCAAATTCGGTCGACCGGGGGCAGCATGCGCGAGGCGAGGCAGAAGCGGGCTTTATGTCCTTCAAGCAAGGCTTGAACATTGTCGGCAAAATGTCTGCCGTCTTCGGGGTGCAGGCGGGTCAAAAGCCAGGCGCACGGGTCGAGGGTCAGCTCCACTCCCGGTCCCACCAATTTATTCCAGCGTTGGTCGGCCTTGACCTGTTTCGTTTTGAGATCCCACTCGAGAATGCCGACATCCAGGATGTCCAAGGCTTGCGGGCCTCGTACGCCGCCTCCGCCGGGGAGGAGAGGGGAGATTCCCTCTGTGGGGCCATAGTTTGAAGTCGGCAGGGGAACGGATTCGGAGGGCGGGAAAAACAGCGACTTCTCGATGTCGATATAGTCGTCCGGGTGAGCGGCCGCCACCTGATGCACCAACGGGCTGATTTCTTGCGGTTTTTCCGGGCGAATCTCCTCGGGAGCGTCGGCCCCGATGCTTGGCCGCGTGCGCTCGTCGCCTTCTATGCCCAAGTAATCGCTGATGTCGACGGCATCCACCTGCAGGTATTCCGCTTTTTCGGAGTAGGGTGACGGCGGCGTCGGCACTCCGATGCTGGGATCGATGCCCAGCCCGAGCAGCGCGGCGATGCGGGCCGTTTCACGCTCCAGCGAGGTCACCCGGGCTTTGGCTCTGGTTAAAGCCTCAAGCAGGTTGATATAGTGTTCTTGTTCCAGCGACATAGAAGGAGAGGAATCCTCCAAAGACAAAATATTTCGAGTGTGCCGGGATATTTTGCCCTATTTGGCGGCAACGGGCAAGGCCGAAAGAATCTTTGGCACGGTGCCGCGCCGGGGCGGGGTTATTTTTTTCGGTCCAACACGCGTCGGACATCGCGGCAGATGCCCATGAGCATATCGAATTCATGCCGACGCAGAGAATTTTTGCGTAAAAATCGTCGCATGGGTTGCATGAACTGCGCGGGGTTGTCGGCAGGGACGCTGCCCAGGTCGACCAGGGCGGCTTCAAGAGTGCGCAGGGCGAGTTCCTCTTCGACCAGGGTGACTTTGCGCGAATTCGCGCCGCGCGCGTGCCCGGCCCATTCACGGCGCTCGGAGGGAGAGAAGGGCAGCTCCCGATCCGCCTTGGCGCATTCGTAAAGAAGCAGCAACACGGCCTGGGCCAGGTTGAGCGAAGAGTGCTCCGCCGGGGTGGGGATGGTCACAAGGCGTGGGCAGAGGTCCACTTCTTCGTTGGTGAGGCCTCGGTCCTCCGGCCCGAAGACCAGAGCCGCGCGTCCGCCGGAGCGCACGCAGGCCCGTGCTTCAAGCGCGGCCTTTTCGGGGGGGAGGAGGTATCTGCGCCGCCCGCCGGTGCGGGCCGTGGTGCCGAAGGCAAGCGTGAACGGAGCCAAGGCTTCGGCCAAGGTGGAGACCTCACGGGCGGCCTCGAGAATGGGCAACCCTTGCGGGGTCGCGAGGGGGGCGCCCTTTTCCAAAACCGGGCGTTCCGGGGCCACCAGGATGAGTTCGGAAACCCCCATGTTGGCCATGGCCCTGGCCGCCATACCGACGTTTTCAGGAAAACGCGGCCGCACCAGGATGACGGCGAGATCCTTCGGCATATTTCTAAGCGCTCGCCCAGATGGCCGGGATGCTGAGAGCCAGCATGGTCACGCCCACGCCCAGCTTGATGATGAACCCGCCGAAACGCCCCAGGGTCGCGCCGAAGGCGGCCCGCAAGGCGTCTTTGTTGGCCATGCCCCGGTGCCGCTCCACCAGCCAGCAACCGAGAAAGCCGCCGCCGAGAGCCCCGAGCAGCGCGCCGAGGCCGAACAGAATGGGCGCGCAGACAATGGCTCCTATAATCGCGCCGATCATGCCGCCCATGCTTCCTTTATTGGAGCCGCCGAATTTTTTCGCTCCCCAGTGCCCGGCGAAGAACTCCGCTATTTCCCCGAGCAGGGCGAGGCCGGCCAGAATAAGAAAAAACTGGGTCGTGAAGGCCGGGCCGTCGACAAAAGCGGCCCACAGCCCGGTAATGCCCAGGATGACCCAGGTGCCGGGCAGGCTGAAGACAATTAAAAAGAGAGAGGCGATAAGAAGGGCGATGCAGAGTATCGCCGCCGTAACGGTCATAGAGTCTCCTCAAATTGGAGGTGCGGGAAGCGGGCTGTATACCCTTAAGAAGGGGAGAGGGGCAAGTCGCGGGCAAAGACAAAAAATGGGGAAGGCCGGCCTCCCATTCTTGTTGTGTGTGTCGCGAAGCGGCAATGAGCGTCGGCGCTCGTTCTAGTCGACCGCCATCATGACCGAGGTGGCCTTGATGACCGCGTATGCCGCACCGCCGGTTTTGAGTCCGAGGCTTTTAATGGAGTCCATGGAAATGGTCGAAACGATCTGGTTGCCGCCGCCGATGTCCAAGGTAACGATGCCGTTCACGGCCCCTTCTTTCACATCCACAACGGTGCCCTTGATCTGGTTTCTGGCGCTGAGCTTCATGTCTGTTTTCCTCAGTAAGGGGTTGGTCCGTCTTCTGCTGGGAAGCGTGGATTCACACCGAAAATTTGTCAAGCGGCGCAATAGGATGTTTTGCGCGTGAGTGGGCTTCTCTTCTGCCGTTGTGCCGAATTTTAATTTTTTTTCATTTTCCCCCTTCCCAAGCCGGAAAGTCGACTTATTCTTATAACGTTCAAAGCCTGATGCGGCTTGCGAACGTGGCGCCCAAGGCGCCGCTTCGTTGCCGGCGGGTGGGGCCGAGACTGCCGTTTTGGCCCGTGTATCCACAAATCATATCCAGCATTGGAGGTTACCGCATCATGAAGCTGAAGCCCCTGAACGACCGCGTGTTGGTCAAGCGCCTCGAAAGCGAAGAAAAGACCGCCGGCGGGCTGTACATCCCCGACACCGCCAAAGAAAAGCCCTCCAAGGGCGAAGTGGTGGCTGTGGGCCCCGGCAAGACCGCCGATGACGGCAAGGCCATCGCCATGACCGTTAAGGCCGGGGATCAGGTGCTGTTCAACAAGTACGCCGGCACCGAGATTAAGCTCGACGGCGTTGAACACCTTGTCATGCGTGAGGACGACATCCTCGCCGTTATCCAGTAACCATCCGCACCGCGATATCTTTTGAGGAGGAAAACTCATGCCCGCCAAGGAAATTCTTTTTGACGTCAAAGCCCGTGAACGCCTGTCCAAAGGCGTCGACACCCTTGCCAACGCCGTGAAGGTCACGCTCGGCCCCAAAGGCCGCAACGTGGTCATTGAAAAATCTTACGGTTCCCCCGTCATCACCAAAGACGGCGTGACCGTGGCCAAAGAAATCGAACTGGAAGACAAGTTCGAGAACATGGGCGCCCAGATGGTCAAGGAAGTCGCTTCCAAAACCAGCGACATCGCCGGCGACGGCACCACCACGGCCACCATTCTGGCCCAAGCCGTTTACCGTGAAGGCGTCAAGCTGGTGGCCGCCGGCCGCAACCCCATGAGCATCAAGCGCGGCATCGACAAAGCCGTGGCCAAACTGGTGGATGAGCTGGGCAACTTGGCCAAGCCCACCCGCGACCAGAAGGAAATCGCCCAGGTCGGCACCATTTCCGCCAACTCCGACAGCACCATCGGCAACATCATCGCCGAAGCCATGAACAAGGTCGGCAAAGAAGGCGTGATCACGGTCGAAGAAGCCAAGGGCCTGGAAACCACCCTGGAAACCGTGGACGGCATGCAGTTCGACCGCGGCTACCTTTCTCCCTACTTCGTGACCAATCCGGAAAAGATGGTCTGCGAAATGGATGAGCCCCTCATCCTGATTAACGAGAAGAAAGTTTCCAGCATGAAGGAAATGCTCCCCGTCCTCGAGCAGGTGGTCAAAATGAGCCGCCCGCTGGTGATCATCGCCGAAGATGTTGACGGCGAAGCGCTGGCCACCCTGGTGCTGAACAAGCTGCGCGGTTCCCTCCAAGTCGTGGCTGTGAAGGCCCCCGGTTTCGGCGACCGCCGCAAGGCCATGCTCCAGGACATCGCCGTCCTCACCGGCGGCACCGTGGTCTCCGAAGACCTCGGCATCAAGCTGGAGAACCTCTCCGTTGCCGACCTCGGCACCGCCAAGCGCGTGCTGATCGACAAGGACAACACCACCATCGTGGACGGCGCCGGCAAGAACGAAGAAATCAAGGCCCGCGTTGCCCAACTGCGTGCCCAGATTGGCGAAACCACCTCCGACTCCGATCGTGAAAAGCTTCAGGAACGCCTGGCCAAGCTGGCCGGCGGCGTGGCCGTCATCCATGTGGGCGCGGCCACCGAAACCGAAATGAAAGAAAAGAAAGACCGTGTGGAAGACGCCCTGAACGCCACCCGCGCGGCCGTTGAAGAAGGTATCGTTCCCGGCGGCGGCACCGCCTACCTGCGCGTTGCCAAGTCCCTGGACGACGTCAAGCCCGCCGACGACGACGAAGCCGCCGGCGTGAACTTGGTGCGCCGCGCCATTGAAGAACCCCTGCGCCAGATCGCCTGCAATGCGGGCTTTGAAGGCTCCATCGTGGTCGAAAAGGTGCGTGACGGCAAAGACGGATTCGGCTTCGACGCCGCCACCGGCGAATACGGCGACCTGATCAAGGCCGGCGTCATCGATCCCAAGAAAGTGACCCGCATCGCCCTGCAGAACGCCGCTTCCGTGGCCTCTCTGCTCCTGACCACCGAGTGCGCCGTGGCCGAAAAGCCCGCGCCCAAAGACGCCCCCGCCGCCGGCGGTATGGGCGGCATGGGCGGCATGGGTGGAATGGGCGGCATGTACTAAGAAAGCCACACGGTTATTCGATTCCGCGCGCAACTCTCGTTGAAAAGAGCCCTGCGCACCAAGGCCCGCCGGGAAACCGGCGGGCCTTGCCGTATTGTAGGCGTTGCTCAAAAAAGGTAGACTTTCCCGATGAACGCCTTTGACGCCATCGCCCTTGTGGCTGAGGAAAAAATACGCGAAGCCGAGCGTAACGGCGTGTTTGCGGACCTTCCCGGTGCGGGAAGGCCGTTGCGCCTGGAAGACGATTCCCATATCGCTCCGGAATTGCGCATGGCCTACACCATTCTCAAGAACAGCGGCTACCTGGAGCCCGAAGCCGGGCCGCGTATGCCGGGCGTTCCGACGACCCGCCTGCATCTGGCCGAAGAAGAAGGGCATACCCACAACCGGCTGGCCCGGTTCAATGTGCGTATGGGTCGCCTGCGTCGGGCGCAAGGGAAAAATCCGGCCGGACTGTTGCAGGCCGGGTTTGAACAAACGCCGTACCTGGACCGCCTGTTGGAAACATTGAGCGGGTAAAGACAGATGACGCGGACGCCATATTTTGCGTGTCTTCTTTGGGGCACAGTGGGAATTCTGCTTTTTTTCCCGCTTCGCTCGTTGGCGGCGGAGTCCTTTGTCGCGCCCACGCAGGAAGCCGCCACGCCGACCGTCACCCAACAAACCGACCCGGTCGAATTTGAAGCTATCCGCGCCGAGTTTTTTTCCGGGGATGCACGTCCGCGTGAGAAGGGCGTTCCCTGGTTCCGGAACATGGAAACGGTTTCTTTTGCAGGGGATGAGGAACCTCACCCCCTCCAGTCTTTTCCCGGTCTGGAGGTCCTCCGGCGCAAGAACGGCTTTTACCTGGGTCGGGAGGGAGCGGAGCGCCTCTTGGGGAGCTCGGCCGGAGTTTATGATGCGGCGCTTCCCTGGCCGGAACTCGCGGTTGCCGACGTGGACTTCGATGACGTGCCGGACTTCTTTTTCCTCCACAGCCCCGGGTATTCCGACTCGATTTACCGGTTCGCCTCCGGCAAGGAGGCGGATGTTCCCGTTGCTTCCGTATTTCAACCATTTGCCGGGAAAACGCCGCCTGATTCCCCGGATCCTTTCCCGGAGTATGCCATTTTCGCCGACGACGTGGGGGGAATGCCCGGATTTTTGCCGCAGGAACGGGCCATCGAGTTTTACCGAAAAAAGGGACCGTACTACGACGCGGAACGTTGGTGCTTCGACGCGGGAAGGTATTATTTGTGCGAGAAGCACAAGCAAGCCTATTACCCGGCTTCGGACAACAACGACTTGGTTTTTACACGGGTCGCGCGTTTTGACGAGAAGGGGAACCTGCTCGGCGCTTCCTGTCGTCCTTTGGAAGGAGAAGAAAAGGAGTCGCTTCGGCTGACGGCTGTGGTCGAGGTTCCCTTGTACGTGGAGCCGGCGGAATCGCCTTCCGGGACCGCATTGCCGCCGGGGGCGGTGGTGAGGATGCTGGATTACCGATTGGTGGAAGGTTCGGAAGACATGCGGCTTTGGTATCGGGTGCAGGACGAAACCGATCCGGCCCGCATGGGCTGGTGTTGCGTCACCGTGGACATTCCGACAATTCAAGACGGCAAGCTGATATTCGCGAAGACCCACAATGAAAGTGTTCGCTCTTACCTTGAGAATCCGTATGCCGTGGTTTCGCTTGAGCGTGTCGAGAAGGGCGCAAAGGCCGTGCTGAGAATGAAAGACGGAGAAACGTTTTTCATTGAGAGTATTCCCGTTATGTTTCCGTATGAAGTGGAATAAACGGAAAAGGTTTATCGCGAAATCTTGAATGTCCGTCGGAAGGGAATTTTCTCTCAGCCGGCATATATGAAAAAACCGCGCACAGCGCGGTTTTTTCATAATGGGGTGCAGGGATTCAATCCCTGCCCGCCGGAGGCATATTCTCGTCTCTCTCACTTCGGCGGTTGGCCGACGATGCCGACCATGCCCTGATCCGGAGCCTGCTTGGCCTCCAGGTAGGTGAGGGACGCCTTGAAGGTAACGCCTTCCAGCCAATTACCGGGCTGACCGTGGGGCGGAAGCTCTTGAATGGTGATGACGTTGATGGCCCGCCCGCTGACATCCGCACGCGCCCAGAGAACACCGGGGGCGATGCCGTTGACGGACTGGGCAAAAGCCGGGCCTTCGCCGCCGCCGAGCAGGCAGTCGAACACCCCTTGGGCGCGGGTCAGAAAATCGTGCTCGGCCTGCATGCCCCAAGGGCTGATGCCGATGACCAAGTCGGCGGAAAACTTCAACTTGCGCCCGGCCTTAAGGACGTCATTGTACTGATCTTCCGAAGGAGTACGCCCGGGGTTTTCCCCAACCGGGAAAAAGAGGATGGCGACCTCGCCCGCTTTGGTTTTCAGGGTGACGGAGCGCGGGTCGTCGTCCACGACGGAGAAGCCGTCGGGAATGCCGCCGGCGGTTTTTCTCAACCATTTGGCTGTGTAGGGAGAGATCCTACCCGCGTCTACCTTCAGGTAGTTGTAGGCCTTCAGGGCCAGGGTGGCTTTTTCCTTGGCGGGGTAAATCGGTTCGGCTTTCGCGGCGGGCTTGGCGCCGGCGACTTTGCCGAAGGCTCCGTTGGGCATGAGGCCGTCGGTCACAAATTCATCCACGCCCACCAAGACAAGTAAGGGAACGCCTTGACCACGCAGTTCTTTCAAAAGTCCGGCCCGCCGGGCCAGTCCGCCGGTGGCGGCCCCGCCTCAGGTGGGGCAGGGGTACAATTCGCCCTTGGTGCCCGCGACATAGGCGATGCGCAAAAGCGGTTGGCCCGAGGAGGCGGGATCGGAGAAGGAAAAGGCTTCCTCCTCAGCCGCCGCCTGGGCCGGCAGGCACAGGATGGACAAGAGCAGAAACGCCCGGAGTACGGGACGCGCGAGAAGACGGATGTGCATGGGGGGAAGAACCTTTTGAACGGCCGAAGCCGAAATCAGGAATTGAGGTATTCTTTCAGCTCTTTACCGGCGCGGAAGAACGGCAGGCGCTTGGGGCTGACGGTAACCATCTCGCCCGTCTTGGGGTTGCGCCCGGAATAGCCTTCGTAATCTTTGATCTTGAAGCTGCCCAGGCCGCGAATCTCAACCCGTTGGTCGGCCAGAAGGGCCTGCCGAACGGCATCGAAAAAGGTGTTGGCCACCAGAGCGGCGTCTTCCAGGGGGATCCCGTTTTCTTCCGCCAAGGCCTTGATGAGTTCGCTTTTGGTCATGGGTTGCTCCTCTCGCTCGAGTGTGAATGAGCGGAAACTCGCCACGACCATGCCCCAACCTGAGGCAAAAAGCAAGTAAATTGAACGGATACCCGTGAGACCGCCGACTGGGGTCAGGCTTGGGCGTCGAGGTAGAGGTCGCGCAGGGGAATCTCGACCTTGCCTCTGCTCAGGCGTTCGGTGCGCAGGCGCTGCAGGGTGGAGCCCACGGTTCGAAAGTCCGTTGCGGCCGGGGCGTGGGGCGAGACTTGCAGCAGGGGGCGTTGTTTGCGCACGGCTTCAGCAACGGCGCGATCCATGCGGATTTCCCCTAGGCGCAGGGGGGTGAAGCCCAAGAATTTATCGCAGACCGCCGCAAGGCGCCGGTAGGTAAGGGCGCCTTCTTCCGCGTTTTCCACCTGATTGACCAGAATAAGAAAATCTTGAATGCCGTGCCTGCCGGAAAGCACCTTCATCATCGCGTAGCTGTCGGTCAACGAGGTGGGCTCCGGGGTCACCACCACCACCCGAAAGGTGGTCATGGCGCCGAATTCCATGGCCGTAGGCGCAATACCCGCGCCGATGTCCAGGAACAGGAAATCGTAAGAGAGGGCCAACGGGTTGATTTTGTCCCGCAGGATGGAGCGCGCCCCGGCGTCGAGATCGACAAGCTCGGCCAGTCCCGAGTTGGCCGGCAGCAACATGAAGGGGGCGGCGGTGCCCACCCGGTCGCGCAGCACGGGCACGATGACGTTTTCGGCCGTCAGATCTTCAAGCAGCATATCCTGCATATGGAATTGCGGAGTCAGCCCCAAGAGCACATCCATGTTGGCCAGACCCATGTCGCAGTCGGCAAGCAGCACGCTGTTGCCGGCCATGTTCAGTGCGCAGCCGAGGTTGAGGGCGATGTTGCTTTTGCCGACTCCCCCTTTGCCGCTCAAAATGGAAACACTGACGGTTCCTTGTCTCATCTGGCTACTCCGTACCCTTACACGCAAAGAGAAATTGTTTTTCCTGCGACTGCACCAACGAGAAGGCCGTTCCGGTTTTTTGGGTTTCGGCCGCGATCACTTGGTTTCTGCCGTTGTTTTTGATGGCATAGAGGGCTTTGTCGGCCGTTTTCAGCAGAAGCGCCGCCGTGGGCTTGCCGTCCACCAGGTTGATGGAAGACACGCCCGCGGAAAATGTCATGTGAAATTTGCTGTCGTTGCAAGAAAACGTTTCTTTCCGAAACGTTTCCAAAATCCGTTTGGTCAGAAGAAGCGCCGTCCAACCGGGAGTGGAGGGAAGGATGATGGCGAACTCTTCCCCGCCGATTCGCGCCACCGTGTCGTACGAGCGCACGGAGGTCTTCAGCACCTGGCCGAGCCGGGCCAGCACGCGGTCGCCGCAGTCGTGCCCGTAGGTGTCGTTAATCTTTTTGAAGTGATCAAGGTCCAGCACGACCAGGCTCAATTCCGTGTGCGAGCGGATCGCCCGGTCCACCTCGGCGTTCAGCACCCGATCGAACATGCGCCGGTTGGGAATGCCGGTCAGGGCGTCATGGTCGCGTTGAAAGGCCAAGTGTTCTTTTTCCGCAAGAATGGCCTTCAGGGCTTGGGCCTGAGGCTCGTTCAAGGGAACGGCCAGCCAATGTTCCAGGGCTTCCGTGGCGACAAGCTGTTTCCAGGCTTTGACGTCCAGGCCGCAAATCGGGCGTACCAATGCATAGTCCATGCTCGCGCAGGAGGCGGCGGACTGTTGCACCAATTCCACAACCCGCTCCAGCTCGTGCAGCAGCCTGGTCGCGGGGGGGGAGGAAGGAGGTTTAGGCTTTTTTTCCGACATGTCTGTAGAGTAACAGATTGTGGATGAACTTGTCGAGGTCTCCGTCCAAAACACGATCAACATCCGTATCTTCGGTACCGGTCCGATGGTCTTTGATCAGACGATAGGGCTGCAGCGTGTAAGTGCGAATTTGGCTGCCGAAGTTGATGGCTTCCTTTTCCTGATACAGGGCTTTTTTGGTTTCGGCGACTCGCTGCAGCTCCCGTTGGTACAATCGGGCGCGCAGAATCTGCATGGCGGTATCTTTGTTGCTGTGCTGCGATTTTTCATTCTGGCACTGCACCACGATGCCTGAGGGTATGTGGGTGATCCGCACGGCCGAGTTGGTCCGGTTCACGTGCTGGCCGCCCGCGCCGCTGGCCCGAAACACGTCGATGCGCAGATCGCTTTCGGCAATCTCGATCACGATGTCTTTGCCCGCGTCGGGCAGCACGTCGATGGAAGCAAAAGACGTGTGCCGCCGGCCGGAAGAGTCGAAAGGAGAAATGCGGATCAGCCGGTGAATGCCTTTTTCACCCTGCAGAAAACCGTAGGCGTTGGGGCCGACGACCTTGATGGCCGCGCTTTTGATGCCGGCCTCGTCGCCGCCCAGGTAATCGAGAAATTCCACGCTGTAGCCGCAACGATCCGCCCAGCGCTGGTACATGCGCAGGAGCATGGCCGCCCAGTCCTGAGCCTCGGTGCCGCCCGCGCCGGGGTGAATCTCCACAATGGCCGAAAAACGGTCTTCCTCCTCGGAAAGCAGCAGATCCATTTCCGCCTGGGCGAGCAACGCCTCCAGGCGATTCACGGCCTCGTTCAGGTGCTCCATGATCTCCGGGGTCTCTTCCTCGTCGGCCATGGCCAACCAGTCTTCGGCATCCCGGCGGGCGGAAGACAGGGCCTCCATCCGGGCGGCTTCTCCTTCCAGGCGGCTTTTTTCGCGCAAGACCGGCGTCAGGGCTTCGGGATCATCCCAGGCGCCTGGCGCGGAGAGACGACGCTCTATTTCATCGAGGCGGCGGGCGGAAGATTCCGGGTCAAAGCCGCCCCCGGTAGGTTTCCAGTTTTTCGCACAAAGGGCCGAGGGCGGAGCGGAGTTCTGAAAGTTGTTGCATGGGACTAAGTGCGGCGAAGCCGCCGGGTTGCGGGGTGGGCGAAAAGGGCGAAGGCGGCCGCGAACAGCAGAACGCCCTCCACATATCCATACAGATGATGGTACACGGTGCGCTCGGTTTCGGGTCGCACCTGGACCGTCACGGCGTCGTCGGTAAACAGGTCGGTGACCGGGCCGTCAATACGCCCGGCGCGGTCGATGAGGGCGGTATATCCGGTGTTGGTGACCCGCAGCATGGGACGGTTTTGTTCCACGGCCCGCAACGCGGCCAGATGCAGATGCTGCAGGGGCGACGATGTTCTGCCGAACCAGGCGTCGTTGCTGATGTTCAGCAGGGTGTTCGCGCCCAGAGCCACCCGCTCTTGGGCATAGGCGGGAAAAATGGCTTCATAGCAGATGAGCGCGCCCAGGGCGAGGCCGCCGGAGGCCGGTTTTTGAGAGGGAATGACCACGGGCGGCTCGCCGGAGGGGTTTTCCGGCCGGGGAGCATCCTGGAGAAGGTCCTGGGGCGGCAGGAACAGAGGCCCGGAAACCCGTCCGGGCGCGAAGGGCACCCCTTGAAGCATGGCCGTGATGAAGGCCAGATCGAGATTCAGGGGAACGTACTCGCCGAACGGGACAAGATGTTGTTTGTCGTAGTGCCCCATATTCATGCCCTCGGGGCCGATTACCTGAAACCGGTTGTAAAGCAGGGGCTCGCCGGTTTCGGTTCTGTCCAGGCCCACGGTGCCGAACCCGAGGTACACCCCGTGCCTGGCGGCGAATCCACGCAGAATGCCGGCTTTGTCCGGCTCGTTGCTGAAGTAGAAGGGCATGGCGGTTTCCGGCCAGAACACGGCCAAAAGCGGGCGGCCGTTCTGTTTCCCTTCTTCAATGAGCTGGGCGCTCAGGTCCAGGTATCGGGCGATGCTCGCGCTTTGGTAAACCGGCTCCCATTTCTGGTTTTGGTCGATATTTCCCTGAATCATGCCGACAAAAACGGGAGGACCGTCATTTTTCTCAAGGGAGGCAAGGCGTTGGTACCCATATGCCGGAGGGAGCACAATCACGGCAAGACCGAGCGCCAGGGGGACGAGCCGCCCGCGGCCTTCGGAAAAAACGCCCGCGGCGCACAGGCAGGCTCCGGCGCAGTAAATGCCGCCGAGGCCGTAGGCTCCGATCAGCGAGGCCGCTTGAATCCAGGCCGGCAGAGCGACAAGGGCGGCCGCCGGAACCAACCAGGGAAAACCGGTAAAGAGAAAGCCGCAGAGCACTTCCAGGCCCGCAAAAGCCAGGCCGGACCACACGGCGGCAAGGCAAAGCCGCGCCGTGCCGGTTCCGAACAGGCGCATCAGGTTGTATGCGGCGAGGCAGGAAAGCCCGGAATACAAACCGATGTATGCGCCAAGCAAAATCACCAGGGGAACGGCCGCAAGCATGGGCAGGCCGCCGACTTCAGTGACCGGCACCGCAATCCAGTAAAGGGCGGCGCTTTTGCCCAAAGTGCCGCAGAGCCAGCCCCGCAGGAAGGCTTGGCGGGCGTTTTTCGCGCTGCCGGCCAAAAGAAAAAGGCACAACGGAGTGAGCAGCACCAGAACGGGAATCTGCCCCCACGGGCCGGGGTGCCCCAAAAAAGTTCCCGCCGCTCCGATCAGGATCGAAAACGCGGCCGTGGTACGTTCGGAAGTCACGCCCGTCATTCTCGGGGACCGATCTGCGTCTCGTCGTCGTCGGCCGCTTCCACCCGAATCAGGTGCACCTGCTTGGGGTCGGCCTCCTGTACGGTAAGACTCATGCCGTTGAAGGAAAAACGTTCCCCGGCGCGCGGCACTCTGCCCGCAAGGTGCGACAAATACCCGCCGAGGGTGTCCACTTCGTCGGATTCCACCTTCAGGCCGATTTTTTCCTCAAGATCTTCCAGATAGGCCCTGCCGGTCACCAGCCAACCGTTTTCCTGGGCGGTGATGTCTTCACGTCGGGGAGCATCGTACTCGTCTTCGATTTCGCCGACGATCTGTTCGAGCACGTCCTCAATGGTGACCAGGCCGGCGGTGCCGCCGTATTCATCAAGGATGACGGCCAAGTGGGTTTTGCGGGTGCGGAATTCCTGCAGAAGATCCAAAACTCTTTTGGTCTCGGGCACAAAGTACGGTTCGCGCATGCTCTGGTCCACCCGGGTGCCGGGCGCGCCGTTGTCCATGTAAGAGAGCAAATCTTTGGCGTAGACCACACCGATGATGTTGTCGCGGTTGTCTTGATAGATGGGGATGCGTGAGTGCCCGGTTTCCCGAATCACTCCGGCGACCTCAAGAATGTCGGCGGTGCGCGGCACGCAGACGATGTCCGTGCGCGGGGTCATGATGTCCTGCACCTGAAGATCGTCCAGCGACAGCACGCGCAGAAGCATGGAACTCTCCTGCTGGTCCAGTTCGCCTTCTTCGCCGGCCTCGCGAATGGCCTGCTCCACGGCGTCCAATTGCTGTCTGCCGTGAAAGACGCGGGTTAAACGTTGCCAAATACTGCTACTGCCTGAGCCGTCGTCCAAGGGGCCCTCCCGGGTTGGGGTGAACCGGTCCGCAACTGCGGGCCGGGACGCTCCGGCCGGCGTCCTGTTGCCGGAGCAAGGATTTTATATGTTTTGCGCAAAAAACGCCAGATATCAAGAGCGTGTTTTCGAGCCCGGCAAAGCGTTTTTGCTTCAGAGTATTTTCATTTTGAAAACGTTTGTGAAACCATATTATCGATGGACTTCCAAATGAACCCGCAAAAAAACAGAGCGGTGGAGGTTGTTCGCTTATTTCATTGTCGGAAAAACGCAATCGTGTCCTGTGCAGGCGCGTGCCGCAACCCGCTTACGCGGCTGCCGGAGCGGATCAACTTTGAAACGTTGTTACTCCGGCGGCCGACATGCGAGCGGGAGCGGAAAACATCGGTTTCCACTCCCGTGTATGTCGTTGCGCGGGCGGGCACGCCCGCCGCCGTCAATGCCGCCGGTCAGTTTTTGTTGCCGGAGCTGGGATATTCGCGGAACATTTCCAGGTGCCTGCGCATGATCCAGTTGCCGATGGGTTCGACCTCGTTGGCGGTGGAAAGGCGCAACCATTCCAGCTCGCTGCCCGTTGTATTTTCGCCCCGGGACTCTTTGGGCTTGGCCCATGATTGGAATTGCAGACCCAGGTGAACGTCGCGCCGGGGAAGGTCCACCCAGACGCTTTGCACGCGGCAACGCACCCACCAACGCAGGCGTTTGCCGTTTTCCGGGTCGAACAAATCCAGAATGACGAACACATGTTCCACGGCGGAAAAATGCAGGCTGAGAGCCCGGGCCACATCGTGCGGAATGCAGACGCGCATGCCGCCGGCCGAGAGATCCAGAATGCGGAACTGCTCCATGCGGCCGGGGTAGACCAGCAGCAGGGGGCGCGGCCATTTGGCCAGATCGTGCAGGTTTTCGTCGGCGGGCAGGGTTTTGTCGTGCCAGATGGCGGCGCCCAGAAGGAATTCAGGCGGTGGGGTCAGACGCAGGAACGCGCGTTTTTGGCGGTTTTCCAAAACTTTCGGCGCGGCCAGAGTCAAATGGCAGACGTCTTTGCGGGGATTATGAATGCCGGTGATGCGTGAGGCGAAAGTGTAGTAAACAAACCCGTGGTCCAGGGTCAGATGGAAAAACGCCTGAACGGGGCGCTCCAGCCATTTGTCCGACAGTTGCTTGATGCCGCCCGCTTCAACGGTGAGGGAGTCTTGTCCCAGATATTCGGGCGAGCAGCGAAGGGAGGGTCTGCGGGTATCGGTGCGGCTTTCGAACTGCAGTTCGATGTACCGGCGTTGATCGAAGGCCTGACGAAGGAGCGTTCCGATTTTTTCCGAATCGGTCACGCTGCCGTATGGGGTATAGCGTTTTCGCCGCATCAGGATGGTCTTGACGACAAAAGCGCCGAGCAAAACGATGCAAAGCACCGCGATCCCGATCAGCAGCCAACGCACTTCTTCCACATTGAAGGTGCGGGAGAGAAAACTTTCGCGAATGTCGTTCAGATTCATGCCGGTTACGTGGTTGCCCGCCCCATTTGGAAGTGTGATCCGACCGGGAAAACAAGGGGAAAATAATACGCTGCTTCGAAGGGTCGGAACGGTCAATCTCTATGTACAGCGAATGTCGGTTGCCGGCAAGAGTGGGGTGCGGTTTTGTTTTCTCAAAAATATTTCCAAACTCGTCAGAGCCGCCGGCGTAATGCCCGGAATGCGCGCCGCCTGGCCCAAATTCAGCGGTCGCACCTGTGAAAGTTTTTCCACGGCCTCGCGACGCAGACCGGGCACGGCTTCGTAATCCAAGTCCGGCGGCAGGAGGGTTTTGCCCGCATGCGCGCCGCGTTCGGCCAGTTCCCGCTGGCGGTCCACATACCCTTGGTAGCGGAAGCGCGTTTCCACTTCCGCCCGGACGGCCGGGGGAAAGTTCCGGTATTCCGGCCACAGGGCGGTCATTTTTTCCTCATCCATGAATGGGCGCCGGAACAGTTCACCCAGGCTCACGGCCCCGGACGGCAGGGGTTCTTCCCAGGAGGTGAAGAGTTCCCGCAACGACGCATCCGGGCTGACCCGGCGTTCTTGCAAAGAGCGCTCCAGTTCGTCGCGCAGCCGTTGCGACTCGCAAAACAATCCCCATTGTTCGTCGGTGACCAGGCCCAGTTCGCGACCGAGGGGGGTCAGGCGTTCATCGGCATTGCTTTGGCGCAGCAGCAGGCGGTGTTCGGCCCGCGAGGTCAGCATGCGGTACGGTTCGTCGGTGCCTTTGGTGACGAGGTCGTCGACCAGCACGGCCATATAGGCCTGATCCCGTCCCGGCGCAAAGGGCGAAAGCCCGGCCAGGGAGCGGAAAATGTTGCAGGCCGCCCACAGTCCCTGAGCGGCGGCTTCTTCATAACCGGAGGACCCGTTGATTTGGCCCGCGCACCACAGGCCGGGAACGGTCTTGCATTCCAGGGCCGGGGAAAGCTGCGTGGGCGGCACCACATCGTATTCCACGGCGTAGCCGGGCCGGATGATCTGGGCGCGTTCCAGGCCGGGAATGGAATGGAGCAGTTCCACCTGAACGTCCAGGGGCAGGCCGGTGGGGATGTTGTTCGGGTAGGCTTCCGGGCTGTTGAGGCCTTCCGGCTCCACAAAGATTTGGTGGCGTTCTTTGTCGGGGAAGCGGGCGATTTTGTCTTCAATGGAGGGGCAGTAGCGCGGCCCCGGTCCGGGGATGGCCCCGTTGTACATGGGCGAGCGCGACAAGGCCTTGCCGATGATCTCGTGGGTCTTCGCGTTTGTATAGGTGAGGTGACAGGAAACTTGGGGCAGAACAATGCCGCTCCCCCGCACGGAAAAACGCGGCGGCGGGGTGTCGCCGGGCTGCTCCTGCATGGCCTCGTAATCCACGCTGTTTTTGGCGATGCGCGGCACCGTGCAGGTCATGAAGCGCCCGAGGTTCAGGCCGAGACGGCGCAAGGAAGCGGAAAGCCCCACGGCGGGAATATCCCCCAGTCTTCCGGCAGGTCGGTTGTGTTCCCCGATATGAATGCGTCCGGAAAGGAAGGTGCCGGTGGTCAGCAGCACGGCGCGGGAAAGAAAGCGCAACCCGGCCACGGTGACGACGCCCTCGGCCCGGCCGTTCGGAGCATGGATTTCCTCGACCATGTCTTCGAGCACAAAAAGATTCGGCTGGGCGAAAATGTCCCGCTTGACCGCGCGCATGTAAACCTCGCGGTCGGTTTGGGCGCGGTCGGCCCGCACGGCCGGGCCTTTCCCGGCGTTCAGGGTGCGCACCTGGACGGCGGCTTCATCGGTCCAGCGGGCCATGGAGCCGCCCAACGCGTCGATTTCATGGACCATGTGGCTTTTGCCCAATCCGCCCACGGCCGGGTTGCAGGAGAGGTGCCCGATGCGATCCACATTGGAGGTGATCAGCAGAGTGGAAAGCCCCATGGTGGAAACGGCCATGGCCGCTTCGCAACCGGCATGGCCGGCTCCTGTGACGATCACATCGAAAATATCGGGAAACGAAGCGGCGAACGCGCGCATGAAAAAAGCCTTTCCTTAAGGGTTTTAGTTGGGGGACTCCGTCCCCCCAGCCCCCTGCCGGGGGATTGGATCCCCCGGCCCCCCCATTGGGCCGCATGCCTTCCGCGAAGCGGATGGCATGCGGCCCGTGAGGGTTCCAAGGGGATTATCCCCTTGGCGAAGGGGTTTGGGGAGGCCGCGCCTCCCCAAGTATCTGTGCTTAGTTATACAACATCCGCACCAGCACTTTGGCGTCATCCAGGGTCGCGCCGATGCCGGAACGTTCGTTGGGGGTATGGGCATTGGGCACCAGCGTTCCCCAGACGACGACGGAATATCCTCTGTGCCGCAGGGGCGCCGCCACGGTCTGGCCGCCGACCCCGCAAGGGTTGCCCTCCACATTGCGAACTTCCTTCAATGCCGCCAACAGGCGTTGCACCACCGGAGCATCCACGGGCGTGGGCGTGGGGGCCTGTTCGCGGTGAACTTCCTCGATCGCCACGGTAACACCGAAGCGGTGCTCCACGGCGTCGGCCAGCTCGCGGCATTTGGCGATGACGTCGTTCAGGGTGTAGTTGGGCAGCACGCGGCAGTCGAGATAAAACACGTCCCGGCCGGGGATGGTGTTGACGTTCTCCACGTTGGCTTCTTTCTTGGTCGGCACAAAGGTGGACCAGGAAGGCGAATAGAGCGGGTCTTTTTCGCGGAAGCGACGGTACAGCTCTTCGAGTTCGAGAACCAGGGCCGACGAGGCCACCAAAGAGTTGACCCCGGCCTCGGGCGTGCTGGCGTGGCACTGTTTGCCGGTGACTATAAAGCGCAGCCAGAGGCAGCTTTTTTCCGCGACCTCAACCATGCTGCCCCGATCGTTGCCCATGTCGGAGACCAGGATGAGATCTTCGGGGCCGATGAGTTCCGGCGCGCTCTCCAGAACGTGGGGTAGACCTTTGACCATGCCGGTCTCTTCGTCGGCCACAAAGAGCAGACCCAGGGACAGATCCGGAACGGCCCCGGCTTTGAGCAGGGCCTCGGCGGCCACAAGGCCCGTAACGATGGCCTGCTGGTTGTCTTCAACGCCGCGACCGATGACGTAATCGCCGTCCACGGCCAGTTCGAAAGGATCGGTCTTCCATAAGGAACGGTCGCCGACCGGCACCACGTCCATGTGGCCGATCAGCCACAGGGTGCGCCGATCTTTGCCCGGAACTTTGGCCGAAATGTTGGGACGAAAACCTGTGGGCACGCGGTCATCCGAGCAGGGATGCTCGCGAATCTCCGAAAGCCCGATACCTTTCATGAAATCCACCAGCCAAGCGGCTTTTTCCGTTTCACCGGTACCGTTGTTCTCCGGCCCGAGGGCGGGACGGCGGGTCAGTTCGCGCTGAATATGGATGATGCGATCGCGGAAGGAGTCAAGAGAGGAAAACGGAGCGACGGACATAGTGTTTCCTTACGGGCAGACGGTGAGACGCTGTTCGACTTCGGCATCCGGCGGACGCTCGTTGCGCAGGTGAGGACGTGTGCCCGTATAGCGCGGGAGGCGCCGAAAAGAAACCGCATGAGAAAGAAAAGCGGCAGGGAAGAGCGCCTCCTCCCCGCCGCGGCGCCGTAAGGCGCGGAACAAAAAGCCGATTTACCGGCCGCCCTTGGCGGCGCGCTTGGAGGCCTTCAACGGGTTCACCTTGGCCTGAGCGGCCTGGGTGGCGCGGGCGTGGGTGGAGAAGTTACAGTTGCCCATGGACCACTTGGCGGCGGGCATGGGGTAGCTGGAACAGTACTTGCCGCCTTCGAAATCGCTGATCCGGCCGCAGCCTTCACATTTGTCGATGATCGGCTGGAAAATCGCGCCGTTGTACTTCATGCCGCCTTCGGCAAGGCTGGCGCCGGGAAAAGTCTGGACGTTTTTCGCGCTCATAAGAAACCTCATTATCACGTATTGTGGACGTGTTGGTATGTGCTGAACGGCGAAGATTCGGAAAAGTTCAAAGAAAAGTCAAGCGGAATTTCCAGCCTGCCGAAAGAAACACGCCCGTTCGGCTCCCGGTCTTGCATGACCGCGCCGAGAGCCAGGCCGGACCGCGTCATGCCCACGCGGCCAAGAGCAGTTCCAGCGCCTCAAAGGCCCGACGCGGCACACCATCGCTGTTCTGCACCAACATATGCAGATAGCCGGACAGAGGACGCGCCTCGGGAGCGAACTCCCGCCACCAATCGGCGTCGTCGCCGAGCACGGTTCCGCCTTTTTTCAGGCGTTTCGCGGCGTCGACCACAAGATTCCGGCCGGCAAGCGCAAAGGCTTCGGCCGCGTCGGGGTGTTCGGCCGCGAGAACGGCAAATGTTCGCTTGACGGAACTTGCGTCGCCGGCACTGAACAGGGTGGTGAAAAAATTCTGCCAAAAAACGGAAAAGCTGTCCCGCAGGGCATCCGCGCCGAACAACGATCGGAGGGCGTAGCGTCCCAGATGGTCGCGGCCGCTTTGCAGCAATTCGCAGCCGGCGGCCCGGTCCGGGGTGGGGACGCGTCCGTGCAACAGATCAAAGGCAATACGGGCCGTTTTGCCGGGACTGAGCAATTCGCGGCAGTCCATGTGCGGCCGGGTGCAGCGCCAGCAGCCCACACACTCGATTCCGGCCCGCAGGGCATGATGGCCCGGGGCGAAGGGGCCGGTTTCCCAGACATGCACCGGCCCCACCGAAATGTTCAGCACCGGCGTGCCGGACCACACGGCCACGTGCATGGGGCCGGTGTCCGGAGTGATCAGCAGATCGAGGCCGCCAAGAAATTCGGCCAGTTCTTCAACATTGAAGCGGCCGCACAGGTTGAGCGGATGAGCCCGCAGGGCGGAAGCCACTTCGTGCCCCAGCGACTTTTCCGCTTCTCCGCCCAAGAGCGCGGGCTTGTGTCCTTCGGCCAGGAGCATCTTGGTCAGGGACGTCCAAAAGGCCGCGTCGGGATGCTTGGCCGGTTCGCTGGCCCCCAGGAACAGGCCGATGCGCGCGCCTGCGCGAATCCGGGCCGAATCCGGGTTCTTCGGCTTGGGCCAGACCGTGTATTGCATGCGCGTTGTGGGGATTACGTCCAGGGAGTTCAGATCGGCCCAGTGAAAACGGTTCAGGTGGTTGTTGTGGGTGAGCGAGGCCCGGTAAAGTTGATAATCGCCCCGAATACGCAACGCGCCTTCCTTGTCCAGGTACGGGCCGACGAGTTCCTCGGTTTCGGCCTTGCCCGCCAGGGCGGCCGCTTCCGGCCGGTGGCTCAGGTTGACGACCAGGTGGAATTTCAAACCCGGCGCGACCGGCGCATTTGGGTAGTTGAAATAGGTCGCCGTGGGGGAAAGTTCCATCAACGGTTTAAAAAAAAGCTCCTCGCCGGTCACCCAGATCGGATTGTCGGGGTATTGGCCGCGCAGACGCGCGAGCAGCGGAAAAGACAACACCAGGTCGCCCATGCGCTGCATTTGGAGAACCAGGATGGGAAGATTGCTCATGATCGGCCGTAGATGTCGCGCATGGTCCGGCAGAGCGACCGGACCCGCAGTTCATAAGAATGTTCGGCCAGAACCCGCTTGCGGGCGGCGGCCGCGATACGGGCGCGTTCCTGCGGTTCGGCCAGAAAGCGACGGATCAGCGCTTCGGCTTCTTCGGGCGAGTGGTAGCAGACGATTTCCGCACCCGGCTCAAAGAGATTTTCCACTTGCTCGCGGTAGTCGGTAATCAGAAAGGAGCCGGTGGCCGGCACATCGAATACCCGCTGGTTCACCGCGCCTTTCATCTGCTTGCTGGTGCAGTTGAAGTTGACGGCCGAGCAGGGGTAGAACGTGGGGAGTTCGTTGTAGTAGTTGAGCTCGCCGTGAAAACGCACGCCGCTTTGGGGCAGCAGCTCCCGCCAGCCGACATCGCCCGCGATCAACGGCGAAAAGGGCAGGGTGGCTTTGACGCAGGAGAGCCGGTACACCCGGGTGGCTTCCCAGGTCAGCATCGTTTCGTACCCCAGACGTTGCTCGGCTGTTTCCAGGCCTTCAAAGGCTGGCGTCAGCTCCGGGTGATTCCTGCGCAAATAAACGCCCACCGAGCGTTCGTCGCTCGCGGCGAACCCGGCGGCAATGGTTTCATACCCGCGATCCAATTCCGGGGGTAGAAGGCTCCGTTCTTTGCGCTGCAGGACCTTGGAAACCATGGAATTGCCGACGAACGAAACGTCGGCGAGCCACTCGGGCCGGGCGTCTTTTTCCCGCCCCGGCGTGAAGCGGTGGGTGTCGCACCCGAGCGGCAGGTACGAGACATGCTCGAACCCCATGTTCCGCAGCGACTCCAGGTTGTCGGCGTCCCAGGTGAAGATGGCGGTCCAGGGGCTTACCAGCGAGTTGTACAGGTAGAGGACCAGGTGAGGGTTGTCCACGAACCACGAGGCCAGAGGCAGGCGGAGTTTTTCCAGCAAATCCGCGAGCACGCCTTCCCGGTCGACGCCGAGGTGGTTGATCGTAAAGACGAAGTCCGGAGAAAACTCCAGCACGGCGCGGAGCAGGTCTTCGACAAATTCGTTCTTGCCGTATTCACCGTCCGGCACCCGCAAAAGACGGTGAGGCAGATCCAGGCGTTCGCAGGCGGCGAGGATTTCCCCCATCAGAAAGTATTTGCTGGTCAGCAACAGGATGCGCGGTTTGTCCCCGGAAAAACGCCGGCGTTGGGCTTGTTGCCGGATAAGGCCTTTTTCCCCTGCGCGGCAGGCGTCGCGCAGGCTGTCGTAATAGGCGCGGTTGATGCGCGGATAAAAGGGGTTGATCGCGACCTTCAGCGGCGGGTAATCGCGTTCAGCCTGCACTTTCGTCAACAATTTCAAGGCTGTTTCGGGATCCCGCTCGGAGATGAGCAGAACCCGGTCCGGGGCGAAGCGCTCACGAATCGCCGCCGCTTCCAGAATGTCGACTTCCGCATCGAGGACCACAAGCGGGGGGCGGGTCTTGCCGGGGGGAACCGGCAGGGCATCCAGGCGCTCCAAAAACAGGGAAAGGCCATACCCCGCCCCGGCGCCGATCAAAACGGGGAGAATATCGGCATCGGCTGCGGAAGGCTCCGGAATGAAGGCATGTTCGCGTTGTGGGCCGGCCGGGCCGAGCAGGGTATACTCGCGACCACCGCGAAAAACGGACACATCGAGCGTGCCGTTCTCGGAACGTATTGCCCGCGCGCCGTCCGGGGGCGGCTGCGTCATGCCTCTTCCCCGCCGATTTTGGTTTCCTGGCCGGTCACGGCATGCTGCATGGCCTGCGGCTTGATCAAGATTTCATCGTCTTCGAGCAAAAAAGCGACGTTTTCCCGCAGAACATCCAGCTTCAAAAAAGCGTGGGCAATGCTGATTTCCGTTCCCGGCATAATTTCGCCCGGAACCAGCAGGCGGCAGCGGGAGGCATACTGTTCATCGGAAGAAAATTGCAGCCAGAGTTTTTTGCGCCGGCCCAAAGCGATGAGCAGTTGCGCGTTGATCAGCTCCAAGCGCGGAGCGGCCTCCTGAGCCATAAGGGGGCTGCGGGCTGCCTGGCGCTCGAGGTATTCGGCCTTTTCCTTCAGCCTGCGAATGCGGGTTTCCAGTTTTTGCAACTGGAGATAGTCAAAGGGAGGGTAGCCCATGACGATTTTGGTCGGGGTGGTGTATTCGCCGCCGAGGCGTCCTTGCACGTACACCGTGCCGCCGGCGTGGATCGCGCCGCCCATGAGCCGGCCTTTGACGATCACGTTGCCGCCCGCATAGATGATGCTGTGCAGGCAGGAACCGTCGACGATCACGTTGCCGCGTGCGCGAATCTGCACCCGCTCGCAAAACGCCAACCGGACGTCGCCGTCCGCGTCCAACAGCGCGCCGGGCAGGGCCGAATCCTCTTCCTGGGTTTGCGTCGGGGGCTCTTCCACGCACTGGGGGGGGGAGGGCGGCGGGCAGAAGTCCGCTCCTTTGGCGCCGCCCAGGCAGACAAGATCGCCGTGAGCCCGGACCTTGGCGCTTTCAATATGACCTTTAACCAGGATGTTTTTGCCCAGCACCTTAAAGCCGGTCTGCACGTCGGCATGGACGGCGATGTCGCCGAGGAAGAAAATGTTGCCGGTATGAAAACCCACGTGCCCGCGCACGTTGAGCATCTTTTTCACGTTGATCCGGCCGTCGTGGTAGAAGCAGTATCCGTTGGCCAGGGCAATGACTTTATTGGGATTTTCCGGGTGGGGGCCGCAGTTCGCGCCGATGGGCAGCGTCGGCTCTTGGCGGATGAAGCGCGGATCGCGTCGAGCCCCGGTGTATTCCTCGAGGGGAAGAACTTCCGCCAACACCTGCCCGGCGACCACATTCTGCACATAGCCGAGATTGCGGTAGTCGACGCCGGCGTCGGAGCTTTCACGCGGGGTCAGGTTCAGATGACTGAAATCCGGATTGAAGTAGTGGTGAAGATAGTACATGGGCGCTCCGGCTTACGACGCCAAGGTGGCGACGACGTCATCTTCGGTGTCCAGAAAGCTGAAAAAGGGGCTTATGCCCAACTCGTCCAGGATAAAGCGGGTTTTCTCCGCCGGCCGGAAGAGATACAGGCTTTTGTTGCGGCCGTATACGTCGGCCGCGAAGGCCACCAGCGTGCCCACGGCGCTGCGGGTAAGAGAGGCCGCCCCCAGGTCCAGAATGATTTTCAACGCGTTGTCGGTGACCAGGGAGCCGAGAGCGGCCATGAAGGCCTGCTGATCGGCCAGGCCGATGGAGCCGTAAAAACGGCCCATGGCGGTGGAACCCTCGGGCAGAAACAAGGCCGAAGGCCGACACGGGTGGGGCGGGTTCCGCACTTCGCTCAAGTCCAGCTGCAACGCGGCGCGCAGGCTGCCGAGCGGGTTCATATGCGAAAAATTGTCCACGGACGATCTCCTTTGGCCGGTCAAAAGCAACCGGTACCGGATTGTCTTGCAACGCTCGTGCCGAGTGAACAACGATGCGCCGGAAAAAGGCGGCAGGAGTGCCTGTTTCAATTCTCCGACACAGGAGCGGCGGGTAGTTCTTCATGTTCCGAGGCAAGGAATTCGGCTTCAGCCTGCTCGGAACTGAGGGTCCTGTTGCGTTCCTCTTCCTCGGCCCGCAGGGTGCGGCGCAGAATTTTTCCCACCAGGGTTTTGGGCAGCTCCGTGCGGAACTCGACCTGCTTCGGCACTTTGTAGTTGGCCAACCGGGCGCGGCACCACGCGGCGATTTCGCTGCGGTCCAGGGTTTGGCCGTCTTTGGGCACAATATACGCCTTGATGATTTCACCGCGCGTGGGGTGGGGAACGCCAACCGTGACGGCTTCTTTGACTTTGGGGTGCTCGTGCAGCACCTCATCGATCTCGCGGGGCGCGACGTTATAGCCGCCCACAATGATCATGTCCTTCTTGCGATCCACGATGTAAAAATAGCCGTCCTCATCCATGTAGGCGATGTCGCCGGTGTACAGCCTGCCGTTGCGCAGGGCTCCGGCGGTTTCGTCCGGGCGGTTCCAATATTCGCGCATCACCTGCGGCCCGCTGACGACCAGTTCGCCGATCTTGCCGGGAGGAAGGGGCACCTGGCCCACTTCCATATCCACAATCAGGGCTTCGGTGCCGGGAAGGGGCAGGCCGATGGAGCCGATCCGCTTGCCGCCGGTGCACGGGTTCAGGTGGGTGATGGGCGAGGCCTCGGAAAGGCCGTAGCCCTCGATGAAGTTGATGTTGTATTCGCTCTCGAACTGTCGGATATACTCCACCGGCATGGGGGCGGAGCCGGAAACGCAGAGCCGCAGATTCGAAAGCGGATACTTTTTGTTGCGCTTTTGCTGCAAGAGAGAAATGTAGACCGAGGGCGCGCCGGGAAAAACCGTGACCTGATACTTTTCAAGGGTGGGCAACAGTTCGGCGGCGACATAGCGCGGTACGGGCACCACGGTGGACTGCAACAGCGTGGGCAGCAGCATGCAGGTGGACAGGCCGTAGACATGGAAGAACGGCAGCAGGCCCAGGAAGGTTTGTTGCCGGTCCTTGAGCATGTACAGGTATGCGGCCGTTTGCTCCACGTTGGCGGTAAGATTGGCGTGCGTGAGCACAACGCCTTTGGAGACGCCGGTGGTTCCTCCGGTATACTGGAGGATGGCCGGGGTTTCCGCCGGGTTGTCGACGGGGATGGAAAGGCGTTCGGACCCGCGCAGCAGAGAAGAAAAAGGACGCACGCCGTCCGAGGAAAAGTGGGACGCCTTGTTTTTGTTCTCCCGCCAGGTTTTGAAGCGCTGGAGCCAATTGAGGGGGAAGGCCAGAGCGTCGGCGATGGACGTATAGTAGTACTGCTCGACGCACAGCTTGTTGCGCAAGGCTTCCAGTTTGGGGCGGCACAGGTCGGCGGCCACAAGGATGCGCACGCCGGCATCATGGATTTGGTGGACCAGCTCTTTTTCCATATAGAGCGGGTTGATCATGGCCACCACGCCGCCGGCTTTGAGGATGCCCCAGAAAATTTGCATGGTCTGCGGCAGGTTGGGCAGCATGACCCCCACGCGGTCGCCCGGGCGCAGGCCGCCGGCCCGTAAACCGGCGGCGATGGCCTCCGCGTCGTCCTTGAGCCGGGCATATGATATGGTGCGGTTCACAAAGCGGCAGGCCGGCCGCTGGGGAACGGTTCGCGCGGCTTCGTCCAGCCAATCGTAGAGAGCATGAGGGATAAATTCAAGAGTGGCGGGTACTTCAACGTCATAGTGCGCCAGCCAGGGGTGCGCGTGCGCGGAGGGGGACGAGGGGAGGACGTCGGTGTCGGACATGGCGTTGGGGGTTGAAGGTGTTGGAGTGGCCGATGATGACCATTACAACAGCTTGAGGTTTCTGGCAAGTTCGCGGGTCGATGCGGGGCGTGTTCAGCGGCGAGAACAAGAAAAAAGCATTGCGGATTTACCGGCCTGGGAGTAATATATGCCGTTACACAACAGGGCGGACCGGATTTCGGCGGCCCATATATTTCGGAGGAAGCATGCTCTGGACCGATATTGCCCATGCGATGGGAGCGGGCCCCCAAGGTGCGGAAGGCGCATCCGGCGGCGCGATGCTCAGCAACATCATCCCGTTTGTTTTGATGTTCGCTGTGTTTTATTTTCTGCTCATCAGGCCGCAACAAAAGCGCGCCAAAGAACACCGCGCCATGCTCTCCGCTCTGAAGCGCGGCGATAAAGTGGTTACCTCCGGCGGCCTGCACGGCACCGTTGTGGAAGCCAGGGAAGACGTGCTGGTCATCGACCTGGGGCAGACCCAGGTGACCGTCGGGCGGGGATTTGTGGCCGGGGTCGTCGGCGCCAAACCCCAGGCCGATAAAAAAGCCGGCAAAGACAAAGGCGATAAAGAAGGCTCCAAAGACAAGGCCGATTCCGCGGAGTAATCCGACGGAGCGGCCTTCCTCGTTGCGGAGCGGGATTTTCGACTGTCGGGAATCCCGCTCGTCTTCCGACTCCGCAGGGAAGGCGCGAGTCCTTCTTTTTGTTCCCGCGGGGGCTTTCTCCGCGGCATTTCTTTTGAGGAGTTTCCATGAAACAGGGCCTTCTCTGGCGTATCGCCCTTGCGTTGCTCGTATTTATCTTCAGCAGCGCCTATTTGGTTCCGGCTCTTCTTCCCGAACAGGAGAAACGGCCGAGCTTTCTGCCCGACTCACGCATCAACCTGGGTCTGGACCTGAAGGGCGGCATCTACCTGACGCTGGGCATCGAGGTGGACAAGGCCGTTGAAATTTCTCTGCTCCAAACCGGGCGGGACGTGGCCTCGATGGGCGGCGCCAAAGGGCTGCTCATGCCCAAGCCGCGCCTTCTGCCGGGCGACAAGCTGGAACTGGTACTCACCGTTCCGGAAAAGCGCGCGGAATTTGAGGAATTTCTGGCCAAAAATTTCCCGATTTTGGTGACGGAGCCTCCGGTCGTCGTGGGCGACCGGAACCTGCTGTACCTTGCCTCGTTCACCCCGGCCGAGCGCGCCCGTGTTGAAGACATGGCCGTGAGCCAGGCCCTGACGACCATCCGCAACCGGATCGATCAGTTCGGCGTTGCCGAGCCGGATATCCGCAAGCAGCAGGACGGCACCATCGTCATCCAGTTGCCCGGCATGCAGAGCACCCAGCGGGCCGTGGCCATCATCGGCCGGACGGCGCACCTGGAATTCCGCCTGGTCCGCAGCGAGTTGGAAGGCCGATCCATCCTGCCTCCCGATGTGGAGCGCCTGCCCTACATCGAAGGCAAGTCCGGCATGCAGATCGTGGTGGAAAAAGAACCGGCCCTCACCGGCGAGCGGGTTTCCAACGCCGTGGTGCAGCCGGACCGGGAAGTTCCGGGCAACTACTACGTGGGCATTTCCTTTGACCGTCGGGGCGAAGAGCTGTTCGGCAAATTCACCTCGGAAAACGTCGGCAAGCAGCTGGCCATTGTTCTGGACGGCAAGGTGTATTCCGCTCCGGTCATTCGCCAGGCGATTTATGGCGACGCCTCCATTTCCGGCACGTTCTCGCTGGAAGGCGCGAGCGACCTCGCCCTGGTTCTGCGCTCGGGTTCGCTGCCCGCGCCGGTGAAAGTGCTGGAAGAACGCACCGTCGGTCCTTCCCTCGGTGCGGAGTCCATCGAACGCGGCGTGACCGCGGCGGTGATCGGCGGTCTGGCCATCGCCGTGTTCATGGCCATCTACTATGGGATGTCCGGGCTTGTCGCCAACGCCATGCTTGTGTTGGACGTGGGCCTGATTCTGGCCGGTCTGGCGGGCTTCGGCGCGACCCTGACCCTGCCGGGCATCGCGGGCATTGTGCTCACCTTGGGTATGGCCGTCGACGCGAACGTTCTCGTCTTTGAGCGAATACGCGAAGAACTTGATAAAGGGCTGACCCCCAAGGCGGCGGTGGACGCGGGCTTTTCCCGCGCCATGCTGGCCATCACCGACTCCAACGTGACCACGGCAATCGCGGCCGCGCTGCTGTACCAGTTCGGTACCGGCCCGGTGCGCGGTTTCGCCGTCACCTTGCTTTTGGGCATCGTGATCTCCATGTTCACGGCCATTTTCGTTTCCCGAATCATCTTCGATATCTGGATGGGCAAGCCGGGGCGCAAGCTGCGCATGGGCCTGCACCTCATCCCCAACAACCTGACCATCGACTTCGTGGGCATGCGCAAGATTTCCTATATCTTGTCCGTGCTGCTCATTTTGGCCGGCATCGGCGCTGTGGCGTTTTCCGGTGGTCTGCGCTACGGGGTGGACTTCTCGGGCGGAGCGGCCATCCAGGTCAAATTCGACAAAGCCATCGACGACGCCGAAATTAAAGATTCCCTCGCCGCTTCGGACCTCCCCGGTCTTGCGGTGCAGCGTTTTGGTGAGAACGGGCAGACCTACCTGTTGCGTCTTTCCGCCATTCAGGATTCCGCCACGACCATGCAGGAAACGGTGAAGACCGCTCTCGAAACGCATATGAAGGGAGTGGGCTTTGAAATCCAACGGGTTGAGATGGTCGGCCCCAAGGTCGGCGCGGACCTGCGCGCCAAAGCCCTGGAGGCCATGTACTACGCCTTGCTGATCACGGCCATTTACATTTCCGGGCGGTTTGAGCGCCGCTGGTTCACGGCGGGGGTGATTGCGGCCGTCCTGATGAGCAGCATGTACGGCTTGACCTGGCTTGGCCTCGGCAAGGAATACCTGGTGGGAGCCGCCTTGCTGGTGACCATCGGGCTGTGCTGGAAGTTCCGCCTGATCTTCGCGCTGGGCAGTATCGTATCCATCCTGCACGATGTGCTCATAACCATGGGCCTATTCGCGCTTATGGGCAAAGAGTTCGACCTGACCATCATCGCCGCGTTGCTCACCGTGGTGGGGTATTCGTTGAACGACACAATCATCGTCTACGACCGGATCCGCGAAAACCTGTATCACGATCGCGAGACCTCGCTTGCGAGCATCATCAACCACAGCATCAATCAGACCCTGTCCCGGACAATCCTGACCTCGGGCACAACCATGCTGGTCATTCTCTGCCTGCTGATCTGGGGCGGGGGGATCATTCACGACTTCGCCCTGGTCATGTTTATCGGGGTCTTTGTGGGTACGCTGTCCTCAATGTTTGTGGCCAGCCCCGTGCTCTTGGTCTTTGGCGAGGGTGTGATCAACCGGGACAACATTCAACCGAAGAAAGACACCCGCCCGCGCGACACCGACGGCCGATTGGCCGCCCAGGTCTGACCGGGTTCCGGGTCTCCAGATTCCCTCAAAACTCCCGGCGTTTCGGCGTCGGGAGTTTTTTTGCGCGGTTGCAAATTTTTACGGGAGCAAAGGCGTTCACGGGCAGGCAACGCCATGTGGGGGAGAAGAGGGGGCGGCACCCACTCCGACGGAGCCGTCCCGGTTTGAGGAGGGTAAAGAGGGTGGAGGGTCGCTTACCGTAAAATTTTTTGGAACGCGTGCCTCGAAGAAGGTGTCGGTCGGACGGACAAAAGAGAAGCGGCGTTTCCCAGTCCGGGACCCGCCGCTTTTCACGCTTTCGGTTGTAAGTTTTTTTGCTTTGTTCCACCTTGCTTGGCGGAGCTTGGCGCTTACGCACCTTCACGTCTTTGTCCTTGATCACAAGAACGGCTTGTTGCTTGGCCATGTCTGCCTCCCGTTGTTGCGCCCTCAATTGGGTGGAGTTCTCGTGGGTACAAAATCCGAATGGAGGTAATCAGCCGCTTTCCTCCGAGTCGGTGGGCAGTTAGCCACTTTTCACGTACTTGGCAAGAGGAAAGGGGGAAAGAAGGGGATATGGTCAAAAAGAAAAAGCCCGGAAAAAACTCCGGGCCTTTCATGAACGTCGGCGTCCGTGATTATTGCTCCACGTTGCCCCGCGACATAATAATGACGGAAACCTTTGTTTCGCTCCGCAGCAGAGTCAAAACCCGATCCGGCAGGATCCAGTCCGTCGTGCCGGGCATGAGGGATTCCGTTTGATCGCCATAAAGCTTGTGGTATTCGGCATTCAACTCGGTGTACTTTTGAGCGATTTGCTGTTGCAGTTCCGGTGTTTCGCCTTCCAACGACGCGGTGATCAGGGACAGCTTTCCGTTGCGGAAGACCAAGTCCAGGGTGCCGTTGTCGCTGTTTAAAATGTGGCCTTCATAGGAACGGCTCACTTTGCCGGGGGTATCCAAATCTTCGTAATACTGCTCCAGCTTGTTGTGGCTGATTACCTTGGCGGCCTCCTCCACGGTCATGCCGAGGTCGAATCCCTCAAGCGCGTTCGCGGCAAGAGCGGCTTCTCCCCGCAAAAGGAAAAAACACAGCAGAGAAAACATCAATACGCCGGTAACAGTTTTCATTTCAGGCTCCGTTGAGGGGTGGCAGGGAAGACTATTCAGACAAAGCTTCTCGGTTGAAAGCGGTAATAAAAATTTTGTCGTCTCCCTTATAGAGAGACACGACGACCTCTTGCAGGTGCCATTCCGTTATGCCCGGACCGGGAGATTCGGCCGGGCCGCCGTACAGCATACGGCATGCGCCGTCCAATTCTTGGTGTTTGTTCGTAACGGACTGTTGCAACTCCGGCGTGGTTCCTTTCAGGGTGGCGGTAATCAGAATCAATCGCCCGTCTCGGAATACCAGATCCAGCGTTCCTTCGTCTCTCCCCAGAATATTTCCTTTGTAAGAGCGGCTCAGCCTGCCGGGAATTTCGCTGTTTTCATAATATATCGTCAGCCGTTTCAGCTCTATCACTTTGGCGGCTTCTTCCACCGACATTCCGAGAGTGAAATTCTCCAGTGTGGCTTGTGGTGCCGCCGGACTTTGGGAAACCCAAAGGCACAGCAGCACGAAGCACGTCAACAATCCCCCGATCGCTTTCATGTCGGCTCCTGTCTCAAAATTCTCGCCCGATAGTAGTAAGGATGCCGAAGGGTAGGGGCACCGCGGGCGGATGTATGTGACCTACGTCACATTTTCGGCGAAATCAACCGGGAGGCCATCCCTCCATAGCTTCATAAGGCCTTCCCCGGTATGCATCAAAATCTTTTATTTTATTCAGTTGCATGACACAGCGATATCAATTCTCCATATAGCGCTGTCATCAGCCCAGGGATCTGTAAGGATATCGACAGTTGTCTCATCAACGAGTTTGAGGCTGTGTATTTGGCAAATCCCTTTAAGGACAGTTATTGAACCCTTTTTCCAGAGGGTGAGGTGTTCTCCGCCGATTAACACCCAGTTTTCGTCGGGACTGATTAAAGCGCACTCCGGATCGCCGCAAAAGTAATCAATTGCAGCTTTTTCGTGTGCCTTCTTGAAATAAATGTATGCATATTCATAACAGTGTAGCACGAGGAGGTTGAGGGACTCGGCAAGCACTCGCTCGCCAGGAGTCGGCGTATATCCCATGACAACACAAACCGTCCCAGGCATTGCGTACATAGTAAATAAGGATTTAGGCAAAAGCCTAAATCCTTAAATTTTATGGAGCCGCCTATCAGATTTGAACTGATGATCTACTGATTACGAATCAGTCGCTCTACCAACTGAGCCAAGGCGGCGTAGGGGCATGATATACGGCAAAGCTGGCGGGAAAGTCAAGAAAAGAGTTCGACGAAGGCGGAACGTGGGTGACGGGGGAGGGTAAAATACCGTGATTCCGTTGAAAGAGTGCTATGTACTGGATGTGTGAGTTGGTTTGCAGGCCCACGTTTGGGCGACGGGCAGGGGAGTCTGTCGCTTCTTCCCTCGGTTGGGCGGCGTGAAATCCTTGACGTCGGACCATGCGGCATCTTACAGCAAGGCGTGGGTATAAAACCGTTTTTCTGTGGAGGGGCGCGTGCGGGCGCTTGCCGTTTTTCTTTTTCCCGCCCTTGAGCTGTATCTTCTGGTGCGGGTCGGAGCCGTTCTTGGCGCAATGAGCGTGGTGGCGTTGGTGTTTGCCTCGGCGGCCCTCGGTATCGCGGTTTTGCGCTTGTATGGCCGGCAGAGTTTTTTCCGGGTGCGGGAAGACCTGAGCTCCGGACGGATGCCTCAAGATATTCTGCTGGACAACCTGCTGATTTTTTTCGCCGGACTGCTGCTGATCTTTCCCGGTTTTTTGTCCGACATCATGGGATTGTTGCTGCTTATCCCCCCCCTGCGGACGCTGTTTCGTTCGCGCCTTGTCGCGTGGTTGCAGTCGCGGCAACAAGGTTCCGGCGGAGGGTTTCGCAACGGTTCGGTGTTTATTTATCGAAGTGGGGATTTTTCTCAAGCGCCGCCCTCTTCGAAAGACGACACCGTCATCGACGTGTCGGCCGAGCCGACAGGGGATTCCGCCGCCGGCGCCGCTCCCGAAGATAAGGAGGACGGCCCTCGCGGGGACGGCCGCCGGTGACTCCTTTCATTCCCTTTCGCGGCCGTCGCCGCCGGTTTGAGCCCACAGTGACGGCCCGTACGCGGGCAGGGGCCGTTCTTTGGCTGCCGCGCGTCGGCGGGGCGGTCGCATTGCGTCGCGCCCCCGGAGGAGGACGCGCGTTTTGGCGGGATATCCTTCCCGCTTTGGGCGAAAGCGGGCAGGTGACCGAGCCTCGCCTTAATCTGATGCTTCTGGTTTTGGCGGCAAAGCGCATTCCCCATACGCTGCATTCTTCGACCCGTCGCCCGGCCCTGCTGGTGCCGGCCGTCTGTGAGCATGCCGCCCGACATGAGATTGTGGCCTTTGAGGCCGAACGTTCATCTCGCCGGTTGTTTGGCGGCGCGATGGAGTCGGCCTCCGGCGGTCTGCCGATGGCCGTGCCTGTCTTTTTTTTACTTTTGATTTTTTGGCACGGCCTGCGGATGCGCTGGTTCACCTTTCATTTGCCGAGCCCGCCGTTTCCGGCAGACCCGGCGGCCTGGCCGGCCGCCTTTGGGTTGGACGTCTATCGAGTGACGGTTTTCCAAGAGTGGTGGCGTTCGCTCACGGCGCTGTTCCTGCACGCCGACGCCGAGCATCTGTTCTCAAACGTCGGGTTTGGGCTGCTGTTTTTCTGGGCGTTGACCCGGCGCATCGGGTCCGGGCCGGGGTTTGCCTTTGCAATTCTGGCCGGAGTTCTCGGCAATGCCTGCAATGCGCTGTATAAGCCGGCCTTTGTGCTCAGTCTGGGGTTTTCCACGGCCCTGTTCGGAGCCGTAGGTATTGTAAGCGGCGTCTGTGTTTGTGATGTTGTAAAAAAATCGTTCAATCGAAACGATTTACGGCAGGTTTTGCCGCCGATCGCCGCCGGATTGGCTTTTCTGGCCTTGTTCGGAGGCGGTGGAGAAGAACGCGCCGATTATGCCGCGCACGTTTTTGGTTTTTGCGCCGGGTTCTTGTTGGGCGGACCGGCCCATATGGCCGAAGCCAGGTTGCGGGGCCTTGCATTGAGGCGGAGGTACATTATTTCCGGATTGATCGGGTTGGGAACGATACTGGTGACGGTCGCAACCTGGGTCTGGGCCTTGCAGCCGAGGTGAGGTTCGACGACGGGCGGCAGGATCGCCCAAGCAGTTTACCGAACCGGTGTTTGCTGCGGTCTGGTTGGGCCTTCATAAAATAAAAGTACGTTGAAAGACGATGTCGAGCTTTTTCCGTCGAGGATGAAGCCCGCCCCGAAAAGAGAAAAAAAGTCCCTCATATTTTGCATATGAGGGACTTTTTTGTGCCGTAATTGGATGAGCAATTGGTCCGGACAGGCCCCGGGCGGTTGGGGGATTTTCTATAGTGAGACATTTAGCCCATAATGTAAATTATGTTAACTTTTGCATTATGCATGATGTTTCATTATGCTCCAACATACTGTTTTTCAAGGGTTATTCTTTCTGCTGGGCTTGTGGGTCTGCATCAACTGTTTATAGTGCTGCAGAAAGCGTTTGAGGTCTTCAGCATCTTGCGGACGGTTTTGAGCGTTTCGAATCTCGGCGAGCTCCTGAAACGCCAAAGGAAGATTGGCAAATCGCATGGCTCGGCGCAACAGGTGTTCCGCCCTGTTCGGGTCTCCCCCCCGACGGGCGATCGTGGCCCGCATGACCTGGATGCCTCCATGATTCGGGGTGACAAGACCGGCGTGGCACAGACAGGCGGCCGCTTTATCAAGGGCGCCGCCATTGAGCAGACGCATGGCCGTCGTCATATAATTGGGGGTTTCTTGTTCTTCCGGGAGAAAGAAATCCTGTGTTTCCGGCAAAATCGGGGAGTCCAAGGCTCTTCTCAGCGCGGGCAGAAAGCGGCCGGCGGCGTGGTCTTCCACCGTTTCCCATTCGGTATGGGCGTAGAACACTTCCAGGGAACGAGGTTGCTCTTCACGGATGTCCGCCCTTCCCCGTTGAATTTTCTCGTAAAAATCTTGCTGCGAGCGGTAAAAATAGTGATTGATTTGAGCCAGTTTGCCTGGGTACCAGGTGAAGGAGGAATCCCAGGGAAGCGGCATGTGTTCTTCATTCACATGATATTCGCCGGGTTTGTAAAGGAAGCCGTGCGGTGTATTCGGCTTGAGGGTTCGGGACGGGTCTACCAACGACTTGCAGTGGATGTTGTGGGCGATATCGGTGACGATTCGCCGAGAATAGCTCTCGAGGACGCCCCCCGACGGCCGTTTAAGGTGCCCGTTGGAGGAAAACACCCGCCAGGGAACGACCAGCCCCGCGTATTCCTCAAACTCTGAAAGCATGGCCCGCAAGTCGGAATCTTTCAGCGGGACAAGGAATTCATCAATATCCAGAAAGCCGAGCCAACGGCACTGTGGGCCGAAGTTGCGCAAACAGTCGCCGTAAGCCGGAATTTGCACCGGCGAACCTTCGATGCGGCGTACGGTCAGGCGACTGTCGGGAACATAGCCGCGCAGTATTTTACTTACAGGGATTTTGCTCATATTGTCGTACACATAGAAGTGTTCGACGCCGAGCAGGCTATGGAAGGCAACCCACTCCTTTAAGAAGGGAGCTTCATCTTTGACGATGCAGCACAGCGCAAGGTAATGCATGGTTTTCCTCGTTTTCATCCACTCGACGTGGTTTTCGTCGTGCGGGACAAAGCTAAACCATCATGTGATGCTTGAAGTTCACTTTCCGGCTATGCCCATAGAGTGGCTTATGGGGTATGATTTCACAGGGAATTTTAAAGTGAACATATCCTAAAGACTGAAGGATTCGCCCAGGTAGACGCGTCGCGCTTTGGGGTCTGCGACCAGCTCTTCCGGGGTGCCGTGCAGGATGACCCCGCCTTCGTACATAAGGTAGGCGCGATCACATATTCGTAAGGTTTCGCGAACATTGTGGTCGGAGATCAGCACCCCGATGTTGCGCTTGGTGAGATCTTTGATCAGGATCTGAATGTCGTCGACCGCCACGGGATCGATGCCCGCAAAGGGTTCATCGAGCAGGATAAACTGAGGTTCACGGATCAGGGCGCGGGCGATTTCCAGGCGGCGGCGTTCCCCCCCGGAAAGATAGGACGCTTTCGAGTCGCGCAGCCGGGCGATCCGAAAATCTTCAAGTAATTCTTCAGCTTTTGCTTTTTGCTGCGCTTTGGACAGATTGGTGTACTCCAAAACGATACGCAAATTATCCATGACCGACAGTCGTTTAAACACAGAACTTTCTTGCGGCAAGTAAGAAAGCCCCTGCCGGGCGCGCTCATGCAGCGGCAGAGAGGCAATGTCGCGGCCGTTCAGAATTACTTTGCCGCTGGTGGGCTTCTGAATGCCGATCACCATATAAAAAGTGGTGGTTTTGCCCGCCCCGTTCGGACCGAGCAAGCCGATCACCTCTCCCCTGCGCAGATCAAGCGACACGCCCCGAACGACTTCCCGTTCGCCGTAGCGCTTGTGCAGATCGATGGTTTGCAGTTCTCCGGCGACGGCGCTCACGGTTTGCTTTCCTTCTTATCCTTGTTCGGGAGCAGAGGGTTGCCGCCGTTCGTATTATCCGGGGCGGAAAACGTGGCGTTGGGGCGGGTGACGTCGCTACGGCCGGCCTTCATATAGTGAGAGATGGTTTCGCCTTCGATCCTGTTGTCTTTTTGGCGCAGAACCGGCTTCTCTTCCATAACAAAAAGGTCTTTGGCCGCGTAATAGGTGGCTTTGCCGCAGGTGCCTTCTTTGTCTTCACTTTTCATGCGCACGTTCCCGGAAGCCACAATACGGTCGATGCGCCCGGCCTGCATGCCTTCCACATCGCTTGATTTGGCCTCGCCGGGGTTCCGCTCGAGGTACACGGTCAGTTTGTCGGACCACAGTTGAAAGTCCGGGCGCTTCACATGCACGGAGCCGGAGAACGTCACGGTTTGCTTGTCGGCGTTGTAATCCATGCGTGCGGCATTGATGTTGGTCGGAACGCTTCCGGCCGGCTGTTCGGCGGCGAAGGCACTTCCGGCGAGGCACAGCAAAAAGAATATGGTAATGAAATGACGCATATGGTCAGGTTACTCCTGTTCGGAAGTCCCCGGCATCTCTGCCGGAGACCGGTCAAACAACACGTTCACATCCCCTTCCGCCGTAACGGTTCTGTCGTCCACGTGCCAAACCACGTGTTGCGCGCCGCCGGTCATGCCGGGTTCCTGGAACAAGGCCCCGTCGGGGAAGGACATGGTCTTGGCGGTGCCGTCGTATACCAGAAGCGCGCCGGTGAGGGAGCGGTCGTTCAAAGAAGCGACGACGTCGCCCACAAAGCGCAGAATGTGATTTTTTTGGTCGATGTCGCCGGTGTTCGCGGTTACGAGCATCTCTTCGTTGTCGGGGGGCATAAAATACGTCAGGCGGGGTTTTTCCACGGTGATCCGCCCTTCTTCCTGGGTCATGCCCGCCCATGAGGCTTTCAGGCGCCAGACTTCCACTCCGCCCTCGCCCTGACTCAAGGTAATGGCCTTGAGGGCCAGGCTGACGGAATCCGAGTCTTTTGACGCCGACTGCACCGCCTCGTGCAATTGCTCACTCGTGACCTGGGGAGGGGCCGGCGAGGGCTCATCGTCGGGCCACCGGAGGTGTATCCCCAAAGCGACCGTTGCGGCAACAAGAATAAGCGCCGCCAACAAGCCGAAACGTTTCAGCATGGTCCGGTCCAGGCCGCCAACGCGGCCTCATATTTGCCCTGGGCCATGAGCAGCAGACGGATGACCTCGCGGACCGCGCCGCGGCCGCCGTGGGCTGTGGTGACGTACAGAGCGCTTTTTTTCACTTCCGGCTGCGCGTTGGCCACGGCCAGAGGCAGCCCGACCATGGACATGACCGACAGATCCACCCAGTCGTCGCCGAGGTAGGCAATTTCCGACCAGTCCAATCCGTATTTTTCCTGGATGCAGCGCAAACAATCGCGTTTATCCAAGAATCCTGCGTGATAGTCTTCTATTTTCAGGTCGCACATCCGCGCTTCCACGGCCTTGGACTTCAACCCGGTGATCACGGCCACGGTAATGCCGTTTTTCATGGCGATTTTGATGCCCAGGCCGTCCTGCACGTCAAAGCGCTTCATGACCTGGTTTTGCAGGTCGTAATACAATCCGCCGTCGGTCAGCACGCCGTCCACGTCCAGGACCAGCAGCTTGATGGGAGTCGCGGCTTTTTCCGGAAAAAACAGAGCGCCCAAATTATGACTCATCGAACAGTCTCCAGGCGGCCGCAAGCCTGCGAAGCAGGGCCGGTAGATCGTTCAGGTGCAGGCTGTTGGGGCCGTCGCACAGGGCTTTGTCCGGGGTCGGGTGGCACTCGAGAAACACGCCGGAGGCTCCGGCGGCCACGGCGGCCTGGGCCAGAGGTATAATCATCCGGCGATCGCCGCCCGAAGAGGTTCCCTGACCGCCCGGCAGCTGGGCCGAGTGCGTGGCGTCCATGACCAGGGGCACGCCGAATTCCTTCATAAATGTGAAGGAACGCATGTCCACCACCAGGTTGTTGTAACCGAAGGTTGCGCCGCGTTCGGTCAACAGCGCCCGGGGGTTGCCCGCGCGACGCAGCTTTTCGACCGCGTTGCCCATGTCCCACGGGGCCAGGAACTGCCCTTTTTTGATGTTGACCACCCTGCCCGTCCGGGCAGCCGCCTCCAGCAGAGACGTTTGCCGGCACAGCAACGCGGGAATCTGCAGAATGTCCACGCCTTCGGCCACGGGTGCGGCGTCGGCGGGTTCGTGGATGTCGGTGATCACCGGCAGGCCGGTTTCTTCCCGAATCCGGGCCAGCCACCCCACGCCGCGCGCAAGGCCCGGCCCGCGAAAGCTCGAGGACGAGGATCGGTTGGCTTTGTCAAAGGAAGACTTGAACACGGCCGTAAGCCCGGCCTGAGCGGCCGCCTCTTTGACGGCCAGGGCGGTTTCGCGGGCAAGTTCAAAACTTTCCAGCACGCATGGGCCGGCAATGACGAAGTGCCGGGTGCGCAACTCGGCGTAAAGGGCGTCGGCCGCCTGTTCGTATCTTTGGTCTGTGGGGGTCATCATTATATGGACGATACAAGTCCTATTTTGCTTGTGAGCCGCAGTCTATTTTTTGCGCTGTTTCTTGGCCGCCGCGATGAAGCCGCGGAACAGCGGATGCGGGTTCATGGGATTGGACTTCAATTCCGGGTGGAACTGGCAGCCCAAGAACCAGGGGTGATCTTTCAGCTCCACGATTTCCACCAACTCGCCGTCGGGGGAAAGGCCGCTGAAGATCATTCCGGCTTTTTTCAGGGCGTCCATGTAGGCATTGTTGAACTCATACCGATGCCGGTGCCGCTCGCTGATTTGCTTTTTGCCGTAGGCGGCAAAGGCGAGCGAGTCTTCTCCAATGTTGCAGGGGTATGCGCCCAGCCGCATGGTGCCGCCTTTGTCCGAATCGCAGGTACGCTGTACCCGGCTGCCTTTGCGATGATCGTACCATTCCTTCATCAAGTAAATGACTTTATCGGCCGTGAGGGGGTTGAATTCTTCCGAATCGGCCTTTTCCACCCCGGCAACGTTTCGGGCGTACTCAATAACCGCGCACTGCATGCCGAGGCAGATGCCGAAGTACGGGATTTTGTTCTCTCGGGCATAGCGTACGGTCAGAATCTTGCCGTCCACGCCGCGCTCGCCAAAGCCGCCGGGCACCAAAATGCCGTCCAGTCCGGCCAGGATGGCATCCGCAGTTTTCGAGGTGACTTCCTCGGAATTGATATACTTCAGGTCCACCGCGATTTTGTTGGCCACGCCGCCGTGAACCAGAGCCTCATGCAGGCTTTTGTAGGCTTCTTTCAACGAGACGTACTTGCCCACAATGCCGATGGTCACGCGCCCTTCCGGGTGGGTCAGGGTATGCACCAGATTGCGCCAGGGCTCGAGATCGGGATTTTTGGCCGGCAGGCGCAACATGATCGCCACTTTTTGGTCCAGGCCCTCATTATAATATTCAAGCGGCACTTTATATACGTGGTCCACATCCACGGCGGAAAAGACCGCGTCCACATCCACGTCGCAGAAGAGCGCGATTTTGCGCTTCATTTCCTTGGGGATGGGCTGTTCGCAACGGCAGAGGATGATATCCGGCTGGATGCCGATGCTGCGCAGCTCTTTGACGCTGTGCTGCGTGGGCTTGGTTTTGTGCTCGCCGGCGGTCTGCAGGTACGGCACCAGGGTCAGGTGCAGGTACAGACACCGTTCTTTGCCCAAGTCGCCGCGCAGTTGGCGGATGGCCTCGAGG
Organism: Desulfovibrio sp.; assembly: GCA_031551885.1. Lineage (GTDB taxonomy): Bacteria > Desulfobacterota > Desulfovibrionia > Desulfovibrionales > Desulfovibrionaceae > Frigididesulfovibrio. The sequence goes on from JAVBMX010000037.1 coordinate 105,080, forward strand.
AACGGCTGGCTTTCAATGTCGCCGACCGTGCCGCCGATTTCCACGATGATCACATCCGGGCCGTCGTCGGCCAGGCCCCGGATGGCCAGCTTGATTTCGTCGGTGATGTGCGGAATCACCTGCACCGTGCCGCCCAGATAGTCGCCCCGGCGTTCCTTGGTGATCACACTGTAATAAATGCTGCCTGAAGTGTAGTTGTTCTTCTGGGACATGGGCGTGTCCAGATAGCGCTCGTAATGCCCGAGGTCGAGGTCGGTTTCGGCCCCGTCGTCGGTGACGAACACTTCGCCGTGTTGCGTGGGATTCATGGTGCCGGGGTCCACGTTGATGTACGGGTCCAGCTTTTGGATGGTGACGGAAAGGCCCCTGGCCTTGAGCAGCGCCCCCAAAGAGGCCGCCGTCAGCCCTTTGCCGAGGGATGAGAGCACACCGCCGGTGATGAAGATGAACTTCGTTTCTTTCATGGTGCGAATCCTTTGCTTGACGATCCGGCTGATGCTACGCTTTTTTCACACAAAGGTCGATAGTTGACGAAATCACCCCGGCAGGAGTATGGTAAACATCCTTCTCAACTCACCGAATATTTTGCCGTTTCGCGGAATTTTCGGAAAAATCGCAAACTACGGGAGCCGCCTGCATGGCCGCAGAGGTACGTTGCCTCGTTATTACCGGATACGGCACCAACTGTGAAGTGGAATGCGCCCATGCGGCCCGACGGGCCGGCGCGGACGCCGCCGATATCGTGCATTTTTCCGACTTGGCCCTCGGCAGAGCGCGCCCGGAAGAATATAATTTTCTCATTTTCCCCGGCGGATTTTTGGACGGCGACGACCTCGGCGCGGCCCAAGCCGCGGCCCAGCGCTGGAAATACACCAGAACCCCGCATGACGAAGCCCTGGCCGATCTGCTGCTGCGCTTCATCAACAAGGGCGGGCTGGCCTTGGGAATCTGCAACGGGTTCCAGTTGTTGGTCAAATTGGGTTTGCTGCCGGCCTTGGATTCCGCTTGGTTCACCCGGCAGGTTTCTTTGGCCCACAACGCCTCCGGCCGCTATGAAGACCGCTGGGTGCGCCTGCATGTGGACCCCGAATCCCCCTGCGTTTTCACCAAGGGTTTGGAATACCTCTATGTGCCCGTCCGCCACGGCGAGGGCAACCTGGTGCCGGATTCGCCCCAAACCTTGGAGCGCCTGCAGAAGGAACACCTCATCCCGGTGCGCTACGCCCACCCGGAAACCGGGCTGCCCACCGAGGAATACCCTTGGAATCCCAATGGTTCGCCTCTTGGCATTGCCGGTCTGTGCGACCCTTCCGGGCGGATTTTCGGCCTGATGCCCCACCCCGAAGCGTACAACCACCCCACCAACCATCCTGGCTGGACCAGGGGTGAATCCGCCCCTCTGGGGCTGACCGTTTTTGAAAACGCGGTCCGGCACTTGCGCGGGGCGTAAGATCGTCTCGGCGGCCAAGGGAATGTGCGCGATGACGTCGGTGATTCCCTGCCGGGTTTGCGAACAAGACGCCTCCACGGGGTGGGTTATAGGCTTCCCTCCCGCGCCGGCCGGTCAGAAGATGGGGCTGTGCAAGGCGCACGACACCCCGGAAAACCGTGCTCTGGTCACCAAGGCCTGGCAGGACGCCCAGGTTCGCGGCCTGTCTCGGATCGCTTCCGCCGCCGCCCACAAAGCGGGCGACGACCGTTTGTCGGTTCGGGTGCGCTTCACGGCCGGCGGCCTGCTGGAATTCACCTGCCGAGCCTGTTTTCCCACGGACCACAGCACCCTGTGCCTGGAAAGCTTCGACGGCGAACGGACCTTTATTCCGCTGGAACAGATCCGCGAGTACACGGTGCGCCCGTTGGCGGAGTGACGCATGGACCCGAACGATTGGTTCGCGAATCATGTTTTTTCCATCGTGCTTCTTTGCCTTTTGGTGCTCGTTGTATACGCGCGGGTGCGCTCCCTGGGCGGAACGGCGGGATTTTTTCTCGGCGTTTTCCCAGCTCTGTTTGTTCCGGCGCTTTTCATCGCCGCCTTTCGTGAACCCCGCTCGGAGCTTTTTCTCCCTCTTTTGGTTGCCGCTTGCACCTGTGCGGGGTATCTTGCCTGGAAGTTTCGACGAAAACCCCTGTAAACCCAAAGGCTTGCCCTGAGCGCTTTTCCGGCATAACGGACGGCATCCCCTTCATTCTCTTCACTCCTTCAGCCGAACCGCAAGGACGACAACGCCCATGTCTTTCTCCCCCATCGCCGTTATCGGCGCCGGCCTGGCCGGCTGCGAATGCGCCGCCAAATTGGCGGAAGCCGGAATCCCGGTACGCCTTTTCGAAATGAAGCCGCAGCGGTTTTCTCCCGCCCACAGCAATGAGGACATGGCCGAACTGGTCTGTTCCAACTCCTTTCGTTCCGACGCCCCGGACTCCGCCGTGGGGCTGCTCAAAGAGGAAATGCGCGCTCTTGGCGGTGTGGTCATGGATGTGGCCGCGCAGACCAAGGTTCCGGCCGGCAAAGCCCTGGCCGTGGACCGCATCCTCTTCGCCCGCGAGATGACCCGCCGCACCGTGGCCCTGCCCGGCCTGACCCTGGAACGCCGGGAAATACGCGGTCTTGACGACCCGGCCCTGGAAGGTTGCGAAGCTGTGGTCGTAGCCGCCGGCCCCCTGGCTTCGGACGCCCTGGCCGACTCCCTCGGCCGTCTGACCGGGGAGCACCTGTATTTTTACGACGCCATCGCCCCGGTGGTGGACGGCGCATCCATCAACATGGGCATCGCCTTCCGAGGGGCGCGCTACAACCCGGACGACACGGACTACATCAACTGCCCCATGAACCGTGAGGAGTATTTCGCCTTTCGCGAGGCCCTTCTTTCCGGCGAAAAGGCGGCCGCCAAAGACTTTGAGAAAGAGATCCACTTTGAGGGCTGCATGCCGGTCGAGGCCCTGGCCGAACGCGGCGAGATGACCCTGGCCTTTGGCTCGCTTAAGCCCGTGGGCTTCACCGATCCGCGCACGGGGAAACGGCCCTTTGCCCTGCTCCAGCTGCGGGCGGAAAATCTGAACATGACCATGTTCAACCTGGTGGGCTGCCAGACGAAGCTGACCCACCCCGAGCAAGCCCGAATTTTCCGCATGGTTCCGGGGCTGGAGCGGGCCGAGTTTGTCCGCTTCGGCAGCATGCACCGCAACACCTTCGTCAACGCGCCTGAAGTGTTGCACCCGAACCTTTCGTTGAAGGCCGCGCCGCATGTTTTTTTGGCCGGACAAATCACCGGGGTGGAAGGCTATGTGGAATCCGCGGCCTGCGGTCTGCTGCTCGGTCTGATTCTGGCCCGTCGCGCCGCGGGCGGAGAGCTTGCGCCTCCTCCGGCGGAAACGGCCCTGGGCGCTCTGCTCCGCCACCTGAAAACCCCGGTCAAGCGTTTTCAGCCGAGCAACATTCAGTTCGGGCTTATGCCGGAATTAGGCGAAAAGGCCAAAAAAGCCAATCGCAAAGCCATGTATGCCGAACGCGGGCGGGTCGCCTTCGTGGACTGGCGGCGCCGGGAGGGGTTATGACCGCTCCGGTTTTCTCCGTGGTCATCCCGGTATTCAACAACTGGGAGCTGACCCGCGACTGCCTGCGCTCCTTGCGGGAACACAAGCCCGGCGTTGATTTTGAGGTCGTTGTGGCCGACAACGCCTCATCCGATGCAACCGCCCAAGAATTGCTTCCCTTGGGCGAATCTTTGTTCCCCGGCCGCTTTCTACGGTTGCGCTTTGAGGAAAACCGCAATTTCGGTCCGGCCTGCAACGCGGGTGCACGGGCTGCGACCGCTCCGCTTGTTTTTTTTCTGAACAACGACACGTTGCTCACGCCCGGCTGGTTCGCTCCCTTGCTTGAAGCCCTGCGGGCGGACGACTCCCTCGGCGCTGTCGGGCCTCTGCTGCTGTATCCGGACAACACCGTGCAGCACCTGGGGGTAACCTTTACGCCCACCGGTGTGGCCCATCTGTATAAGGGGTTTCCGGCGGAGCATCCGGCGGTGGGCAAAAAGCGTCGCCTGCAATTCCTCACCGCCGCCGCTTTGTTCATGCCCCGCAGCCTATTTCTGGACGTCGACGGTTTTTATGAGGAATACCGCAACGGTTTCGAGGATGTGGAACTCTCGATCCGCATCCGGGAAAAAGGCAAAAACCTTGGCTGCGTTCCGACTTCCCGCGTGTATCATCTGGAAAGCAAAACCCCGGGCAGGGTGAATTCCGAGGCGGAAAAAGACAACTCGCGTCTGCTGACCGAGCGCTACGGCAACGCCTTCTATATTGATATACACCATCACGGCCTGCGCGACGGCTTTCAAATTCGTGTGAACGACTGGGACGACATGAGTCTGCCGGTTGCGCCGGAAGACTCCCAAGCCCTGTTCGCCTCGGTTGCGCCCAACGACTTGAACGGCCTTGTATCCCTGTTCAACCAAAATCCTTACTGGCTTGACGGCGCGGAGCGGCTTGCCGCCGAATGCGAACGCAACGGGCTGATTCCTGAAGCCCTGATTTTTGCATCCAGGGCTTCGGCCATCCACCCCACCGTGGCGGGGTATAAGAGAACGCTGGCTTTGGCCGTGCGGGCCAAAAACACCGAGGTGGTCGAATCGTGCGGGGAGCTGCTGCGAAAGCTGCTGGCGCGCCATGCCGACAAGGAAGGAAGATGTTGGTTCGCCAAATCAATCATCCACCGTGCCCGTCGTTTCGGCGACGAGTACCTGGAAAATCTCTATCGGGAACGGCTGGCCGCGCTTGAAGCCGAGCTTCCCGTAGCCGGGTGAGGGAAACGGCCGTGAATCCGCTGTTCTCCGTGATCATCCCTGTGCTCAATAATTGGGATTTGACTCGCGATTGTCTGCGTTCTTTGCTTGAGCACACTCCCGGTGACGGTTTTGAGGTTGTTGTGGTGGACAACGGCTCCGCCGATGCCACCCGCACCGACCTGGAGCCGCTGGGCAACAGTCTCTTCCCCGGCCGATTCAGTCGAATCCGCTTTGAGGAAAACCGCAACTTCGGCCCGGCCTGCAACGCCGGGGCGCATATCGCGGCGGCTCCTCTCCTGTTTTTTTTGAACAACGACACCCTGTTGACATCCGGATGGGCCGAGCCTTTGCTCGAAGCTCTGCGGGCGGACGACTCCCTCGGCGCGGTCGGACCTCTTTTGTTATACCCCGACGACACCGTGCAGCACCTGGGGGTGGTGGTCACGCCTTCCGGCATCGATCATCTGTACAAGGGGATTCCGGCCGGACACCCCGTCATCGGGGACGCGCGGCTCCTTCAATGCCTCACGGGCGCGGCTTTCCTTACCCGACGCGAGCTGTTTTGGGAAAGCGGCGGTTTCCACGAGGGCTACCGCAACGGCTGCGAAGACCTGGAACTGAGCGCCCGCATTCGGGAGCGGGGAAAAAAACTGCGCTGTATCCCGGTCTCGCGCGTGTACCACCTGGAAAGCAAAACTCCGGGGCGCATGGACAAGGAGAAAGACAACTTCCGCCTCTTGTTTGAGCGCTGCGGCGATTTGCTGGCCGTCGACATTCACCGGCACGCCCGGAACGACGGTTTTGAGCCCCGCCTCAACGGCTGGGACGACATCGACGTGGTGACGACCCAAGCGATGTCGGAGCTGTTGTTCGCCTCTCTTCCTCCGGACAACCCCGAAATGACGGCGGCCTTGCTGGGGCAAAACCCTTTTTGGCTGCAGGGGGCCGAACGGCTTTGCGCGATGTTTGAGCGCGCGGGCGATGTCGCCGCCGCCTTTGGCGCGGCCTGGCGGATGATGGAAATCCACCCCACCCTGACGGCGGGAAAAAAGGCTTTGGCCTTGGCCGCGAAATCCGGAAATTCCTCCGCCGTGGAGGGCTGCGAACAGGCGCTTCGTGCCCTGCTCGCCCGCCATGCCGACACGGTACACAGAGTATCGCGCCTGGAGCGAATCATCGAGCGCGCCCGCCGGCACAACGATGTCGAGCTGGAACATCTCTATCTGCATCGTCTACGGGAAGTGGCTCCCGGCACGATCTGAGCCGGGTCGAGGCCCATATCCGGCGTTGCCGGGTCGAGCGACATCACACCCTATGCCCATTGCCGACAAACCGATGCCAAGCGAGGTCTTGTCCTTGTCGACAATGGGGACGAGGGTGCCGCCCGGTTGGAGGCGGCACAGAGTTTATCATAGAGCGGGCCTGGGAACGTGATGCCTTACGCAGCCCTGCTTGAGCCTTGACGAGATATTTCTTTTTGGAAATCCCACGGCGTTCCCGCTCATTTTTTTCTTGCCCAAGCGCCAAGGGAAAGGTTACGTACACCCCCTTGTTTCACTCGCCGTTACTTTTTACCCTCCCGTCATCCGACGGGTATTGGATTCCGTATGACCCTTATCCGCAACGATTCTCTCCGTAATATCGCCATCATCGCCCACGTCGACCACGGCAAAACCACTCTGGTGGACGCCATGTTCCGGCAGAGCGGCATTTTTCGCGAAGGCCAGGAAGTAGACGATCGCATCATGGACCGCATGGATCTCGAGCGCGAACGCGGCATCACCATCGCCGCCAAAAACTGCGCGGTTTCTTGGGACGGCGTGAAGATCAACATCATCGACACGCCCGGTCACTCGGATTTCGGCGGTGAGGTGGAACGCGCTCTCTCCATGGTCACGGGAGCCATTCTTTTGGTCGACGCTTCCGAAGGCCCCCTGCCCCAGACCCGATTTGTCTTGAAAAAGACCCTTGAAGCCGGTCTGAAGGTCATTGTGGTCGTCAACAAAATCGACCGCAAAGACGCCCGCCCCCAGGAAGTGCTCAACGAAATTTACGATCTCTTCATCGACCTCGGCGCGGACGAATCGCAGCTTGATTTCCCTGTGCTCTACGCCATCGGTCGTGAAGGCGTGGCCATGCACAACCTGGAAGAAAAAGGAACGGACCTCGCGCCGTTGTTTGAAGCCGTTGTGCGCGAACTCCCCGGTCCGGAACACGACCCGGATGAGCCCTTTCAGATGTTGATCTCGGACCTGGACTACTCCGACTATCTGGGCCGCCTCGCCGTGGGCCGGGTGCGTCACGGCACGGCCCGGGCCAAAGAAACCCTGGCCCGGATCAACGAAAGCGGTCAGGTCGTGTCCGCCAAAATCACCAAAATGCAGGTTTACCGTGGTCTGCAACTGGTCGACGCCGAAGAGGCCGCTCCCGGCGACATCGTGGTGCTGGCCGGTATGGAAGAAGTGGCCATCGGCGACACGGTCTGCATCAAAGAAAATCCCCGAGCCCTGCCCCGCGTGCAGGTGGACGCCCCCACGGTGTCCATGCTCTTTGCCGCCAACACCTCTCCTCTGGCCGGGCGCGAAGGCAAAATCGTCCAGTCGCGCAAAATCCGCGAACGCCTGATGCGCGAAACCCTGCGCAACGTGGCCGTGCAGGTCGACGACTCCGACGACATGGACGGCTTCATCGTCAAAGGCCGGGGCGAATTCCAGATGGCCATCCTTATCGAGCAGATGCGCCGCGAAGGGTTTGAGCTGAGTGTCGGCCGGCCCAGTGTCATTATGAAGGAAGAGAACGGCGAGCTGCTTGAGCCTGTTGAGAACCTTCTGGTGGACTGCGATGAAGCCTTCATGGGCGTGGTTACGGAAAAGCTTTCCTACCGCAAAGGCCGTATGACCAGCCTGACCAACAACGGCTCCGGCCGGGTGCGCATGGAGTTCACCATCCCCGCGCGCGGGCTTATCGGGTTCCGCGACGAGTTCCTTACCGACACCAAAGGCACCGGTATTCTCAACTCGTACCTGGCCGGCTATGAGCCGCACCGTGGCGAATTCGCCGTCCGATTCACCGGTTCCATCGTGGCCGACCGCCCCGGCATGGCCGTGGCCTACGCCATCTATAACCTGGAGCCGCGCGGCGTTCTCTTCATCACCCCCGGCGACCCGATCTATGAAGGTCTGGTCGTGGGTGAGCACAACCGCGACAACGATATCGACGTAAACCCCACCAAAGAAAAGAAACTCACCAACCTGCGGGCCTCCGGCAAGGACGAGAACATCACCCTTACGCCGATACGTCCTATGACCTTAGAGCGGGCCATTCAATTTGTGGCCGACGACGAGCTGGTTGAAGTCACTCCCAAGTCCATCCGTCTGCGCAAGATGGTTCTGACCGCCCAAGAGCGCCACCGCATCGCCGGGAAGAAAAAGACGGCGAACGAATAATAAAGGGAAAGAAAATCGTCGGGGGAGGAAACCCCAAGGGGCTGAGCCCCTTGGGGTTTCC
>JAVBMX010000023.1:0-10660 GCA_031551885.1 Desulfovibrio sp.
GTTTTCGGCATCTATGAGCGTGACGGCGCAGTTTACACGGAACTGATCACGGACTGCTCGGCCAAGACGCTTCAAGCTATCATCAGGGGCAAGGTATCCCCTGAGAGCATTGTCCACTCCGACTGCTGGAAAGGCTACGACGGATTAGTGGACGTTGGGTACGACAAACATTTCCGCATCAACAAATCCAAGCACTTTGCGGAAAAATCGGTTCACATCAACGGCATTGAGGCATTCTGGAGCTTTACAACACGCCGCTTGGCAAAGTTTAATGGCGTAAAGCGGAATTTCGAACTCCACCTCAAAGAGTGCGAATGGCGCTACAACCAAGCGCTACCCCAGCTTCTCGACGGCCTCAAGCTCTTGGTGGCAAAAAACAAAGACCTGATGGTCTAGATCCTTAATAATATAATGATACTTATACCTAAAATACATTGAATACAAAAAAACAACAAAATTCTCAAAATATTTCGACATAAGAAGAAAAATAAATAGAGCAAAGACAAAATATACATCATTAATGCATCAAATTATATACTTAACATGTTATACCGTCGCCTACACAATGACCCGCGGCAAAAAACCGCTCGCGAGTGAAAATCGCCAAAACCATCGACAGGGTCTTGCCTTGGGGGGCACGAGGATTTATTTATATCTGTTGAGTGCGCATTTCGCCGCTTGCTCGCCTTTTCCCGGAGAATCCATGTTCAGCCTGATCTTCAAAAAAATCTTCGGTTCCAAGAACGAACGCTACATCAAGCGCAAATCGGAGCAAATCTCCGCCATCAACGCCTTTGAGCCGCGTATGAAGGCTCTGGCGGACGAAGACTTTCCCCAACAGATCCGCACGTGGAAAGACCAGATCGCGACCGGCGAAACCACCCTGGACACCCTTCTGCCTGAAGTGTTCGCCTTGGTGCGTGAGGCTTCGGTCCGTACGCTGGGGTTGCGCCACTTCGACGTGCAGCTTATCGGCGGCATGGTGCTGCACTCCGGCAAGATTGCGGAAATGAAGACCGGTGAAGGCAAGACCCTCACCGCCACCCTGGCCGTGGTGCTCAACGCCCTCTCCGGCAAAGGCGTGCATGTGGTCACGGTCAACGACTACCTGGCCAGGCGCGACGCCGAATGGATGAGCCAAGTTTACAACTTTCTGGGCCTTTCCGTGGGCGTCATCGTGCACGGGCTCACCGACGCCGAGCGCCAAGCCGCCTACGGGGCGGACATCACCTACGGCACCAACAACGAATTCGGCTTCGACTATCTGCGCGACAACATGAAATTTTACAGCGCGCAGTTGGTCCAGCGCGGGCACAACTTCGCCATTGTCGACGAAGTGGACTCCATCCTTGTCGACGAAGCCAGAACCCCGTTGATCATCTCGGGCGCGGCCGACGACTCCACCGACCTCTACCGCAAGGTCGACACCGTGGTCACCCGCCTGGTCAAAGACCGAGACTTCACCGTGGATGAAAAGGCCAAAACGGCCATGCTCACGGACGAAGGCGTGCAACGCTGCGAAACCATCCTGGAAATCGACAACCTTTTCGATCCCCAAAACATCACCGCCCAGCACCATGTGCACCAGTCGCTCAAGGCGCATGCCGTGTTCCAACGCGACGTGGACTACATCGTCAAAGACGATCAGGTGCTTATTGTGGACGAGTTCACGGGCCGGCTCATGCCGGGCCGGCGCTTTTCCGACGGCCTGCACCAGGCCCTGGAAGCCAAGGAAAACGTCAAGGTCCAGGCCGAAAACCAAACTCTGGCCTCGATCACCTTCCAAAACTACTTCCGCCTGTACGCGAAACTCTCGGGCATGACCGGCACAGCCGATACCGAAGCCGTGGAATTCCATGAAATCTACGGCCTTGAAGTGGTTTCCATCCCCACCCACATGCCGATGATCCGGGCCGACATGCCCGACGTAATTTACCGCACCAAGGCGGAGAAGTACGACGCCATCGTCGAGCAAATCCGCGAACTGCACCAGAAAGGCCAGCCCGTGCTGGTGGGCACCATTTCGATTGAAACGTCGGAACTGCTTTCGACCAAACTCAAAAAAGCCGGCGTCCCGCACAACGTGCTCAACGCCAAGCAGCATGAGCAGGAAGCCGGAATCATCGCCGAGGCCGGGCAGGCCGGAAAAGTGACCATCGCCACGAACATGGCCGGCCGGGGCACGGACATCAAGCTGGGCGAAGGCGTGCGCGAACTCGGCGGCCTGTTTATTCTGGGCACCGAGCGTCACGAAAGCCGACGCATCGACAACCAGTTGCGCGGCCGTTCGGGCCGTCAGGGCGACCCGGGGCGTTCGCGCTTCTTCCTGTCCTTGGAAGACGACCTGATGCGCCTGTTCGGCTCGGAGCGCATCTCCAAGCTAATGGCCACCCTGGGCCTGAAAGACGGCGAATCCATCGAGCACCGGATGATTTCCCGGGCCATTGAAAACGCCCAAAAACGGGTCGAAGGCCACAACTTTGAAATCCGTAAGACCCTGCTGGATTACGACAACGTCATGAACCAGCAGCGCGAGGTGATCTACTCGCTGCGCCGCGACGCCATCGGCCGCGAAGAAGTGGAAGAGGTCGTGGCCGAATTCCGCGAAGACGTCCTGGCCGACGTCTACTCCATCCAGAACGCCGCCAGAGGCCCCCTGGACGCGGAAGACGAAGAAATGCTCCGCGCCCGCCTCCAGGAAGTGTTCAACATCGAAAAAGTCTGGCTGGACGACCGCCTGCCCACCCAAGACGAAACCCGCGACCTGATCGAAGGCATGCAGGAGACCCTCCGGCAGACCGCCCCGGATCACTATCGCGACATCCTGCGCTACTTCATGCTGGAAGAGCTGGACCGCAGCTGGAAGGAACACCTGTTGAGCATGGATCACCTGCGCGACGGCATCGGCCTGCGCGGCTATGGCCAGCGCGATCCCAAGCAGGAATACAAGCGCGAAGGTTTCGCCCTGTTCCAGGAAATGCTCGACCGCATCCGGGAAAACCTGTTCAAGACCCTGACCCGTCTGCGTCTGCAGCCGGCAGAAGCCGCCCCCGAGCATCAGGAGGCCCCGGCCGAACCCCAACCCGAGCCCGAAGCGGCCCCCACCCCGGAACCGCAGCCCCAGGAACAAAAGCAGGCGGCTTCGCCTTTCCGGCACAAAGACAACACCAAGCTTTCCTATTCCGGCGGCTCGGCCTCCGGCCCGGGGAAACCCGCCGCCGCCAAACGCGACACGCCCAAAGTGGGCCGCAACGACGACTGCCCCTGCGGCAGCGGCAAGAAATACAAAAAGTGCTGCGGCATGGGGAAATGAGCGCAGCGCCTCACAATACGGCAACGCCGTGTCCCGGTCGAAGAGGCCGGTTCGCGGCGTTTCTTGTTGTGCTTTTTCTCTGCTCCTCGGCTTTGCCGTCTTCCGTTCCCGCTTTTGTATTTGAAGGCACCGAACCGGCCTGGTTCTGGCTCCGGACTCCCGAGCGGGCGAAACTCCTGCGATACATTCGCGCCTTGCCCACCGTGTACGCCATGCGGGTCTCCGGGTACTTCAGCGAACGGTGGTCCCTCAACGGCCGCGAGATGCTTCCGAATTTTCTGAGCTCCGGCTCCCCCGCCGCGCACCTCTTCGCCCTGGAAGAAATCTTTTCGGAAATCGACTATTGGAAATCCCACCTGGACTATGCCCTTTTGAAAGACGACTTCTCCGGGCCACGGCGCATGTTCGCACGTCTGTCCCTTCCGGACTATGTGGAAGCCTGCCGGCTCGAAAACGTCAAGCCGGAGCATTACCGCGCCACGGCCGAACTTCTTGCGGACATGGAACTTTCGGGATATGCCGTCCTCTGCGACGAAAATAATGTGGAAACCGGGCGCTTCGGCCCCGAATGCACATACGGCTCGGCCAAGCCGGCGGGAATCTCCTTTGACCCCTGGTTTATGATGGCCACACTGTGGTATTATGCCGAGAACGGCGTTGCTCCGCCGGAAACCGCGCCGTACGGAGTCGTCCCCCTGATCGGCGGCTGGTATCGGCTTACCCCGTAACGGCGGGTCGAACGGCCGAAACTTGTATTGTCGGAACGCGCTTAACCCAACGAGACACACCATGAGCATTCCTCTGCCCCAAGGCTTCCATCTGGCCGCGACTTCCGCCGGGTTCAAGAAATCCGGAAAGCCGGATCTTTCCCTGCTTCTCTCCGACCAGCCCGCCACGGCGGCCGGCGTGTTCACCACCAACCTGTTCAAGGCCGCGCCCGTGCAGGTTGCCCAAGCCATACTCAAAGAGCGCAAAACGGCGCGGGCGGTGTTGATCAACACCGGTCAGGCCAACGCCTGCACCGGAGAGGAAGGCATCGCCAACTGCCGGCGCACCCTGGAATTGGCCGGGAAGGCCTTCCTTCTCGACCCGGCGGACATCCTGCCCGCCTCCACCGGGGTTATCGGCGTGCAGCTCAAAATGGATTTGTGGGAAACGGCCGTCCCCCGTCTCGTCAAGAGCCTGGGGTCGACCACGGTGGAGGAATACGCGGCGGCCATGATGACCACCGACGCCTTCCCCAAATACGCCTCTGAAGCGGTGGAACTGAGTGGCGGCAAGGTTGTGCTCACGGGCACGGCCAAAGGCGCGGGCATGATTTGTCCCAACATGGCCACCATGCTTTCGGTGGTCATGTGCGACGCCGATATCCCCCCTGAAGACTGGCGCCCCATGTTCGTGCGCGCCGCCGGACAAACCTATAACCGGGCCACCGTGGACGGCGACACCAGCACCAACGACACCCTGTACGGCCTGGCCGGCGGGGCCACGGGCATCTGCCCGCGGGGCAAGGATTTGGAAAAGCTGGAGGAAGCCCTGGTCCGAGTGCTCGGCACTCTGGCCTATCTGCTGGTGAAAGACGGCGAAGGTGCCACCAAGGTGATCATGATCCGGGTGCGCGGCGCGGCCTCAAACGAAGATGCGGAAAAAGCCGCACGCACCGTGGGGCATTCCCAACTGGTAAAAACCGCCATGTACGGCAAAGACGCCAACTGGGGCCGGATTGTGGCCGCCCTCGGGCGTTGCGGCGTGTTCTTCGATCCGGCCGCCGTGCGTGTTTCCTTGTGTGGTGTGGAGTTGTTCGCCAACGAGCAGCCCACGAACCTGGACTTTGACGCCCTGCTCAAAGGCCCGCTGGAACAGCGCGACCTGCCTCTGGACATTGTGCTGGGCGACGGCCCCGGCTGCTGCGAACTGCTGGCCTCGGACCTGACCCACGAGTACGTGAGCATCAACGCGGATTATCGAAGCTGAACACTCGGTTTATGACGGCGTCCCGCGCATGAACCCGGCATCGTCGCCGCGGCGCCCCCCTTGGCGTGCCCGAAAAAATCGATTAGTATGGCATGATTGACACGACACACAACTCCAGGAAGCACTTCATGCGCAAACTCGGCCTTTGCCTCTGCCTTCTGCTGCTCACCGGCTGCGCGGCCAAGTCGGTGGACACCAACGGACTCAAGGTAAAAACCTCCCGGGAAAAACCCACCGGCAACTGCGCGGAACTGGGAGAAGTCACCGGCGCGCAGGGCAACTGGTTCACCGGCCCGTATACTTCCAATAAAAACCTGCATGACGGCGCGGTCAACGATCTGCGCAACCAGGCCGGAAAAATGGGCGGCAACCTGGTGTGGATCCACGAGGATAAAATGCTCACGGGGCACCAAGCCGAAACCGTCAACGCCTTGATCATCGGCACCGTGTACCGCTGCGAATAATCTCCGGTCGTAAGAATGAGGAAAAGGCCCCGTCGGGGCCTTTTCGTTTTCCTTATAGCGTATCCGGGCAGCCGCTTCCGCCGGCGGAAAAACATTTCCCTGCGTTGCGCGCTCGCCCATATGCGCTGCACCGGCGCGCAGCGGAATGCGCGCTGGAATTCTTCTGACGGTGCCCCGAAAGGGCGAGGCACAGAATGTACCGAATCGAAAAAAGGCCGTTTGCCGCAGGCGGAGAACAAAAACTCTACTTGGCGGCAGCCTTTTGTTCCGTATACGTCAACGTGATCTCTTTCCTTTCCCCGCCGGAAAGCCGAACCTTCCGCATCAACATTGAGGTTTCCTTGCCGTAATAGCTGTTCTCCGGCTTCCACGCTATGGTCGTCACAACAAAGTACTCTCCGTCTTTCAAGACGGAAAATTCAAACATGCCGTCCGCATCCGGGTTCACGCTTTTTCCGCCGGATTTTTGAAAGAGTTCCCGGTCGGAAAACTTGGGCGCAAGGGCGGCCGTTTTCAAAAAGCCCTGGTCGGTACTGCCGAAGATACGCGTCATGCGTTCCGACGAGTTGGCCGTCACCGGAATAAGGGTCACGGGAAACTCCCCGCCCCGAACCTTATCGCCGGTGCGCGGAATAATTACGCTGCCCCCGTAAAGGCTGTTGTTGCCCGGCTCGAGCGCGGCCTGTACTTCATCCGGGTTTAGTTCATTTTCCAAATCGACCGTTTTGGAACCACAGCCCGAAAGACACACCATCAACAACAGCGCCGTCAGACCAACTGCCGTTTTCATCATTGTTTCTCCGTTTGTCTCTGCCGTGCGTTCAACCGCAGGCCCCGCAACATACCGCCATCATCGCCCCCCGGCAACGGCAAAATTGCCGCCTTCGCCGCGCTTCCAAAGGGGAGCCTGCCGAAATACCACGGCAAACCGACCCGACGGCCCCCATATGGCCGCGTTGCGCAACCTCTCCGCATGGCGTAAGGAACACCGCATGAGGTTGTTCACGCGCACCTTGGGAATGGGCACGGCGGCTCTGGCTTTGGGAGTCGGCGTTTTTTTGTCGCGCATTCTGGGCCTGGTGCGGGACAAAATCATTTCCTATTACTTCGGGGCGGGAATCGAAGCGGACGTCTACTTCACGGCCTTCGTAATCCCCGATTTTCTCGGCTACCTGCTGGCCGGGGGGTATTTCTCCGTCACCCTGGTGCCGCTTCTGGCCTCGGCGTTTCACGAGAATGAGGAAAACGGCAAACAGCTTTTCTCCGCCGCCGTATGCTGGGCCTTCGCGGCCATCGCTCTGCTCACCGCCGTCGCCTGGTGCTTTGCGCCTGAGCTGGCCCGCATCGCCGCGCCGGGCTTTACCCCCGAAGCGCACGACCGCCTGGCCCATTTTCTGCGCATCATCCTGCCCGCCCAGGTTTTCTTCCTGCCCGGAGCCTGCTTCACAGCCATGCTGTACTATCGCCGGCAGTTCAGCGTGCCGGTGTTGACCCCCCTGATCTACAACGGCGGAATCATCCTCTGCGGCATCATCTGGCTGCATCTGTGGCCCGATCGGGGCATGGAAGGCTTCTGCTGGGGCGTGCTCATCGGCGCGGGGCTCGGCAGCCTCACCCTACCCTTTCTGGCCGTGCGCGCGGGGGGGCCGGTGTTTTCCCCCACCTTCCGCCACCCCCTGCTGAAGACCCTGCTCTTCCTGGCCCTGCCGCTCATGCTCGGGCAGTCCATCGTGGCTTTGGACGAGCAATTCGTGCGCATTTTCGGCTCCTTGACCGGCGACGGCGGGGTCAGCCTGCTCAACTACGCCCGGCGGATCATGCTCGTGCCCGTAGGAGTGGTGGCCCAGGCGGCCGGCATCGCCTCGTTCCCTTTCCTGGCCTCTTTGGCCGCATCCGGCGACAAAAAGGGCTTTGACGGCTCCCTGAACCAAGCCCTGGGCAACACCGTGCTTGTGGCTCTGCCCATATCCCTCGGCTTGGCCGCCACGGCCGAACCGGTCATGCGCCTGATCTTCCAACAGGGCGACTTCACCGCCGAGGCGGCCGCTGCCTCGGGTCTGCTTCTGGCGGTCATGCTGCCGGGCGTGGCCTTCTGGACCATCCAGCAAATCGTCAGCCGAGCTTTTTACGCCCATAAAGATACCCTGACCCCGGCCCTGGCGGGCTCGGCGGCAACAGCCCTGGCCCTGCCGCTGTATTACTTCGGAGCCGTGCGCCTGGGCGCTTTCGGCGTGGCCCTGGCCGGAACCTTGGGCGTGGCCCTGTACACCGTCATCCTTTGCGTGGTCCGTTCCCGGCGTTTCGGCCCGGAGGGCACGGCCGGAATCCTTCGCCTCTCCCTGCTCTGCCTGGCGTTTTGCCTGCCGGCCACGGCCGCCGCGTATGCGGCCCAGTGGTATGTGGGCCGGCTCCCCGGCGCATTCCATCCGCTGTGGCGGGCTTTGCTGCAAATCCTGGCCGCCGGGTGCGCCTTTCTGCCCGTATACCTGGGGTTGGCCCGGCTGTTCGCCTCGTCTTTGCTTGCGCCTCTGACCCTTTTGCTGAACAGGGCCTGCCGACGAAAAGCCTGACAACCCCTGCAAGGCATGCACGGGACAAGCTCCCCACCCCCGTCCCGCCCCCTTCCCGTCGTTTTGGCGTTTTCTTCCGTGGTATGGCCCCGCGAAAGGAGGCGCCATGCCCGCATGTACGTATACCCAAACCCTGGAAGCATACGCCCGCCTCGAATATGAGGCCAAACGCCGTTCCGTGGGGCAGTTCGATGCCCTCCAGGCCGGCCTGGGGCGCGAAGATCTCTTCTATTTGCTGATCCGTCTTCTCGAGCGCAGGGATTTGAACGACCCTTGGCATTTCGCCCGCTGCCGCGAAGTCCAAGCCGAGCCGGACGGCCGTCTGGACCTCTGGGCCCGCGAGCACGGCAAGTCGTCCATCGTCACCTTTGGCCAGACCGTGCGCGACATCCTGAACACTCCGGAAATCACCGTAGGCATCTTTTCCCACACCCGCCCGGTGGCCAAAGACTTCCTGCGCCAAATCAAGCACGAATTCGAGCACAACGTCCGCCTGAAGCGCCTCTACCCGGAGGTGCTCTGGGCCGACCCGAAAAAAGAGAGCCCGTCCTGGTCGTTGGACAAAGGCATCACCGTGCGCCGCAAAGAAAACCCCAAGGAAGCCACGGTCGAGGCCTGGGGTCTGGTGGACGGCCAACCGACGGGCAAGCACTTCTCACTCTTGGTCTATGACGACGTGGTCACGCGTGAATCCGTGACCACCCCGGAAATGATCGCCAAAGTCACGGAAGCCTGGGCGCTCTCCCTCAACCTGGGGGCCGGGGAAGGCCGCCGGCGGATCATCGGCACCCGCTACCACTACAACGACACCTACCGGACCATCCTGGACCGCAAGGCCGCCGTTCCGCGCATCCATCCGGCCACCGTGGACGGCACGGAAACCGGCCGCCCCGCCCTGCTTTCCGCCACGCTGCTGGCCGACAAACGCGCGGCCATGGGAGCCCACGTTTTCGGTTGCCAGATGCTTCTGACCCCCAATGCGGACAAAAGCATGGGCTTCCAGGAAAAGCACCTGCGCTTCTGGACGCCCGCCCCCGGCCCTTTCGGAGGGGCGGCCCACCTGAACCGCTATATCCTGGTCGACCCGGCCGCCGGTCGCGGCGATCGCGGCGACTACACGGTCATGTTCGTGGTCGGCCTGGGCGCGGACGGCAACCGTTACCTCATCGACGGCGTGCGCGATCGCCTGAACCTCTCCGCCCGGGCCGAGGCGCTCTTCCGCCTGCACCGGCTGTATCAGCCCATCGCCGTGGGTTACGAGCAGTACGGCATTCAGGCCGATATCGAATACATCGAAGCCGAACAGGAACGGCGCAACTACCGTTTTGACCTCACCCCGCTGGGCGGCTCCACGCCCAAACGCGAACGTATCCTGGCCCTGGGGCCGTATTTCGAGCGCGGGCAAATCTACCTGCCTACCCGCCGGCCGTTTCCGGCCGTCGACGGCGAAACCCGCGATCTGACCCGGCTGTTTACCGACGAATACCTGGAATTCCCCGTCGGCCGACACGACGACATGCTCGATTGTCTGGCCCGGATTCTCGACCCCAAGCTGGGCGCGGAATTCCCCTCAGCCGACGCCCAAACACAACACCACAATGCGGAGACCGCATACCGCTTCTTTGGAGAGCCCTATGCCCGCTGACGATCTTTTTCTGCTCGGCCGCGCCCCCGGCCTGGAGCGTCCCCTTATTCGAAGCGAACTGATGCGGCTCTTTGAGTTGGTGCGGGAGCAAGACCTCGTCGACACCCTTTTCTATGACGGGTCCATTCGCCGCGCAGGCGAGTTCGCCGACCTCATACAGGACGCCGGAACCTGGGTCTACGTCGTCTGTGGCAATATTCCAGGCCCTCTGCGCGGGCGGGCCCCCCTGGCCTTCTGCTGGCTGAACAACTTTTCGGGCCGCGGGGCGATGATTCATTTCTGTGTTCTGCACGAAGGCCGGGAGCGCGCCGAAGCCATCGGCCGGTTTGTGGTCCGCGCCCTGCTTCTGGCCGGACCCAACCGACCCGCGTCTCGCGCGCTCCTCACGGCCGAAGGCGCCGAAGCCTCGCGCCTTCTCGCCGCAGCAGCCGCCAACCCCGGCCCGTATTGTTTGGACGCCCTCTTTGGCTTGACCCCGGCTCCGTTCCGTCATGCCTTGGATTTTGTCCACAGGCTCGGGTTCCAGGAAAAAGGCCGGCTGCCCCATGCCCTGACCGTCCGGCGCAACAGCCGCGAGCGCGCCGTCCCCGGCGTGCTGACCTGTTTGACTAGGATAGAGCTTTTTGGGGTTACCACCCCAAACCCCGTCCGGGGGAAATGATTTCCCCCGGACCCCCTCATTGCCGGCCCGCGC
>JAVBMX010000111.1:0-3920 GCA_031551885.1 Desulfovibrio sp.
CTTCGCTCCGCGAAGCTTGCCGACGATGAGGGGGCAGGGGATTGAATCCCCTGCCAGGGGGAGTGGGGGACTCTGTCCCCCAAAAAACTTACGAGACACTCATGCGTGCGTATGTCATCGACCAACTTGCCGAGAGCGAAGTCAGCGCCCTGGCGGAGCACCTGGCCGACATGGATCTGCAGGCCGGGCTGGAAGGGATGTTCTGGCTGCCCGTTCCCCCCGCTATGCTCACCCCCGTCCAGCGTGAGCATGAGCCCCAGTGCGGGCCTTACTGCATGGCCCTGGAAACGGAAGAAACCTCCGTGCATTTGGAACTGCTCGTGCGGGCCAGGGGACGCATCCGCTGCGACTGCCTTTCCTTCGCTTCGGTCGAACTGCGCAACCACATGATCGCCTATTTGGAGTCCCAACTCACCGAGCTTGGAGTCGTCTTCTGACATGCCGATTCCCGTCCGCCTCCAGGATCTTCCCCCGAATCACGCCCGTCTGTGCCTGAAGGTTCGCGACGTTCTGACCGATGTCCCGGACATCGCTTCGGCCGCGCCCGGTCCGCAACGCCTGTGCGTCGCGTTTTCCGGCGGCACCGATTCCACCGCTTTGCTCCTGATTCTTCGTTGCCTCGCGCCGTCCATGAATCTGCGCCTGTATGCCGTGCACCTGGACCACGCCCTGCGCCCGGAATCAGCCACCGAAGCCGACCGCTGCGCGACGTTCTGCACCGGGCTGGGTATTCCCTTTCTTGTCCGGCGGACGGATGTGGCCGCGTTTGCCGCGGCCCACGCCGTGGGCATTGAAGAAGCCGCCCGCGTCTGCCGCCAAGCGTGGTTCTCCAAGACCTTGGAACGGGTTGGGGCCGTGTACACGGTATTGGGACATCAACTCAACGATTTGGCCGAAGACATCCTCATGCGCCTGATTCGGGGCGCCGGCTGGCCCGCTTTGGGCGGCATGTCGGACAGAGACGACTCACGGCGAATCATCCGCCCCCTGTTGCATATTCCCCGCGCGGATCTGGCTCTCCTCCTTGCGGACTGCGGCATCCGCCCCCTCGACGATCCCTCGAATACGGACCGGCGCTATACCCGCAATCGGGTCCGGCACGACATCCTCCCCTTGCTGCTGCAAGAAAATCCCGCCTTCCTCGAGCATGCCGCGTCGCTGCACCGCGCCGCCGCCCTGGATGCGGAACTGTTCCGCAGCCTTGCGCCCGCCACGGCCGAGCATATTCCCCACGCCCTGCTGCGCGATCTGCCCAAGGCCCTGCGCCTGCGGCTCTATAAGTCCTGCCTGGACGCCCTCGGCCCCGGCCAGGCCATTGCCGATTCGTTGGAAAACCTGGACGACCTGTACCTGCGCAACAGAACCGGCGCGCTCATTCAGTTCCCCGGAGGCAAGACCGCCCAAATTATGGGAACGACCATCGCGTTCAAGGCAGGCAACCGGGCCGCCGCCCATACCCCCTCGAGTTCAAGCCTTCAATAGAGCATTTTCACTGTAAAACTGTTTACAAAACCATCTTGCCGACAGACTTCCGAATGAACCCGCAAGCGGACGAACGCTTACGCGCCCGACAGGCATTTCGACTTTTTTCAAGCTAAAATGCTCCGGTCTCACCCTTTGTCCTTTCCCCCTGCCCGACGCGCCTTACGGCAACATCCTCTCTTCGCCGGTCCCATCCTTTCCGACTCGACACAAAAGCCCTCACGTGAACCAGAGGCGAACACACGCCCGAATGATAATCATCGTCGGTCTCTTCCGCCTCGGCTAGAGTAAAATAGAGGTTGCTCTATTTACCTTATAGGAGGCTGATATGGTTGATAAAAAAGCTGTGGATAAAAATCGTTGGATGATTGATCCCAATGACGCGGTCATGCTGCTGATCGACCACCAAAGCGGGTTGTTCCAACTTGTCCGGGACATGGAACAGACCGAACTGCGCCACAACGTCACGGCCCTGACCAAAGTCGCCCACCTGGCCAAGATTCCCACCTTCACCACGGCTTCGGTGCCCGACGGCCCCAACGGCCCCCTTATCCCCGAGGTCCACCAGTACAACCCCAAAGCGGTTTACATTCCGCGCACCGGGCAAATCAACGCCTGGGACAACCCCGCCTGGGTCAAGGCCATCCAAAAAACCGGTCGGAAAACCCTGATCATGGCGGGTACCCTGACCAGTGTGTGCATGGCTTTTCCGGCCCTGAGCGCGGTGGAGGAAGGCTACAAGGTCTTTTGCGTGGTCGACGCCTCGGGCAACTGGAGCCCCATGGCCACAGAGCTGACCATCGCCCGAATCACCCAGGCCGGCATCATGCCCATCGACACGTATGCTGTGCTGTGCGAAATCATGAGCACCTGGAATCGCCCGGACGCCATGGACTTTGCCGCGATCATGATCGACCATGTCGTGCCCAAATACCGCGCCCTGGTCGAAAGCTACACCAAAGCCCAAAGCGTCCAACGCGACGGGCACGAAACCAAGCTGGACAAGCAGAAGAAGTAATATGGGGCTCCGCCCCTCGCCCCGGCAGGGGATTGAATCCCCTGCACCCCCAATTGTCGAAAACCCCGCGTCACGCGGGGTTTTCGACATTGAAGGGGTCTGGGCGCCGCCCGCAACGGCGTGAGGCAACATTTTTATATCGCGAGAGTTTCAGTGACCGGCCGACCTTGACAGCCCTGGCTCATTTCCTCCGGCGGGGTTTGGTGCCGCTCGGCCTATGCCGGCATTGAGCTTATCATACTGCGAGCTCTGAAAGGGGACGCCCTGTGCAGCCCTGTTTGCGCCGCCCTATTCCGGCTCCCCAAACAGCCCCATAATCTCATGGACCAGACGGGTGGCCGTGTAGGTGGGGGCATGCATGCCGGGGATGGGGGCCAACTCGACCACGTCGAAACCTAAGGTGACACGACCGGCCAGGCTTCGTTCGATTAGGTGCAGGGCATCCCACCAGAACAGGCCGCCGGGTTCGGGCGTGCCGGTGGCGGGCATCAGCGAAGCGTCAAAGGCGTCCACGTCAAAAGTCAGAAACACCTTGTCCGGAAAAGAGGCCGGAAGCAAAGGCGGCACCGGGCGGCCGTTTTTGCCCGCGCAACCGTTCGACCAGTGTCGCGGAAAGCGCACTTTGCGCGCATCCAGATGGATCACATGTTTTTCTTTGCGATACGCGACCTCTTCCGGCGACAGGCTGCGCACTCCAACCTGAAACAGGGGCAAATCCAGGTCGTCCATGGCCCGGCGCATGACGCAGGCATGACTGTACGGCGACCCTTCGTAGGTCTCGCGCAGGTCGGCATGAGCGTCGAACTGCACCACGCCGAACGTGCCGTAACGTTTTTTCAGGGCACGCAGCACTCCCAGGGTAACTGTGTGCTCCCCTCCCAGAATAACCGGCACGGTGGACGCGCAACGGCAGGCGGGCGGCGAAAAGGTGGGCATGGGCGCAATGGCGGAATACGGTAATGTTCCTTGCGGGCCTTTGGCCAAAGCTTCTTCCACGGCGCGCTCGATGCGCTCCAGCACGTCTTCGGCGGAGCCGTGGCACGGCACCGCCGGCCGGGTATAAATGCCTTGTTCCGAGGGGATGTTGCGTCCGGTCCAGACCTCCAGTTGGTTGGAAGCCTCCAGAAGGGCGGCCGGTCCTTTGGCCGTGCCGCCGCCATAAGAAACCGTGGCTTCATAAGGTACGGGGATAACATGAAATCGACACTCATTCGCAGCGCGAGGAGCGAGCTCGGACCCAAGAAAACGAAACTCCTGCATATCCACCTTTCTGTTTTGAAAAGGCTCTAGACCATCAGGTCTTTGTTTTTTGCCACCAAGAGCTTGAGGCCGTCGAGAAGCTGGGGTAGCGCTTGGTTGTAGCGCCATTCGCACTCTTTGAGGTGGAGTTCGAAATTCCGCTTTACGCCATTAAACTTTG
>JAVBMX010000002.1:0-53281 GCA_031551885.1 Desulfovibrio sp.
AAGGTGCTGATGCGCTTGCAAAAAGTTGGTGTGCTCAAGGTGAGCGTTGCCTTCATGGATAGCAGCGTTATCCGGGCGCATCGTCATGCAGCGGGCGCTCGGAAAAAAGGGGCTGCCAAGCTTTAGGCCGTTCCAAAGGCGATTTCGGCACAAAGATCCATGTGCTTGTGGATAGCTTGGGACGGCTGCTCAAACTGGTTTTGTCGCCAGGGCAGTCAAACGACTGCAAGTATGCCCCTGAGCTTGCTGCGCAGGCGATAGCATGCCAGGCGCGAGCGGTCGTGGGCGATAAGGGCTATGATAGCGACGCGTTGCGCCGGCAGATTGAAAGCGCGGGCTCTGAGCCGGTAATTCCATTCAGAAGGTGTCGTAAACCCCAGCCGGAAACAGACCACGACAAGTATAAAGAGCGCAACGTAGTTGAACGATTTATTGGCAAATTGAAAGAAAACAGGCGGGGTCACCCGATATGACAAGAAGGCCACCCACTTTGCAGGATTTTTAATCCTAGCAGCTAGCAAAGCTTGGCTCAGGGGTATTTGTTGGCAAAGCCTAGAGCAACTTTTTGGGAAATTGTTTTAAAACCATAGGCATAGCCCGCAACCTTCGCGCTTGAAAATTTGTGCGCGGCTTTGACGGGCAGACCATTCAGACAATGCGGAGCGAACGATAATGGCCCGGCGAAAGTACGCAGCCCTGCGCAGCAAGATCGTGATGAATATGGCCCTCGCGGCCATCATCCCGCTGGTGTTGTTCGCAACCATCAACTACATGGAGTTTCAGGCCGCCTTCACGCGTGAAACTCAGGCTCCTTTTCGGGCCATGGTGGCCAAAACCCGCAACTCCTTCGAGCTCTTCTTCTCCGAAAGAGGGGCCACGGTCGGCCTGATCGCGTCGACCTATACCTGGGAGGAACTCTCGGACCCGCACACCCTGAACCGAATTTTTTCCGCCATGCAGAAAGAGTTCGTCGGGTTCGCGGACTTGGCCTTGATCAGCGACGAGGGTATTCTCGTAACCTACGCGGGACCATACAAAAACCTGATTGGGTCGGATTATTCCGGGCAGGACTGGTTTCACCACGTCACCCGGCACAACCGTTACATCAGCGAAGTTTTTGAAGGCTTCCGCCGACAGCCGCATCTGGTGGTGGCCGTCCGCCATACGGCGGACGACGGCCGCTCCTGGATCATCCGGGCCACTCTCGACACCTCGCAGTTCGACCGGCTTATCGCCTTCATGAACCTGGACGCCGACGCCGATGCGTTTCTCGTCGATCGCAACGGCACGCTCCAGACCGATTCCCGATGGTACGGCAAGGCCCTGGCCGAAGCGCCGCTCACGATGCCCGCGCCAAACTACGACGCCGCCGTGATTTCCACAAAAGACGCCAATGGTCGCGAGATGGCTCTGGCCTACAGCTATATTCCCGAGACGGAATTCGTGATTATGGCGGTCAAACCCACCCCCGGTTACTTATACAGTTGGCTTCTGGTGCGCACGGACCTGTTGCTTTTGTTCATCGCCGGGGCGGGCGTGGTGTATCTGGCGGCCACGCGCAATGTGGGCAGGTTGATTGAACGCCTGCGCGAGAGCGACGCCGAGCGGGAACAGGCCATCGCGCAGATGGAACACTCGCAGCGGCTTTCCTCCGTCGGCAGGCTGGCGGCCGGGGTGGCCCACGAAATCAACAACCCGCTCGCGGTGATTAATGAAAAAGCCGGTCTGATGCAGGATCTTTTGGCTGCAAGTGAGGATTTCCCCCGCAAAGAGCGTTTCATCAAACAGCTGGATTCGATCATCGCCGCCGTGAACCGAGGGCGGGGCATCACCCACCGGATGCTCGGCTTTGCCCGGCGGATGGAGGTGAAGGTCGAGGAGCTGAACGTCAAAGACATGGTGGAGGAAACCCTGACGTTTCTGGAAACCGAAGCCCGGCACCGTAAAGTGGAGATCGTGCGGGAACTCGACCCGGATCTACCCCCGGTGTATTGCGACCGCGGTCAGTTGCAGCAGGTTTTTCTGAATGTTCTGAACAATGCCTTGGCGGCCGTTTGCGAAGAGGGCCGAATTCTCATTCGCTCGTGCCGCCGGGATGAGAATATGGTGGCGATTTCCTTCGAGGACAACGGCTGCGGCATGAACGACGAAGTGCGCAAACACATTTTTGATCCGTTCTTCACCACCAAGAAAGAAGAGGGTACCGGTCTGGGCATGTCGATCATTTACGGCATCGTCAAGCGCCACGGCGGCGACATCGAGGTCGAGAGCGAGCCCGCCAGGGGCACGGTGGTGACCATCGTGCTGCCTACGCGGCCGGGCGCCGGCGGAGCGACGGCGTGAGCGCCGCCGGCCTGCTGTTGGTGGATGACGAGGTGGAGTTCGTCGAGACCCTGGCCGAACGCCTGGAGCTGCGCGGCCACTCGGCGACGGTGGTTCATAACGGTATGGACGCTTTGGCATTTTTAGAGAAGAATCAGGTCGACGCGGTGGTCATGGATATGGTGATGCCGGGTTTGAGCGGCCGGGAAACCCTGCGGCGTATTCGGAAAGACCGGCCGGATCTGCCGGTGGTGCTGCTTTCGGGCAATGTCGCCGAAGACGAGGAAGAAGTCTTTCCCGGGCCTTCGGCCGCGCTGCACAAGCCCGTGAACCTGGAACGCCTGCTTGAGACCCTACGGGCGCTCATCGGGAGGTAACCCATGCGCGACGCTTTGTTTATGGGGCTGATCACGGCCTCGATCACCCACGAGATGCAAAACGTCATGGCCATCGTCAGAGAGTCCGGCGCGTTGGTGGGCGACATTTTGCACGTGAACGGCACCTCGCGCTTGAAGCACGGCGACAAGATTCTCGGCGCTCTCGGCAACATCGACGAACAGGTGCGGCGCGGCAGGGACCTGATGCTCATGCTCAACGGGTTCGCCCACGCCCCCACGGATTTTCCCAGCGCCTGCGACGCCGTGCGTTTTGCCGCGCAGATTGCCCCGGCCCTGATTCGCTTGGGTCACTTGCGCGAATGCGCATTTTTGTTTGAGCGCAACGCCGAGCCCCTCTACGTTAAAGGCAATGCGATGATGCTGATGCAGAGCATTTACCTTGCCGGTGCGGCGGTTCTGGATAGTTGCGCCCCGGGCGACACCGTGAGCCTGACCGTTGCGCCTCACGATGGGCGCGTTCAGGTTGCGGTCCGGGCCGGAACGTCTTCCACAGAGCCGGTTGCCGGGCAAGATCTCACCGACGTGCTGCAGGTGCTTGCCGGCGAGTTTCACCGTGGCCCGGGGTGCTGCGTTTTGCTGCTGCGGCCTGCCGCGGCGGACGAGGTGCGGACCGCATGAGCGCCCCGTACCGCATTCTTCTGGTCGACGACGAAGAAGAATACGTCGTGACCCTGGCGGAACGCCTGGAACTGCGGGGCCTGGAAACGCGGGTGGCTCTCTCCGGCGAGCGGGCACTTGCGATGGCCGCTACGGAAAAACCGGATCTCGTGCTGTTGGATATGCGCATGCCGGGTCTTTCCGGGGTGGAGGTTTTGGAGCGGATTCGCCAAGTGTACCCGTCGTTGCGGGTGGTGATCATTACCGGGTATTGCTCCGAAGGCGATTTTTCCCGGGCGTGCTCCTTGGGCGTGCAGGGCTATCTGGCCAAACCTCTGCAATTTGAGGAACTGATGCAGGCGATACAACGGTGCCGAGAAGAGGGTGACGACGACATCGCATGATGTGTTCGGAAAAACCGGCCTTCGGCCGCCTTTTTGCGGCGGCGCAACCCGCAAAGGATGGTGTTGCATGGTTTTTATGAAAAAAATGAGACTGCTGATAGTGGACGACGAGCCTGCCCTTTGCAAGGTGTTGGCCGAACGTCTCAATGTTTTGTACGGCATCACTCCCGAAACGGCCTGCAACGGCACGGAAGCTTTGGAAAAGATCACCGCCGGCCGTTTCGATGTGGTGGTTCTCGACATTGAGATGCCCGGCATCGACGGGCTTGAGACCCTGAAACGGATCAAAGCGATCGATCCCAAGATTCAGGTGGTCATGTTCACCGGGCACGGTTCCGAAGAGCGCCGAATCATGGCCGAAGGCCTCGGAGCCTTCAATTATGTGGATAAAATCGACGGGCTCTCCAAACTCGCCCCGATGATCGAAGGTGCCTACCGCCTGCGCAAAGCCTTGGAAGACACCTACGCCGACGTGGCCATGAATGAATACAGCGGGTAGGAATTGGGAATTTTCTGGGGGAAATGATTTCCCCCAGACCCCCTCATTTGCCGCATTGCGGGAGAGCGGACTGTCCGATCCTGCCGGCAGTCCCCACAGCTCAGGGAGGGCTTGTTATGATCCCTTTATTGCCGAAAAACCCGCGTTACGCGGGGTTTTCGGCAATTGGGGGTGCAGGGGATTCAATCCCCTGCCAGGGGGATTGGGGGACGGAGTCCCCCAAATTCTCAAACAAAAGTCAATTCATTCTCTTTCACATCCACTTCAATATTCTGCCCGTCGCGGATATCTCCGGCGATGAGGCGTTTGGCCAGGGGCGTTTCGACTCGCTGTTGCAGGAAGCGGCGCAGCGGTCTGGCTCCATAGACCGGGTCGTAGGCCGACTCGGCGATGAAGCGCCGGGCGGCCGGGGTCAGGCCGATGCCGATTTTACGCTCGGCCAGGCGCTTCAGCAGACGCTGCATGAGCAGGTCGACGATGACCATGATCTGCTCAAGCATCAGCGGCCTGAAGAGCACGGTTTCGTCCACCCGGTTGAGGAACTCCGGCCGGAAATGCCGGCGCAACTCACCCATGACCGTTTCGCGCACGCCGTCCTTGAACTCGCCCTCGGGGGTGATGCCTTCCAACATGGCCGTGGACCCCAGGTTCGAGGTCATGATGATGATCGTGTTGCGAAAACTCACGGTCCGGCCCTGACTGTCGGTCAGCCGACCGTCGTCGAGGATTTGCAGCAACACGTTGAAGATGTCCGGGTGGGCTTTTTCGATTTCATCGAAGAGCACTACGGAGTAGGGCTTGCGACGCACGGCCTCGGTCAGCCTGCCGCCTTCGTCGTAGCCCACATAGCCGGGAGGCGCGCCGATCAGGCGCGAGACCGCGTGTTTTTCCATGTATTCGCTCATATCCAGGCGAACCATGTTCTCTTCGCTGTCGAACAAACTCCGGGCCAGGGTTTTGCACAGCTCGGTCTTGCCCACGCCCGTGGGGCCGAGGAAAATGAATGAGCCGATGGGCCGGCCGGCATCTGAAAGCCCGGCCCGCGAACGCAGCACGGCTTCGGCCACGGCCTCGACCGCCTCGTCTTGGCCCACGACCCGTTCATGCAACACATCGCCCAGGCGCAACAGCTTTTCGCGTTCGGACTCCAGCAGGCGGGTGACCGGAATGCCGGTCCAGCGGGCCACGATGTCGGCCACGTCATCCGGCCGAACTTCCTCTTTGAGCAGGCGGGAGTCGTCGGGGGTCGCCTGGTCGGCGCCTTCCAACGCTTCCAGTTCGCGCTCAAGACGTTGCAGAGTGCCGTACTTCAGTTCCGAGGCGCGGGTCAGATCGTAGGCCCGCTCGGCTTCTTCCACGGCCCGGCGGGTACGCTCGATTTCTTCCTTCAGGCCGCGCAGGCGGTTGATGCCGCCTTTTTCTTTCTCCCAGCGGCCCATGAGGTCGGCCTGCCTGGCGCGCAGATCGGCCAGTTCGTTTTCCAGGCGCTCCAGGCGGTCGCGCGAGGCGGCGTCGGTCTCGCGGCGCAGGGCTTCGCGCTCGATCTCAAGCTGCATGATCTTGCGGTTGCTCTCATCCAGCTCCGTGGGCAGTGAGTCGATCTCGGTGCGGATCATCGCCGCGGCTTCATCGATGATGTCGATGGCCTTGTCCGGCAACTGCCGATCGCTGATGTAGCGGGTGGAAAGCACCACGGCCTCGACGATGGCGGCGTCGGTGATTCTCACCCCGTGGTGGACCTCAAACCGTTCACGCAGACCGCGTAAAATGGAAATGGCGTCCTCGGCCGAGGGTTCCTCCACGAGCAGGGGCTGGAAGCGGCGCTCCAGGGCCGGATCTTTTTCGATATACTTGCGGTATTCATCCAGGGTGGTGGCCCCGATGCAGTGCAGCTCGCCCCTGGCCAGCATGGGTTTGAGCAGGTTGCCCGCGTCCATGGCTCCGTCGGTGCGGCCCGCGCCCACGATGGTGTGCAGTTCGTCGATGAACAGGATGATTCGACCCTCGGACGACTCAACCTCTTTGAGCACGGCCTTGAGGCGTTCCTCAAACTCGCCCCGGTACTTGGCCCCGGCGATGAGCGCGCCCATATCCAGGGCATAGAGCATTTTGTCTTTGAGGCCTTCGGGCACGTCTCCGTTCAGAATACGGTGGGCCAGGCCTTCCACGATGGCCGTTTTGCCCACCCCGGCCTCGCCGATGAGCACCGGGTTGTTCTTGGTACGGCGGGAGAGGATGCGCACGCAACGGCGGATTTCGGCGTCGCGCCCGATGACCGGGTCGAGTTTGCCTTTGCGGGCTTCCTCCACCAGATCCCGGCCGAACTTGGCCAGGGATTCGTATGTATCTTCCGGGGTCTGCGTGGTCACCCGCTGGTTGCCGCGCACGGCGTTCGTGGCCGACAAAGCCTTTTCTGCCGTCAGCCCGAGTTGCCGGTTGATCTTGCCCACAGGGGTTGAGGCGGGTTCTTTGGCGATTTCGCAGAAAATATGCTCCACGCTGAGGAATTCATCCTTCATGCGTGTGGCCGCATCCTGGGCGTGCAGCAGGATCTGGTGGACCCGGTTGGTGATGCCCACGCGTCCGGCGTCCGCGCCGGGGCCGCTGACGGAAGGCTTTTTGCGCAGCTCTTCTTCCAGGGCCTGTTCATACGCGGCGGGCACGACTCCGGCCTTGTCCAGCAGGCGCGGGGTCAAACCGCCTTCCTGACGGACCAAAGACAGGGCCAGATGCTCGACCTCCACTTCCTGGTGGCCCATGCGCAAGGCGATTTCCTGGGCCCCCAGCACCGCCTGCTGCGACTTCTCGGTCATTTTGTTCATATCCATGGCAGTTCCTTTGTGTGTCGTTGGGGCTTTGCCCCAAACCCCACCGGGGGGAATGATTGACTCGGCGCTCCTGCGCCTCGCCCTTCGGGCGCCGTCGGAAGGCCTCCGGCGTCCATCCGGCTTCCTGCCGGATGAGCCCCCCGGACCCCCTCACTCTACGCCCCACGCGGTTTGAACGTGGAGATCTCCTGCAATTTTGTCCAGAGTTCGCGTTCTTCGGGGGAGAGCGAGTCGGGCACGGCGATGCCGATGCGCACGAACTGGTCTCCTTTGGCCTGCCCGGCTCCGAGACCTTTGCCCCGGATACGCAGCTTCTTGCCGCTGCTTGTGCCGGGGGAAATGTTCAACTCCACGGCTCCGGTCAGGGTGGGTACGCGGATCTTGGTGCCCAGGGCGGCTTCCCACGGGGCCAAGGTCAGGTCGTAGATCACGTCGACGTCGTCGAGGGAGAACTCGGGGTGCGGAGCGATTTGGATGCGGAGGTACAGATCGCCGTTGGGGCCGCTCCGGCCTTCCTCGCCTTGGCCGGTCAGGCGAATACGCGCGCCGGGCTTGACTCCGGCCGGGATGTTCACCTCAAGAGAACGCTGACCGGAGCTCCCCTGCAACGTAACCGGCTTCTTGCCGCCGTTGTAGGCTTCTTCCAGGGTCAGGGTGATGGATGCCTCGACGTCGTTGCCCCGGCGCGGCCCTTGGGAAAATCCATTAAAGGAACCGGCCTGCCCGAACGGGTTGCCCTCAAAGCCTGTGGACCGGCCGCCGAAGCCGCCGCCGAACAGGGTTTCAAAGAAATCGCTGAACCCGCCGAGTCCGCCGCCCGCGCCGGGACCGCCGCCCGAGAAGTTGTAGCGCATGTTTTCGAATCCGGACGGACGCTGAAAATTCTGGCCGTCTTTCCAGTTTGGGCCGAGTTGGTCGTAGAGCCGGCGTTTTTCCGGATCTTTGAGCACTTCGTTGGCCTCGTTCACTTCCTTGAAGCGATCCTCGGCCTTTTTGTCGTCTTTATTGAGGTCCGGGTGGTACTTGCGGGCGAGTTTTTTATACGCCTTGGCGATTTCTTCTTTGGAGGCGTCTTTGGATACGCCCAAAATTTTATAGTAGTCTTTGTAGGCGACACTCATTGCGCGCGGTTCTCCCGGTCGTCGAAGGTTTTTCCCGGCTTTTTCTTCAGCGTGGACGACGGCTGAAGGCTGCGCCACGCCGTTGTCCTTACTTGCTTAGATAAGGTCGGTGTTGTAAGAGTCAAGGATGCTTATCCATCTTTGTGTGCGTTTTCGCACTGTGAAGGCCTGACAATCATGTGGGAAAATCGGGCCACCAGTTTGCCGGTGCTTATGTACCACTATGTCGGCGATCAGGAAAATTCCATCGCCGTCTCTCGGGCGTTGTTCGAAGAGCAGTGCCGGGTTCTGGCCGAGAAGGGAAAGCGCGGTGTCGGTCTGGCCGAGGCCGAAGCGTTTTTGCTCCGCGGCGAACCCCTGCCCAAGGGCTCGGTGCTGATTACCTTTGACGACGGCTACTACGACAACTATGTGCAGGCTATGCCCATTCTTGCCCGTCACGGGCACAAGGGCACGGTCTTTGTGGTCACGCAGCGGACCGAGGCCGGGGAGACCCCCCGGGTATCCCTTGAAGACGCCTTGTCCGGCCGGGTTTCCGTTCCGGAAGAAGTGAACTTTCCGGTACGCCCGGACGCCTTGGGGTACACCGTGCGCCGGGATGTGTTCTGCAACCGGGGGGAACTTCGGGCCATGGCGTCTTCCGGCGTCATCGACGTTGCCGCGCACAGCCGGGGGCACTTCGGGGTGTTCACCGGGCCGGAATATGACGCGTTTTGGGAGCCCGGCAATCAGGGCCGCACCTTTTACCGGACCGAACTCCCCTGGCTGTGGGGACTGCCGAAATTCAAGGTCGGGGCCGGGCTGCAGTTTCCGGCATTCGCGCCTTCGCCGGAGCTGCTGCAAGCGGTCGCGGATATGGTGCCGCAGGACTATGCGGCGGCGGACGCTTTTTTCAAAACCCCCGGCAACCGGGAGCGCCTGCGCGAGGCCGTCGCGGCCGTGGCCGGCGGGCCTGGGCTGGGGCGGATAGAAGCCGAAGCCGAGCGGCACGAGCGCATGACCCGCGAGATCGCGGGAGGCAAGGCCGAGTTGGAAGCGATTCTTGGCGCTTCGGTGCGCAGTTTGTGCTGGCCCTGGGGGCGATATTGCGACGAGGCCCTGCGCATCGGGCGGGAAGCGGGGTTTTCCGTATTTTTCACCACGCGGGAAGGTCCTAATCCGCCGGGCGCGCCGTTCCATGTGCGTCGCTTCAAGGCCAAGAGCAAAGACGGCGCCTGGCTGACCAGCCGGGTGCGCCTGTACGAGCACCCCTGGTTGGGCGCGCTGTACGCGAAAATTCGTATGTAACCCCGGAGAATCATCATGAGTTCCCATTCCCAGGCCCGGCCGTCGTCCGGCGAGGGCGCGCCCGTCACCACCCTGAGCGTGCGCAAGGCCAAGGGCTCGCGCAAACTGAGCATGGTCACGGCCTACGACTTTCCCTTTGCCGCTTTGGCGGACGAGGCCGGCATCGAGATGATCTTGGTGGGCGACTCTCTGGGCATGGTGGTGCTCGGGCGCAAAGATACCCTGAGCGTGACCCTGGACGAGATGATCCACCACACCAAGACGGTGGTGGCGGCCGTTTGTCGCGCCTTGGTCGTCGCGGATATGCCCTTCATGAGTTATGAACCCGGTGTGGATACGGCTTTGGCGAGCGCGACCCGGCTGGTGCGCGAAGCCGGCGTGCGGGCCGTCAAGCTGGAAGGCGGGCGCGGGGTTGTGCCCCAAGTCAAGGCTTTGGTCGCGGCGGGCATTCCGGTGGTGGGGCATATCGGCCTGACCCCGCAACGCGCGGCCGTGCTCGGCGGTTTTCGGGTGCAGGGCAAGACGGCCGCCGCCGCTCAGGCGCTGTTGGCCGACGCCGAAGCCCTGGAATCGGCCGGATGTTTCGCCTTGGTTCTGGAAGCCGTGCCCACCCAAGTTGCGGAACTGATTACGAACGGCATCGGCATTCCGACCATCGGCATCGGCGCGGGCCCGGCTTGCGACGGTCAGGTGCTGGTCATGCACGACATGCTGGGGCTGAATACCGGGCACGTTCCGAAATTCGTCAAAAAATATGCGGGATTGGCGGAGACGATCCGCAACGCGTTCCGGACCTATGCCGCCGACGTCGCGGCCGGAACCTTCCCCGGGCCGGAACACAGTTTCAGCATGGATGCGGCCGAAGCGGCGGAACTCAAGAAAACGGAGTAGAGCGGCGGGGCGGCATGATCTGCCGCCGGGCGGCACTGTTTGCGCCTGCCCATACCGCGCAGCCGAAGTGGGGTGAGCGTGAACAAGCTGGTCATCGTCATGTGCGGCCTGCCCGCTTCGGGTAAGTCCACTGTGGCCCGCAGGCTGGAAGAAGGCCTGGAGGGCGAGGGCGCCCGCGTGCGCATCTTCAACAACGGGGATCTGCGCCGTTCCCGTCTGGGCGCGGAATCGGCCATGCCGGAGTTCTACCACCCGGACAACACCGAGGGCCGCCTGCGCCGGGAGCAACTCGCCCGGCTCAACGCCCAGGCCGCCAAGTCGTACCTGCGCGAGGGCGGGGACGTGGCCATTCTGGACGCCACCAATGCCGGGCGTCCCCGCCGGCGCATGCTTGAGGAAATGTTCGCGGAGTTCCCTCTACTTTTTGTGGAATGCCGCAACGACGACCCGGACATCCTCCGACTCGCCGTGGCCCACAAAGCCGCCTTGCCTGAATTCGCGGACCTTTCCCGCCCTGAAGCCGAGGCCGCCTTCCTGCGCCGGCTGGAATATTATCGGAATATTCATGACCCCCTGAAAGAAGAAGCCTGCATTCTGCGGGTAGATACCGTGCGCAACCGGGTGTTGGAAGAGTGCCTGACGCACACGATTCCCCACGCGGTGCTGATTCGCGACATTCTTGTTTCCGACTGGGTGCGCGGCCTGTGTCTGGCCCGGCACGGCGAAAGCGAATTCAACGTGGCCGGGCGCATCGGCGGTGATTCTCCTCTGACGGACAAAGGCCGATCGCAGGCCGCTTCGTTGGCCTCAACGTTTCGGTCGCAGCATGTTCCGTATATCTTCATCTCCGGGCGGATGCGTTCCCGCCAGACGGCGACCCCTCTGGTCGAAGAGCACCCCGAAGCCACGCTGGTCAGCCTGCCCGAGTTCGATGAAATCGACGCCGGCATTTTCGACGGCATGACCTACGAGGCGATCCGTCGGGCCAGGCCGGAGGAATTTGCGGCCAGGGCCAAAGATAAGTACAACTATATGTATCCGCGCGGGGAAGGGTACGCCTCCATGCGTGAACGGGTCGAACGCGGCCTCCGCAAAGCCCTGTTCCTGGCCGGCGGGCGGCCCGGCACCCTTATTGTGGGGCACCAGGCCGTGAACCGGATGATTCTTTCGCTGTTTCTGTTCCGCCGCACCGAAGACGTTCCCTATATTTACGTGCCGCAACATCGTTGGTTCCACATCGTCGCCACGCACCGCAAAAAGCTTATCGAGCCCATTGCCTGCGCAACTCCCAAGGAGTCCTCATGAGCATCGCCGTCAACATTCTGGAACTTATCGGCAAGACCCCTGTGGTTCGACTCAACCGCCTGCCGGGAGCGGACGCGAAAGCCGAACTCGTGGCCAAGCTGGAATATTTCAACCCGGCCTCGTCGATCAAAGATCGCCTGGCCCTGGCCATGATCAAAGACGCCGAAACGCGCGGCAAGCTCACGCCCATGGCGACGCCCCCGGGTGTCATTGTGGAGCCCACCAGCGGCAATACCGGTATCGGCCTGGCTTTGGTCGCGGCCGTGAAAGGGTACCGCCTGATTTTAACCATGCCGGAGAGCATGAGCGAAGAGCGCAAAGCGCTGCTGCGCGGCGTGGGCGCGGAACTGATTCTGACCCCGGCGGCCAAGGGCATGTCCGGAGCCATAGCCGAGGCCGAGCGGATCACGGCCGAGACCCCCGGCGCGGTGATGCTTTCGCAATTCGCCAACCCGGCCGGGCCGGAAATGCACGCCCGAACCACGGCCCAGGAACTCTGGACCGTCTGCGCCGGCAAGCTTGATGCGGTTGTGGCCGGCATCGGCACCGGCGGCACGGCCATGGGCATTGCCCGGGCCATGAAAGAAAAAAATTCCGCCGTGCGGGTTTTTGGAGTGGAGCCGACCGAGTCGCCGGTGCTTTCCGGCGGCAAGCCGTCGCCGCACCCCATTCAAGGCATCGGCGCGGGCTTTGTGCCCGCAATCGTCGATACGAGCCTTCTGGCCGGAGTCTTCCAGGTATCCGGCAACGACGCCCTGGCGACGGCCCGCGCGCTGATCCGTGAGGAGGGTCTCTTCTGTGGCATTTCGGCGGGAGCCGCCTGCTTTGCCGCTTTGGAACTCGGCAGGCGTCCGGAATACGCGGGGGGGCGCATCGCCTTCATCGTGCCGGACTCCTCGGACAGGTATCTGTCCACACGTTTGTTCACGGAAGCCTAGAGCAAACCAACTTTTTCAAAGTTGGTTTGCTCTGACGGACGCGCAAGCGTGCCGCCCGGCCAACTGGACCGTAGCGTATCTCTCATCGAAAGCGTGACAACAGACAACTTACGCGTTCCTGTTTCCCGCTTGCGGGCTCGTTCCAAAGTCCGCAAGAAATATGGTTTCATAAACAATTTCGAGTGAAATTGTCCTAAGCGGAGTATGTATGAATCCCCTGCAAAGCCTTCACGGCCCTTCGGACCTGGACCGGATCACCGAAGAGTTGTGCAAGCCTTCGGACTACCAGGCCATCATGTTCAAGTCGTTGTCCGAAGCCCCCATGCCGTCGCTGGAGCAACTCGGCGAAGTTGTTCAGCGCCTGCGCGCGGCGCTGTTTCCCGGTTATCACGGCAACACGCGCCTGGCCCCGGAATCGTTGCGCTATCACCTGGCCGCCAACCTGGACTCCATTTTTCGCCTGCTCAAGGAACAAATCCGCCGAGGATTGTGCTTTACCTGTGCGGGTATGGGCGCGAGTTGCGCTTCCTGCGGTCGGGAAGCGGAGGATCAGGCCGGGCTGTTTATGCGGGCTTTGCCGCGCATCCGGGATCTCTTGGCAAGCGACGTCAAGGCGGCCTACGAGGGCGACCCGGCGGCCAAAAGCCCCGGCGAGACCATTTTCTGCTATCCTTCAATCACGGCCATGACCAACCACCGCATCGCCCATGAGCTGTACCGCCTGGGCGTGCCGCTGATTCCCCGGATCATCAGCGAAATGGCCCATTCGCAAACGGGTATCGACATCCATCCCGGCGCGGACATCGGCGAAGGGTTTTTCATCGACCACGGCACCGGCGTGGTCATCGGCGAGACCTGCATCATCGGGAAAGGCTGCCGGCTGTATCAGGGCGTAACCCTCGGGGCGCTCTCGTTCAGTAAGGACGAAAGCGGGGCCCTGGTCAAAGGGCAGCCCCGGCACCCCGTTTTGGAAGACCGGGTGACGGTCTACGCCGGGGCGACCATTCTGGGACGGATCACCATCGGCGCGGGCAGCATCATCGGCGGCAACGTCTGGCTGACGCATTCCGTGCCGCCCGATTCGCGCATCGTGCAGCAGCGCAGCACCAAGCCGGACAACAAAGAGAAGATGGAGGAGTGCTCGTAAGGCCGGGCCGAAGCGGAGCCTTTGGGAGCCCGCGCGACGTGCCTTGCCGGAGAGCCCGGATCGAAAAAAAATGAGAAAAAAATTCGACCGAAGGAAAAACCGCTTGACTTCATCGGCCGGATCAGGCAAACCCATTTCTCGCGTGGGGCTGTAGCTCAGTTGGGAGAGCGCTTGAATGGCATTCAAGAGGCCGTCAGTTCAATTCTGTCCAGCTCCACCAGAAATTTAGGACTTATGAAAGTTATTCATAAGTCCTTTTTTTGTATCTAAGAACAACATGTTCTGAGTGCAATGACCATCCGCCACGACTCTGCACAGAGGGAAACGTGGTAAGGTGTTCAAAATGGTAAATTTTCTTCTATTATGGAGATTGTCGCATGGGTCAACGGTGCAGTTTGAAAAATTTGTTCTGTTTGTGTATAATGTTGCTGGCTATGTTCGTATTTTCCGGATGTGCCCCGAAAGTACGTAGTGACAACCCCGCAACGGTCACCTTCCAATTTGAAAACGAAGGAAATAATGTCTTGACCTTCTGGCGTAAAATGGAGAACGGGCAAAAAAGTTCCGCTTTCCCGGTGGGCGTGTCCGGCATGGCGCTGGCTTTCAACTCTTCTTCATTTTCTACATTCGAACCGTATACCATGCAGCTTGATCCAGGAATTTATTATCTTGATTCTTTTCAGGTCAATCTCGGCAAAATATACGTCAGCCAAGCAGGGCATTTTTCAACCCGAAACGGATGGGATGACACTGCGAACTCTCCGAAGTATCTGGCCATTAAGGTGTCTCAAGGCCAAGTGCTGACTCTACCGAGAGTTCGTATAGTTATAGATAGCAAGGATAAAAAGGCAGCTATAGGATATTTTGTTTTTGATGATCCTTCCGAAATTTTTATTGTTGGAGCCAAGGCTCAGAAAGATGGGGTTACAGAGTTTTTTGATAACCAATAAAGGCTCTCACCCTCCCCTTTAAAAGTGAGAAACAATTTGGCGGGGGAAAGGAAAGCTCGGCTTTGTTGGCTGGATTAGGTAAACAGACTTCTCGCGTAGGGCTG
The DNA here is from genome assembly GCA_031551885.1 of Desulfovibrio sp. Lineage (GTDB taxonomy): Bacteria > Desulfobacterota > Desulfovibrionia > Desulfovibrionales > Desulfovibrionaceae > Frigididesulfovibrio. Next base: position 14,792 of record JAVBMX010000002.1, read on the forward strand.
TATTCAGTTGAGAGAGCACTTGAGCGGCTTCAAGCGGCGTCCGTTCGATTCTGTCCAGTTTCACCAGAAACTTACAGCCGATTGATGCAGCCAATCGGCTTTTTTTATACTTTTTGAAAGCCCCGGCTGCAGAGTTTTTTGTCGCAGACGGATCGCTTATGAACAAAATCATCCTAAGGAAAAATTATGCTTAATTGCCCGAAATGCGCTTCACAGTATGCTTACCAAGACGGCATCATGTACGTGTGCCCGGAATGTTCGCACGAGTGGAACCCGGAACACGCTGAAAGCAAAGAAGAAGGGCTTGTTGTGCGTGACGCCAACGGCAACCTGCTCGCCGACGGCGACTCGGTCATTCTGATAAAGGACCTGAAGCTGAAGGGCGGGGCCTCCACCGTGCTGAAAAAGGGAGCCAAGGCCAAGAATATTCGTTTGGTTGCGGGCGACCACGAGATCGACTGCAAGGTCGACGATATGAAGGTCATGCTCAAGGCGGAATTCGTGAAAAAGTGCTGACGAGCGGGGGCGGCGGGTGCCGTCCGGGTTTTCGATAAAATGCAGGGAACGCGCCTTAGAGCAGATAAACATTGAAAATGTTCATCTGCTCTGGTGGACGCGTAAGGGGACACCCGCTTGCGGGCTCGTTCGGAAGCCTGTCGGTATATGGGTCCATCGACAATTTCAAAGTGAAATTGCTCTAAAATGGCATTCCCTGCATTTTATCGATGTCGTCCCCACTCTCTGTCTGGTTTGATTTTCCGTTCGGTTTGGCTCAAGCTGAAAGCGGGAGAACGCGAATATGTCGACGGAGAGTCCGTACGCGAATGTTCGGAAATGGGTCAAAGTGTTGCACATTATTTCCGCCGGCGTGTGGATTGGCGGGACCGCGAGTCTGACGGCGCTCATCTGCCGCTATCATCCGGATTCGCCGGAAAGCTTCGGAGCCCACTACAGCCTGTTGCGGATAATCGATCTGTATATCATAGCTCCCGGGGCCTTCGGCTGTTTCATTACGGGAGCGATATATTCTTATAAATACAACTTTGGATTTTTCCGATTGAAATGGATCATCGCCAAGTGGCTGTTGAATATATCCTTCATTCTTTTCGGAGGCATCGTTGTGTTGCCGCAGCTCGATGCCGCGATAGCCCTCGGCGAAAACATGGCTGCCGTCGCCGCCGAAACCGCCGCCATGGAGGTCATGCATGTCTCCATTAATATTGTACAGTGGCTTATCATCGTGCTTCTCGTCTTTCTTTCCGTTTTTAAGCCGTGGGGAAAGACGCGGTTCCAGGATAAGCGGGCATAAACGTCGGAATCATGTGGAATTCGGCAAAGACGCACCGGGCGGGGTTCCCGCAAAGCGATGCCGCCACGCGTGCTTGGGCCGGACGTCGAAGAGGACACCGCCGTCGTGGGAAGTACACGGATATTCTGGCGAAACCGGACGTGGGAGTTGCGAACGTAAAAGGCCTGCGTCATATCGCGCAGGCCTTTTACGTTTATATGGGAGCCGTCTTGCACCCCACGGCCCGGTCGCCGGTGGGGGCTTCAGCTTTTTTTCAGGCCCAGCGCCTGATCGAGCTCATGCTCGTCGTTGTCCGTGTTGATTTGTATCCATAAGGGCAGATGGTCGGAGAGCTGATAGGTGCAGGCCGCTTTGTCCATGCCGGGGAAGAGCGGGGCGAAGCTGCCGGCGTAAAAGTCGAGCACGCCGCCTTTATTGATGAAGTTGTCCTTATACAGTGGGTAATGCAGAATTTGATCATAGCGTTTGTTCTGGGCGAGGTTCGTGCCGAAGGTCCCGGCGCGCAAGGCGGTCGGCGCGATGAGGCCTTTTTCGGTCAGGGCGTCATACATTTCTTGCGACTCTATATTGAAGTCGCCGGTCACGATGAAATCCCGGTCTTCAACATACTTCTGTGAGCGCTTACGGTCCAGCCATTCGGCGAACGAGCGAATCTCGGCGGTTCGCGCCGCTTTGTCATCTCCCCAGCGGATATGCGCGCTGACGACGACAAAATCAAAGTTGCCCGCGCTGAACGAGGCCATGTACGGCGCTCTCCACCATGTGAACCTGGCTTCGTATTCCCTGCCGCTTTTGATACGCGCGGGGGTCGCGGCGGCGGCCAATCCCGAGAACGAGACGGCGCGCTTGTCGTAGACGAAGCCGATGCGTTCCCAGTTGCCCCCGGCGTCCGGGATGATGTCGGAGTATACGGCCCGCCAATACGGTCCCAGAATGGGCAGTACGCGTCCCAGGTCCTCCAGATTGTCGCGCAGTTCGACAACACTGATCAGGTCGAACTGGCCGAGGATTTCCGCGATATAATGGACGGCCGCTTCCGAGCGCCGCTTTTTGCCGAACTCGCGGATGTTCCAGGTTGCCATGTTGAGGGTCTCGTCCAGGCGTGGGGAGGGAACGGCGGCTTTGTCGATGCGGCTGCGCAGCGTCTTGAGGCCGCCGGCGATTTCGGCGGATATTTTTCCGTGGAACATGGTCTGTCCTCCTGTTGCCTGCCGGCGGTTGCGATGCATAGGGATACGCGATAAACAACAAAGACCGATTGATTCCACCGTAACAGGATATTTTACGAATTTGGAGATTTTTATCGCAACGGAAAAACCGTGTATATCCGCATTGATGGAGGGATTATGGGATACAATTTTTCCAATCTCATATTTGAAGGCGGCGGAGTAAAAGGGATAGCCTACGTCGGGGCAATGGATGAATTGGCCAAACGTGGCATCATCGACAACGTCAAGCGGGTTGGCGGTACTTCCGCCGGAGCCATCAATGCGGTGCTTCTCGGGCTCGGGTATTCCCGTGAAGAGATGCGCAAGGTACTCTGGGATCTTGACTTCAAGAAAATCATGGACGGCTCGTTCGGCATCGTTCGAGACCTCAAGCGGTTGGTTGGAGAATTTGGATGGTACAAGGGAGATTTTTTTCGCAATTGGATGGGTGAGATCATCAAAAAGAAGACCGGCAATGCGAACTCCACGTTCGCCGAAGTGGAAAAATTGAAGGATACGAAGAATTTTAAAAGCATGTACTTTATGGTGACCAACCTTTCCACGGGGTTTTCCGAGATTATGTCCGCCGAACATACGCCGAACGCCTGCATTGCCGACGCGGCGCGGCTTTCCATGTCCATTCCGTTCTTTTTCGCGGCCAAGCGCAGCCTGCGGGGCGATGTGTATGTGGACGGCGGTATGCTCGACAATTATCCCATCAAGTTGTTTGACCGCGAAAAATATCTTGCTTCCACTCGTGGCGGCAGTAAGACCGACTATTATGAAGCGATAAACAAAGAGTTCTTATCGGCGAATCCAAAGAGTTCTCCGTATCGTTACAACAAAGAGACGCTGGGGTTCCGGCTGGATTCCGCGCAGGAAATTTCGCTGTTTCGAGATCAGGCCGAACCGGTTGCGCATAAAATCGATGATCTCTTTGACTTTGTCATGAGTGTCGTGCGCACCTACCTCGACAGCCAAAATTCCGCGCATCTGCACAGCGACGACTGGCAGCGCACCGTGTATATTGATACGCTGGGTGTGGGGATGACCCAATTCGATATTTCCAAGAAGAAAAAAGAAGAGTTGCTTGAAGCGGGACGGGTTGGAGTGCAACGTTACTTTGACTGGTTTGATGCCAAGGATACCATCGCGGCCAACAAATAGCCTGGTGGGCGTCTTTTGATTGATGCGGGGTTTGCCGGCGGGTGTCGTCGGAAGCCCCGCATTGTTTTGCCCGTTTCCGGCGGCGCGGTGTATGGCGGGCGCTTCGGCGTGAAGTGTGGCGGGGCGAAAAGCTTGAAACGTCTCTATCTCGCGACACCTTATGTATTTGATTCTCAATTTCCCTTGATTTCTCGCGTTTATGGAGCAAAGTGATTTCTTGCATCGTTCTTATTAAGTATTTTTTAATTTTTTATATTGATCTTGTATTTTTGATAAAATAATTTATAGAGTATTAATGAGGAACTGTGTCTTTTTTGTCGAATTTTATGGTAATTATATGTGGCGATAGACCTGAGCGGTGCTTGTTCTTGAATTTTTTTGCTCGTTCTTGCACACATTTTTGTGTGATCTTTTCAATATGGAAATGATATCGCGGAAGTATGACTGTGCGTAAGGTTCCGGTGTCGACTTTACGAAATCCGTGTCTTCGTATATAGATAATCGCGTTGCTTCCAAGGGGGGACTTTGGGAGCGCCCAGCAAAAATATCGGTTTGAACGTCCGCATTTTTCTTCTGCATGGGGTCGCCTATGTCGAGGAATATCTTACTTTTGCTTTCGCATTGTCCGGGAAAGAGACTTTTCCTCCATCACGACTCGATGTGAAGGATATTGCGGCTATTATTATAGCGACAATTTCAACGCGAGGGGGACACATGGCCAAGGACATCATCATCAAAAAAAGCGGCCTCTGTTCTGTGACGGCTATGGGATGCGGCACGGCGCGCGCGGGTGTCTCCGACAATGTGGTGGATATTTCGGCCTATTCCAAATGCGGTTCCGCCACCGGCATCGCAGGGGGAAACGTCTATGCGGACAGCGGCAACGACACCATCTCGGTGGTGGCGCAAAGCGCTTCCTGCTGCACGGCGAAAGCCGTTTCCTGCGGTTTGCTGGACGCCGGCGACGGGGACGACAACATTACCTTGAAGGCTTCATCTAACGGAGGAACGGCAATTGCCGCCTCCGGGTCGACCGTATCGGCCGGCCAAGGGAATGATATCATCAATGTTTCGGCGGTCACCACCAAGTGCGGCTCGGCATTTGGCCTGCAAAAGAGCACCCTGGACGCCGGTGACGGCTTCAATGAAATCTCAATCGCGGCGCAGGCCGCTTCCGGATTGGCCAAAGGCGTGTATTGCAGCACGGTGGGGGGCGGTTCCGGCGAAGATCACATTCAAGTTTCCGCCAAGTCGTCTTCTTGCGCATACGGCGTGAAAGACAGCACCGTGGCCATGGGCGACGGCAGGAACTCGTTGTCGGTTGAGGCAACCTCCGCCTGCGCTTCGGCTTATGCCGCCAAATGCAGCACCCTGACCGGCGGGTTCGGCAGCGACACCTTCCGTTTGCAGGCCAACGCCGGCAAGTGCGGCGAGGCCGTGGGCCTGGAATATTCCACCCTCAATGCCGGCCGCGGCTCCAACATGGTGGAAATCAAAGCCGTCGCCGTCAAAGGAACCGCCATCGGCGCGGCCTGCAGCACCATCATAACCGAAGGCGAACCGGGTCCCGAGCTGATCGGCTCCAACACCGTCGACATTCGGGCCGGCACCGCCGGCACCGCCATCGGGGCCACCGGAACCAAGATACACCTCACCAACGCTTCCGACGATACCGTGTACATCGCGGCCACGTCGACCGGCTCCTGCGCGGCCTACGGTTTTTCCGGCAGTGAATTGCGCGCCGGCGACGGCAGAAACGACATCACCATCACCGCGGCCTCCGCCGGCTCGTCCGCCTATGGAGTCAAGTGCTCCAGTAAAATACTCGGCGGCATGAACGACGACCTGCTCACGGTGTCGGCCGTGGCGGGCGGCAAGTGTGGCTTCGCTTATGGGGTGGAAGGCTCCACGGTGGAGCTGGGCGGCGGCGTGAACAAGGCCGACATTCGAGCCGAAGTGGTGAGCGGAACGGCCAAGGCCATGGAGTGCGCCAAGTTGTATTCCGGCGCCGGCGGCGACGTTCTGGATATTCTCGCCAAGACGACCGGCACCGGCAGCGCCGTTGCGATGTCGTGCAGTTCCGTGTCTTCCGGGGCCGGGCACGACGACATCTCGATCGTCGCCCAAACCGTGAACTCTTGCGCCAGGTCGATTGCCTTGAACTGCAGCACGGTGTCGACCGGTGACGGCGACGACGACATTTTCGTTTCCGCCTCCGGGTTGAGCGGGGCGAAACTTTCGTCGTATGTCATGCACAATTCGACCATCGGCGCCGGTGCCGGCAACGATGTGATTCACCTGCAAACCACCGGAACCATCGCGAGCGGCTGCAACAACACCGTTCTGGGCGGCGCCGGCAACGACCTTGTGCGCCTGGACCACATCGGCAAGGCGGGCTGCCTTGATTTCGTGCAATCCTGCTCGAAGCTGCTGCTCGACGGCGGCGTCAACAATGCCGTGATGCACACCACCGTCGACGGCGGGACGAGCAGCCTGGGCGACATTCTTTCACTGGAGCACAACTATGCCGACGCCGGAGCGCTTTCGCGCCTGACCTCGCAGGTGACGGTGAAACACTTCGAGACCTTGTTGGTCGACCTGACCGGCGGGCAGGCCGATTCCCGTTTCAACCTTGATTCGCTGCTCAATGCGGTCGATATTCTGCGCTGCCGGGGCAATGCGGGCATGGACCTGATGGTGATGGGAGACGCCGGCCTGGACAGCCTGGACGCGCACGGCCGTCTGGGGTCCCCCGCCCACACCGACGTGAGCGTGGAAGGCTTTACCGAAACCTTCACCCACTATGAGATCAGCTACGACAAACAGACGTTTGACCTTTACCTGCAGACCGGCGTGAGCATCGCATAAAGCGGCTTCGCATTGCCGGCGTCTCTACGCGTATGCTTGCGGCGTAGCGAATTCGCGGGCGGAAGCCCGACATACGGCGGGCATTTTCTGGTGAAATGTCCATGTTGGGGTGACTTCCGAACGCAACCCCCGTCGAGTGAAAACTCGGCGGGGGCTTTTCTGTGGCGCTTGGCGCTCGACCGGATTACCGGCGAAGTTCAGGAGAGAAGGTTTGGCCCCAAGGCGGCGGCCGCTCGGCGGCATTACGCGCGAAAGCCTTGGCGCACTGTTTGTATTTCGGAAGCCAGGGTCAGGGCGGCATCCAGTTGCTTGAGCAGCAGCATGACCACCGTTTGTTCCGAGTAGTCCATGCGCCGCAGAACGTCGGGATCGATATCCGGTGCTTCCTCGCGTTCGCCGTCGGGAGAAGAGACGGCATGGGAGCGGGGGGCAGGCGCGGCGTGCGGGGTGCCGGGAGGGGCGGCGTTGTCCGACGCGTCGGCCGAAGACGGGCCGGCGGCATCGGGAGCAAAATCCCGGGCTTCGGGGCGCGGTTTGTTTTCTCCGGCGGTTTGGCCTGTCTGTCCGTCCACCGTGTTCAGTTGCTCGTCGGTATCCTCGGCCATGGCGAACAGCCGGGCGATTTTTTCTCCGGCTTCTTCAAATCGGGGCATGGGTCCGGAATCCGCCGGGCGGTTGGTGAGCCTGGCCAGAAGCGTGCGTATAGAGACGATACGGGAGCCGAACAGATAGTTCAGGGTAATGAACCGCCCGGTTTCATTTACGGACCGGCGTTTGTCTTTGGGTTCGCGCAGCATGCGTTCAAATGCGCCGGCAAGCTCGGCCATGGCGTCCAGCCAGCTTTTTCGGGCCAGGCGGTATTCTTCGTCGGCGACGTCGCGGCCGAGAATCGCCCGCGTGTACTGCGCGTCGGCCCTGGAGAGAACCTGGATGAGTTGCGGGATGCTGCGGTATTCCCAGGTGGGGAATATATAGCAGCACACATAAGCCAGCAGGGCGCCCAGGATGGTGTCGAGGGTTCGTTCGCCAAAGGCGAAGGCTATCGAAGGATTTAAAAAGTGGATTTGAATCAGGGTCAAAATACTGGCTGCGGCCGAAGAGTAACGATAGTTGAGGGTAAGAAAGGTAACGATGACGACCTGGGCGGAGAACAGGCACAGGGCCAGGAGCAGGGCCGGCGGCGAGAAATACAGGAGTGCCGCCGCCAACAGGCTGCCGCAGGTGCTGCCGATGATCCGGTCGGTTCGGCGTTGCACGGTCAGGCTGAAATTCGGGCGCAGAACCACGAAAACGGTCATCAAAATCCAGTAGCTGTGCGAAAAGGCGTCGGAACTGAAGCTGTTGAACCCCCAGGCCATGAGCAGGCCGCAGGCCGTGGCCACGCCGACCCGGATGGCATAGCGGAAGTACAGCGACCGCAGGGTGAGGTTGCGCAACAGCACGCGCGGGCTGTAGTTCGAGGCCGAGGTGAACAGCGAAAGTTTGACGGAAACCGCGCTGTCCGGAACATATTCGGGCGAATCTTGAACCCGGCGGATTTCCGCCACCTTTTCCGTGCACAGGATGATTTTGTCAAATGCGTCGTTCAGCAGGCTCAGAGCGGCGATATCCTGATGTCTGTCATGGCTCAGGCGTTCAAGATCATGCTCAATGGCGAAGATCTCGGCTTTGTACTTGACGCTTTTGCGGGCCTGGGCGTCGCGCAACGCGGTGAAGGCGATGTTGTCGATATCCTTGGCCGTCTTGTTCACCAGATCGCGCAAAAACAGCATGATGTCGCTGGCGGAATAGCGGCTTTGCAGCACTTCGTAATCGGTGTTGGTCGCAATGACGTACTCGAAGAAATCCACCTGCATGATGAACAGCTGGGCGAGGCGCAGGTCCCTGTCGGCTTTGATGTCGCGGAAGAGAAATTCGCGGGCCGTTTGCTGCTTCTGCACCACCAGGGATTGCTGCCGCACCAGTTGCGTGTACAACGATTCCAACTGGGCGCCTTCTTCATAAAAGGCCGCCTTCAGACGCATGAACCGGGCGAGCTCAAACGAGCATTCGGCAAAAATTTGGCGCTTGGTTCGGAACACCTGCAGGGCCGAGGCGGCCAGTCCATACACCACGTATGCGCCGCCACCCAGCGTGAAGAACAGGCCTTGGACGAGCACGTCATGTTCCGCGTATTGGTGCGCGCCGAGGGCCATGATCAGGGCGAAGTTTCCGGAAAAGCCGATAATGATGGCTTTGTTGCCGTAACACGCCGCCAAGGCGATCAAAAAGGCGATGACGACCACGCCCGGCGCGAGCAGCAGCGGGCTGAAGTGCAGAAGGCCGATCAACAGGTACACGGAGGAGGAGACAATCCAGGCGGCCGGCAGTTCCCGTCTTTTGTGGCGGAAGGGACTGGGCGTGTCGACCACGCCGGCGCAGATGGCCCCGGAAGCGACCACGGCGGCCACGGACAACCCGGCGGCGAAATAGACGCCGAGGGCCAGAGCCAACAAGCCGCCGGCGATGCGAAGGCCGGAGTGAAAGTGCTGTCCGCGCAGGAGCTGTTCGAGAGAGATTTGCATGTTTGCCGTAAAAAAGAGTATTCGCCAAACGGGGGAATCCGTCCGGCGGAGTTCTTTGAGTCTATAGGCCTTGTTTCGTTGCTTCGCAAGTGCAAAAGTCTTTTCAAAGAAGCTACGCTTTTGTCCCGCCGCGTCAAGAGTTCCCGCCGCTCCGGGTTCGCGCCCGCTTTTTCGTCGCTTCGGGCGAACAAAAAGGAACCCGTAGCGGGGTTCCTTTTTGTTCGGCCGGTGCGGCGTATCGAGCCGACCTTCGGCCGTCGGTTATTTCCCGCCGGAACGGAAGTAGGCGTTGTAATCCTGGGCGGCCTCATCAAGCGAAAACTTCAAGGTCCGTCCCGCGTTTTCCTTGTCCCTTGAGCTTTCCCAGAAAAGGCGGATGATCTGCGCGGCGGGCACAACTTCGTAGCCGTTCCCGGCGTCGTACATGTCGTCGACCATTTTGACGGCCTCGGCGATCAGGACGTTTTTGTCATGGCCGCCGAAGAAGGGAAGAGCGGTGTCGGGCTCCTGCAGGGACCAGCCCCGGACGGCGTCGTACACGCCCAGAACATATTCCTGCTTGTTTTTCAAGGCGTTCCAGGCTGCTTTTTGATCCGGGACTTCAGCCGCGAAAGACGCGGTCGCGCCGAGCAGCAAAAGAACCATCGACGCCAAAATTTTTTTGATGCCAAGCATATGTAATCCTTTGGGGTGACGTGCGCCGCGGCTCCTCAAAGGGAAACGCACAAGCGGCGTTGGGCAATCTGCCGGATTTCCCGCAAAAAGCAAGGACGATTTTTATTGTTTCTCGACCACGAACCGCCCCTCGCGCAAAACGGCGACCCGGCCGGATTCCATGAAGATATCTTCAGGGTGGCGGGTGATCATGATGATCTGGATGTTTTCGTTCCGCGTCATGCGGTCGAGCAGACCCATGACCCGAGCGCGTGATTCGGGATCAAGCCCGGCAAAGGGGTCGTCGAGCAGCAGAACCCGGGGCGCGGCGATCAGCGCCCTGGCCAGCATGAACCGGCGCATCTGCCCCGTCGAGAGGGTAGGCAGGTCGCGTTCACCCAGGTGGGCCACGTCGAGTAAGGCCATCCAGCGACGGGCTTCTACCCGTTCGGCTTCCGTCGGCTCCCGCAGGAAGATGAAGCCGCCGTCCAGCCCGCTGAGTACAAATTGCTCGCCCGTGACCTCATAGGTGTAGCCGGCCTGGATGTCGGCCGAGACAAGGCGCATGTGCCGGCGCAGTTCGGCCACGGAAGGCGGAAAGGTCGTTTGCCCCGGCAGGTTGCGTTCAATGCTTCCGCCGTGGGCCGGGTGCAGGTCGCCGGCCAGCAGGCGCAGCAAGACGGATTTCCCCGCTCCCGGCGCGCCCGTAACCGTCCAGTGTTCGCCGTGGCGCACGGTCCAGGTGACGCCGTGCAGTACCCGCGCGCCCTCCAGGTATACATCGGCGTTTTCCAGGAGAAAAAGCGGTTTCTCCGTCGGGGATTCCGGCGCGGCGTTTCCATGCGGAGTCGTGGGGGGCGCCGAGACCTCTTCAACCGTTCGCGCAAAAGGCGAGGCGGCGAGCATCCGCCCCTTGTCCATATAGACGAAACGCCGGATGCAGGCGGGCAGGTTTTCCCCGCGGTGGGTGGCCGCGACAAGGGTCGTGGTTTGGGCGGCGCCTTCCAGAAACTCCAGCATGTCGCCGCGTCGGCGCGGGTCCAGGTTGTCCAGGAACTCGTCCAGCAGCAGGAGTTTGGGGCTGCGGATATAAGCGCGGGCGAACAGAAGCAGCATAAGCTGGGTTCGCGACAGTCTGCCCAGGTCCGCACTCAACAGGTCGGAAATGTTGAGCCGTTCCGCCATGGCCCGCGCCTTTGCCACATCTTCGTCCGACGGCGTGCCGTAGAGGATGGGGGAGTCATACAACCCACCGAGCAGCAGTTCCTGCCCGGTGATTTTCCAGCGGCTGCGCAGGTGGTGTTCGGCCTGAGAAATGGACACCAGGGCCGAAAGGGCGCGGCCGGCGAGAGGGGAGGCGTCCGGCGCTCCTTCAGGGTACCAGGCGATACCGCTCTCGGGCGACGGCGTCGGGAAGCATTCGGCCCGGATGACCCGCAGCAGAGTGGATTTTCCTGAGCCGTTGGGGCCCATCAGGGCGGTGTGCTCCCCCTGGTTCAGGCGCAAAGAGACGCCGTCCAGGGCCGGAACTCCCGAATAGAGAACGGAAATAGTGCGTATGTCGACAAGCGGGCGCTCGTTCACAGGATACTCCAGAAAAAGGGAAAGCGCGCGGGCCGCGAGCGGTCTGTGGGTGGGTGGCTTCGCCCGTGTGTATACATCGAGAACGGACGCCGGACAACGGTTCGACCAGAGCTCGGGGAGTGCGTCGCCCGCCCGTTGTGCGGAGGAGATCTCCCGACGAGAGCGGCGGTCTTCGCCGGTGATGTTGGAGAACCCCGCCGCCATGTCGCGTACGGGGTCTCAGCCAGACGAAACGGGCTACCGCGCGCCCAAGGCGGGCTGCGTGGTTTTGCGCGAGCCGAAGGTGTCGGTGATGTCGAACCAGTACTCGCGCGGCACGCTGATGGTGCTGGGAGTGGCGGTCAAGTGGTCGCGTGAAGCCAGGGGTTTGCCTGCCGCTTCGCGGTACAGGTCCGGGGCTTCTTTTTCAGGAATAAGGCGTACCCGTCCGCGCCAGACCGAGTACATCCGCCCGTCGTGGGTGCCCAGAGTGCGCGTCACGGTGCCGTAGTCGACCACGGCATAGCGCTGCCCGGCGGGAAGCGAGCCGAACTCCAACTCGTTGCGGGTGGAAATCAGGTAACTTTCCAGGGGCACGGTGTTGTGAAAGGCCGCCCGAGCTCGACCGGTCGGAACGGTAAGCACGAACGCGTCGTTGCGCCCGAACCCCCATCCGCCGCGAAGGGTGGTGCCTTTCTGGGTCATTTTGCCCGCCAGACATTGCTCCGGAGTTTTGGCCAGATAACCGGCCGGGCGTTCCGGGAAGGCGGCGGCTTTGGAATCGGGGCGGCTGCTCCCGGTGGAACTACAGCCGGCGAGCGCGAGCAACGCAAAAAGCAAAACGGAAACGAGACGCGGGCGGATACGCATGGAAGATCCTTTTGTAGGGCGGCTGTTGCTGCGGTGCGAAGGGCGGTTCGTCGTCGGTTGTCGGCGTGGATTCCGCGTCGGGGCGTCTCGACCCATCTCTGAGCCAAGCAAGGTGACGCGCCGCCCGACAGCGGGCGACGCTCGGCGATACCGCTGAACAGCGGCATCGTATCGGGCCGTTTTGGCCCTTCCCCCCCGGTGGGCCGTCGCGAGCGCGGGCATTCCCGCGCCGGGGCACGCTCCGCTCGTGTGCGGAACACTTCCCCAACCCAAACGGTTACGCCGTGAGGCATTCCGCTTGAGCCGGCTTCGGCTTTTGTCCATAGCCAAACCGAGCCCCCCTCGGTTTTTCCCAAAACTTTCCGTGTGCGTCGGCAAAAACGCACAGAGAGACGCTACGCGATTTCCCGCCCGAAAGCAAACGCGTAATTCCTTTTTTCCTTTACCGAACCGCTATCTCGTAACGCATGGAGCCTTCGGCAACCAATCGTTCAAGGCCCTAATCATCCGCCGGTGATGTCGAGAATGTTTTTGGAAATCAGCAGGTAGTTGTGCTCGATGTCTTCGTAGACGTTGTACTCTATCCCCTGATAGGTGACCGAAGGGGAGTCCGGACCGCTGTAGGCGGTATACCCCATCAGGTTGATGGTGTCGTCGGCGTCTCCCACAACCCGCAGCACGGAAGCGCCGGTCAAAATGGTTTCCAGGGTGTTGTCGCCGTCATTGGCGAACAGCCCGGCGTTGAGGTGCTCGTCGGGCACGAGGTCCGATACCTTGACGTCAACGGTGAGGGCTCGGGGAGCGTGGCCGGAGTAGGTAATGTCGAGAACTTCAAAGCCGGAGACGGAAGCCTGCTGCAACAGGTCGCTCAAGGCATAACTGTAACTGCCGCTCACTCCGGCATGGCCCAACGACAGCGTGTCCATGCCGGTTCCCCCTTCAAGACTCACTGAGGACCCGAACTGGCCGACGCCTATGTAGTCGTCGCCGGCGCCTCCGTCGATGGAGCCGTTGAAGGTATGATCGATCGCCACGGTGTCGTTGCGGTCGCTCATTTCGATGTCCGCCCAAGCGGAGCCCTGCACATGGAGGAAGCGGGCGTACGAAGCGGACGCGTTGCCGTAAACCGTGACCGGGGCTCCACTCGTGCCGAGGTCGCCGCCGAGAATCTCATACCCCAGTTCTTTGACTCCGGCGCCGATTTTGGCCTCAAACGGGGCAAACCTGCCGTCCGTTTCCCACTGGAAGAGCGTTCCCGCCGTGGGGGCGTCGCCCAGATGCACATAGTGCAGGGCCTCAAAGTTGGTCAGCGTCGAAGCCCCGTCCACCGTCGTGTCGTCGGTAAAGGCGAAGGTGTCGTGCCCCGCGCCGCCGTTGAGGTTCGAGGTGGTTATCGTTCCGTTGACGTACACGCGGTCGCGGCCGCTTCCGGTGTTGATGACTCCGCCGGTGACGGCGTTGCCCGTCCCCGCGTCGAGGTTCACATAGTCTTGTCCGGCCGTGCCGTAAATCTTGGTGTTTGCGGTTTCGCCGTGAATGGTCAGACGGTTGAGCTCCCCGGAACCGGCGGCGTCCGCGCCGGTGGTGGAGGTTCCTAACGCGAAGACCGCTTGGTTGACGTTCCCGTTGATCATGACGGTGTCGCTGCCGCTTCCGGTGCGGATGGTGGTTGTGGTGCCGAGGGTGTCCGGAAGAAAGCCGGTGCCGCCCACATTGCCGGAGAGCGTGATGATGTCGTCGCCTGTGCCGGTGTACAGGTGGGAGCCGCCGATCAAAGCCGCGCCGGAGTCGCCCGAAGCGATGGACACCACGTTTTTCCCGTCTCCAAGATCGATAAGGCTGAAGGTCACGGCCGAAGAATTCGATCCGGACACAGGTGTGATGCTGAGGGTGTCGTTGCCGCTCCCGGCCTGGATTGTGGAGTGAATCGCGGCTCCGGTGAGGGTTATGGTGTTGTTGCCTGAACCGGCGTCGATGAGGGTCCGGGTGTCGATGTTCCGAGCGACGGCGATGATGTCGTCGCCCTCGCCGGAGTTGATCAAGGTGGACGACAGCGAACCATGGACAAGGATGGTGTCGTTGCCAGCGCCGCTCGCAATGGCGCTGTTTTGCGCGTGCATGCCGGAGGCTCCCCAGTCGGCCGGGTTCGCGGAAAGTGTATCCCCGGCGTTGAGTCCGGCCGCTGCGGGGCCGGCGACAAAAAGATTATTGCCGGTCCCGAGGTCCACGAGAGAGCCGGTAATGCCGGAAGAACCGCCGGTGATGGTTACGGTGTCGTCACCGGTTCCGGTCGTGAGCTCATTGGAGTATGCATAGGTTCCCCAACCGGAGCCGGTACGATCCCCTTTGAGCGCGCCGGCCACCTGCACAAAGTCGTCGCCCGAACCGGCGGCGACGAGGTTTTTGCCGGCCGCGACGGCGCCCTCCGAGGAAGAGACAACGTCTCCGGTCAGGATGACCCGGGCGTCGGCGTCACTTGTGGTAATCTGGTTGCTGCCGGTCGCCATGGCTTTGAGGGCGATTTCGCCGGTTGCCGTGACGGCGACGTTTTGGGCCAGAATGGTGTTTTTCCCCCCGCCGGAGGCAAACACCCCGTAGGTGTTTGTGGTGCCTCCCGAAGCGGTGACGGAGACGTCGGCGTCCGGTGCCGAGAGAGTGTTTTCCCCCCTGTCGGCATACATGCCGTAAACAAAGTCGCCGGCGGCGGCAGTCAGGGTGATCGAATAGGTGGAGATGCCCCCAACGGTGTCTTCGATGATGTTTTTGGCGATCGCCACGCCCTGCCCGGCGAACATCGCCGCCGCCGTTCCGGCGGTTGAGGCGAAGGCGTTGATGCGCACGGCCTCAACCTCGCTGATTCGATTCAATCCGCCGTCGATGGCGAGCATGGCCCGGCCGGACGTACCGCCGCCCTCGGCCGTGAGTTGCACCGTGCCGTTGATGTGGCGAAGGTTGTTTTCCCCATGAGCCGCATAGAGGGCGGCCGCGTCGCCGGCCGAGGCCGTCACCTTCAGGGCACAGCCGTCGGGGCCGGTATTGGTGATGTCGGAAATGGTGTTCTTGCTGTAAGTATAGGCCGCCTCTATGCCGGAGGCGTCACCGGTCGCGGAGCTCCGGGCTTCAATGCTCACCACCGCGTCGTCCGGCGCGGCGGCTTTGGCCGAGATGTTGCGGAGGATGTTTTCGCCCCGTGTCGCGGCGGATACACCGGCGGAAGAGGATGAGCCGTTCAGAGCTTGGATCGACACTTTACCGGAAATATCCTCAACCGTGTTGGTGCCGTAACCGGCATCCATGGCGCTGTTCGCCACGCCTTTGTCGGCCTTGAGCGTCACCGCGATGTCGTCGCCGTTGTGAATATTGTGAATGCGGTTGGCGCCGGGGCCGGAAATGGTGCCGAGGACCTTCATCGCATGGTTGAGACGCGCGCCTTCGGCGCTGATGGAGACCGTTCCGTCACCTGTCGTGATCGTGTTTTTGCCCGCGAATTCGGCGAACATGCCGGCGGCCACGCTGTTGCCGGTGTTGCCGGCCCCTCGGGCCGCAATGACAACGGCGTCATGTCCGCCGGAACCGGTGTCGATGAGGTTGAGCCCGAGCGTATGAGCGGCAAGGCCGTAAGCCTCCCCCAACGTGTTCACGGCCGTGATCGAGATGGCGTCGTCGCCGCCCGCGCCCAGAATTTTGTTTTCCCCCACGTGGGCGTTCATGCCCACACCGCAGCCGATACTGGTTTTGGCTGTGGCGGTTATTTCGGCGGTCAGCGCATCGGAGCCGGAAACCCGAATGGTGACGCCACCGTCGCGTGAGGCGGTCTGGATGCCGTACGCTCCGGCGAATTCGCTTTTCGTCGTGACGGCAACATGCTCCACGTTGTCGATGACGACTGTACCGCTCTGCCCGAACTGCGAGCCGGAAGTGTGCACCAATTCTTTAGGGGAGAGCAGGCCGGTATGAATGCCGCAGGCGAATGCGTCACGGGAGTTCGCCGTGACACGCAAGGAGTCGTCGCCTGCGCCGCCGTCAAAGGTCACCCGGCCGACATCAGTGATGTGGATGCCTCCGGCTTTGCCCAAGTCGGCCTCGGCCTTTATGGTGAACGAATCGTCCGAGTCGGTGCCGGCGATGTGCGCGCCGAAGGCATAGCCTCTTTGCGCTTCGGGAAGTTTGGTGTCGGCCCCGCTCGCGCTGTCGGGTTTCGCGCCGTTGGCGAACGTATAAATGCCGTAGGCTTCTTTCCCGGCTTTGGCCGAAACGGACAACTCATGGGCGGCGATGTCGATGCCCCCGAATTCGATGACATCCAGGCCGTGAGCTTTGCCGGCGGCGTTCATGGCCTCGGCCGCGACCGTGACGGAGTCCGCCTCAATCTTTGTGTGTGCACGGGTATATACGCCGGCCGGCCAATCGCCCGCCAAGGGATCCGTTTGTCCGGAAGAGGCGACCCCCACGGCGAGCTCGGTGGATGCGCCCCCCTTGGCGATGATTTCCACCTCGCCGGCCTTCAGTTCCGTCTCAGCTCGTCTGTTGTAATCCGTGGAGCCCGATATGGGGCTTGTCTCGGTCCCGTTATAGGTGCGGACTCCATAGAGCCATTCCTGAGCGGCATCGTCGGCTTTAACGGCGACCGTGAGTTTTTCATCCGTGCTCACGTGGGTCAGAGCGTTCGAGCCGGAGGCCTCCGCCTGGGTATAAATGCCGACGCTTCTGGCCCCCGCGCCGCGATTTGCGACGAGGTCGCCCACAGTGATGGCGATGTCGCCTTCGGCGGTAATCCGGCTTTCCCCCTGGGATACGTAAGTCCCCACAACACGGGCTGTGTGATTGTCGCTTGTGGCGGTGATGGTCACCGAACCGTCGGCGTCAATCGTGTTTTTCGCTTTGGTTTCGGCGAACATGCCAAAAGCCGCGCTGCCGGTGGAGTGCGCCCCCAGCGAAAGGTTCCCGCCGGCGTTGATGGTGTTGATTCCCTTGTCGGAGGCGCGCATCCCGATTGCCGTTTCCCCGGCTTCGACCGATACGGCGATGTCGCCTCCCCCGGTCACGGTGTTCACGCTGGTGTCGCCGTCGGCATCCATACCGTTGGCGACGAGCGTAACGGCCGTGACGTTCAGCTCAACACCGTCGACGGCGTCGATGGTGTTTTTCCCCCCGGCCCCGGCCCACATCCCTTTGGCCCGACCGTCCCCCCGGACGGTCAGGACCGCTTCCCCTGTGTCGATATCGTTGAGGCCGCCGGCGTTCGTCCGCATGCCGTAAGCGTCAAGCTTGGCGGATACGGTCAGGGTCGTCGCGTCGGCGGTTGTGATGGTGTTCACGCCGTTGACGGCGGCGGATAAAGCAAAGGCGTTGCTTTTCAGGTTCGTCACGTCGACGAGGGCGGTATTCGAAGTCAGTGTCGCGCGCGCTCCGGTCCCTTCGGTATGCAGCCCCTTGGCGTCGTCGGAAAAAGCGTTGCCCGCGACGGTGACCGTGATATCGTCGGCCTGCAGATTCGTTCGCGCCGGAGCGGCGTTGCCGAGGCTTTCCGTGACCACGCCGTAAACGGTGTTCGCGGCGTTTTTGGCCTGGGCGGCGATGGTCAGACCGCCGTCCGCCGAAAGGGTGGCGGACGCGGACGAGTTGACGGCGTCGGCTTCCGTGTGGACGCCGATGTTTTTGTCTTTGCCGGCGACGGAGACGCTCAGGCCGCCGGCCCCGGAGATGCCTGTGACGGCCGAGGTCGTGCCGAGGGTCGCGTTCGCCAGGGTTTCAATGCCCACGGCCGCGCCCAGGGTGGAGTCGACGGAAAGGGCCAGAGTTTTGTCGTTTTGCAGCGCGACGGTGTTGTGGGCCGC
The DNA here is from genome assembly GCA_031551885.1 of Desulfovibrio sp. Classification (GTDB taxonomy): domain Bacteria; phylum Desulfobacterota; class Desulfovibrionia; order Desulfovibrionales; family Desulfovibrionaceae; genus Frigididesulfovibrio. The sequence goes on from JAVBMX010000002.1 coordinate 32,832, forward strand.
GCCGGAAGTCGCCTGGGCACGCATGCCGTACGAGGTTTCGGCGGCCGTGGTGTTGACGGCGGTGACGGTCATGTCGCCGCCGGCCGAGATTTCGTTCCCGGCGTTCAGGGCATTGAGGCCCGACGTGACCACCGCGAGTCGCACCGCGCCGGAAGCGTCAAGCGCATTGAGGCCTCCGCTTTCCGCGACCAAGCCGTTTTTGGCGGTCACGGTCGTTGTGGTTGCATGGATGATGTGGTTTTCGGCGTTTTGCCCCGCGTACATGCCCGTGCCGGAGCCGAGGGCGGCGGTCAGGGTGACGCTGGTGCCGCCCCCAGCCGTGTCGCCGTCGATGGTGTTGTTGCCGCCGTTCGTGGCGGACACCGCACAGGAGGACGCGGCGGTGCCCGCGTCGACAGTGGCGACTTTGCCGGTTTGGGTGTGGGTATGGATGTCGTTGCCTGTGCCGGAGCCGTTCGCAGACAGTCCGGAGCTGAAGAACACCTTGTCGCCGAGGCCGCTGGAATCGATGCGGTTGATCCCGGTCCGGTAGTCGACGCCTTCGTGCCATTCGCCGCGGAGAAGCCCGGCCGGAAGAGCCCCGCAGTCGGCGAGACATTTGGCGTCTTCCGTGGGGGCGTCATGGTCGTTGGTCTGGTTGACGACCACCTGCACGGTGTAGTCCGTGCCGCCGGAAGTGACGTTCAGATATCCGTAAATATTGGGTCCGTTGCTCGAGATCGCGTCCAGGCCCGCTTGGGTCAAAGTAAGCACGGGCGCGCCGGAGCCGTCCACCGAAAGGGTGAGATACCCGGCGTAGTCGGCCGTGGGATCGTTCCAACTGCAGTCTGCCACGCCGGAAACGGACAGACCCTTGAGCGACATTGTGTAGTCGGCCGGGTCGAGGCTCGCCGTATTTTGGGTGTAAAGCACGGCTCGAGCGTTGTAGAGCAGAGTCGTGGAAGGCGTTGCCGGTCCGGAGGGCGTTGCGGGCCCGGAGGACGAGGGGCCGCCGGCGGAGCCGGAATCGAACGCGTCCCGCGTGAGGGGCGAGAAAGCGGAGAGCGTCGAGGTTTCACGCCCGCTCCAGTAGGTCGCGCCGAGATCCTGCAGTTTTTCCACGCCGTGGAGCAGGTCGCCGGAGGCGTCCGTGTATTCGCCTTCGCCGCCGGAGTCGGTGTGCGGGGAGGGGGTGCCGACGGCCGTGGTCAGATCCAGCGTCGGGTATTGCGCTTTGAGGTAGTCCGCCCCCTCCGCCCGCGTGCCGTCGGGCAGGATGAAGGTGGGCAAAAGGCTGTTCCCGACCGCGAAAAAGTCCTCAATGGTGACCTTGCCCCCGTCGTTCATGGTGAAGATGAGGCTGTTGCCTTCACGGGTCGCGGCGGTGCCGCTGGGGTCAAAATCGAGAAGCAGGTCGCCGGAAGGGGAGGACGAAAGGATCATTTCGCCGCCCGGTTGCGGTCTGGGTATTTTTATGGTTCGCCCGGCAGGGGAGAACGTATCGTGTATTGTGGAAGTTGATGCCATAGATATTCCCGATGATTCTTCCGTCTGCTTGGTTGTCGAAGCGCAATTGTTGTCGAGTGGAAAAACGGACTTATCGACTCAATATCATGTCGTAAAAATAAAAAGCAATATTTTTTTGTAATTTTGTGGATAAAAATGAAGCGTTTCCTTATCTACCCTGTGTCGCAACTTGTTTTACGAGGTTGTTTTTGTCTGAACGATTCCATTTGCGGCAGCGGCCGTCGAGGGTGCTTTGCGGCCAAGCTCGCCTAGGCGAAAAGGCGCGGCCATGACCCGCTTGGCGTGACCGGAGGGGGCGCGGCGTCGGGCCGAACGGACGTGCTCTTCTCTTGCGGAAGCCGCGCGGTCTGTCGCGGGGCTTCCTCCCCCGGTTCTCCTCCTTGACTTCGCCCATAGGGTGCTTACTATTAATATGTCTCAGCGACATCTTGATCTTGTGTTCAGGAATATGCCGCGCCGCGCCACAGGGCGGCGGGCAGGTTTTTGCGGGCGGAGAGAGACGGCCGTCCCGCAGGTCCAGATTCCGCCCGGTGGACTCCGTTTCGGGCGGCTTATCAGGAGGTGCCCCGTGTCATCGAAGTCTGAAAAAACGAGCATTATCCTCTCGGCCTGTAAATACGCAGCCGCCTGCGCGGTGCTGCCCGCCGTGCTGCTGGCGGCCGGAACGGCCGGCGCGGCCGATGCCTACCAAACAGGAAATAATGGAGGCGGGACCATGGCGGATCCCTCCGCTCAAGATTCCACCTATGTGCCCACGCCCATCGGCCAACAATCGGAAGCGTGGGGCGATGGCCCCACCGGGCCCGGCCACCTGCGCCGGATGAGCCCGACGGAAGCGTTGCCCGCGGAGCCGCAGGTTGAAAAAGTGATCGAAGTTCCCAGCTACGGGGTTCCCGGCGGGAACTGATTTCGTATTTTGTCGAGCAAACGGCCCAACCGCGCGACAGCGTTCGTGCCGGCAAACGCAAAGCCCCCCCGATTATCGGGGGGGCTTTCAGTACTTGTACGTTTTGCTGGGAATCGCGAGTTGTTACGCAACTGCGAATCGTTCGGAAAGAGCGGCGCCTTTGACCGGCTCGCCCGATTCCGCGTCAAAAGCGCGGCACGAGTTGGCGCTGACTTCATCGATGAGCAGAAAGTCGCCGTTGGCCGAATCCTGTCCCCACTCGATTTTGATGTCCCACAGGTCCAGGCCGCGTTCGCGGAACAGGTCGTGGATCAGCGTCATGGCCTTGGCGTTCATCTCGATCAGCCCGTTGAGTCGATCCGCCGGGATGATTCCCAGGGCCGCAATGGCCGAAGGCACGATCAGCGGGTCGCCGCCCGCATCGTCCTTGATGGTGATTTCGAAGACCGGGCTTTCAAAGCGCATGCCGTCCTTCACGCCCGGAACGTTCTTATAGCGGCGGATAAAGCTGCCCGTGCCCACCCAGCGACAGACCCACTCCAGGCCGGAACCGAACACGGTCGCCTTGCGCACGAACATGGAGAGGTCGACAAGGTTGTGCGAGACCATGTGCGTGGGCACGCCATGCTTGGCCAGATGCTCGAAAATGACGGCCGTCATGGAAAGGCAGGCTTTGCCTTGCCCCGGCGCGCCGTCTTCGGAGAGGTTGTTCCCGCCGGGATCGACCTCTCCCGCATCGTTTTTGGTCACGCGATCGGTAAACACCAAGCGCAGGGTATGCTTTCCATGCTCGTGGACATCCTTGGTCTTTCCTTTGTGCAGCAGCGTCACGTGTGGCTCCTTTTCCGTCGTGTGGCAGGGTTCTTGAGAACGGGGGGTCTTAAGGGCGCGGGCCGGTCCGCGGGCGTATCCGCATTTGAGGTGCCCCGTCGGACAGCGGCCTTAACGCGCTCATCTTGCTGAAGGGAATACGCGGTTCGGCCGTCATGTCAAAAGAATTGTTTTCGGCTCGGCTACAGGGTGTCGTCGCCCGGCGCGACCGGGTATTCCACGTCGTTCACGGCGGCGTCGGGCCGTTCTTTGTCCAGAGAACGGCGGTAGGCGACGCAACCCGCCATAAACTTCGGCCAGGGGGGCACGGCGATGTCGCGCGGCACGGGCTCCGGCAACAATTCCCACAAGGCGGGATGATGCCAGCATAGAGCGTGCCCGGATGCATCCCGATGCCGGCGGATTCCGGCCCGCAGGCGCTTCACTTCCGCAATGAGCTCTTCGCGGCTTCGCGAATTCAGGTCGTCGTCCATCTCGCGCTCCTTTGGTCCGAGCGGCGGACGACTTTGGGCCTTGTTTCCTCGGGGGCGTCCGCCGGTATTTGTCGGCTCCGTCCTTTGGGCTGAGGAAAGAGTAGCGGGGAATGGCAAAAAGGGTCAAGCGCCGGTGACGCCCGGAATCTCAGAATGGGTCGCTGCCGGCGGAGCGCGGCCATTCCCTGGAAACGGCGATTGTGCTATTCTCCGTAAACGAACGACCACAGGGAGGCCTTATGGAATTTACGGAAACACCTTTCCGGCCGCCTCAGGAGGCGAAGTCCCTTTTGCTGCGCGCAACCCAGGGGTGCACCCACAATGGGTGCAATTTTTGCTATGTTTCGCGCGGGTATGCGTTTCAGGCGGCCTCGGTGGAGCATCTGGAAAAGGAGCTGACGGCGAAGAAATCCGCGCACCCGGCGAATACCGACGTGTACATGATCGGGTCCAACCCGTTTTCGCTGCCCACCTTTACTCTGAAGTCCTATATCGAAACGCTGCGGAAACACTTTCCGGGTTTCCAGGAACTCGGCATGCAGTCCATGATCCGCGACGTGGCCGGCAAAAGCCTGGCGGAATTGCGGGAGCTGCGGGCGCTCGGGCTTTCGCATCTGTACATCGGCACGGAAAACGGCAACGACGAGGCCCTGCGTCTCATGAATAAAGGGCACACCACCCTCGAGGCCGTGGAGCAGTTGCTGCGCCTGGATGAAGCGGGCATTGCCTATACGACGCAATATATTCTGGGCATGGGCGGACGAGGCGGGGGAGCGGCGTGCGCCAAAGATACGGTCGCCTTTTTCAATCAGGTGCATCCGCGCCGGCTCACCACAACAGGTTTGACGGTGTTCCCCAATACGCCCCTTGAGGCGATGCTTCGTTCCGGCGAGTTCGTCGAGGCTTCTGAAAAAGAAAAGGTGGAAGAGCTGCTGCTGTTCCTTGAACTGTTGACGACCGAGACCTTTTTCGATTCCGCGCACTACCTGAATCCGTTGACCTACCGCTTTCATACGGCCACGGAAAAGGAGGCGGCATTGGAGGACATCCGGGATCTTTTGGCCACGCATTCCGAAGAGGAAATCGAGCGGATGGTCGACAGACAACGGATGCGCTCGCTGTGAGAGCATATTCTTTTTTGCAATGAGAACGAAAGGCCCGGGCGGTGTTCCGGGCTTTTCGTTTTTGGAAGTTTGAAGAAACCCTTACACCGCGTGAACGATTTTGCCGGCGGGAAAGCCGACCTGTCGGATTTGCCGAAAGCCATGGCTTTTGCCGGCGGAGGCGGTGCTTCTTCTTCGGCGATGAAGGCGGTGGACCCAGGGAATGCTTCCACTCGGCAAGAAGACGCCGGCTGGAAACGCCGATTTTGACGAAATGCGAGAGGCGACATAGGCATTTCAGGTATTTTTTCTCTTGGAGGCGTCGGGTCCATAGGCCGACATAGTCGAAAAGCGCAACGACAAAAACCCTCCGGTTCATCGCCGGAGGGCTTTTGTCGTTGTGATGACCACGTTATTTGGGGACTACGTGACTCGCCGTATCTGCATCAATACTCTTTCGCAGCGCCTGGAGCAGGGGGTGGGCATCCGTGTGGCTGCGTCCGTAGGAAAGATTGAAGGCGTAGTCGAAATCCGGGGGATTGAGGCCCTGGTTGTGCTGTATGAGTGTTTCCAGCTTATCAAGCCCTTTGACCATTTTGGCTTCGGCCGTGGAAGCGGCTTCGTATTCCTCCCACAATGCGAGGAATTCCTCCCGCAGGTTTTCCGGCAGAGGGGCGCACAGCAACCGCATGTCACGCCGTTCCCGCGCGGACTTGGCTTCCGCTTGCGGCAGAGAAACGGCGGGGGTGTCGCCGGAGATCGCCTCGCCCAGATCATGGACTATCGCCAGTTTGAGCAGCTTTTCCAGGCAAAGGCCCGCAAACAGGTTGGAGCAGGCCAGGATAAGCAGGCAAAGCCGCCAGCTGTGCTCGGCGGCGCTTTCCTGCCGGCCCGTGGAGGTATGCGACTGCCGAAGCGTATTCTTTAAATTCTCAGCCTGTCGGAGGAAAGCCAGCACGCCGCGCAGCGTGCCTTCGTCCGGAAGACAGGGCTCCGGAGCCGCGTTCCGCCTCCGTTTCGCGCATCCCCGGCGGAGACGTGCGAACGAGGGGCGCGGGCCGCGCCGTTTCATCGGTATACCGTCTCAATCAATTTTCGCGCCTTTTCCCATGCGGCCAAAGTGCCCGCATCCGCCGGAACATCCGGCTCCGTGCCGCCGAGCAGGCCGCAGGCCGTATTTTCCTGTTTGCCGAACGAGGCGAACAATTTCACCTGAAAACCCCGGTCTTCAAGCCGTTGCACCAGACCGGCGGCTTCTTCCGGCGTGACCTCGCCGTTGGTGCCGACATTGTCGCACGGGTTGAACTCGCACAGGCTGATCCGACAGACTTTGGGGTCCAGCAGCGCGGTCAGTCTGTCGATTTCTTCTTCGTTCGTGGAATAATGCCTGGGCTTTTCCCCGTTACAGTAATCTTTGAACAGCAACATACCGACGCAGGGTTTTTCTCCGGTGAGTTCGAAAATTTTCGGCAGCCGGTCGATAATTCGTTTGTAGCCGTAAACTTCGTCGATGGGCATGACTTCAGCTCGACGTTGGGTGGCATGAAGGGAGTAGTGGAAGGTGACCCTGGTCCCTTTATAGAAGCCGCTTTCCAGATCGTCGATGAGCGCGTCGACCATTTCCACAACGCCGCAGGTGGCCAAGATGTGCCGGAACACCTTTTGCCCCAAAGACTGCATGACGCCGTCGGTAATCCGTACCGCCCGCCTGAGTTGGGTGTAGGAGAACCCCGGCTCACCCTGGCCCATGTAGGCGAATTCCCGCGGATTGCTTGCCACCGGGTTGTTGGCGTCGCGGGCCATATCCGTCAGCACCATGAAGACGTTTTGCAGGGCGATTTCCTCGGAGCTCAGCGGGCCGGAAAACCGCAAGGTGTTGCCCGTTCGACAGAACTTGCATGCCAACCGGGCCGGCGTCAAGGCGCAGCCGGAACTGACGGAGGTGGTATAGGCGGAAATATGGTTGTCGATGTCGGCGGTGGGTATTTTCGCCCTGGTCGTGAAGGCCGCGCTTTCAATATAGGGAGTCTTGGGGCCGAGCCGCCAGACATACCTGACGCCGTCGGAGCGAACCCTGCCGAGATTGCTGTGGCCGACAGGTTGCAGTCTCATATCGCCTCCAGAAAAGAGAGCATTTTCAAAGTGAAAATGCTCGACGGCCGCGCAACGAACGCCCGTTGCGCACTCGTTTTTGAGTCCGGCCGGTATATGGTTTCATGGGCATTCTCAAAACCAAAATGGTTTTGAGTGCTCTGTCGGGAATGATATTCCGCAATTCGGAATGATGTCCCATTTTATTGCGACGCCGTAAAACAGTCAATATGCCGATGGGCCGAACCGCGCAAAAGGCTACGGGAAGCCCGTCCAAACTTAAAATTGTCTGTGGGGGCTTCGCTCACACGGGAGGGCCGCAGGAGCGGCTTTTCCTACGAGGGGGAAAGACCGGCCGTCGCTCCCGGAGTCGTGCCGTCCGGGAAAAACGTCGGCCTTCCCACGGGGGGAGGTGTGGCGGGAGAGGCTACGAGCGGAAAGCGATGGAGGCTCCAAGCCGTCGAGAAATTTTTTGGGTCGTCTCAACCAGGTTTGATTCAATTTTGATGTTCGCGGCTTCGTTCAGCCGTACCGTGGGCGCCGAAATGCTCAGCGTGGCCGCGAGCTTGTTTTGGAAGTCGAAAATAGGTGCGGCAATGCAGCGCACACCCTTGAAGACTTCCTCGTAGTCATGGGCAACCCCGGTTTGTCGGACCGTGCCCAGCTCTTCGAGAAAGTCGGGGGAAACCACTTCGCTTTTTGGGGAGCCGGACTGCATTCTCAGCAGAGCCAGCACCTTATCGGCTTCATCTTTTTCGGCAAAGGCGAGGAACACCTTGCCGGAGGCCGACTGGAACAACGGGAAGGAGCTGCCGATGATGGAATCCTGGCGAAGCATCTGGCTCGTGACCTGCTTGTCGATCACCAGCATCTCCGTGCCGGAGACGACGCACAGGTTCACGGTTTCGTCAACGGCCTCCACCAGTTCTTTGCAAAACGGCCGGGCGATGTCGACAAGGTTGGAATGGTTGATCACCCGGCTGCCGATGGAAAACAGTTTGAATGAGAGCGCGTATTCGCCCCGCAGTTTTTCCTGCACCACATAGCCGTTGTCTTCAAGGGTCAGGAGCATTCGATGGACCGTTGTTTTCGGCATTCCCACGGCACGGCACAAGTCGGAAAGCTCCCAGGATTTTTTTGTGGAGAGCATTTCAACGAGTGCACATACTTTGGAGATGGCCCCTATCTCATAATATTTTTTCGAATGTCCGGACATTGCTCCGAAATCCTCTTCTCTACAAGGTGTGGGCGGATGGGGGACGACACTCTCGACAACCACCGCAGGTTTTTCTCTCACTATACGCCCACAAAGGGTTCCAGACAAGCCCACGGGGCGGTGTGTCGGATAAACGAAAATATCCGTAACTTCCTATATCCCGCAAGGGATATTCCGTTCCCATGAACTTTTCGCGAAAGCGGCCCCCTTTGGCCTTCTCGAACAAAGGGGGCCGCCTTTTTCCTCACAGGCTTGCGGCGTCTTCCAAGCTACAGCTTTTTGTTTCCGGGGCCATCTTCAGACTGACCAGGAAGCCAAGCAAAGTGATGCCTGCCGCAACGAGCATGGTCGTGCCGATGCCCAGGCGTACCAAGGCAAGGGGAACGAGATAGGTGCCGATGGCCGCGCCGATGCGGCTCAACGACGAAGCCAGACCCACGGCCGAGCCGCGAATTTCGGTCGGGAACAATTCGTTTGGATAAACGAACTGTAAGGTTTGCGCGCCGCCCGTTGCCAGAGCATAGGCGGAGAACATCAGGAGAATGAAGTATGAGGAACTGTCCGAGTAAATCCCGAGCAGCAACAGGGCGATGCCCGACCAGAAGAAACTGTGCAGCAACAGGGGGCGGCGTCCTTTTCTATTGATGATCAGAAGGGAAAAGGTGCAGCCGATCATGAAGATGACCGCGATCGCGGCCGAGCCCAGATTGCTCAAATCTCCGGTCAGGCCCAGGGATGCGAGGATTTTCGGCCCAAAGGAATACACGGCGAACAAGGGCACAATGGCGCAGGTCCAAAAGAGAGAGATGAACAGCATGCGCGCGCCGTAACCCGACTTGAACAGAGCGGAAACGCCGGCCTGCTTGACTCCCGAGGTCATTGTTTTGAGGTCTTCGGTGCTGACGTCCTGACCGTAAACCATCTTCAGAACGGCCTTGGCTTCCGTATACTTGCCTTTTTGTACCAGCCAGCGCGGGGATTCCGGGGTATTGCGCCGCAGCAGAACAAAAATGGCCGTGGGCAGGGCGGCGCTCGCCAGCAGCCAGCGCCAACCGTCCGGGCCCGTGCGCAGCATCAGGTCGCCGATGATGTAGGCGGCGGCCGCGCCGACAAACCACATGATCAGCAGAATGCCGAGGAACGGCCCGCGGTATTTTTTCGGGGTGAACTCGGCCAGCAAAGCGGTGGCGATGGGGTAGTCCGCGCCCACGGCAACGCCTATGCCCAGGCGGAGCAGGAACAGGGCGAGCGGGCCTTCGACCCAGAACTGCGCGAGCGAAAAAACGCCTATGGCGATAAGGTCTATGGTGTACAATATTTGGCGGCCGAATTTATCCGTCAGCCATCCGCCGACAAAGCCGCCGAAGAAAATGCCGATCAACGCCGACGCGCCGATCATGCCTTCCCAGAACAGGGACAACCCGAGTTGCGGGGTCAGCTGCACCAGGGCCATGCCGATGACGCTCAGAACATAGCCGTCAAGAAAAGGTCCGCCGGATGAATAGATCACCAAACGCTTATGAAAATGGTTGAGGGGGGCACCGTCAAACGATTCGGTCAACGACATCGTGCTCACAGGGGTCTCCTCCGGGTTCTCCCGGTGTCGTTCAAGACACTCTTAGGTCGTCTCCATTAGAAGGAATAGTGCGACCTTTGTTCTCGCCGGCGTCGACGCACGAAATATAAGATGCATTTCTTCTTATGTACTACAAAGTACCATTGTGCATACCGGCTACGTAAAATATATATCCATTGTCATATTTTAATTTTTCCAGATGGCTTCGGCAATGCGGGGCATTGCCGAAGCCGTTGCCGGCAGTCGTTCTCAAGGTGGCTTACCGATCGCGGGCCTTGTGGGGCGCGCGGCGGGCGACTGCCGGCCGCGTCGGAGGGGTTAAGGGAATTCCGCAATGGCGGCGAGTTCGATCAAGCAGCCTCCGGCGATTCCGGAAACTTCCACCGTTGCCCTGGCGGGTTTATGATCGCCCATGAATTGGGCATACACCTTGTTGAATCCGGCAAAATCATTCCAGTCGGCCAGATAAACGGTCGCCATGACCACATTTTTCATGCTCAGACCGGCCGAAGACAGGAGCGATTGCAGATTTTTCATAGTCTGCTCCGTCTGGGCGGCGATGTCGGTACCGATCAACGTGTCGTTGGTGTCAAAAGGCACCTGCCCGGAGATGTACAACATGTTGCCGCTCTTCACCGCGTGCGAATACGGGCCGTGAGGAGGCGTGCCGTTCTTGTCGTTAACAAATTCCATTCCGTCCTCCGTGAAGTTAAACGATGGAACAGGTCGGTCTCTATTACGTTAGGGGACTCAAACAGTGCTGCACAGGTTTACCGACCGGCAGCACTCCCGCGATGTAACCAAGGTTGTCTTGCAACAACGCGGACAGCACCCCAATCCCCCTGGCAGGGGATTGAATCCCCTGCACCCCCATTGTTTCGTCAAACCGCGCGCCGCGGGGATTGACGAAACACATGCGGGGGTCTGGGGGGAATGATTCCCCCCAGGTGGGGTTTGGGGCGGCAGCCCCAAGTACTTGCTTAGGCACCCTCTACGGAGTGCAGAACGATTCTGGCGTCGACGATGTCCAGGCCGTTTTCGGTGGCGAACACCGGGTTCAGGTCGACCTCGGCCACATCGGTAAGCTCCGTAACCATGTGGGAGAGCTTGCTCACCGCATCGGCCAGGGCCGGTATGTTGACGCCCTTTTTGCCGCGCACGCCTTCGAGCATGGGGTAGCCCTTGATTTCACGCAGCATCCGGCCGGCCTCGGGGGCGTTGACCGGAGCCACGCGGAAGGCCACGTCCTTGAGCACTTCCACAAAAATGCCGCCCAGGCCGAACATGACCGTGGGACCGAAGGTCACGTCGGAGCTGCTGCCGATAATGCACTCGATGCCGCCGGCCAGCATGGGCGTGACCAGCACGCCGTAGATGTTCGCGTCGGCGTCGTACTTCTTGGCGTTGGCGAGCAAGGTGGCGTAGGCGTCACGCGCCTTTTGCTCGGAATCGACGTTCAGGATGACGCCGCCCGCATCGGTCTTGTGCAGGATTTCCGGAGACACGATCTTCATGACCGCCTTGCCGCCGGCGATGCCGGTAAACATGGCGGCGGCCTCGTCGGCGCTTTGGGCCAGCCCGTGGGTCGGAAGCTGGAAGCCATAGGCGCGCAAAACGTCCCGCGCCTCGGTTTCCACCAGGTTCACCCGGCCTTGGGACCGAGCCTTGGCGAAGATGGCCCGCACCTTGTCCAGGCGATCGGCGGGAAGCTGCGGCGGGGTGGCCGCCAGTTCTTCCTTGATCCGCTCCTGCTTGGCGTTGAAACCGACCAGAGCGCCCATGGCGCGCATGGCCGCGTCGATGGAGCCGTACACGGGAAAACCGTTCTTCATGATGTACTGCAGGCTTTCGGGCCGCTGCGGCTGGTAGATGGAGTGCATGACCACGGGCTTGTCGGACTTGGCCGCCCGCTCGACCAGGCTCTTGGCCACATCCATTTCCAGTTGGCGGAATTCCTCGGACAGGTCGCAGTAACCGCCGTACAGACCGACAATGACCAGACCGTCCACTTCGGGGTCGGCCAGCAGAATCTCGGCGCAGCGGTCAAACACCCACATGTCGCCTTCGGGCGTGCCCGCGAGGTCCACCGGGTTCTTGATCGGGCAGTGCGGCTTGAGCACGGCGCGGATCTTTTGCTGGGTTTCTTCCGAGAGCACGAAGGCGTTCAGGCCGAACTGCTCGGCCGTGTCCGTGGCCATAACGCCGTGGCCGCCGCCGTCGGTGAGGATGGCGATGCGGTTGCCCTTGGGCGGCTTGCAGCGGGAGAAGGCCTCGGCCACATCGAGCAGCTCGTTGGGCGTATCCACGCGGATGACCCCGGCCTGGTTCAGGGCGGCGTCAAAGATCTTCTCGCTGCCGGCCAGAGAGCCGGTGTGCGAAACTGCGGCCCGCGCCCCGGCTTCGCTGCGGCCGATCTTGATGGCCGCGACCGGCTTGTTCAGGGTGGTGCGTCGGGCCTTTTCCAGGAAGGAGCGGCCGTCGTCCACCGAAGAGACGCGCAGCCCCTCCATGTACATCATGACCACGCGGGTCTCGTCGTCCTGGCCGAGGTATTCCACGAAGTCCGGGAAGCGCAGGTCGATCTGGTTGCCGATGGTGGCCCAGCAGCTGTAGCCCAGGCCTCGGGATTTGGCGTTGAAGTTGATGTCGATGCCGAAGTTGCCGCTCTGGAGGACCAGGCCCATGTGGCCCTTGTCCAGATCGATGATGCTGGCGTTCAGGCTCGGGGCCGAGCTGAACAGACCCATGCAGTTCGGGCCCATAATCCGCATGCCGGTTTTGCGGGCGATGGCCACCATATCCCGCTCAAGGGCCTTGCCTTCGGGACCCACTTCGCCGAAGCCGGTGGAAACCACGATCACGGCCTTGACGCCCTTGGCGGCGCATTCTTCAAGAACCGGCAGAATGTGCTTCGGGGCGATGCCCACGATGGCCAGGTCGACCGGGCCGGGCACGTCCGAGATGGAGGCGTAGGGCTTGTGCCCAAGGATGTCGTCGGCGGCCGTTCTGGAGATCAGGTACAGATCGCCGGTGAACTTGTTGTCGATCAGGCTCTTGGCCGTCCAGTACCCGTACTTTTTGGTATCGGACGAGGCGCCGATCAGGGCGACGCTTTTTGGCCTGAAAAGGGGAGTCAGGTCTGACATGGATCCGCTTCCTCTCAAAGAATTAGAGTTGCGCCTCAATGACGCCGATGGCCACATCCGGGCATACGACGCGGCAGATATTGCACTTCACACATTTCTCGGGGGCCACCTGGGTCACCGAGGCGTAGCCTTGATGATTGAGGGCGGAGCCGATGCCGAGGGTTTGCTTGGGGCAGGCGGCCACGCAGAGGCCGCAGGATTTGCAGCGTCCGGTTTCGATGAGATGCAGTTTTTCTTTTTTGCTCACTTGCCCATCTCCTTTGCGACGGCCTGCATGCCTTTGTTCAGGGCCGCGGCGTTGACTTCCAGCATGGCGCTCTTTTTCTTGCCGATGCTGTCTTCCAGGGCGGCGGTGACGGCTTCCGGGCCGAGCATGCCGGTGGCCCGAATGACCGCTCCGAGCATGATGATGTTGGCCACCCGCACATTGCCCAGTTCTTGGGCCATGTCGGAAACCGGCAGATGGATCTGCCGAACCTCGGGGCGGGTGAGAAGGTTTTCAACCAACGAGCTGTTCACGAACAGGGTGCCGCCCGGCTTCACGCTTTCGAGAGCCGTCTGGTAGATGCTCGCGCTCATGGCCACGGCGACGTCGGCGTCCGATTCGACAATGGGGTTGCCGATGGACTCGTCGGACAGAACGACGTACCCGGTCGAGTCCCCGCCGCGCTGCTCAATGCCGTAGGTTTGGGTCATGACGACCTGTTTGGATTCCTTGATGCCCGCAAGGCAGACCAGTTTGGCCATCAGGGCCGCGCCCTGGCCGCCCGAGCCGGACAATGCGCATTTATACTTCACGGCTTTGCTCCAGTTCGTTTTTGAAAACTTGGGGTTTGAACCAGTCCAAGGCTTCCTTGGCACACCAGGCGTAAGCGTCCATGACGCCCATCTTGAGCCCCGTGGGACAGGGAACGATGAACTCCACATACGAGAACCCGACTTTTTTGATTTGGCACTCGAAGGCGTTGCGCACGCTCTTGGCCGCCCTGTTGATGCTTTTGGCGTCCACCACGGTTTCCCGGGCCAGGTAGGCCACGCCGGGCATGGCGCGCATCATTTCGGGCAACAGCAGGGGGTAGCCGTGGGTGTGGATGTCGCGGCCCTTGGTCGTGGTCGCGGTCACCTGCCCGGCCAGGCTGGTGGGCGACATTTGGCCGCCGGTCATGCCGAAAACGGAGTTGTTGATCATGAAGCAGGTGATGGGCACGCCCCGGTTGGCGGCGTGCAGCACTTCCGCCAGACCGATGGCGCTCATGTCGCCGTCGCCCTGGTAAGTGAAGACGATATTGTCGGGCAGGCCCATTTTGTACCCGATGGCGGTGGCGGGCGAACGGCCGTGGATCGCTTCGATGGCGTCGATTTCCATGTAATGGTGGGAGAACCCGCCGCAACCGATGCCCACAACGGACGTCGTTTTTTCTCTGATGCCCAGGCTTTCAATGGCCTCGGCCACAAGGCGGGTGACGATGCCGTGGCCGCACCCGGGGCAATAGCTGAACAGTTTGTCGAACTTGAGGGTCTTGCCGTAGTAATCTGCGAGTGTCTGCATCTTAAGCTCCCGTAGAGCAATTTCACTTTGAAATTGTCTATGAAACTATAGTGTCGAAGGGTTTTGAAACGAGCCCGCAAGCGAGCGGCCGTTTATTCGGCCGCCGGAGCAAACGAACTTTTTCAAAGTTCATTTGCTCAACAATTTTCCGGTTTCACGAACCATGTCGGCCAGGGTGCACATGGGAATGTCGCCGCCCGTTTTGCCCAGGAAAGACACCGGCACCTTGCCGTTCACGGCCAGGCGCACGTCGTCGAGCATCTGCCCATGGTTCATTTCCACAACCAGAATGGACTTGACCGACTTCGGAAGAGCCTCAAACGCTTTGTCCGGGAAAGGCCACAGGGTTATCGGGCGAATGCGGCCGACTTTTTTGCCCTGCTCGCGGAAGGATGCCACGAGATCCTTGCACATGCGGCCGTGGATGCCGAACCCGACAACCACCACTTCGGCGTCTTCAACTCCTTCCTGCTCCCACATCTGTTCTTTCTCTTGGATCGTCACATACTTCTTGCGCAGGCGCTCGTTCATTTCATAGCCCTGCTCATGGGTGTAGCTGCCGGTCACGAGAAAACGTTTCGGGTGATCTTTGGTGCCGGTGTAGCTCCAGTCGGACGTGTCGAAATCGGCGCTGTAATCATGCCGTTCGGTGAAGGTTGTTGATTCGGTCATCTGGCAGGTCACGCCGTCGACCACAAAAAGCACGGGCGTGCGGTAGGTGTAGGCCAACTTGATGCCGTGGGGCATGAGGTCGGCGATTTCCTGACCACAGGAAGGCGCCAGGACGATGATTCTATAGTCGCCGTGGCCTCCGCCGCGTGTCGCTTGAAAGTAGGTGCTTTGCGCGCCGATGATGTCGCCGTCGCCCGGGCCCACGCGCATGGCGTCCAGCAAAATACACGGCAGATCGGCGGCGGCCATGAAGCCGATGGCTTCCTGCATCAGGGTCATACCCGGCCCGGACGTGGAGGCCGCTCCGAGTTTGCCGGTACAGGCATACCCGGCGAGAGCGTTGGAAACGGCCAGTTCGCTTTCCATTTGCACCATCCGGCCGCCGTATTCCGGCAGCTTGACGGCCGAGTACTTCATCACGTCCGTCGCCGGAGTGATGGGGTAGGCAAAGTGACAGCTTACCCCGCAACGAACCATGCTCTCGGCGAACGTCTCCGTATTCTTTAAGAACAGTGTTTCTTTCATCCCGTTACCTCGTTGGAGCAATTTCACTTTGAAATTGTTTATAAAACCACATGGCCAAAAACTTTTGAACGATTCCGCAAGAAGAAAACAGAACTGCGGAGGTTGTTCGATCGCCGCATTGCGGGAATAACGAAACCATGCCGTACACAGGCGCGGGTCGCAGGTCGCTTGGGCGACCGCCGGAGCAAAGAGACTTTTTCAAAGTTGCTTCGCTCTCGGTTGGAGGGTTCCGGTTTCCAGGCGGAACGTGGGTTCGGTGTATACCGCAATGAGTTACATCGTTCCATTAATGCTTGCCGTTTGCCCTTCCCGGGTATTCCAATGGTTTTTGCCATTTGAATGCCGCGGGAAGGGTGACGGTACGGCTAGGCTGAAGCCTCATTCATCCGCTTTCCGTCCTGCCGCGTGCAGGGAAAAAGTGCTCTCCGGGCGGCTCGATACGGCTTCGCCCAATTTTTCCCTTTTTTGCAGCCGAAAAAGTCAGCTTTTCGCAGCCGGCGTCTTCCTGAGGCCTGAGCCTAGATTTCCCCTTTGGCGGTCAAATGTTCCCACATAAAGCGGCACTCGGCGCCCACGGTTCTGAAGGGTTCCGGCGGCAGCCAGGTGGGTTTTTTGTCGTTTTTCAGGAACTCAAGCACGTCGCTGTTCATGCCGTTGGCCCATTCCGCATGGCACATGCCCATGGTGAAGGTCTTGGCCACGCCCGCGCCTTCGCCCACACCCGAGTAATGAATGTTGCCCTTGCGCCCGAAAACGGGCTTGGAGTTCATGGTCAGGTGGATGAGCCCCGCCCACACGTATTCAAAGTTCACATGGGAGAGCTTGGGGAAGCGGTTGTTGAACGCTTTGCGCAAGAGACGGCGGGAGCGTCTGATACGTTCCGGAGAGCAGGTGAACCAAGTGGGATAGAGAAAGCCGTTGCGGACGATGATCCGGTTGGTGCGGGTGAAGCGCACCGTGGTTCCCGACGGGTGGGCGGCGGTGTTGCCCCAGGGTTGTATATCTTTGAAGTCGGCCAGTTCCTGCTCGTTGAGTTCGCGGGACATGCCGGCAAAGGAAATGACCGGGCAGAATTCGTTTTTGGACAGGCTGAATTCTTCAAGCCAGGGACCCGCGGTGACGACGACCGCCTTACAGCGGACCTTGCGCCCGTTGACCAGGGTCACGGTGGGCGAGGCGCCGTCTTCGATGTGCAGCACCGGGGTTTCTTCAAACACGTGGACGTTCTTGGGCAGAAGAGTACTCATGCCGCGCAGCACGTCGGCCGGGTTAACCAGCACAGAGTCCGGGCTGTACAAAGCTTTTTTGTAGTAGCGGGTACCCAGTTTGCGGGCCAGTTCGTCCGCTTCGACGAAGGTATAGGTCTTGCCGACCTTGTCCAGGTCTTCCGCTTCGTGATCCAGGTGCTTGAAAGCGCTCGTCTCATGGGCGGCCAGATACTTGCCGCAGTCGTTCCAGTCCACGTCGAGATTGTTGTCCTTAATGATGGTGCGCATCTTGTTGATGGATGTCGCGTACAACTGGACGTTCCATTTTTTTTCTTCAATCGTCGAGGTATCGGTGCCGAAGGCGTGCGGCACGTCGATCAGGAAGCCGGCGTTCTTGCCGCTGTCGTTTTGGCCGATGCGGATGGCTTCGAACAAGGCGATTTTCGCGTCGGGGTTGAGCTCGGCAAAGCGCCAGGCCGCGCCGAATCCGCCGTAACCGCCGCCGACCACGACGAAATCATAGCGGTCGAGAATTTCTTTAGGGTCGTTGAACCGATGTGTCTTAAAGGAAGAGGTTTCAAACCACCCAGAAGGGCCCAGTTCCGCCGGGAAAAGTTTCACATCACGCATTTGAACAAACTCCTTGTCGCGTCTCTAAACATTACCACATGATCCGTTCAGGGCCTTAGTCACGCCCCAGGGCCACCGCGGCCGGAGGCACGGGAATGCCTCCCACCTTCGGCTGATCGGGCTTCATGAATTTTTCCGAGGTTTCGGGAGCCCACAGTTGGCACACGATGCCGCCGAGGAACAGCGCGCCGATGCACATGCCCAGAGAGGCGTATACGCCGAAGCTCTCGTTGATGATCGGGAGCAGGAAGGTACCGCCGGCCGCACCGATACGGCTGATGGCCACGGTCAGGCCCACGCCGGAGCCGCGCAGTTCCGTGGGGAACAGTTCGGGCGGATACAGGAACTCAAGCGTGATGGCGATGGCCAGCACCAGGGCCAGGGCCGTCAGCAGGGCCAGGGCCAGGTAGCCGGGCATGCCCTGCCAAATGGTCATGATGCCCAGGATGACGCCGGCACCGTAGAACGTCCACATCAGAAAGGCCCGGCGGGAGATTCTGTTGATGAGCCAGACGCCGATGAGCACGCCGGCCATGGTACACACGTTGTAACCGATTCCGGAGGCGTGCGGGTTCTCGATCTTGAGGTCCGACAGAACCAGGGGCAGGAAGATGCTGATGGCGAAGAAGGGCAGCACCTGGCAGGCGAAAAAGACGCCGGAGACCAGGGTGTTGTAGCGCAGCTTTCTGCTGAACAGATGAGACCAAGAGGCGGGGGGCGCATCTTCCGCCAACTGGGGCAGGCCGAACTGCGGGCCGAGATGCTTGTGAACGACGGCCAGGGCTTTGTCGACGTATCCCTTACGCTGGAGCCAAGCCGGAGACTCGGGTACGCCGACACGCAGCAGCAGCGTGATCAGGCCGGGAACAACCGAGGTACAGAGAATGACGCGCCAGCTGATGTCGCCGATCCAGTTCAGAATAAAGCCGGCGATGTAGGAGAGCACGTAACCGACGGTCCACAGCACCAAAAGCCAGCCCAGCACGACGGGGCGCTCTTTTTTGGGCGTCCATTCGCTGAGCAACGAGATGCCCACCGTGTAGTCGGCCCCGATCGTCATGCCGATCAGGAAACGCAGAACGGTCAGCATCAGCGGGTCGGAGATGAAAAATTGCAGCGCGGACAAAATCACGGACGCCAAAATGACTGTGGCGAACAGGCCTTTTCTGCCTATCCGGTCCGCGAGCGCGCCCGTGATCAGACTGCCGAAGAGAATCCCCAACAGGGCTCCGGCGCCGATAAGGCCCATCCAGTAGCTGGTCAAACCCAGCGGCCCCGCCGCATAGCTGAGGGCGATGCCTACAATGCCCAAGGTGTAGCCGTCGCAAATCTGCCCCATAAAGGCGCCGGCTCGAACTTTTTTATGTACCGATGAGAATGGAGCGTCCTCATAACTAATCGATTGCGGCCCTGCCATAACGGTCTCCTAATCTACGGGTTGGGGTGTTTGGGAAGGTGCCGGCAAACGCGTCGTCTTTCGGAACGCTCCGCTCGGTTTTCTCTGTCGGTGAACAGACCGGTCGGCATGACGTGAGAAGACGGCCTTGTTTGCGTAAAACAACCAGACGCACAAACCGCGAGCTTCCCTCCAGTTTTCCTCCTCTCTCAGCTGATTTTTCGACCTTTGGCGGCGAACGGGTCCTGTTTTTGAACCGCCGGAGTCGAGCATTTATTCCGAATTGTGTTACGTCATTCCGTTTTCTAAGGCGTACCGTTTTTGTTTTTTTCTGTCAAGAACGATGTCGAAATGAAAATTTCGTCGTTGCATCAGGCCTGCAACGGCCTGCCGGCGCGCCTTAATAGGGGAATGACCCCGGTGGGACCGATGGAAGGAGGCGGGAAAGAAGAGGCGACCGGCCGTGCAGGGTTTGGCGAGAGCACGAAAAAACGAGGCGTGAACCTCGCTTTTTTAGGAAAATGTCGGAGGGGAAGGCGCGTCGCATTCCGGTGACTTTTCTGGGGCCGCGTTCGGGGGAAAGAACAAGCAAAGGACTTACGAATTTCGTAAGTCCTTTATTTTTATGGTGTCCCGGCAGGAATCGAACCTGCGGCCTACAGCTTAGGAGGGGGATTCAGTACTCAATGATACTCGTTGGTTGTCAGAAAAAGTCAACTACTTCGGAAAGATAAAAACTCGTGCGTCTCGTGAGTTTTCAGATTTTCTTTTCCGTAGTGGAGCAAATTTGGAGCAAGAGTGTGAAAGTTAGGAACGCTGGCGGGGCCAGTAGCAGGCGGGGCAAATAGAAGGAGCTTTGCCTGTTCCGTCTTTCACCATTTGGGTTGCACAGCGCGGACAAGGTTTGCTATTTTTCCTTGTTTTTTTATCATGACGCAGAGACATCAAGTACCATTCTGCAGCGTCTTCTTCATGAATAAAATATTCACCATCACCGCCAAGTGAGGCTTTGAGTGAACCCTTCTTACATGCTGAAGCCACTCGGTTACCTTTTAAACCCAATAGGGTGGTCACCTCTTTTGTTGAAAGCCCATCGCGAGGTGGGATTTGCCAATCATCCGGCATGTCATCATCTATTGGCTCATAACCGTTTTTCCGCATAGCACTCAAAACCATTGCAGGCGTTGGTAGCGGCCCATAAGCGCCTATAATTGTGTTTCCGCTATATATGCTGGCTTGCCACCAGCCGAGGTCACTTTTTTGAGCTTGCCAAAACATGCCTGGAAGCGGGCTCGGAGAGCGTTTAAGAAAATACTTCATCGGGATATATTACATAGCGCCCAAGTTGTTGTCAAAAATGTGAATCTTTGGTTTTTGCTATCGCTACTCTCCCCTTGGAAAACAAATAATTAAATGATAGGTGGCAAGATATTTCTCAAGCTATGAAACGCACAAAGTCGTAAAGTACTGCCTTGAGACTATGACCAGCCCCGATTTTTTATACCAGGTTAAAAGTTAGTGGCACGCCTCATGAGCCTGTGTCTCAGCCGCCCGTATAGCCGATAACTCCTGTGGGGGCCAGAGCGGTCCCATTGCCCCGCCCATGGGAGGGGCAAAAAAC
>JAVBMX010000027.1:0-82350 GCA_031551885.1 Desulfovibrio sp.
GCACGCCGCCGGCGTTCAATCTGAGCCAGAATCAAACTCTCCAGTTAATTAAAACCGCGAGTTCGACCTTACCGATCGAATCCGACTGAATCTCTTCCTTCCCATTCACTCTTCATTTGTCAAAGAACAGGGATTTCTCCCTCGCGATAAAATAACTAGTATTCCAGTTGGTTACCGCGTCGCCGTCGGTTTGTCCCAAGCGGCGAGACGGACTTATGTCCCATTTCCAACCCACCGTCAACAGCTTTTTTCAGGATTTTTTAATTTTCTTGAAAATGCGTTGTGCCGGAACGAAATTATCTTTGCGGATTTCCCCGAAGACCGATCACTTCACGTCCACGCAGCACCCCCACGACCTCAGACAACGGCAAACCCACCACGCTTGTCCATGAGCCGTGGACTTCAGCCACAAGGCAGGCGCCGGTTCCCTGCACGGCATAGGCCCCGGCCTTATCCATGGGTTCGCCTCCGGCCGCATAGGCCTGGGCGGTTTGGCGGTCAAAGGGGATAAAGACCACCCGCGAGGTGACCGCGAAGTCTTCCTGAAAGTCCGGCGCGCGGAAGGAGCAGGCGGTGACCACCTGGTGTTCGCGCCCGGAGAGACGCATGAGCATTTCCACGGCGTGATCGACGTCGCGGGGCTTGCCCAGAATGTCGTTGTCGATGGTGACGATGGTATCGGCGGCCAGAATGACCGCATCGTGGAGCTCGCCGGGCAAGGTCGCAGCGCCGGCCTCGGCCTTGGCGACGCTTGCCCGAAGGGCATAAGCGGCCGGGTCTTCACCCGGTATGGGAGAGGGTTCGGCAATGGCGGCGGGCCAGGGGTCCACGGCAAGACCAAGCCCCCGGAGCATCTCCAGGCGTCGGGGCGAGGCCGTGGCCGGCGCCAGAGGACGCAAAAGGGTGTAGATCCCCTGCTCCTGCGGCCTGTTCATGCGAAAAACACGGCGGACGCGCGGGTTGGAGTCCGCTTCCATATTCGCTTCCCTGTTCATTCGGAGATCGTTGCGAGAAAGCTGCGTTACGGCTTCACGGCGCCGGCCAGGGCGCTTTCATCTGCCAGGAGCTTCTCGGCGATTTTTTTGGAATCCACCGTGTATTCGCCCGCCGCGACACGTTCTTTGATGACGTCCACTTTCTCTTGCCGCACGTCCGGAGCCTGGGTTGCGGCCGAATGAGCGGCCGTGCGCAGCATGGCTTCGGGCGACAGGCTGATGCGGTCTCCGGCAGGCTGTTGGGCCGTTTTGACCGCTTCTTTGCGGCCGTCTTTCTCGACCGCGGCGTCCACACGCGTTTGGGCGTAGGGATCCACACCACGAGTGAGGGAATTCTTGATTTCCATTGTCGTCTCCTATTCGAACCGGTGACCTACAACATCGTAGCGTCTACCGTCCGTAAAGTCACGTCCCAAAGCCGACCCATCAGGGAGCGTTTATCTTCGGGGCTGAGCTCTTCTTCCGTGCCGTCCGCCATGGTACGGAAAACCTGCACTTCCAGGCTGCCCGGAGGGTATCGAAACACGTGGGCCTCGCCGGTTTCCCGGGTCAGGGCGTCATGAACCTCCTGAACCACCGGGTTGTCGCTGCCGGAAAAGATCAAGTTTTCCATAATTTCTCGGGCGATACGTTCCACCATGGCCCGGCGCTGCGCCGCCGCATCCTGCGGTCCGGCGCTTGTGCGACCGATCAGCTGTTCGTAGCGCGCCAGACGGCGCGCAGCAACCAGCTGACGTCCATATTGGAGCAGCATCTGCCGCGTATAAAACGACTGCGTATTCATGATCCGTCCCGTACCCCCCTTATCGGCCGGGCCGTACAGGGCTTTAGGAGTTTTACGTATTTTTTCGAGGAAAAATTATCGTAACAATTATAGGACAATACATATATTTTCCCCTCGCATTTCACAAAAAATCCCCGGCGCACGCCAAAGCACGCGACGGGGAAGACGTGGGTCGACGGCCAATCCGGGCGAGGCATCGCCGCTTCGAATCGCCTCGCCCGAACTTCGATCCGCTTACCGAGAAGCGGCCTCCCTTCTTTCCACAATCTCCCGCATCTGGGGCATATCTTTGTCTCCCCGGCCCGAAAGGCAGACAACAATGCGGGCATCCTTCGACAGGGTCGGGGCGAGCTTCATGGCCTGAGCCAGGGCGTGGGAGGACTCCAGGGCCGGGATGATTCCTTCTTTCCGACTCAGGGCGAGAAACGCCTCCACCGCTTCGGCGTCACTTATGGCGACATACTCGGCCCGGCCGGCATCTTTGAGCAGCGCATGTTCCGGCCCCACTCCGGGATAATCCAAGCCGGCGGAAATGGAGTACACCGGCGAAACCTCCCCGTCCGCATCCTGAAGCAGATAAGAGGAAAACCCGTGCAGCACGCCGGGTGTGCCGTGGCACATGGTGGCCGCGTTCTCGCCTCGGGCCGGGCCGCGCCCGCCCGGCTCCACGCCGATCAGCCGTACGTCTTTATCTTGAATGAAGGCATGGAACATGCCGATGGCGTTGGAGCCCCCGCCCACGCAGGCCAAAACGGCGTCGGGAAGACCGCCGATTTGGGCCAGACACTGTTCGCGGGCCTCTTTGCCGATGACCGACTGGAAATCGCGGACCATCAGCGGGTAGGGGTGAGGGCCCACGGCCGAGCCGAGCAGATAAAAGCTGTCCGGCTCGGCCGCCCAGGCGGCAACGGCCGCGTCCACGGCTTCCTTCAGGGTGCGCAGACCCTCGGTCACGGCCACCACCTTCGCGCCCATCATGCGCATGCGCAGCACGTTGGGCTGCTGGCGCAGAGTATCTTCCTCGCCCATGTATACGGTGCACTGCATGCCCATGAGGGCCGAAGCGGCGGCCGCCGCCACGCCGTGCTGCCCGGCCCCGGTTTCCGCGATGATTCGGGTCTTGCCCATGCGTTTGGCCAGCAGAATTTGCCCCAAGACGTTGTTCAGCTTATGCGCGCCCAAGTGGTTCAAATCTTCGCGCTTCAGATAAATGGTCGCGCCGCCCAAGGTCCGACTCAAGTTTTCCGCCTTGAACAGGGGCGTGGCCCGGCCGGAATAATCACGCAGCAACCCACGGTACTCGGTGAGGAAGTCGGGGTCGCTACGGAAGCGAAAATACGCGTCGGCCAGTTCTTTCAGGGTCGGCTCCAGCACCGGCGGCACGAACACGCCGCCGTGGGGACCAAAAAACCCTCGAGCATCGGGGTCCGCGCCGGGCTTCGGCAGGTTGGGGATCCGAGGGGCTTGCAGGGGGGTCGCGGTGGCCATGGGGAAACTCCTTTTTTGTCGTTCTCTGGTTATAGGCAGGGAAGCGGACAAAAAAATCGCGGCCGGGTTCCCCGCCGCGATCACATGTGCCTTTCCAATACGTGATATTTAGATGCACGATGCCGCGCGGCCTTGTTTCCAAGACCGCCACCACTGAAGGGATATGGCGATGTTTGTGTGCATGGAGGCAACGTATCTTCGAGCTGGAGAGATGTCAAGGGGATGCGAAACGTGGTGCCCGTTCGCTCCTCCCCGTGGCGGGCAATCGTCGTTCCACGACGATTGCCTACACATGAGGGGGTCTCTGGGGAAAATGATTTCCCCCGGAATACTTCTTCCTATCGCAGACCGTTTTGAATCAGAATGATCAGGTTCTCATCCTCAGAGTCCGCATGCGTCCACCGAGAGCCGGTGGTGGGATCTGTAGAAGAAGTCCAGCCGTTGTTCGACAGGGCTTGAGTGTCCACGTGATCGCTGCCGGCGTCGCCGGTGATGCGCACGGAGGTTTGCCCACCCAGGGTCAGGCCGCGCAGGGAATCGATAAGGTCTTCGACCGCCAACGAGTCGCCGGCACCGCCGGACAGATCGAAGTGCAGTTCCTCGAAGTTCTGCACCGCGCCCGGCGTGAACAGACCGCTGAAGGCTCCGCCCGTCGCGAAGGCTTCGGCGCCGCCGTGGCCGTCCAGGTTCAGGGTCAGGATGTCGTGGCCCGCGCCGCCGTCCAAGGTTCCGCCGGTGAACGCGCTCAGAGCCAGATGATCGTTGCCGACCCCCAAAAGGATGCCGCCGTCATGCAAGGCGCCGAGCTCCACATGATCGTCGCCCGAGCCGAGGTCGATCACCCCGCCGAACGAACCGCCCACGCGGATGTCGTTGCCGTTATGGCCGTCGGAGATGTCGCTCAAAGCGTTGCCGTCGACATGCAGGATGTTGTGGCCGTCGCTGAGGGTGAAGTCGACATGATCCACGTTCCCCCTCACATGCACATAATCGTCGCCGTCGCCGAAAGCGGCCAGGCCGTGCCCGTCGCCCGCGTGCTGCGTTGTGTGAACCGCCGTAACGTCGCCGTCATGATTGATGATGTTGTTCATGTCGCCGGCAACGATATGGGCCAGGTCCGTCAGGGTCGCCGGGCTGAGGTCGATGGGCGCGTCCGAATGCAGGTTGTTGTAGTTGTTCACCAGGTCCTGCAGCCAGCCGGGCACGGCGCCCGACGGGTTGTTCAGAGCCCACTGGATGGACTCGATGTTCATCGTGTCGAAGTTGGCCGTAAGCCAGGCCTGATACCTGACGGTAAACTCGGCCCAGGAAGACGCCCGCAGCACGAGAATATCGTACCCGTCGCCGGCGTCGAGGTGGAAGTTGCCGGACACCTTGCCGTCCAGGGTGATCTGATCGTCGCCGGCCCCGACGTTGATGATGTTTTTGCCGGCGGCATCTGTATATATGTCGCCCTTCAGCGAGATGACGTCGTTGCCGTCGCCGCCGATGATCTCGTTCCTGCTCTCGATCTCGGCATACATGGCGTAATTGCCCAGGCTGCCGCCCGTGGCCTTGATGACCACGATCAGGGCGTCACCGTTGTTGTTGATGATGGTGTTCGTGCCGCAACTCGTCGCATGCATGGCGTAGCTTGTTTCAGTGCCTTCGGCCGTGATTTCCACCCTTCCGGTGTTCTCGATCCGGTTGACCCCCGAAACGGAAGCGGACATGCCGCACGCGTTCTTGCCGCCTTCGGCCGTGATGGAAACCTTGCCGGTGACGTCGTGGATGTGGTTCGTCGCCGGGGGATTGGGAGCGGAAGCGCCGCCCGTGGCCGACATGCCGTAGTTGGAACGACCGCCCGAGGCCGAGATATCCACATCACCCTTGGCGGTGATGCTGTTGACGCCGCCCCACTGCGCGTTCACGCCGGAAGTGGCATCACCACCCGAGGCCGTGATGTTCACAGCCCCGGACGCGGAGACCGCGTTCGAAGATCCGCTGCCTGTGGCATACACGCCGGTGGCGCTGTTTGTCCCCGTGGCGGTAATGCCGACGGTCTTGCCCGTGACGTGGTTTGAGGCGCCCGTCTCGGCGTACAGGCCATGAGCCGTTCCGCCTTTGGCCTCAACGGTCACGCTTTCCCAGCCGGAAACGTGGTTGGTGGCGCATTGTTGGGCATGCATGCCTCTGGCGACGCCTTCGTTGCTGTCGGCTTTCAGATGCGCGCGCCTGGATTCCACGGAGTTCACGGCCGTGGGTCCGGCCGCCGACATGGCGTAGCTGTTGCTCTTGTTGGAGAAGGTGCCGATGTCCACGCTGCCTTCTACGGCTTTGACCGTGATGGTGCCGCCCATGTTTTGCAGGCCGTAGGCATGCGAATGGGTCTTGTCGCTTTGCTCCGAGCTGTGGGCCCGGATGGTAGCCAGATCGCCGCCCTTACCGGTGTCCACAAGCACGTCGGAAGTGTTTGCCGACACGCGGATACCCACGGCTCCGCCGGTATTGCTCGCGGCATCGATGGTGATGTCGTCGAAGTGGTCGCCGCCGAGGATGCTCACATCGGAATCTTTGCCGAACGTATACACACCCACCGACCCGCCTTCTCCGGTGACGGTTTTGATGGTGATTTGGTTGGTCGCGTTTTTGTCGCCTTTGATCAGCACATTGGACTTGCCTTCGGCGAAGATGCCGGCCGCAAAGTTGTCGCCGTTGGCCTTGCCGGTCTGAAGCCGGTTTTCGGCCTCAAGCAGCAGGGTGTTGCGGCTGTGGCCTGTCATGTTGACGGTGATGTCGCCGTTGTGGGTTTCAAGAGCAAAGGCATGCACCCGGGGGTCGATGGTCTTGTCCACGGCTTCAACCTTGGCCTTTACCTCAATATCTCTGGCGGTCAGTTCAACATGGCCGCCGTCTTCGGCCCGCGCGCCCACAGCCCATTGCTCACCCTTGGCCGTGGCGGTGATGTGCATGCCTTTGGTCTCGGCGGTCACCTTTCCGCCGTCGGCGGCATACAGGCCGAAAGCGCCCGCTTCAGCGCGGGCCGAGGCGTTGTCTTCCCGACCCGGCCCCGTGGTCTTGGCCGTGACGTTCAAACGCGCACCGCTCTTCATGGTATTTGAGGCCTCGCCGCCTTTGGCGATTACACCCCAAGCGTTCTCTCCCGAAGCCGTGACGGTCACGGACTCCTTGGCGGCGATCGCGGTCGAGGCTTCGGCTTTCCCGGCTTCGGTGTATATGCCGAACGCCTGCTCTCCGCCTGTGGCCGCGAGGAACACGTCTTTGCCCGTCACCGTGGTCGAGGCCGAAGCCCCCTGATGCGTGGGGTTATCGGACGCCTTGCCGCTCTGCGTATACAAAGCGTAAGCGGAACCGGCGCTTTGGGCCGCGATGTTTGCCGTGCCGGCCGCGTGAATCTCGGTGTCGGCGCTGCCGTATTGGCGGCCCGCGCTGCTCGAGTAGTCGGTGTTGTCCACGCCCCGTGTATGGGTGCCGTAAGCCTTTTCCGTACCCGAGGCCGAAATGTTCACCATCTTGGCCGCAACTTTGGTCAGACCGTTGAAGGGTCCCTGGTCGGCCCAACCGCTGGTGCTGCCGCCGGTCGTAAAGAGGCCGTAACGTTCCTTGCCGCCTTCGGCCATGAAGGTCGCCGTGCCGCCCGCCTCAAAGATCGCTTTTGTCGCCGCGTTCAGGACGGCATAGGAAGCCGTGTCGCTCTCGTCCTTGGCGCTGATCGTCAGGTTGTTGCCCGCTTTAAAGGTGTTGGTGGTCGTTGCGCCCGAAAGCAGCATCACCCCGACGGCGCCCTCTTGGGAACTGACCGATTGGGACATCTGAAAGTCGCGGAAATAGCCGGCATCGCCGCCTTTCGTGTGGGCGGAGATGCTCAGGTTGTGGCCGGCGTCCATTGAGATGGACGCTTTGTCGCCGCTGTTGGAAAGGCTGTAGACGCCTCTGGCCACCCCGTTGCCCGTGGCGTCGATGCTGAGATTTTGGCCTGCCGAAAGCTCCAGGGATTTGCCGACGCCCGACTGCAGGTACTCGATGCCGATGCCGCCGTTCGCCCCGCCGTCGCCCGTAAGGGTCAGGTTGCGATCCGCATGCACCGTGGCCGCGCTGTTCTGACTGTCCTGCACCTGACCCCAGCCGGCTCGACCGGCGTCGGTCAGCACGAGGCCGCGCTGTCCTTTAAGGATCACATCCGTGCCGGCGGAGATCGAAAGCTCCGTCTCTCCGGCCGGGGGAGTTCCCCAGTGGCTTTCCCGCCAGACCACACCGTACGAGCCGCCCGAGATCTCCACATTACCTCTGAGGGCCTTCAGCACGTTGTCGGCGTT
Source organism: Desulfovibrio sp. (assembly GCA_031551885.1). GTDB lineage: Bacteria > Desulfobacterota > Desulfovibrionia > Desulfovibrionales > Desulfovibrionaceae > Frigididesulfovibrio. The sequence continues at coordinate 7,584 of JAVBMX010000027.1, forward strand.
TTGGTTATAAACGCCGTAATTGCTGCCCGAGATTTTCAGATTGCCCTCAAGAGACGTCGGTTCATTGCGGGCCAAGGTGTCACGTGTACCCTCTCCGACTATGCCGATGCCGCCGAGCCCCAAGGGGCTGAAGTTTCCGGTGCCGGGCGCGGAGCCGCCCTCTGCTATAATGGTCAGATCGCCCGTGGCCGTGACGGTCAAATCCCCGCCGCCGATCTCGTTCGAAGCCCCGGCGCCTTTGGCATACAGGCCGTAAGCCGTCGTTGTTCCCTCGGCCGTGATGTCCACGCTATTGCCACTAATGGTGTTGCGCGCACCGGCGCCGGCCGCTGAAACCGCCTGAGCATTCGCGCCCTTCATGGTCACCAGAACGGCGCCGTCCACGGCCTTGACCGTATTGTTATCGGTCGCACTCGTGGAAAACACCGACCCCCGGATATCCACCTTGTCGCCCGCCCCGGTGCCGGTGTCGACGGTCGAGCCGGTCACCCCGCCGTGGAGGTTCAGCAGATCCGTACCGGCCGTGCCGTACACCATGCCGTCCTCCACGATGGCGCCCACGAATTCGGTGCCGGGGCCGCCCACGACCAGGGTATTGACGTCGTTTTTCTGGTCGGCGTCGGTACCGGCCTTGTCGGTGGTGTTGCCCAAGGCGATGGTCGAACCGTCCAGGTGGAGCACACCCACCTTGTCGCTGCCCGCGCCCGTGGCGATGGTCGAAGCGACAACCCCGCCGGCGGTGATTTCATCTCTGCCCGTACTGCCGTAAATGAAGCTGCGCAGCACATGCCCGGTTTTCAGCGTATTGACGTCGGCCCGCCCGCCGTGATCGGTGTCCGCCCTGTCGATGGTGTTGCCCAAGGCGATGGTGGAATCGTTCAGCTCACCGATGTGAACGGAGTCGCTACCCGCGCCCGTGGCCACGGTCATCTGGGAGAACTGTACTCCGACGGCGTTGATGATGTCCGTGCCGGCCGTGCCGTAAATGGCGCTCTTCCAGACTTCATTGCTGTTCAGGTTCAGAGTGTTGACGTCGTTCCTCTGACACTGATCGGTGTCGGCTCGGTCGGTGGTGTTGCCCAGGGCGATAACGCCGCCCCAATTGATGTTGCCGTTGATCATCACGATGTCGCCGCCGGCCCCGGCCGCGATGGTCGAGGCATACATGGCGTTGTCGTACACGGTTTCTCCGGAGGACACCTTGACCGCCGCCGCATTGATGGTGATGCTGTCGTCGCCCGAGCCGGTGATGATCTTCGAGTTGTTCACCGCGGCCATGGAGTAGCCGCCGATCGTATCGTTGCCGGTTACGTTCGGGTTGAAGGGGTAATCGCTGGTGATGGTGATGGTGTTGTTGCCGTCGCCCGCGGCGATCACGCTGTCTTTGACCGCGTTGCCGCCGAAATAGCGGTCCCGTCCATTCACATCCATACGGTCGTGGGTGCCGCCGCCGCTGATTTCGATCAGGTCGTCGCCGGAGCCCGTGGTGAGCGTGGTCTCCATGATCCCGTACATGGCGCCGCCGGAAATCCGGATGGTGTTGTTGCCGTCGCCCGCGTCAATGTTGCCGCCCCAAACCGCGGCGCCGCCGGCTTCTTCCCTGCTTCGCGGGCCCGCGGCTGCGGACATGCCGGCGGGCCACTCGCCGCCGAAGGACCGATCGTAGGAGCCGCCGCCGGTAATGGAAATCACGTCGTCGCCCGCGCCCGAAGTGAGCGAGGACCGATGCACTTCACCCTTGATGGAGGCCGAGTCGTTGCCCCAGTTTTTGTCGGCGGCATAGCCGGTATTGATCTCGGCCCCCGTCACCTTGCTCGTATAGCGCAGGTCGTCGGAAAGGTTCGAGGAGGTCGTTTTGTAGTCCGTTTCTTTCAATATGTCCTTGCCGTCGTGCCACTCGCCGTGGGCCAGGCCGTTCGGGTCGAGGTTTCCGTTGTGTTCGGAGGACGAATCGAACTTGCCGTCGGCCGATATGACCACCTGAAGCACATAGGTGCTCCCGTTGGCGTCCGTGATGGTGTAATAGGCCACCATATCCTTGCCGTTGGCGTCCATCCAGGCTTTGCCGGCCGGGGTCAGGCGGAAGGTGATGTTGCCTTTGCCGTCCACGACGCGTTCAATAAGCCAGTCCGCGTCCAGCTCGTTGCCTTCATGGGGCTTGATGGAGATCGCGTCCTGCCCGGAGGCGTCCCACTGCCCGTCGGCGCCTTTGGCCAGAGCCTGAACGGTGACGGAGCGGGTATCATACGGCTGGCCGTTGGGCGCCGCATCGCCTTCGTTCTGCATGTACAGAACGGCCCGGGCGTTAAAAATAGGCGCGGCTGCGGGGGGAAAATCCGGACCGACTTCCGCCGGGCGGCCGGCGGCGAGAAGACGGTCGGAGCCGATGATTTCAGCCGCGCTCGTGGAGCGGGACCATTGGTTCGAACCCAAAGACCCCAGGCGGTCCACGCCGCCGAGCAGGTCACCGGCGCCGTCGGCGTATTCGCCTTCGCCGCTGGAGGGAGGAGTCGCCGTGGGCGTGGGACCGGCCGCGGTGGTGATGTCGATGTTCAGACTTTGCAGGTAGGCGGAAGCGGGCACATTCTCGCCGCCCGGCAAAATAAACTGCGGCAGGGAATCGGCGTTTTCCGCGACAAAGAAGCCGCTCAGGGTCACTCCCGCGCCGTTGGCGTCGGCAATGACCAGGTCGGTGCCGGAGCGGGAAAACGTGGCGCGGGCCGGATCAAAAGAAAATTCCAGATGTTGTCCCGGCGTGAGCACAATCCGACTCATGCCGGATTCGGGAATATTCACAACACGGCTTGTGAGCCGAGCACCCGACTGCTGGGGTGTTTGACTGGGCATAGCCCCCCCCTTTTCCTTTTAATGTTGACGTGTTCCCCCGGCGGGCTATCATCACCCGAATGCCGCCGCCGATGTGACACGGAAATTTCTCTATCAATGCCTTATAAAATTCATATTGATTGAATCAACATCTTGAAATACAATTATAATTCTATAAAATTCTTAATATGCACTGCATTATAATAAAATTTTACATATTCATATCTATACTATATCATACTTTTCAGTATATAAATACGTATGCCGCATGGCCTTTCAGATCTAATCATAAACTATTTGAATCCGAATTCAATAAAAAACTTCTTTCTTTGCACCATCTTGCGGTAAAAATACAACAGCTGAAAAGCAATACTCCAAGCGAAATCCACTCGATTCCGTTTTTCTGCGGACAGAAAAATGTAGATCAAAACCACCCGGCATAGCGGGTGGTTTGCTTTCTGTGCACAAAAAAAGCCGCCGGGTCGCCCCGGCGGCTTTTTCATACACTGTGTGCCAAGGCCTTAATTCAGGCCGTTTTGAATCAAGATAACCAAGTTTTCATCCTCAGATCCGGCATGGGTCCACCGGGTATCACCGGTAGTGGGATCCACAATGGAAGTCCAGCCGCCGGCCGACAGAGCCTGGGTATCCACATGATCGCTGCCGGCGTCGCCGATGATGCGCACGGTCGTCTCCGCGCCGCCGGTCAGCCCCCGCAGGGAATCAAGAAGGCTGTCGAGCACCAGAGAATCGTCGCCGCCGCCGGACAGATCGAAGTGCAGTTCCTCAAAGTTCTGCACCGCGCCCGGGGTGAACAGGCCGCTGAAGGCGCCGTCGGCCGCAAAGGCGCCGGCACCGCCATGACCACCCAGATTCAGGGTCAGGATGTCGTGACCCGCGCCGCCGTCCACGATTCCGCCGGTGAACCCGTTCAGAATCAGGTAATCGTCGCCCGCGCCCAGGTTGACTATGCCGTCGTGCAGAGCGCCAAGCTCGACGCGATCGTTGCCCGAGCCAAGGTCGAGGGCCCCATCAAACGAACCACCCACGCGGATGTCGTTGCCGTTGTCGCCGCCGGAGATTTCGGCACCGGCGATGTTGCCCTCGACATGCAGGCTGTTGTGTCCGCCGCCGAGAGTGAAGTCGACGTGGTCCACGCCGCCTTTCACATGTACATAATCGTCGCCGTCGCCGAAGGCGGCCAGACCATGACCGGAGCTTGTGTGGTCCGGCATATGGGCCGACGAAACGTCACCGTCGTGGTCGATGATGTTGCTCACGTCTCCGGCCACGATGTGGGCCAAATCCGTCATGGCCGCCCGGCTGAAATCGATGGGTTCGCTCGGGTGCAGGGTGTTGTAATCGTGCACCAAGTCCTGCAGCCAATCGGGCACCGCGCCTGCCGGGTTGTCCAGAGCCCACTGGATGGACTCGATGTTCATCGTGTCGAAGTTGGCCGTGAGCCAGGTCTGATACCTGTCTGTGAACTCGGCCCAGGAAGCCGCCCGCAGCACCAGGATGTCGTACCCCTCGCCGGCGTCAAGGGAGAGGTGACCGGTCACTTTGCCGTCCAGCAGAATACGGTCGTCGCCCGCGCCGGTGTTGATGATGTTTTGGCCGCCATAGCGGGCAAATATGTCGCCGTGCAGTTCGATATAGCTGTTGCCGTCGCCGCCGAGGATCTTATTGACGCCGTTGTTCTCGGCAAACATGGCGTAATTGCCCAGACTCCCGGCCGCCGCCTTGATGATCACGGTCAGGCTGTTGCCGATGATGTTCGTGCCGCCGCTCACCGCATGCATGGCGTAGCTGTTTTGAGCGCCTTCGGCTGTGATGGAGACCCTGCCGGCAACGTCAAGGATACTGTTGGTGCCGCCGCCTTCGGCGCGCATGGCGTAAGAGGCGTTTGCGCCTTCGGCCTTGAGTTCCACCTCGCCGCCGACATTGGAAATACGGTTGCTCCCGTTGCTCTGCGCGTACATGGCGTTGTTGCCGGTCGCGCCGCCTTCGGCGTGAATGGAGACCTTGGTCACTCCTTCGCCGGGTTGATCTCCGCCGATGATGTTTCGGCCGGCGTTTATGGCGAACATACCGGTGGTGCCGCCGCCTCCGCCGCCTGTGGCGTTGATGCTTACTCCATCCTCACCGGTTATGCCCTTAATGGTGTTCACGGCGGCAGCGTTGGCGGCCTGTATGCCGATGGCCTCCGACACGGTGTTCCTGTTGACGACGTTGATTTCCACACTGCCGGCATTGCTGATGGTGTTGCTGATCTCAACCAGACCGCGGTTGCCCATGGCGCTTATACCGACTACGTTGCCGCCGCCGGCACTGCCGCCATCCACATTGACCTTGACCGCTCCGGCCACGTTGGCAATGGTGTTGACGGCCGAATCGTAGATCTCATCGGCGGCCATGCCAAAGGAGTTCCAATCGCCGTATGCGTTAACCTCGACGTCACCGCCGACATCCGTGATGGTGTTGCTGCCGCCGTTATACGACAGTATGCCGGCGTAGCTGTTGCGCACATCGACCACAACGTTCCCGGTCACGTCGGAAATGGTATTGGCGCCGTTCTCGGCGTATACGGCGGCCATACCGCCGCTGCTCTTCAAGGCGACATCGCCGCCGACCTTGGAAATACTGTTGCTGCCGCCGCCTTCCGCGCGCATGGCATAACCGCTTGTGCTTTCGGCCGTGATTTTTACATTGCCGTCGACCTCGGAAATGCTGTTGTCGCCTCCCTGCGCGCGCATGCCGTACGCGTTCGTGCCCTTGGCCATGATTTCCACATTGCCGCCTACCTCAGAGATGCTGTTGCGCGCTCCCCGGTCTTCGGCCGACATGCCCGTGCTGTTCGCGCCGCCCGTGGCCGTGATTTCCACATTACCGCCCACGTGGGAGATATTGTTGCTTCCGGAAGTATTCATGGCCCGGCTGGGTTGTACGCGCATACCGTAACTGCCGGCGCCTTCGGCTGTGATTTTCACATCGCCGCCGATATCTTCAATGCTGTTTCGGCCGCTGTCCATAACGAACATGCCTTCGTTCGTCCCACCGCCGCGTGCCAGGATCTCCACCAAGCCCACTTTGCCGTCGGCGCCGTTCAAGCTCGTGATGGTGTTCATACCGCCATAGGCGGCGTACATGCCCTTGGCGGTGGCTCCATAATTGGTATCGCCCTGAACAGAAAACTTGACGGTGGAGCCTTCGCCGCCGCGAATGATGTTTTCGCCGAACGTGGACGCCGACATGGCGTTGGTTTGGTAGCTCTTACCTTCGACGGAGATCGCAACACCGTTCCTGCTGTTGATCTCATTGAGAGAGAGATCGCCTATGGCCTCCATGCCCGCGATCCTGCCGTGGTACCAGTCCGACGGGCGGCCGACGGTAATCTCCACACCACCCTCGCCGAGGGCCGTAATCTTGTTGTGGCCCAGGTCCGAAGCCGACATGCCGGTGGTGACTTCTCCCCCCGAGGCCTTCAGCGTGACCTTGCCGGCGGAGGTAATTTCGTTGCGGGCTCTCTCGGCGCCGCTGGAGCCGGAGGCCTCCATGGCGATGTTGGTGCTGTAAGGGGTGTAGTCGCCGTTGTCGGCCGAAGCCTCCAGAGTGACCGGCCCGGCCACGTCGATGATGTTGCGCCCGCCATAAGCGGCTTTGACGGCCGTGTTGAATTTCTGAGTGCCGGGTTCCGAAGTGGCGGTGATTGTGGTCGCTCCGCTCACGTCGGAGATGGTGTTGGTGCCCAGGTTGGTCGCCAGAAGACCATTGGTGATGCTTTCAGAGGAGCTGCTTTTCGCCAGGACGGTGACATCGCCGGCGATGTTGTCGATAAGGTTGCTGCCGCCGAGAAAGGCGCGAACGCCGTCGGTCTGTGTTCTGTTGATGGAAGTGGCGGAGCCGTCGGCCGTTACCGAGACGGAACCCGTGTCGCGGATGATGTTTTGCCCCGCGGTTTCCGCGGACAGGCCGGCAGTTATTGTGCCGCCCTTGGCGGTGATTTCCACCTTGCTTTCGCTGCCTGAAGTGCCGGTGATGGTGTTCTTACCCTGCGTGGCGAACATGCCGTTGGCCTTATACCCGCCCTCGGCCAGGATTTCCACCCGCTCGGCCTTGATGCTGTTGTTGGCGTTGCCGGGCACGTTGGAGCCCGAAAGACCGGCGAACATGCCGTAGTTTTCCGACGAACCGCCCGTGGCCGTAAGGTCCACACCCTTGGCCTCAATAAAGTTGCCGTCGCCGCCGCCCGAGAACATGGCGTAGTTCTTCTTCGCGCCGGAAACCGTGATGTCCACCTCGTTCGCGCCAAGAATGTCGTTGCGGTTGGCCCAGGCGTTGCTGCTGTGGTTGGTGCCCATGCCCCGGGCAACCGACTGGCCGGACACGGCCGTCGCGGTCATCTTCACATCCATGTCGCCGTTGCCCTGGATGATGTTGTGGGCCGGAACGGTGTTGGCATCCGACCCCCAGGTGTTGGCCGACATACCGTCCGAGGTGGCGTTGATTTCCACGTATTTGGCGTTGTCGATACGGTTCGTGCCGTCGCCGGCCGAACACATGGCGCCCGTCACCGTCTTGCCGTCGCTGCCGATAATCACCCGATCCACGTTGGTGATCTGGTTGAGGCTCCTCGTGCCGCCGGATCTGCCGGAAGCCCACATGCCGATGTTGCCGTTCAGGCGCGCCTCGTCGTCATCCACGGCCGTGCCGTCGACGATGTTGGTGCCGCCCGTCGAGCTCATAACGTCATGGGTGGCGTTGAGCAGAACAAGCTTGGCCCCTTCGATCAGGCTTTTGCCTTTCCCGGCGGCGTTCATGGCATAGGCCTCGGAGCCGGAGGTATCGACCCGCACCGTGCCGCCCGTGGAGTGGATGGCGATCTCGGCGCTGTTTGTGGCCCGCAAACCGCCGCTCGCGGCGTTGCCGGCCTGCCCTGTTCCGGTGACGGTCACATCATGCCCGGTGATGTCCACCCGCGAGGAGTCATCCGCAAGGACACCGACGCCGGTCTTGCCCGTGGCCGTGATGGTCACTTTTTCCGTGCCCGTAATCCTATTGAAGGATGCGTTGCCTTTGCCGTACACGCCGTAAGCGGAGGTTGTACCCTCGGCCGAGATCTCCACGGTATTGCCGATGATGGCGTTCCGCGCGTTCGGCCCCGAGGCGGAAACAGCCTGAACGTTCGCGCCCTGCGCGGTCACGGTGACGGATCCGTCCACGGCCTTGATCGTGTTGTTGTCGGATGCGGTTTTGGACCACACCGAACCCTTGATGTCCACTTTATCGCCGGCGCCGGTTCCGGTGTCGATGGTCGAGCCGTTCACGTTGCCGTGAACGGTGATCAACTCCGTGCCGGTCGTGCCGAACACCTTGCTGTTCATTACGGTGTCATAATTGCTGTTCATGCCGTCGTAGCCAACGACCAGAGTGTTGACGTCGTCCTTCTGGCTTTGGTCCGTGTCGGCCTGATCCGTGGTGTTGCCCAAGGCGACTGTGGAGCTTTCCAGTGTGACGCCGACAGTGACTTTGTCGCTGCCCGCGCCCGTCGCGATGGTCGACTCGTACACATCACCGCCGATCGTGATGTTGTCCCGGCCGGCCGTGCCGTAGATGGAGCTTCTGGCCACCTCGCGGCCGATATTCAGGGTGTTGACGTCGTCCTTCTGCCCTTGGTCGGTGTCGGCCCCTGTGGCGGTGTTGCCAAGGGCGATGGTGGAGTCCTGCACATGCGCGCCGATGGTCACCGAATCGCTGCCCGCGCCCGTGGCTACGGTCATACCGGCAAACTGGGCACCGAGGGCATTGATGATGTCCGTGCCGGCCGAACCGTAAATGGCGCTCCTCCAAACTTGGGAGCTGTTCAGGTTCAGGATGTTGACGTCATCTTTCTGGCTTGCGTCGGTGTCGGCCCCGGTGGTGGTGTTGCCCAAGGCGATGACGTTGTTCCAGTTGATTTCGCCGTTGATGGTCACGGTGTCGCTGCCCGCGCCCGTCGCGATGGTCGTCTCGTACAAGGCGTTGTCGCGGATGACCTCATGAGGCGAGTTATACTCGAATACGGCGGCGTTGATGGTGATGCTGTCATCGCCCTTGCCCGTGATAACCTTCGAATTATTGACCGTGGCCATGGAGTGGCCGCCGATCGTATCGTTGCCGGTTACGTTCGGGTTGAAGGGATAATCGCTGGTGATGGTGATGGTGTTGTTGCCGTCGCCCGCGTCGATCACGCTGTCTTTGACCGCGTTGCCGCCGAAATAGCGATCCCGCCCATTCACATCCATACGGTCATGGGTGCTGCCGCCGCGGATCTCGATCAGGTCGTCGCCGGAACCCGTGGTGATCGCGGTCTCCATGATCCCGTACATGGCGCCGCCGGAAATCCGGATGGTGTTGTTGCCGTCGCCCGCGTCAATGTTGCCGCCCCAAACCGTGGCGCCGCCGGCTTCTTCCCTGCTTCGCGGGCCCGCGGCCGCGGACATGCCGGTCGGCCACTCGCCGCCGATGCTCCGATCATACTCGCTGCTGCCGGTGATGACGATGCTGTCGTTGCCCGCGCCCGAGGTAATTGAGGAGCGCTGCACCGAGCCTTCGATCGTGACCGAGTCGTCGCCCCAGTTCTTGTCGGCCGCGTAGCCGGTATTGATCTCCGCGCCGGTGAGCTTGCCCGTGTAGCGCAGGTCGTCGGACAGGTTGGAGGACGTGGTTTTGTAGCCCGTCTCCTGAGAAAGATCTTTGCCGTCGTGCCATTCGCCGTGAATCAGCCCGTCCCGGTCGAGATACCCATTGTGTTCGGACGAGGAATCGAACCCGCCGTCGGCCGAAATGACCACCTGCAGGGTGTAGGACTTCCCGTTCGCGTCCGAGATGACGTAGTAGGCCGCGATGTCCTGCCCGGGGTGGGCGGCCATCCAGGCTTTGCCGGCGGCGCTCAAACGGAAGGTGACGTTGCCGTTGCCGTCTTCCTCCCACACAAGCAGGGCGTTCACATCCAGCGGGTTGGCCGGATGGGCGACGATCGTGTTCGCATTTTGTCCGGAGGCCTCCCACGTGCCGTTGTTGTCGACCAAGGCCTGCACGGTGACCGAACGGGTATCATAGGGCTGGGCGCCGGGGGCGTCGCCTTCGTGCTGCATGTACAACACGGCCCGGGCGTTGAAGGCGATGATTTCGGGGTTGCCGCCGTCCGAGCCGCCGCCTCCGGCGACGTTATCGAGGCGAGGCGCGGAGTCCATATGGCTCGGGACCGATTTCGTTGCCCCATCCCAATGGGTGGAGCCCAAAGAGCCCAGGCGGTCCAACCCGCCGATCAGATCACCCGCGCCGTCGGCATATTCACCTTCGCCGCCGGAAGGCGGGGCCGACGGCGCGGGGCCGGCGGCGGTGGTGACGTCAATGTTCAAGCTCTGCAGGTAGGAGGAGGCGGGCACACTGTCGCCGCCGGGCAGGATGAACTGCGGCAGTGCGTCGGCATTTTCCGCGACGAAAAAGCCGCTCAAGGTCACCCCGGCTCCGTCGTTGCCGGAAATAATCAAATCTGTGCCGGAGCGGGAAAATGTGGTTCCCGACGGGTCAAAAGAAAATTCCAGCTGCTGCCCCGCTGTAAGCGTGACTTGGCGCATACCGGATTTGGGAATGGTCAGAACATGACTCGTAAACCGGGCCCCCGTTTGCTGCGGTACGTGACTGGGCATGCTGCTCCCCCTTTATACTCATGTTGGTTCGCCCCTCGGTGTAGAGCCGCTTTCCCCGGCGTATCCACCGAATGGCGCAAGACTTGCTGTATCCGACCCAGCATAATAAACAGACTATACAAGTCAACATCATCATATAAAATTATCACGCAACGCACTCAATGATATCCAGCTTTAAATATACCTATCTCACCATCTATCGCTCATTGATATGCGTATTTTTTCAGATGAATACATATGGCATTCGTCTTTCTTATCTATAAATATACACTATTTTGATCTGAATTCAATAAAAAATTTCTTTGCGAGTTTCTTCTTGCGGCAGAAAATCCTGCATTGCAAACACGGCAAACGATACCATCATTTGCTTCCAGGTTTTGGTTGCCGGTAAAAAACGGGCCAATATCGTTCAACAGCTTTTTTTTCAATCAAATATTCCCCAATGCCTGGATAGAACATGATAACCGTCGCGCCCTTCACGGCCGCGAGTCCGGCAACACTGCGCGGGTGACCCCTCTGCCCGCCGAATGGAAAGAGCCCGTGCAAGGCACGGGCTCTTTCCATTCAGGCTTGAGCGACCATCGAAAGCACGCCGAAGCGGCGGGCGCTGAGGGTCCACCACCGATCAAAAGTTCTTCGATCGGTCCCGGATCTTATTCATCGTCGCCGTCCTCGTCATCCTCTTTGGGCTTGAGGTGCTCGGGTACGATGACCATCTTGATCAGCAGAGGCTTGAGGAAGCTCCAGCGGATGCCGATTTCGTACTCTTCCTCAAGGTCGCGGATGGCGTCCCAGCAGTTGTGACAGGGCGCGATGACCAGCTTGGCCCCCGTGGCCAGAATCTGATCACGCTTGGTCCGCAGGGCGACGTTGCGCTGTTTGCGGTACAGGCCCACGCCGTTGAAGCCGCCGCCGCCGCCGCAACAGTAGTTGTAGTCGCGGTTGGGGGCCATTTCCACAAAGTAGCCGTCTTCCACAATATAGCTGAGGATTTCGCGGGTGAACTTGGCCAGACCGTGGTTGCGCACGTAGTTGCAGGAATCCTGCAGGGTGACTTTCTCACGGATCTTTTTTGCCGGATCGATCTTCAGTTTGCCGGTGCGCAGGGCCTCGGCCACCCATTCAACGTAGTGGATATATTCCGTCGGCGGCTTGCCGTCGGGCCGCCCCATCCAATAGGGGCCTTCAATAACCGTGGCCCGGTGGGCGTGGCCGCACTCCGTGCCGATCGCCCGCTTGGGACGCAGGGTTTCAATGGCGTTGTACACCTTTTCCACGTTCATCCGGCAGGCTTCCCAGTCGCCGGCGAACATCGAAAGCGAGGTCTGCTCCCAGCCGGTGCTGGGCACGGTCCAGTTCTCGCCGGCAATGTGGAAGAGGATGGCCGCTTCGGCCACGTCTTCCGGATAGTGCTTGGGTTCGCGGGCGTTCAGGGTGTACATGATGTCCGCGTTCTCTTTGTCGACGGGAATCTCCAGACCCGGCCACTCCTCGCTGTTTTCCTCGGCCATCCATTCGCAGGTTTCCACCCAGTCTTCGGTGGTCACGTCCATCTGGGCGCCGTAAACGCGGTGCATACCCGCGCCGATTTTCAGCTCCCAAGGCACAAAACCTTGGGAATACAACAGACCGCGCAGATACGAGAACATCACGCCCACATCGATGCCGTGGGGGCAGAACTGGCCGCAACGGTTGCAGCAGGTGCAGCGCGACCAGGCGTATTCCATGGCCCGGCGCATGAAGGCGTTGTCCACCTGGCCTTTTTTACGGACAATCTCGCCCAGGGTGGACTGGATTTTGAACGCCGGGACCTGTTCCGGGTCCTGATTGTTGCAGCGGTAAAGGAAGCAGGAATCCGCGCACATGCCGCAGTGAGCGCAGATTTCCAGCCAGGTCAGGGTCCGGGATTTGCAGGTTTTCTGAACGGCGGCCCACAGCTTTTCCGTATCGACGTCAAGCTGCTCCATTTCCGCGTAATATTGCTTGCCGCCCTTGTCGCCGAGGAGGGCCTTGAGGTCCTCGTCGGTGTTGATCGGGCGTCTGTTACAGAATTGGCCTTCAGGCATGGTCGGCTCCTTCTAGAGCGATTTCAGGATGAAATTGCTCGGCAGACGCGAAGCGGATGCCCGCTTGCGTGCGTGTGACATTCCATAATTTCGCGTTGCTCTGCAACCATATCGTTGCGCTTGCGAAACATCCTGTGTGCTTTCCATAATAAACATCCAACGATTGATTACCAGGGGAAGCACGGGCCGCGCCGGTGTCCGCCGCGCTTGATGGCGTAGTCCGCGCCCAGCTGCCAGCGCGAGCCGAAGTACAGCACGATGTGCGACAGCTTGGTGAAGGGCGCGAGAATAAGCATCAACTCGCCGCTGATGATGTGGGCAAGCAGCCAGTATTCGCCGCCGGCGCCCAGGCGGGCGATGAACCCGGTGACAAAGGGCACTCCGGCCAGGGCCAGAATAAAGTAGTCGTACCAGGTGGTCAGGATGCGCACTTCGGAAAGCGCGATGCGCCGCAGGGTGATAAACACGAGACCGATGATCGCGGCCACGGTCAGGATGTCCGCCAGCCACCAGGGCATGCCGGGCAGGGAAAACCCGAAGCTCATCTGCAGAATCTCGTTGTGCCCGAGCAGGAAGAACGGAATCAGCACCGCCCCGATGTGGAACAGGAAGAAGCACAGGGCGAAAAAGGGCTGCGCGCGCCAACCGTAGGTGCCGAACGGCACCAGCCAGCGCGCGGCCGAATGGATGCCGCCGGTCATGCCCGCGCCCAGGTGGGGCTTGTAGGCCACGCGCTCCAGTTTCCAATCAAGTCCATTAAAGTACCAGACCAGCCGGAAAAGCAACCCGCCGAAAAACACCGCCAGCGAGATGGCCAGCCCCGGTCCGACAAGGAAAGTGTATACTTGTGACATAATCTGCTCCTTCAGCGCACCGGGCGCGGCTAGTACTTACGGATGGGCTTGTCGCGCCCGGTCAGAAAGATCCAAAAGCCGAGCAGCCCGATAAGCCCAAGGCCCATGCAGATGTAGGTCGCGGACTTGGTGCAGAGCATGAAGTCGTGCAGGGAATAGAATATGTGTTGCATGTCGGCCTCCTAGTGGTGGTGGGCTTCTTCGTAAACGACTTCGCCGTGCTCGTCCTTGTAGGCGGGGTGCTCGCGCAGCACCGGCATCAAGGTGCAGATGACCCGGTAGCAGGTGATGATCAAGGTCACGACGAACACCGAAATGCCGATTTCCATCCAACTCGGGAAGTAACGGGCCGATTCCGGCAGGGCGTAGTTGAAGGCCACCTGGCTGACGTTGAAGCGGTTCAGGATGACCCCGGCCACGGTGATGACCGCCGCGACCTTGATCAGCGTGAGGCGCTTTTCGCGGGCGCCGATGGCGTATAGGAAGGCGGGCAGCAGCACAAAGCCGATCAGCTCGAGCAGGAACCAGGCCCCGTAGCCGGTGGCCAGGTACTTCCAGTTGTCGTCCATGGCCACGCCGTAGATCCGGATGAAGAAGTACCCCATCATCACAATGGCGCAGGCCTTGCCGAAACCGAGAACAACGCCGTCGGCCTCTTTCAGATGGGTTTCGTCCATTTGATGGTGCAGGCCCTTGTGGGCCAGAATGCCTTCGAAGATCACCATGCTCATGCCAGCGAACATGCTCGAAATGAAGAAGAACACCGGGATGAAGGAGGAGTACCACAAAGGATGCATCTTGGAAGGCGCGATCAGGTACAGCGCGCCCAACGAGCTTTGGTGCATGGTGGAAAGAATCACCCCCAGCACGGTCAGGGGGATGGTCAGCTTGATGATGCAATCGCGCACTTTCTTCCAGCGCAGCCACTCGAACGCGGCCACGGACCACTCGATGCCCAGCACGGTCACGTACAGGAACACGCACAGGCCCACTTCAAAGAGCACCGACGTCGTGCCCGGCGAGTAGAAGATCGGGTACACCAACCGCCAGGGCTGGCCCACGTCGTAGTGCAGGGCGAAGACCACAAAGGCATAGCCCAGGAAAGCCGAGGTCACGGCCGGCCGGGTGGCCGAGTGGAACTGCTTGATGCCGAACAGGTAGTAAGCCGACGTGGTGGCATAGCCCCCGGCGGCCAGAACCACGCCGCAGAGCAGGTCAAAGCTGATCCAGATGCCCCACGGGTTGTTGTCGTCCAGGGCGGTCACTCCGCCGATGCCTTTGGTGAAGCGCAGGATGGTGATGTACAGACCCATCACAAGGATGAGCCCGGTCAGCACGTTGCCCGGCGTCAACAGGGATTTCTGATTGTGGGATTCAGGGCTCATCAGGCGTCCTCCTCCTTGCCGGCGGCTTCTTCGGCCGGGGCGTTGTCCGCGGGCGCGGCGGCGGCGGCGAGCTTTTCTTCCAGCTCCTTGGCCGCTTCTTCCTTGGCTTTTTTCACTTCACGGGCCACGGCGGCGTCTTTCTCTTTTTCCGCCTTGGCCAACGCGGTCTTCAGCTTGGCGTCGGCATCGGCCTGGGTGCGTCCCACGGCTTCCGCCACGGCCACCTTGCGTTCTTCATCGGCGTTCTTGGTGCGGCGCTTGTTGATCACGTAAGCCCCGCCAAGCAGCACCGGCCAAATGCCCGCCACCATGGCCACCGAGCCGAGGGCTCCGGAGGTCAGTTCCGGCGCGGAGGTTCGGCCGAGCTCGGGCTGGCCCAGCTCCGTATGCGGCACGGGCGAGAGGTACAGCCAGTTGGTGCCGCCCATTTCCGTCTCGCCGTACACGTGGTCCGTGTACAGTTCCGGATGCGCGGCGATGCGGGCGTGGGCGATTTTAATCAGTTCCGAGCGCTTGCCGAAAGTCAGGGCCTCTTTGGGGCAGGCTTCCACACAGCCGGGAAGCAGGCCTTCCTTCAGGCGTGGAGCGCACATGGTGCATTTGTACACCAGCGGGTTCCAGGCGTTGTCGTAATCGTAGGTGGGCACGTAGAAGGGACAGGCCACCATGCAGTAGCGGCAGCCCACGCACACCGAGGGGTCGTACACCACCGGGCCTTCCGGGGTCTTGGTGAAGGCTTTGACGAAGCAGGCCGAGGCGCAGGCCGGCTCCTGACAGTGGTTGCACTGGTGCTTGCGGAACACCGGCGATTTCGCGCCCTCGGCCGCGTACTTGTTGACCACCGTGTACTTCTGGAAGTCCGTGCGGCGCTGTTTTTCGAGCACCGACAGGTCGTCGAAGGATTTGCGGTCGGCCGGGTTCTTGTATTCGTCGGGCTTCGGCAGGTACATGCCGGAGGTGATGTCTGTATTGCTCTTATCGTTGACCTTCTGGCAGCCCGCTTCGCATTTGCGGCAGCCGATGCAGCGCACGGAGTCGTGCAGAACGCCTACGGCGTCCGGGCTTCCCGAAAACGACGCGTTGGAGGCGCACAGCCCCTCGGCGGGCGCCACGGCGGCCGCAATGCCCCCGGCGCTCAACATGGTCAGGAATTTTCTACGGTTCATCTTCGCGACTCCTTATTTGTTCCGAGGCTTGTGGCAGCCCTCGGTGCAGTCGGTGGCGGCGGGCTTCTGCTGCATGGCCGCGTGGCAGTTCATGCACTGCTGGTGGTACGCGGCTTTGAGCGCCGGGCGGCCGGTGTCGACCGAGAGTCCGTCGACCGAATGGCAGCTCACGCACTTGGGCGGAGTCTTGGAAGAAGGCGAATTGTGGTGGCACCCTTTGCACAGGCTGGCCTTGTCGGAGTGGAACACGGCAGCCAAGCGGTTTTCGGCCTGTTTGTCGGTCAGGGCCTTGACGATTTTGCGGTGCGGGAACACGGCGGGTTCGTAATCTTTGGACAGCACGCCGATGGTCACCTGATCCGGAATTTCGGTCTGCTCGAAAGCGCCGGCCTTCGTTTCCGCGCGCGCGGCCACCGTGGCCGCGGCCAGTTCGGCCTGCATGTCTTTGGACAGCTTCATCAGCGAACCGTCTTCGGCCTGCTCGGAGGTAGCGCCCACGGGAACCGCGTGGCAACCGCCGCAGGAGGTCGGCGACATGCCCTTGGGCAGGGAGCTGTGGCACCCGGCGCACGAGGGCTTGGCCTTTTCCGAAACGTGGCAGCCCACGCAGGAGCGGTCGGCGTCTTTCTTGTGCATGGCCGCCGACAGGCCTACGTTGCCGCCCTTGGCCGAGCCTTCAAGGGTGTGGCAGGAGCGGCAGGATTCGATTTTCTTGTGGTGACAGGAGCGGCAGTCGGGCGTGACGCCTTCATGGAACTTGTGGTTGAAGACCACGGGCCGCATGGAGCCTTTCAGGGTGTCGGTCGCGCCGGCTTTTTCCTTGTCGGAAACGGGCATCATCAGCGTCGCGTCGGGTTGGCCGCGCATCAGACGGGGAATGCTCCGCATCGTCTTCTCGTCGGCCGAAGCTTCGACGTTTTTGGCCTGGGCTTGGGCGGAGTGACAGCCGGCGCAGTCGGACGGGCCGACCTTCACGGTGGGCTGCTTCGCGGCCGCGACCTGCAGGTGGCAGTTCACGCAGGCCTGGTGCCCGGCGGACTGGAACGTTTTACGGTCTTTCAGCGGCAGGCCGTTCTCGTCGACGGCCTCGGGGTTTTTCTTCAGCAGAGCGGCCTGCTCTTCGGGCATCAGGTGGCAGGCCCGGCAGGAGTCTTCTTTGTCTTTGCCCCACACCGTCTTTTTCGCGGCGGCGTCATAGACGTGGTGACAGGCGGCGCAATTTTTTTCCGGATCGCCGACCGGCGGAATGGCCGAGGACGACACGTGCTTATAGTGCAGCACTTTGTCAAAGCCGATGTCCTTCCAGCCGTCGGTCACATCCGGGCGGGTCGAGTGACAGCTGCGGCAGGCGGCTTCAGACGGACCGGTGGGCTTGCCCGCCCGGCCGGTCTCGGTATGACAGCCGATACATTTCGCGTGGAAGGCGTTCTTCAGGTCCGTCCCGCTTTTTCCTTCCGTATCTTTCAACACAAAGGAAAAGGCGGCCTTTTTGCCGGGGGCTTCCACAGAGGCGTGACAGCTCGAACAGTCCTTACCATCGGTGCCTAGGGCCATGGTATGCTTGTCGTGCAAAAACACGACGGGCGGCATTTCCGTCTTGCCGAACATATCCTTGGCTTTGAAGGTGATCATGTCGGCCCGTTCGTTTTCAGGAGCTTTCGCGGCTCCTTCGGCGCCCAAGGCCGCTCGGCCGCAAAGCGCCGAGAAAACGAGGACCAAGGCGCACAAGCCTGCCCATCGCGGCTTTGACGTCAGGTTCTTCATGGTGGCAGTCCTTTGATAAGGTGATACGACCCGTCGGCCGGTCGCGGCACGGGCTCGGTCGCGGCCCGCGCATGCGTTGGAACGACCCCGCGCCTTACGGCGTACGAAAAACGCCGCCGGACGCCCGCCGGCATCCGACCGGCTCTCTCTTACGCTTCCGGCAGATAATTTCCTTGCTGTTAGCGCTTTTTCAGCCGTTGCGTCAAGGGGAAAAATACGCGCGATTGGTTATCCGCAGGGCGCATTTCGGCATTTTGGGGAAGATCAAAAAAAAATCTTGCCAAAGTCTCGGAGCCGGCATACACAGACCCCCGTGCGAAGGATTTTTCGCTTGACCGTCTCGGATTTTTTCCTTAAATACGTCGGTTCCGGGCGGTTAGCTCAGTTGGGAGAGCATCGGCCTTACAAGCCGGGGGTCGGGGGTTCAAGCCCCTCACCGCCCACCACGCCTCTCCTTGCCCGCGCCGATCTTTGACCGGGCGTTCGCGCGAAGAAGCGCAGAAAATTTCGTTGTGCCTGCACAACAGGTATTGTGGAGCGGTAGTTAAGACGGTTATAACGCCGGACATCCTTCCGCTCCAAGCCCGCAAAAGATGCAAACTCGGCAAAGCCGTGTTTGCGCGGGCAAGTCGCTCCAAGGCCCTACCGGGCCTGACTCCGTCGGCCAAGGTGGGCCGGAATAAGAGCGAAAGAATTCGTTGTGCCTGCACAACAGGTATTGCGGAGCGGTAGTTAAGACGGTTATAACGCCGGCCTGTCACGCCGGAGGCCGAGGGTTCGAGTCCCTTCCGCTCCGCCAGAGTTTTGAAAAGTGACGAAAGTGATCCAATTTGTGCAATTTGCGTGGGTCTGTTGTTTCAATGGGCCTGCGCATTCACGGAGCGGTAGTTAAGACGGTTATAACGCCGGCCTGTCACGCCGGAGGCCGAGGGTTCGAGTCCCTTCCGCTCCGCCACTTTTCCGAAAAAAGCGAGGTTTATGCCTCGCTTTTTTTGTTGTCCTCAAGCGCTTGCCCGGCTCCGTTCCTGGGTATACCTTCCCCTTCTCCCCACAAAGCCGCTCTTTGCCGGCGCTCCGGGCACTCCCAACACGAGAGGATGGCTCACATGGTACGCCACATCGTCATGTTGAATTTCAAAGAGGAATTTTCCCCCGCAGAGAACCACGAAAATGCGAAAAGGGTCAAATCCCTTCTTGAAGGCCTGAAGAACGTCATTCCCGGAATAGTCGAGTTCCGGGTCATTATCGATGCGTTGCCGACGAGCAACAAAGATCTTGTATTCAACACGCTCTTCGAAAGCGCCGAAACGCTTGCCGCCTATCAAACGCACCCCGAGCATGTCCGGGTTGCGTCCTATGTGGCATCCGTCATGTGTAACCGCACGTGCATTGATTACAACGAGTAGCCCGCGCGTTCCTCCTTCATGTAAGGGCGTCCCCCCGGGGTCTTTTGAGGGCGGTCCACCTTGCCGAGCCCAAAAAGACGACGCAGACACAGCCGAACGCCCTCCCATCGGAGTCTTCCATGAAAACCTTCGCCCGCCTTCTTCTGCCGACCGCTCTCCTCTGCGCCCTGCTGTCGGGTCTACCTTCCATCCCCCTCCCCGCCTCTGCGGCCACGCCGGCCGCTCCGACCGGCAACGCGACGCCTCCGGCCGGAGCCGGGCCGATTTTCCGCTACACCAACCCCGCCGGGGGCAATGAGGAAAACTACGCCCTCCAGGTTCTGCGACGCGGACCGGAGTTTACCGAAAGCGAGTTGCTCCGGTGGTGCGACGATGTTTACCCCCTGGCCGGGAAAAACCCCAAGCTCATGCTGCGCTATATGGTCGAGCGCAAAGGGTGGGACAGCGATCGCGTTTATTACATGATGGCCAAGACGCTTCTTGCCGAAGCCGGCCTTGCCGCCGAAACCGAAGGCAAAACGCCGCCCACGGGCGCGGTCGACGGCATGGCCGCCACGACCGGGGAACTCGAACTGGCGCGCAGGCACCACGACCGCATTCCGGCCGCGTTCGGCGGCGGGCGGCCGATGGACAACCCCAAAGACCCGGCCTACGTGGCGGATGCCGAGGCATCCGTCCTTGACCCGTTCGCCGACGAGGCCTCCATGAAAGCGGTGATCGCGGGCAACCCGGGGTTCAGTGAAGACGAACTGGCGCGGGCCCTTGCCGACATCGCGGGGGGTGAACGCGACGGGTCCGACAAACTGACGGAAACCCTGCGCCAAAAGGGGTGGGAGCGGAACCGGGCGTTTTATATGGTCTTTCGCATCCGGGTCGGCTACATCATCCTCACAGACGGCAATGTCCGCAAGGCTTTCAAGCGGGATTTCCCGGCGGCCATCCCCACTCCGAATGAAGAAGCGGCCATGAAAAAACATATGCCCGAGTTGAAGGCGGCGCAATTCGTCCGCTGACGCGACCGAAACCCCAGGCCCGAATCACCGCCGCCTGCCGCGATACGTTTCACTCGGCGACCAGGCAAAGGATCTCCGTATGTTCATCGAACTCCTGGAACACCCCGACCCGGCGGAACTCGACGCCCTGTTGGAGGTTTGGGAAACCTCGGTGCGGGCCACGCACGCCTTTCTCGCCGAAGCCGACATCACGGCCCTTCGCCCGCAGGTGCGCGAGGCGTTCGGCGCGGTCCGCCTATGGATCGCGCGCGAAGAAATCGGGCGGATTATCGGGTTCGCAGGCCTCGACGGCGACATGCTCGAAATGCTTTTCGTCCATGCCCAAGCGCGGGGAACGGGCATCGGCAAAGCCTTGCTGCTCCATGCCCTGAGCCAAGGCGCGACGCGCCTCGACGTCAACGAGCAAAACCCGTCGGGCCTGGAGTTCTACCGCCATATGGGATTCGAGGTTGTCGGTCGCTCCCCCCTCGACGCCCAGGGCAGGCCCTTCCCGCTGTTGCATATGCGCCTGAAGGCATGAAACCGAAAACGCTTCCCCCCGGTTACGCCCTTGAGGCGGCCCAAGAAGCGCACGTGCCGCTGCTGCGGGGCATTGAGACGGCCGCCACGGGCATTTTCCCACCCGGCTTTCTTCCGGAGCACATCCTTTCGGACCATGCGCCGCGCGATCTGCTGCTGGAAGCGATACGGGCCGACATGCTCCCGGTTGTCCTTGATGCGGACCGCCGCCCGGTGGGCTACGGGCTGCTGCGTTTTGTCGACGGCCTGGTCCTGCCGGCCCAACTGGACGTACACCCCGCGCACGGCCGCAAGGGCCTGGGCACCGGCGCTCATCGAGCGAATCGTGGACCTCGCCCGCCGGCGCGGCGCGCAAATCCTGCACCTGACCACCTTCACCCATGTGCCCTGGACTGCGCCGTTTTACGCCCGGCTGGGCCTTTCCGTCGTGCCCGAAAGCCGGCAGCCCAGGCCATACGGGAAATTCTCGCCGAAGAACACGCCATGGGCCTGACGGACCGCGTGGCCATGCGCCTGCCCCTGACGCCGATACCGTAACAGGCGCGTCCGCGCGTGCACCTTTCGCAGCGTCGCCGAGAGCGCCCGGCCCGCCGGAAGAGCCGAACCGCTCCCTCCTCCCTTGCACAAATTGCACAGAACGTCCTTCCTTTGCACATTTGCACATATGTGCAAAACCAAAAAAAGCTTCGCTTTACCGTTATCCTCTGTTTTTACTGAATATTTTACATTGGCATGCTTTCTGCTTTTTACCAAGGCAGAGCATCGCAAGACGTCTCAGGAACAGTTCCGCCGGAACCGCCGTCTTCCTCCAAAAGGCTCAGCGGCCGTGCGGTCCATGTGGACCGGCACCGACCCATGCTCGGTTCCGGCGGGACAGCTCCGAGAGCGGACGCCGCGATATACTCGGGATTTTTTCTGATCCGGCGCTTCACTGGCCGATGAACCCCTCCCTTTGTGGCAGGAGGAAGGGTGACGACGGCGGAAGCACGCTTCCCTTCCCGGAAGCACAAGTCGGAACCGGCATCGATACGGATGCGGCGGAGGCCTCTCCCGCCCATTCGACGAAGGCCGGACGCGGGGGAAACCCCGCACCGGGCAGGCCGCGCGGCCTGCCGGAAATTGCCTCCGGGTGCAAAGCAGGTTCCCATGTTGTGGCAGGCATGGGAGCAGGCATGGGAAGGCGGCCTCCTTCACAATCGTTCCTTCCCCCCACCGAAGCCCCGCTTCGGAACAAACCCCCGCCCGTACTCTCCTGGGCGGATCCTCCTCTCCTCGCGTCGCTCTGCGACGAGAAAAGCGGCAACCGGTCATTGCCGCTTTTCTTTTTTAACGTCGTTGCGGAAAACCCATAAAACACAAAAGACCGTCGCGCGGACGCAATGCGCCCATACGACGGCCTTTTTCGCAAGCTCCGTTTCACGTGGATCGGTCGGCCCGGTGTCGGGTCTCGACCTCTCGCCGTTATATGCCGTGGCTGTTCAGAACGATGCGCAACGCATCCTGGGCAAAGGCCCCGGCCGCGCGAAGGTCTTCGGCGTCGGGGTGCAGGGCCGTTTCGGCCAGACGCGCGGCGCGTTCCGCCGTCATGGGATGATTTTTGCCGAGCGAGGAGTCGGCGGCGCGGCGTTCCAGCCAGGCCGGGTCCACCTTGCCGGGGCAGAGAAAGACGCCGAGGATACGGCATCGGGAAGCCGCCGGACGGGCGTTTTCCTCGATCATCCGGGCGTGGGGCGAACCCACGCGCGCACCCATGGTGCCGAACATACCCAAAAATTTTTTGTCGAGGCGCTGCAAAAAATTTTTCATGGCCGGGTTCGGCGCTCCGCGTTTGGCCCAAAAACCGGCGAACACCAGATCATAGGGGGCGGGGTCCGGGGCCGAGGCCAGGGGGAACAGGTCGGTTCCTTCCGGCAGGGCCGCGTGCACGGCTTCGGCCACCTGCTTGGTGTTCCCGGTACGGCTTGAGTAAACAACCAGAATTTTCATGTGAAAGCCCTCATGCAAAAAAATGGGGAACCCCGGCAATCCGCTCCGATAAAAAAACGGGTTACGACATACAATCGTAACCCGTTGATTTTTCTGGTCGGGATGAGAGGATTTGAACCTCCGGCCCCTGCGTCCCGAACGCAGTGCTCTACCAGGCTGAGCCACATCC
This sequence comes from Desulfovibrio sp., assembly GCA_031551885.1. Taxonomy (GTDB): domain Bacteria; phylum Desulfobacterota; class Desulfovibrionia; order Desulfovibrionales; family Desulfovibrionaceae; genus Frigididesulfovibrio. Next base: position 30,432 of record JAVBMX010000027.1, read on the forward strand.
CGATGCGGCAGGGCAGATGTATACGGCAAGCGCGACCCGCCGGCAAGAAAAAAATGTTCGAGCGCTCCTTCGTTTTCGCCCGCTCCCCCGGCGATCGCCCGCAAGGTGTGAACTTTCAGAAAAGAAAAGTTGTGCCTTATACTTAACTATGCCATAAGGAGGTGGAAAAAGGTGCCGAAAAGACGGCATCAGGGAACTCATTTTCGACCGACGAGGAGCAGTCGTGGTCAAAGTGCTCATTGTTGATGATTCGGCGTTTGTCCGGCGTTCTTTGACAACCATACTGGAAAAAGACCCCGACATCCAGGTTGTGGGAACGGCGTCCAACGGCCTGGAAGGCGTGGCTCTTGCCGCGAAGCTGGAGCCGGACGTCATCACCATGGACGTGGAAATGCCCAAGATGAACGGGCTGGAGGCTCTGGCCAAAATTATGGCCGAGAATCCCTGCCCGGTCATTATGATCAGCTCCCTGACCGGAGAAGGGGCGGAAACCACCCTGAAGGCCCTGGAGCTGGGCGCGCTCGACTATATGCCCAAACTGACGTCCGGATCGCTGCCGGACTTGGACCGGGTGCAGAAAGAGCTGGCCGGAAAAATAAAGGCCTTGGCCAGGCGCAAAGCTTTTGTGCGCCTGGTGCACCGCCGCAAAAACCCGACTCCGGCCGCTTCGGCGGCCAGGCCGGTCGCTTCGGGCGCGGTTCCCCGGCCCCAGCCGGTCCGTCCGCCGGGCCGAACGGGAAGGGGCGCATTCGAAGCGGTGCTGATCGGCGTTTCCACCGGAGGTCCGCCCGCGGTGCAAAAAATACTGGCCGCTCTGCCGGGGAATTTTCCCTTGCCGATTTTGGTGGCCCAACATATGCCGGCGGCCTTTACCGGGCCGTTCGCCAAACGCCTGGACGTGCAGTGCGCGATCTCGGTCAAAGAGGCGGAACCCGTCGAGCGCCTACGCTCGGGCACGGTGTACATCTGCCCCGGGGGCAAACACCTGCGGGTGGAAATGCGCGGCGCCCTGCCCACCGCCCTGGTCACGGAAGAGCCCAAGGAGGCGCTGTACAAGCCTTCGGCCAACGTGCTCATGGAAACGGGCGGGCTGACCCTCGGCCGCAAAGCCCTGGGCGTGATGCTCACGGGCATGGGCAGCGACGGCGTGGAAGGCGCCAAGGTGTTGAAGGAAAAAGGCGGCTACATGGTCGCCCAAAGTGAACAGACCTGTGTTGTCTACGGCATGCCCAAGGCCGTCGTGGACGCCGGGCTTGCCGATGAGATCGTGGATCTCGATGATGTGGCCGGGACGCTCTGCGCCCTGGTTGGAGCATAAGCCGCGCCGACGCGAACGTCGCGCGCAAGGGGGCTCGCAATGGCTCATGAGGCTGATATCGTAAAACTGCTCTCGAGCGACGACCCGGACGACATCCGGGAAGGCGCGCGCCAGGCCGGCAAAGCCGGATTGGCCTCGGCCATACCGTTGCTGGCGCGGCACGTGACCTCGACGAACATCGGGGTGCAGGAAGCGGTGGATCGAGCTCTGCGCAAAATCGGCGGCGTCGACGTGGTGCACGCGGTGATTCCCCTGCTGCGCTCGGATGAGGCCCCGGCCCGGAACATCGCCATGGACATTCTGCGGAACCAAGGCAAAAACGACCTGAAATCCCTGGTTACGCTGCTCCACGACGACGATGCCGACATCCGCATTTTCGCCTCGGACATTATGGGCTCGAGCGGCAGCGCTCAGGCTGTGGAACCACTGTGCCACGCGCTGCTGCATGACCCGGAAGTGAACGTCCGCTATCAGGCGGCGGTCTCGCTGGGCGCTTTGGCCTTCCCCGAAGCGGCCGACTGCCTGAACAAGGCCCTCCAGGATGAGGAGTGGGTCCAGTTTTCGGCCATCGAGGCCCTGACCGCGCTACGGGTGGAATCTTCCGTCGGCGCGATGATCAAGGCCCTGGAAAAAAGCGGCGATCTGGTGGCCTCCACCATCGTCGACGCCCTCGGCGAGATGGGCAACATCAAGGCCGTTCCCCTGCTGCTCAAGCGCCTGGACGCATCGCCCACGCCGCTGTGCAACAAAATCGTCCGGGCCGTCATCAACATCTTGGGCGAGCGCTCCCTGACCCTGCTGGGAGCCAAAGACTGCGAACGCATGCGCGGGTATCTGTCCGTCGCCGTGCACGATGAGGATCCGGAAATCCAGGACGCCGCCGTCAAAGGCTTTGCCGCCCTCGGCGGCCCCGAGGCCACCAAGGCGGTCCTCGGCCTGGCCGCCCGACTCGACCCCGAGCGCGACGCCGATCGCTTGCCCCCGATCGTCGACGCCCTGGTTGGAATCGGCTGGAACGCGGAACTGGAAAACGCCGTGCGCACGGCCCCGGACCAGCTCATGCAGATTGTCCTCGGCGCCGTAAGCTGCCTGGATCATCCGGCCGTCACCCCCCTGCTCATCGAAATCTTTCCGCAGCGCGGGCGCGACGCCCAGCGCATTCTGGCCACGGAACTGGCCGGGCGCGCCGGGCGCGAGCACCTGCCTTTCTTCCTGGACTTGGTCGCCTCCCACAAAGACGGCACGGTCCTGCGGGCCGCCCTGCTCTACCTTGGCCGCTCCGGCAGGCCGGACGAAGTCGAAGGCCCGGTGCTCTCTTTGCTTGCGCATCCGTATGTCGATGTGAAGGAAAGCGCCCTGGAGGCGGCCATCGTCCTGCGCACCCCGAACATCGTGCGCCACTTCCAGGAGCTGATCACCCACACCGATCACATCCAGCGCATGATGGGCGCTTATGCCCTGGGCATGTTCGGCGCGGACGAGTTCCTGGGTCAATTGACCCGGGCTCTGACCGACGAATCGCCCGAGGTGCGCAAGGTCGCGGTCGAAGCCTTGGGCCGCGCCTGCCCCATCAGCCCGGAACGCATCGAGCTTATTACCGCGCGTTTGGGGGATGAAAACCGCGAAGTCCGCATGGCTGTAGTGGAGACACTGGGCAATTGCCCGGAGGAACACCTGAGTGTATGCTTGACCGACGGACTGCACGACCCGGACACCTGGGTGCGGGTGCGGTGCGCCGAAAAACTCGGGGAACGTAAAGCCCACAGCGCGGTGGAACCTCTTGTGAACATGCTGGACGACGACAACCCGCTGATCGTGATCAAGGCCATCGAAGCCTTGGGCAATATCGGCGGCGAGACGGCCTTCCGGGCGCTTCTGCATATGCTGGAACATCCGGAACCGGATGTTCAGGCTGCCGCGGAAGAAGCCGTGGAATCCGTGCGTCGGCGGGCCGGAGGCTGATATGGCGCTGTTCTCCACCACCACCACAACCGGCGCCGCTTCTCCCTGTACAACGAGCGCCACGATCAGAGTCTCGGCGGACGAGTTCGCGCAGTTGCGCGACTTCATCTACGAACAATGCGGCATCTACATCGCCGAGACGCGCAAGTACCTTGTCGAGAACCGCCTGGGCAACCGCCTGAAGGAACTGAACCTCAAAAACTTCGGCGAGTACTATTACTATCTGCGCTTCGACGCCAACCGGCGCGCGGAACTGCCCAAGCTGTTCGAGGTGATCACCACCAACGAAACCAGCTTCTACCGCAACCCGCCGCAGCTGCAGGTCTTCCAGGAAGTCGTCCTGAAACAGGAACTGGAAAAAATCCGAAAAACGGGTGTCAAAAAACTGCGCATCTGGTCGGCAGGCTGCTCTACGGGAGAAGAGCCGTATACGATGGCCATGATTTTGCATGAGGTGCTGAAGACGGAGATTTCTTCCTGGGACATCAAAATCTCCGCCAACGATCTTTCAGAGGCGGTGTTGGCTTCGGCCAAGCGCGGCATTTACTCCGAGTATGCCTTGCGCACCACCCCCAAAGAAATCGTCGCCAAGTACTTCAAAAAGGAAGGCACCCAGTACCATGTGGAGCCGAAGCTGAAGAATCTGATCAGTTTCGGGCAGATCAACTTGAGCGACCGGATGATGCTGCGCCGTGTGGAGCGCTCGCACATCGTTTTTTGCCGCAACGTAATCATTTATTTTGACGATGAAATGAAAAAGCAGGTCATCGAGTCTTTCTACGACAACCTGCTGCCGGGCGGATGCCTGTTCATCGGGCACTCGGAATCCCTGCACAACATCAGCCGGGCTTTCAAGCCGGAACACCACACGGGGACCATCGTCTATCGAAAACAGGTGTAACCGACATGAGCGAAACAGCGCAAGTTACGAACGAAACGGCGCAAGAGAATAAAAAGGCCATGATCACAGCCGTGGCCAACCAAAAAGGCGGGGTGGGCAAAACGACCACCTCCGTCACCCTTGCCGCCGGACTGGCGCGCATGGGCAAACGTGTCCTGCTCATCGACCTGGACCCTCACGCCTGCGCCTCGGTGCATCTGCGTTTCTATCCGGAAGACCAGGACGCCTCCATCGACGACATCTTCGCCGACGGGGCCGCTCCCAACGCGACGTTGTGGAACAGAATCAGAAAGCAGCATCCCACGCTGGAATTCGACATGGTGCCGGCCACCATCCGGCTTTCGGAACTGGAAATCGACCTGCGCAACCGCAAGGGCAAGGGCGCCATTCTCCAGCAGGCCCTGGAGGCCGTACGCCCGGAGTACGACTATATCATCCTGGACTGCCCGCCCCACGTGGGCGTTCTGCTGGTGAACGCGCTGGTGGCCTGCGACCTGCTTGTCGTGCCCATCCAGACGGACTTCCTGGCCCTGCACGGCCTGAAGCTGCTGTTCGACACCATCCGGGTGCTGAACAAAGTGTTGCCCAAGCCGATCTGCTACCGGGTGCTGCCCACGCTGTACGACAAGCGGGCCAGAGCCTGCGCCCGGGTGCTGGATTTGCTGGCCGCGAAAATGAAAGACAGCATGTTCGCAACGGTCATCGGCATGGATACGCGTTTTCGCGACGCGAGCGCCCAAGGCCGGGTGATCTATGAAATCGCCCCCGGCAGTCGGGGCGCGAGAGAATACGACGAACTTGCCCACGAGCTGATCGCCCTGAACGAAGGGGCCTGATAAACAACACCACGGTGGGGCCGTTATGAACAAGAGCCCGGAAGAATATTTTGCCGAACAGGACTTTTCCGTAGCCGCCCGAAAAGCGGGCGGCGGCGCCTATTCGTCCGCCGAACGGGCCTTCATGGACAAATACATGGGGGTCGAAGGGGGCGAGGTGCTGCGTGAAATCGGCCTGACGCCCGAACTGGCCGCGACCGCCCCGCCGGACGCGCACCCGGAGATGACCTCGGAAGCGTCTCTCGACTCCATGCTGCGTTCCGCGCCGGAGCTCCTGATGGTCGGCTTTTTCCTCGGTTCGCAAGAGTTCGTCATTCCCACCGTGGCCGTGCAGGAAGTCATCCGCAGCGTTCCCACGGCCAAACTCCCGGCCGCGCCTCCATTTGTCTCCGGGGTCATCAACCTGCGCGGCAAAGTGACGCCGCTCATTCGCGTGCGCGACATGCTGGAGGTCTCCTCCCCCCGCCAAGGCGACGACAACTTCATCATCGTCTGCCGGCGCATGGGCTTGCAGGTGGGCATGCTCATCGAGCGGGTCCATACCATGTACCGCGTGCCGCAGGGAGACATCGACTGGGGTATTGAGGCGCACCTCGGCATCAATGTGGATTTTATCGCCGGCCTGCTGAAGTTGAACGAACAGCTGGTGGGCATTGTTTCAGTGGATCGCGTCATCGAAAGCATTGTCGAGTGATCTCGAGAGCATTTTCACATTGAAAATGCTTGGGAAACCATTTCGGCGACGCACTTTCAAACGAGTCCGCAAGCGCGGCGACCGTTTGCGCGGCCGCCGGAGCAGGTCAGCTTTTCAAAGTTACTTTGCTCTCGTTCATGAATTGCCACGCCCGCTCCAGTTTGTTCGGGGCGGAACGCCGCCGGGCGGTCGCGCGATTTCGCGGATGTCCCGGAATTTTACCGGTTCTCAGGGGCGCGCTTCCGAACGCCCCCGGGACATGAGGACAAATCGATTCGGAAATCGAGCAGAAAGGGCGCCGTTATGTCTAAACATATTTTGATCGTGGACGATTCTAAAACCGTACGCAACCTTGTGGCCTTCATCATGAAAAAAGAAGGCTTCCGGGTCACCATGGCCGAAGACGGTTTGGACGGGCTGGAAAAGCTGTACTCCGCCGGAGACGTCGACCTCATCGTCTCGGACATCAACATGCCGCGCATGGACGGGTTCACCTTCATCAGAACCGTCCGGGAGCAGGAGGCGTACCGGGATCTTCCCATAGTGGTGCTTTCCACCGAAGGACAAGAAAAGGACATCCAGCGGGGCATCAGCTTGGGAGCCAATATGTACATGGTCAAACCGGCCCAGCCGGACAAGATGGTCAAGAACATATTGATGCTCCTCGGCTGACCGGCACGGAGTCCGGTACAAAAAAAGCGTCGGAAGTTCCCGGGCGGGCTCCCGAATCCGCGACGCGAGACAAGGATACGGTATGAGTCAAGAATTCATGGATCCGGAATTATTCGCGGATTTTATCATCGAAGCCAAAGAGCATCTCGAAACCATCGAGCCGAACCTGCTGGAGCTTGAAAAAGCCCCGGACAACCTCTCGCTGCTCAACGAGATCTTCCGGCCCATGCATTCCCTCAAAGGAGCCTCCGGCTTCCTGGGCCTGAACCGCATGAACGGGCTGGCCCATAAAGCCGAAAACATCCTTGACGAGCTGCGTAAAGGCACCATGGCCGTCACCAGCGAGATCATGGACACCATCCTGGCCGCCACCGACGCCCTGCGCCAGATGATCGACAACCTTGAGGCGACCAACACCGAGGGCGATGTCGACACCTCGGCGATCATCGCCACCTTGGACGCGATCATGGCCGGGGAAACCCCCGCCGCCCCCCTTACGGCCAAAGAAGCGGCTCCCGCCGCGCCGGCCGCGCCTGTGGAGGCTCCCGCGCCCCAAGCCCCGGTCGTCGCTTCCGTCGCCGAACCGATGGACTCCGGCTCCGGCCGGATGGGCGATGTGCAGGCCTGGATCGAAGGCTTGGCCGATCAGCCCGCCTATGCCCTCACCGCCTTCGGCGAAGGGCACCTGCGCGATTTTACCGAAGAAGCCAAAGAAAACGTCTCCAACCTCTCCGACGGTCTGCTCGAGCTGGAAAAGCATCGTGAGGGCCAGCACGACCTGATCAACGACATTTTCCGCTTCTTCCACAACCTGAAAGGCAACAGCGGGATCATCGGTTTTCACGAGATGAACGGCCTCACCCACGAGGCCGAGACCCTGCTGAACGCGGTGCGCAAAGACGAGTACCCCGTCACCTCACCCCTGGTGGACCTGCTGCTGTTGGCCGTGGACGTGCTCGAAGCCCTGATCTACCGCATCGACCCCGCCAAGGGCCAGGTTACCCCCTTCGACACTTCGGAGATCCTGGGCAAGCTGCAAAAAGCCGTGGCCGGCGAAGGCGTTTCTTTGCCGGAAAGCCTCATGGCGGCGGTTCCCGTCGCGGCCGCCCCCGCTCCGGATGTTTCCGTCGAGGCGGGTTGCCCGGCCGTTTCGGAAGGCGCGGGGCATTCGCAGGAAGACGTGCAGATCTTTCGCGAAACCGTTGCCCAGCAGATGGGCAACATCAAGGGCGCGTTGGACGGCATGCGGGCCGACGGCGCGAACCGCGACTTCCCGGACGCCATGTACCGCTCCCTGAGCACCCTGCAGAATTGCTGCGGCTTCATGGGCCTGGAAGAAATCAAAGTTTACGCCGGGCGCACCGCCGGCATCGTCGACCAAGGCCGCAACACCGGCATAGATTTCTCCCTTATGGCGGATCTGCTCGACCAGGAATGCGCCATCATCGCCGACATGATTGAAGCCGCCATCACCGGTATGGGCGGCGGAGCCCCGGCGGCCGCCGCGCCGAAGGCCGAGGCATCCGCTCCGGTTCCGGCCGAACCCGCCGCCGCGAAAGTGGAGGCCGCGTCTTCAGAGGACGCCCCCGCTGCCGAAGCGCCCAAGCCGGCAACCCCGGCGGCAAAGCCCGCCCCCGCTCCGGCGGCTCTCGCCGCTCCGGGCGGCAAAGCTCCGACTCCGGCCAAGGCGGACGAGGCCCAAAACAAATCTTCCTCGACCATCCGCGTGGACCACGAAAAGCTGGACCACCTGATGAACCTGATCGGCGAACTGATCATCAACCGCAACCGATACTCCATGCTGGCCCGCCAGTTGGAAGAAATCTCGCATTCGCAGGTGGGGGTCATCGCCCAGAACCTTTCGGAAACCACCTACGCCATGGCGCGCATCTCCGACGACCTTCAGGACACCATCATGAAGGTGCGCATGGTGCCCGTGTCTTCCGTGTTCTCCCGCTTCCCGCGCCTGGTGCGCGACCTTTCCCGCACAAGCGGCAAGGAAGTGGAGCTGATCATGGAAGGCGAAGAGACCGAACTCGACAAGAGCGTGGTCGAAGTCATCGCCGACCCGCTGGTCCACCTGATCCGGAACTCCGTGGACCACGGCATCGAGCCTGAAGACGCCCGCCGCGAACGCGACAAAGACCCCAAAGGCACCGTCTGGCTGCGCGCCTATTACAAAGGCAATTCCGTCGCCATTGAAATCGAGGACGACGGCAAGGGCATCGACCCGGAAAAGATGCGCGAGGTGGCCATCCGCAAGGGTATCCTCACCCCCGAGGAAGCCAAGCTCCTCGACGAACGCGAGTCCATGGAACTTATTTTCGCCCCCGGGTTCTCCTCCGCCGAGGTGATCACCGACATCTCCGGCCGGGGCGTCGGCATGGACGTCGTCCGCACCAACATCAAGAACCTCAAAGGCAGCATCAGCATTTCGTCCGAGGTCGGCAAAGGCACCAAGTTCACCCTGTCCCTGCCCCTGACCCTGGCGATTATCGACGCGCTCATGGTCAACGTGGACAAGGAAATGTTCGCCATCCCCCTGGATGCCGTTTCCGAAACCACCAAGATCGAAGCCTCGCGTCTCACCGACGTCAAGGGCCGCAAAGCCGTCACCCTACGCGGCGAGGTCCTCGGCATCGTCAGTCTGGCCGAGCTTCTGGGTCTGCCCAGCCACATGGCCGAGCAGGAAATGCTTTCGGTGGTCGTCATCCAGGACGGCGAGCGCCGCCTGGGCCTGGTGGTCGACCGCCTGCTCGAACGCCAGGAAGTGGTCATCAAGCCCCTGGGGTCCTACCTCGGCGACATCAAAGGCATCTCCGGGGCCACCATCATGGGCGACGGCAGCGTCATCCTCATCCTCGACCCGCACGAAATCTATATTCTGGCTACCTCGAAAGCGGGGTAGGCGAAGACGGGAAACAGAGAAGAAATACCGAGAGGAAGGGGGGAACTTTTTTGCAAAAAAGTTCCCCCCTTCCTCTCGAGCTCTCCTTCCCCCCCTCAAAAAACTCTTATTTATTCCATCAAGCTCCGGGTCAAACACAAATCGCCGTCGGAGAACAAGCGACCGCCTATCACCACGCAACACCGGCATAGGGCGAAGCCTGCTCCGACGCCGGAGCACACCAAGCCTCCCCCCCCCGCCCCGACAAAGCGTTGTCTTGAAGGTCCCCCCGCTTTCGGGCACACTTGTTTTTTACGGGCCGCGTCCCTCACGCCGAAAAAATCCATCTGAGCACAAGCGCGACCGCCCATACCCACAATCAAAGTTTTTTGGGGAAGGAATGGGGGCGTGGGGGAAGGGAACCCCCTTTTTTGAAAGAAAGGGGGTTCCCTTCCCCACATGCACCCCACCCTCCACCCCTCTTTGGAGCCTTCCATGCCTGAACTGCCTGAAGTGGAAACAATCGTCCGTACCCTGCGACCGCAGGTCGACGGCCGGATCATCACCAATATGCGGGTGCTTTTTCCCAAGACGCTCCAGACCGGAGAGGAGTTCTTGCCCGAGCTTGTCGGGGCGCGCATTGCGGCGGTCCGCCGACGGGCCAAGCTGGCCATGCTCGATCTGGTTCTGCCCGACGGCTCGCCCCTCATCGCGGCATTCCACTTGAAAATGACCGGAAAATTCTTTGTGCACCCGGCCGGAACCGAACCCCTCAAGCATACCCGGTTGATCTTCGATCTGGCGGAAGTGCCTGCGGACCAAGCCACATCCGTGCCGAAGCCGACACCGCTCGAACCCGCCACGGGGGCGAACGGCCGGGCCAAGCCCGGTCGTTCGCCTCACGAGGGGGTTTGGGGTGCCGTCCGCGTCGGGAAAGGAGAAAACATTTCGCATCGCGGGAGTACCGATGACCGGCGGACTGCGGTAGCCCTGGCTATAGTCCCCCCAACGGGGTCCGGGGCGGAGCCCCACTCCCAGCCTGCCGGGCGACTTTTTTTTGACGACACCCGCAAGTTTGGATACTGCCGGCTGATGCGCCCAGAATCATTGCTTCAGTGGGATTTTTGGACCAAACTGGGACCGGAGCCCTTGGTAACTCCCGCTGCGGAACTGGCTGTGCTGTTGCATTCCGGCAATCGGGCGATCAAGGCGGCTCTGTTGGACCAGACCGTACTGGCCGGGGCGGGAAACATTTACGCGGACGAATCCTTGTTCGCGGCGGGCATTGCCCCCACGGCGCGCGCTCGGGATATCGCCCTCGAACGACTGACCGTGCTGGCCGAAAAACTGCAGGCCGTGCTGCAAAAATCCATCGAGGAATGCGGCAGCTCCATTAGAGACTACCGCGACGCGGCCGGCAACGCGGGAGCTTTTCAGAACAGCTTTGCCGTTTACGGCCGGGCCGGACAACCGTGCGTACGCTGTGGAAAAACCCTGCAAAGCGCCCGCGTGGCGGGCCGAACCACGGTGTTTTGCCCGCATTGCCAAAAATGACGACCGACCAAGAGGAGAATCCTTCATGCGCTTGTTCTGCTGCATCGCCCTGTTCATGCTGTGCATCCCGGCTTGTTCCCACTCGGTGACCCCAACCCCCGTCGCGGCCGAACCCGGTTTCACCAACGCCCTGCGCGTCCATGTGCGGGATGCCGCGGGCGAACCCATACCGGGCGTGCGACTTGAGCCGTCCTGGGGAGAAGGTTCGGTTTCGTCGAGGCAACAAGCCGCCCGCCTCCCCGTGGGGCAAGGCGAGTTGGTGCTCCGCTTGGAAGGCGGCGAGATCGTGATGCTGCCCTGGAAGCTTCCCGCCCGTGACGCCGATGTGGAAATCACCCTGTATCCGGTGACGGCCAAGGCCGGAAAACGCCTGGAGTTTGCCCTGCCGGTGCAGATGGGCACGGGTTATATCTGGCATCCGCTGCGGGCGGACTCAGGTTGTAAACAAGGGGCCTTTGAGAAGCGCCGGGGAGATGCCCCGAATCTGGTGGGCGGCTCCGGCACCCAGCAGTTCCTCTGCCCGAGCAGAAAAGCGGGCGACCACGCCGAGGGCTTTGTCCTGGCCCGCGTCACCAAAACCGTCGAAAGCGCCTACCCGACCACGGAAAACGGCCGGCTTCTGTACCGCGTCGCGGTCCTGCTGGTCGCGGTTCGGTAAAACCCCGCCGCCGAGCGAATCGCAAACCGCCCATCACTCGTCCCTCGGCCGGGTGGTGGGTTCTTGTTTTTTCCGATATAGCGTTCGGGAAACGACGGCAAAGACCGGCGCCGGATCGATTTGGACGCGAAGCCGGCTGGCGCCGCCGCCCTCCGCAAAGGCCGGTCCCGATCCGGGCGAACAGGAGCCCCCATGAACCGAAGCAATACGGAACGACTGCGCGCGGCCGTGCGCTCCCTTCCCGATCGCCCCAAGCCCGGGGTGATCTTTCGCGACATCACTCCCGTGCTCGGCGACGCCGGGCTCTTTCACCTTGCCATGGAAGAACTGGTCACGCCTTTTCTGATCTCCGGAGTACGCAAGGTCGCGGCCATCGACGCGCGCGGCTTTATTTTCGGGGGCGCGGCGGCGCAACGGCTTTCGGCAGGGTTCGTGCCCGTGCGAAAAAAAGGCAAGCTTCCCGGGTCGACCGTGAGCGCTGCCTACGAACTGGAGTACGGCACCGACGAGTTGGAGATTCATACCGACGCGGTCACGCCCGGAGAGCGGGTGCTGCTGGTCGACGACCTCATCGCCACCGGCGGCACGGCCGAAGCGGCGGTTCAGCTCCTGCGCGGCCTGGGCGCGGACCTGGTGGGAGCCTGCTTTTTCATCGACCTGGCCGACCTGGGCGGGGCGGACAAGCTGCGCGCCCTCGGCCTGAAGGTGCACACCCTGGTGCCGTTTCCGGCTCGCTGACCACCGTTGCTTCCCCTCACGCCGACATCCCGCCTGGAATCCCCCGTGAAAAAAATCTTGCTCCTGCTCGGCCTGCTTGCTTGCAGCTGTGTCGCGCAGCCGACTGAGGCCGCGCAACCGGCCGAACCGATCGCTCGAGAACCCGATGCCCAACACCCATCCGCGCCGAAACCTATTCCGGCCTGGGTGGAAAAAAATGCGGCGACCCTCGGCCCCAAAACATCCCCGCCCAAAGGGTGGCTTCTTGTGGACTCCCAGTCCGGCGATCTGAACGGCGACGGCCGCAAAGACCTCGTCGTGGTTCTGGAAGAGCAAGCCGAAGACGGTGAACGCCCGGATCCGGAAGACGCCCCTCCCCGCCTGCTCGTGGTGCTTCTCGCCCGGACCGACGGCAGCCTGCGGACGGCCCACGTCAACCCCTCTTTGGTGCTGAATCGTTTTTCCGGCGGCGTGTTCGGCGACCCCTTTGAGGGCATCGCCGTCGAAAACGGCTCGCTTGCCATCAGGCATTATGGCGGCAGCAACTTTCGCTGGAGTTGGGAAATGGAGTTCCGGTATGTCGACGGCCTGTTTCGCCTGGCCGGGCTGACCCATGGAAGCATGTACACCGGCACCGCCAACGGGGAAGACACCACCTGCGACTTTCTTCGCGGCACCGTGGAACGGCGCGCCTCCGGCGGGCCGGAAGACGGCGCTCTTCTTTACAGCGGGAACATGGAAAGCAAGCTGTACCCATTCGACCAAGCGGACTTTGACGAAATCACCGCAAACGCCGAGATCCCTTTTCTTCCCGATCTCGGCTATTATGACTACGACCGGATCGCCTCTTGCCCGCCGTCGCCGCCGCGCATCAGCGCCGGGCAAGCTCTCGATCGGGTCAAAGAAGCCCGCTGTCCGCGCTACGTCAAAACGCAGTTGCCCCTGACCCCCGCGATGCTGCATACCTATGCGAAGCTGCTTGGGTACAAAATTCCCGGATATCGCTACCAGGGGAGCGACGGAGAGCTGGAGTACCACACCCTGAACATCGCCGACGACGGGCAAGGTCACACCACGGGCATGACCCATGTCATTCTGTACAAAGAAGCCGGATCGGAGCGCATCACCCGATACGAAGTCGACGATGCCGACGGAAAAATCCGCGAACAATAAGCAACGACGGTGCGGCCCCCTACCACCAGTACATGGGGTAGCGCCGAGCCTTGGAAAAATTGTTCCAGACCACCCCAATCAGCACCAGCACAAGCACGCTCAGCCCAACCGGGTATAGGGCGTAGCTGTAGCCGTAACCTTTCAACTCCGCGCTGCCCACCACGGCGATAAGAGCCGTGGCCCCGCCGGGCGGGTGCAGGGTGGCGGTGACGTGCATGGCCGAAATGGAAAGCGCCACGGCCAGGGCCGAGGCCGCCCACAAGTATTCCCCTCCCAACACCTGATGGGCGAAAACGCCGGCCAGGGCGGATACCACATGCCCGCCGACGACGTTGCGCGGCTGGGCGAACGGCGCGTGCGGCGCGCCGAACACCAGCACGCAGGAAGCCCCGAAGGAACCCAGCAAAAGCCCCTGCTCCTGCCGGCCCCAGACCTCGATATTCACCAGCGCCAGGGCGAGTATGCCCAGAAATGACCCGCAAAACGACCACAGGGTGTCGACCAGGGAAAAGTCGGCCGTGGCCGGGTTTTTCCCCCGCATCTTGTAAAAATAGGCCAGAAACCGCGTGCCGAAACGGCGCACAAAGTGACGCCGGGGACGACGCGCGCCGGGCACGACCTTATGGCCGGCCGGTTCGCCCGCAAGGCGCTCCAGACCTCGGCGCAGCTTACGGGCCGGAACGCGGGCGGACACGGCCCGCCGCAGGTGTTCTTTCTCGGAGACCGGGGGCGAGAGGAAACGCTTGGAGGAAGACATAAAAACCTCATAGGCCGGACGTTGTGAACCGATCGCCGCCTTCGTCCGACGCCGGGTCGGTTTGAGCGACAAGGCAACGGGCGGCGGCGCCCGATCCGAACCGAACAAAAGGATGAATGTCGTTATAATGCCGGATTTGCGGCGCAAGGTCGAGGGAAAAGCAACACTCCGGCGGAAGGCAAAATCCAAACCGTTCACGTTCCGGGACGAAAAGAAAGAGCGTGCCCGCCTTTCTTTCTCACGCCGATATGGTTGACCGCTCCCCTCGGGGAGGCGTAGCTTCCCGAAGCCCGTCAAAAAAACTACGGGCGGCCGTCGTCATGTCGTATCATCATTTTCTCCACTCCCCTCTGCGCTATTGGAAGCAAAAAGCCAATCGCCGCGCCCTGCTGTTCTGGGCTCCCCCCGTCTGCACGGGATTCGCGGCCACCCTGTTGGCCAAAACAGCCGGGCTCGGCTTCAGCTTTTTTGAGGCCATGTCGACTCGCTGGTGGTGGTGGCCGTTCCTGGCCCTTCCCCTCGGCGGCCTGCTCCTGACCTGGTTCCTGCGGCGGGTCGGCCCCGGCGCCGAGGGCAGCGGCATCCAGCAGACCATCGCGGCCATGAAGGTCGCCCAAACGCCGGAACGCCTGTCTTCGCTCGTGTCTCTGCGCCTCGCCCTGGTCAAATTCGTCGCCGTCGTCGGCGGGCTCGGCTCCGGGTTCGTGCTCGGCCTGGAAGGCCCCACGGTGCAGATCGGCGCGGGCATTTTCAACTCCTTCCGCCGCTTTCTTCCCTCGGATGCGGAACTGTTCCGACGCAGGCTCATCGCGGTCGGCGGCGCGGCGGGCATAGCCGCCGCCTTCAACGCGCCCCTGGCCGGCCTGATGTTCGCGTTTGAGGAAATGTCGCTGTCCACCAAAGGGCATACCCCGGCCAGACTGGCTCTGGCGGTTATTCTCTCCGGCCTGGTCGCGCAGCCCCTCTTCGGTTGGAACAGCTACTTCGGCCATATAGAGCCCCTTTCGGGGGGCATCCCCTTGCGCTTCCTTCCCCTGCTCGCCGTTCTGGCCCTGACCGGGGGGCTGCTCGGGGGGGCCTTTTCCTGGCTGGTGGTTCGGGCTTCGGCCTGGCTTCCTTCCCCGGTATGGCGCTTCCGCCTGAACCATCCCTATATTTACGTGTTATGCAGCGGCGTGGTCGTGGCCCTGTGCGGGCTGGCCGTTCCCATCTTCGGCAGCGGCATGGAAACAACCCACGCCATGCTCGCCGACGGAACCCTGCCCCCCTGGTACTACCTGCCCTGCAAATTCATGGGCCTTTTGGCCACCTACCTGACCGGCCTGCCCGGGGGCATCTTCGCCCCTTCCTTCTCGCTTGGGGCTGGGCTCGGCTCCTGGTTCGCGCCCCTGGTCGGGCCGCACTGGCAAAGCGAGTTCATCGCCGTGGGCATGGTGGCCGTGCTCGCGGGCGTAACCCGCGCCCCGCTGACCGCGGCCTTCATCATGCTGGAAATGACCAACGGGCACTCCATGACCCTGCCCGCCCTGGGCGCGGCCTTCTGCGCCGCCTGGACGGCCCGGTTCTTCCGGGTTCGCTTCTATCACGAGCTGGCCGAGCGTATCCTGCGGCACGGCTATGCCCCCCGCCCGAACGTCAAAGAAAGTCGCCCCTCATTCGGCGTTGAAATCACACGCTCAAAATAACTATATCTCATTAAAATAATTGAATGAAATAAATAGTTCTTGCGTTTTCGATTTGAAATCGCTAGATACTGGAAGGTTACAGTCGGCATCTTTCTGATCCGGCCGTGCCCATATTACTTCAGGAGCATCCGCATGACCCGTAAAGACCGGACCGAAGGCATCTACAGTCGCCGCGAAGTATTGGACGAGGGCGAGCGCCGCCAGTTTTATCTCATCCAGCTAAAGGACTTGCTGTCCTTTGCCTACCGGTACTCCGAGGACGTGAAAAAGCGCTTTGACCGCGCCCAGTTCAACGTGGAGAAGTTCAAGCAACTCTCGGACCTGAAGCATATCCCCATTCTCAAGAAAAAAGAGCTGATCTTCCTGCAGTCCATGGGGCCGCGCCTGGGCGGGCTTTTGACCAAGGACATCGGCGAACTCAAGCGCATCTTCCTTTCCCCCGGCCCGATTTTTGATCCCGAAGACCGCGCCGACGACTACTGGGGCTATACCGAAGCCTTCTACTCCGTGGGTTTCCGCCCCGGCGACGTGACCCAGATCACCTTCAACTATCACTTGGCTCCGGCCGGGCTGATGTTTGAAGAGCCCCTGCGCAACCTGGGCTGCGCGGTCATGCCCGCCGGCCCCGGCAACGCCGTGACCCAGCTGGAAATCATGCAGAAGTTGCGCATCCAGGGCTACGTAGGCACGCCGAGCTACCTGATGCACTTGGCCCAGAAGGCCGAGGAAAAAGGCATCAACCCGCGCAAAGAACTTTTCCTGGAAGTGGCCTTCGTGACCGGCGAAAAATTCTCGGAAAAGATGCGCAACATGATGGAAAAGAAATTCGACATGATCATGCGTCAGGGCTACGGCACGGCGGATGTGGGCTGCATCGGCTACGAGTGCTTCCACAAGACCGGCCTGCACATCGCCAACCGCGCCTATGTGGAAATCTGCCATCCGGACACGGGCATTCCGCTGAAGGACGGCGAAGTGGGCGAAATCGTGGTCACGGCCTTCAACAAGACCTACCCGCTGATCCGCTTGGCCACGGGCGACCTTTCCTACATCGACCGCTCGCCCTG
The DNA here is from genome assembly GCA_031551885.1 of Desulfovibrio sp. Taxonomy (GTDB): domain Bacteria; phylum Desulfobacterota; class Desulfovibrionia; order Desulfovibrionales; family Desulfovibrionaceae; genus Frigididesulfovibrio. The sequence continues at coordinate 47,313 of JAVBMX010000027.1, forward strand.
CCCCTGCGGCCGCACCAGCCCGAGGCTCGGCAACATCGTCGGCCGCGTGGACACCACGGCCCGAATCAAGGGCATGTTCGTGTACCCGCACCAGGTCGAGCAGGTTCTGGCCCGCTTCGAGGAAATCAAGCGTTGGCAGATCGAAGTCACCAACTCCGGCGGCATCGACGAAATGACCCTGTACATCGAAACCGGCGGCTTCAAGCGCGAGGACGAACTCCTCCACCAGTTCCGCGAAAAAATCAAACTCCGCCCCGAGCTCAAGATTCTGGCCCCCGGCACCCTGCCGCCCCAGATCAAGCCCATCGAAGACAAGCGCACCTGGGATTGATTCCCGGCGGTGCCGCGTTGATGCGACTGAGCGCTCCCGCGCTGCGGAGATACAACGAAGATACAAAGGAAAACGGCGGCCCGCAGAGGTCGCCGTTTTCACATTTTCCGTGCCTCGGCCCGCCTCGAGGAACAAGCGCCGGCAGATCGAAATCACCAACTCCGGCGGCATCGACGAAATGACCCTGTACATCGAAACCGGCGGCTTCAAGCGCGAGGACGAACTCCTCCACCAGTTCCGCGAAAAGATCAAACTCCGCCCCGAGCTCAAGATTCTGGCCCCCGGCACCCTGCCGCCCCAGATCAAGCCCATCGAAGACAAGCGCACCTGGGATTGATTCCCGGCGGCGCCGCGTTGATGCGACTGAGCGCTCCCACGCTACGGAGATACAACGAAAATACAAAGGAAAACGGCGGCCCGCAGAGGTCGCCGTTTTCACATGGGGGGTTCAGACGTGTATCCGAAGAGGAACGAAACCGGGGAAACCGGCTCCGACGGCGTTACATGCCCAGCTTGACCGGGGGAACGTGTTTCGGGTTTTTGGAGAAATGCGGCCGATTGATGTCCATATCATTGGGCGAGAGCATACCGTTGCCCCATCTGTCCAGTTTCTCGAACGCGGCGTTCCGCCACGGCCAGCAGGCCGAGAATTCGCTCTGGGACAGATGGCCGTCCCTGCCCTTGTCACACATTTCAAACTGCTCGTGGTTGTATTTATCCGCAGCCTGAGCGTGCGTTGCGGGGTGCAGCAGGAACACGCCGAACAAAGCCAAAGTGGGAAGAAGGAATTTCATGTGAGTCTCCTTATATAGAATTTTATATAATTTATTATATTTCAATGTTCCCGAATATTGTCAATGAATTATAAAAAAATAGTTGCGCTCGTTTCGGGATGGCGCATTCGCGCTGCGCCGCTGCGCCTCGGGCGACGCCGGGGTTTGCCGGGGAGGAATGCAAGGCGTGAGCCCGCCGCTTCGGCATATTTCTCTTTGTCGCCTACCGGGACGTAAAAACGGCGCCCCTTGCGGGACGCCGTGTTACGTTCAAGCAGGGGTGGGCTCATAAAACAGATGACGCTCCCCGGCGGATTCAGGATGTTGTCGTCCGAATCCGGAACTTTCCGGGCATAGGATCAGCGGGCGCCTTCAGAGGTATCGGGATGAAGGTGAGGCCAGCCGATTCGCATTTCTTCCGTGGTCAGCTTGCCGTCCCCGCTTGTATCCAATTTCTGGAAGGTATCCTCCTTACCCGGCCAACAAGCCAAAAATTCTTCCTTGGACAAATAGTTGTCTTTCTCCTTGTCACAGAGCTTAAATTGCTCATGGCTGTAGGCGGGGGACTTCTCCGCGGCCTGAACGCCGCCCACGAACGGAAGAACCAGGAACATTCCCAACAAAACCAACAAGGAAAACGTCGCTTTCATAATACAGCTCCTTTGTAAAGAAAATTTTCCGTTCATCTTGTATGTTACGATACATTTATGATGTCAATGCACTATAAAAATCACACAAAATCCGACGTAGCAATCAAACTATCAGTGAAATAACATTATAAAAATACATTGCCATATTACGCATAAATGACATACAACAAGATTTATACAAAATATGGCTATAAAAAATATAAGACAACAGCACCGCAGCGACAGAAGATATAAAAAAACTCCGGGAAGATCTCCCGGAGCCATCTTTATTTCCGTGACCGGTCTCGCCGAACTGCGTTCGACGAGACCGGCGCGACCGTGGCAGGCGCTACTTGGCCCCTTCATTCTTGACCGTTCCGGCTTCCCGCTCGCCTCGGCGGGCATCATGCCACGCCTTGAGCTCTTCGCGAGAGAGTTGCCCATTGCCGTCCTTATCTATCTCCGCGAACTTGCCCGCAAGGCGCGGCATGCAAGCTTGAACCTCTTCCTTGCTCAGCAGGCCGTCCTCGTTTTTATCGCATTCCTCAAAGGGATTTCCCCGCCGACCCTCACCCCGGTGCGCGTCGCCCCAGGCCTTCAACTCTTCACGGGAAACCTGGCCGTTGCCGTCCTTATCGATCTCGGCAAACTTGTCCGCCAGGCGCGGCATGCAGGCTTGGACCTCTTCCTTGCTCAGTAGGCCATCCTTGTTTTTGTCGCATTCTTCAAAGGGACGGCCGTGCCGGCCTTCGCCCCGGCGCGACTCGTGCCAAGCCTTGAATTCTTCCAGCGAGATCATCCCGTTGCCGTCTTTGTCCATCTTCGCGAACTTCTCGGCGCCCTTCGGTTTGCAGGCGAGGAATTCCTCCTTGCTCAGCGCGCCGTCTTTGTTTTTGTCGCACTCCTCAAAAAAACGGCCGGCGCGCTCGGCCCGGCGCGCGTCGCGCCACGCCTTGAGTTCTTCACGCGAGACCAACCCGTTGCCGTCCTTGTCTATGGCCGCGAAGTGCTCCGCGTTGCGCGGCCGGAAGACTTGAAATTCCTCTTTGCTCAAAAAGCCGTCTTTGTTCGTATCGCAATCTTCAAACTTCGGCTTGGGGGAAGCGGAGGTCGCGTCCGCCTGCGCGGCGTTTCCGGAAGCGGGCTGCAGCAAAAACACGCCAAGCAGGGCCAAGGTGGGGAGAGTATATTTCATAATCGAGCTCCTTGTTTGCGGATGATGGTATACCGTCCGCTTGATGCCAATCTGCGCCGGCATCGTCGGGAAAATATGTGGGAAGGGTGAGGACATTGTGAGCGCCGGCATTCGTCCTTTGCCGGCCAATGCTCGCTCCCGGTTCCGCCGCAGGGGAAAATTCATGGGTGCAACGCATCTCATGATGCCCCGCCCCGCGCCTGCTTGGCATGACAAATTTTCTCCGCCGAAAAAGTGTCTCGTTCTCCGGCCGCGCCTTGCCGCGCCTTGCCGGACGCGGCCGAGTCGGCTATGATCTTGATAAACTTCAACCGGAGAATACGCCATGCCCGCAGCAAAAAACACTGCCTCCCGCGTCTGGTTCGCCGACATTCGCGCCCGCGGCGCCGGCGAAAACAAAGTTTCCAAGATCGAAGCCCTGTTCAAGGCCGCCGGATTCAACAAATTGGTGGAAAAAAACGACCTGACCGCCGTGAAGCTGCATTTCGGCGAGCCGGGCAACGATACCTTCCTCAGCCCGGTCTTTGTCCGCAAAGTGGTGGAACTGCTCAAAGCGGCCGGAGCCAACCCTTTCTTGACCGACACCAACACCCTGTACGGCGGCCTGCGCCACAACGCCGTGGACCACCTGAACACGGCCACGGCCCACGGCTTCACCCCGGCCACGGTCGGCGCCCCGGTGATCATCGCCGACGGCCTGCGGGGCACGAGTTTTCGTGAAGTCTCGATCAAAGGCAAACACTTCAAAAAAGTCGCCATTGCCGACGCCGTGCTCGACGCGCGTTCCATGATCGTGCTTTCACACTTCAAAGGACACCAAATGGCCGGCTTCGGCGGGGCCATCAAAAACCTGGCCATGGGCTGCGCGCCGGGGCGCGGCAAATGCGCCCAGCACGCCTCGCGGTTTGAGGTGGACGGCGCGAAATGTACGGTCTGCGGCATCTGTATGGCCGCCTGCCCGGAAAAAGCCATTTCCTGGGCCAAAGAACCCGGCCTGAACAAAAAGGGCAAGCACGCCTTCATCGACAAGGAAAAATGTGTGGGCTGCGGGGAATGTATGACCCTGTGCCGCTACGGGGCCATCGCCATTGACTGGGAAAGCGAAATCGGCCCCTTCAACGAGCGCATGGCGGAATACGCCCACGGAGCTGTGAAAGGCAAGCCGGGCCGGGTGGGTTACATCAATTTCGCGCTCAACATCACCCCGGACTGCGACTGCGCGGGCTGGAGCGATGCGGCCATGGTGTCGGACATCGGCATCCTCGCCTCGCACGATCCCGTGGCCCTCGACAAGGCCTGCTACGACCTGGTCAACGCCCGACAAGGCAATCCCGAGTCGGCGCTGACCTGCAACCACGAGCCCGGCAAAGATAAATTCAAGGGCGCGTGGTCCTACACCGACGGCGAAGTGCAGTTCGCCCACGCCCAAGCCCTGGGTCTCGGCCAAGTCGAATATGAGCTCATCGACATCACCCCGCCCTAGGCGGAGTAGGAAGAAGAAAGAAGAAGGAAAGGAAAAGAGGGGATGCCTCCGGCGGCCAAAGGGGGGCCCGTCCCATCCTCGCCACGCAACAGTCCACCAATTAAAATTTTTTGAAGGGGCTGTTTCCAAATAAAAGATTTCGCGCCAAGAACAAGGAAAACGGCCCTTTTTGCGAAGGAAGTGTACTCTTCTGGTACTCGACCGGAGCAAAAAGGGCCGTTTGACGCGGTCATTGGACGAAAGATTTATTTGGAAACAGCCCCTTACTTTGCCTCGGCCTCATTCAGGCTCTGCTTCCAGCCAAGGGTCGGCAAGGCTTGGCGCAGGGCATCCGGGAGCAATACGAGAGGCAGACGCTCGGAAGGTTCCATCTGCAGCCGCAGCAGGCCGCCGGACCCAAGAAACGCATCCAGTTGGGCCGCGCGTTTGCCGACAAACAAATGGGGGAACTCATCCTTCAAAAATTCCACGCCACGATGCGCGCCCGTCACGTAGGCGACATCCGGGTCGTTCGCGGTCGCCGACCGGCTCGAATCAAACGTCTTGGAGAGCTCCCGCCGTTGTTTCACCTCCAAATCCGCGCGCACGAGCACCGGGCCGGGCTGCTCCAGGGCCGGGAAAAAGCTTCGGGGCGTTTCCGGCCGGGGGTTTTCCTGTTCCCAGTTCAGGGAGAGAAAAGCAAACAAACGGGCCTGATTGGGATTTTCCAGACGCAGCCGCAGGCTTTGCCGGATGGTATCGCCCGTGCCGCCGGCTTCCACCAACAGCTCGGCCGCAAGGTCGCCGTCGGCCATGGCAAAAGGGCTCCCTGACTTGTCACGGGCGGTATCTTTCAAGCCTTTCATGCTCAGGGCGAACCGGGCGGAATCGTTGTCGCAAAAAGCCCCGGCCGTCAGCATCGCGACCCGCAGGCCGGTTTCGCGTTCGACGATGCCGGCGTCGTGAAGAACCACGCCTTCCAGGCGCATCCCGGCGGCAAGCACGCGCAGGCGCTCCGCTTCCGCGTCTTCAGGCCGATCGGACAGGAAGACCGCCGGGTCGGGCGTCACACGCCGGCCCATGACGCCGCTTTCGACGGAAGAGACATTGCCCCCCGCTCGAAAGAGAACATCGTGCGCCACAAGGGAGGTTTGCCCGGCCAAAGAAAAGTCCGTGCCGATGAAGACCCCCGCCTCAACCTGCGAATCAAAATTTTCCAGGTACAGCTTGGCGACACTGAGCACCTTCGCCCGCATCCGCAGGGCCGCCGGGCCGAAGGCGCGACCGTGAGGCTCACGCAGCAGGGACAGCAACCCCGGAAAGGGACCGGAAAGTTCGAAAGCCTCGGCCCGCTCGAGGGCGAAATGATCATACCCAGCCTTGAACGGCTGTGGAGGCACCGCGCCGCGCACGAGGAACCGGTCGGCCAAATGGGCGTCTTCCACGCCGAAAACCAGAGCATAGAGGTTGACGCCCTCCAGGCTGATTTCCTCAACCGAAAGGACCGGGGCGTAGGGATGCGTCGCGCGCAGATTGTGGGCCCAAGCCCGCCGGCCGAGAAGATCGACTTCCAGGCGCTCGGCTTTGAGCGACAGGCCGTTGGTGAAGAGGTTGTCCAAAGCGCCGGCCAGCCGCGTGTTCGCATACGGCGCGAGTGCAACCGCCGCAAGCGCGAACAGCCCGATGACGGCAATGGGGATAAGGAGCAGGCGAAGACGGGAGCGGGGCATCAAGAAACGCCGCCCGACTTGAGCAGGCGTAAGGATTCCTCAACTCCGAGGCCGGCCAGGCGCACCACGGCCAGCATGTACCCGTCCTGGGGACGCGGCTGACAGGCGGGGCAGCCGTCGGAAAGGATCAGGCAATGAGCGTCCAGCAGGGTGAAATCCACCCCGGCGGAGAACAGAAGCTCTGTTGTTTTGCCGTAGTCCCATAAAACCGGCTTGCCGCAGACCCGACATTCCACATAGAGCAACTCCGGGTCGTACAGCGCCCAGCCTTCGACCGAAGGTTTGACGACGGAAGGTCCGGGCGGCCGTTTGTCGGAACGGCCGGGGAGCATGCCGGGCATGGGCAGACGAAAAGGTTCGTTCATAGTCCGCCCCTTGGGAAAAAGACGTGATCTCGCATACCCGTATGATAAGTATTCAGGCCGCGATGCGCAAGGATATTTCCCCGTCCCGGTCAAAGCGGATGCGGACCGGCTCGTGTTCCTCGGCGTCACCTTCGGCTGTCCCCCGTCCGGGGGACCATCCCGGATCCCCACGGTGAGCGGCTGAATTGTATTCCCCCCCGAGTATTTCTATGGTAGTGCCTGCCGATGAAGAACGCCACTATCGGGGAATCTTCCCGCCCTTTTCTGAAATGGGCGGGGGGAAAATATCGCCTCGTCGAGCGCATCCTCGCGGAGCTCCCCGCCGGCACCCGTCTGGTGGAACCATTCGCGGGCTCCGCCGCCTTGTTTCTCAACGCGCCTTTTGACCGAGCCTTGATCTGCGACCGCAACCGGGATTTGATTTCCCTGTTCCGCCACGTTCAGGATGAGGGGGAGGACTTCGTCGTCTACTGTCGGGAGTTTTTCCGTCCCGAAACCAATACCTCGGACGCCTTCCTGGAGCTTCGCGCCCGCTTCAACGCAGGCGACGACATGCGCGAAAAAAGCGCCCTGCTGCTCTACCTCAACCGCCACGGCTTCAACGGGCTGGTCCGGTACAACAGCCGGGGGGCCTTCAATGTGCCCTTCGGCAGGTATGCCCGCCCGTATTTTCCGGAAAAAGAGCTGCGCGCGTTTTGGCGCAAAACGCAGGAAACCGAGACGATCTTCGCAGCCGAGGATTTCCGGGCCGCCTTCGCCAAACTGGAACCCGGCGACGTCGTCTATTGCGACCCGCCCTACGTGCCCCTCTCGGCCACGGCAAACTTCACCGCCTACACCGGCGACACCTTCGGCCCCAAAGACCAGGACGACCTGGCCGACTTGGCCCGCCAAGCCGCCGACCGGGGCATTCCGGTGATCATCAGCAACCACGACACCGAAGAAACCCGCGCCCTGTACCGCCCCCCGGCCCGACTCACCCGCTTTTTCAGCTCCCGCAACATCAGCTGCAACGGCGCCGGGCGCTGCCCCGCTCCGGAACTGCTGGCGGTATATTGCTGAGCAGGGGGATTGAATCTCCCGACTCCATCAAGGTTTGAGCCCCCGCGAAAGACGTCATCCCCCCAGCATACACACGGCCACAGCCGCGTTGCCGACAAAAAACGACTGAAACGAACACCCCGAGCGGGTGAAGCAGATGTTGCCGTCGCACGCGTCGCGCACGGCGGCGGAAAGATTCAGGGCGGCCATATGTCTGCCCACGCCCGTTTCCAGGCATTTGACCCAGCTTTCCTTGAGCGCCCACAAGCGCAGACGCAAACGGGCCGGGTCGGAGTCTGAAGCCAGCACGTCTCGTTCCGCTTCGTGACAGAACCAGGGAGCAAGCTCTTCTTTGACGGCCTTGCCTTCCACATCCACCCCAACGGGAGAGCCCGCGACGGCGCAGGCCACTAGCCCCCCGGCATGGCTGATGCTGAAATGCGGAACACGCCCGAAAAGCTCGGGGGAAACAAGCTTGGGCCTGCCGATGGGCGACCGGCCGAACGTGAGGGAGGAAGGGGGAAGGCGCAATTCCCGAGCCAGGGAATACCGGGCCAGAACTTCACCGCACAAAGAGCGCTCGGCGTCTTCCCGATACCTGCAGGCCCGCACGCGCTCCAGGCGGTCGGCGCCGACCAGGTTTTCCCAGTCGCTCCGGACCGCCGGGGGCAGACCGTCGTGCATATGGAGAATATAAAGTTTCACGCGGTTCTCTCCCAAAACCCATCCGTTTCCCCGGCCCACTTGCGGCGCATACGCCGAAAGCTGAAACCGCGCGACCGAAAACGAAACGCGCCGCCCCAAAACGGCCATTGCAACGTCACCAGAAACGCCGCCTTAGAAAAACAACCCTATAGAGACATTGTCGCTGTCTTTCTTTTCTTCCTCGCCTATAAACAGCAAAATTTTTCCACTCCCGGGGAGGATATTCTGAATATGCCGTTACCGACTTCGTTCTTACGGAACGCAGAGTTCCGGCATGTAAAACACCGGACACAGCGACATGATAAATTGGTATCACGCTACAAGCAACACCCTGTCCCTGTAATGATAAAATATTCTTTCCCCAGATATCCCTATACGGGAACCCGTTGAAACGTCCGGAATATAGGCCGGCAAATATCTTGCGTCAAGTCACAACAGACAGAGCAAGAGTCCTTTATACAGTCCTTGTGTGCAAGAAATGGATTCCTTTCGATGGGGGAAATTCCTTTCTTTCTCCCGCAAATATACGCTTTCGCTTGCCGGCGGGAACGCCGCGCGGTACTCTGCCGCGAACCGCCCGCCGACAAAGGGGAACACGTCATGCGCACCGCCGTCTGTTTTGGCTGCAACGAAGCCTATACGCCTTTGTGCCGAGGGTTGGTCCTGTCGCTGCAACGGGCTCTGGCCGCCGCGTCCAAAGATTTGGACGTCTCTCTGCACTTCATCGACATCGGTTGCGAAACGGCCTCACTGGCCGAGTTGAAGAAAGCCGGCGTCTCTTTGCACGTGTTTTCCCGCAAGTTATACCAAAACCTGCCCGGCGAAGACCTGCTGCCCCGCTATGCCGACGCCCAACTCTGCCGCCCCTTTCTGCCGCAACTCGTACGCGGGTATGACTGCTATCTGTGGATCGACACGGATGCCTGGGTGCAGGCGGCCGACGCCCTGCCCACGGTGATCCGCGCGGCCGAAAGCGCGCGGGGCGGCATCGTCATGTGTCCCGAATACCATTACGGCTTTGTGGGCAAGCGGGATCTGCGCCTGGGGCTTCTGGCGGCCCGCACTTGGTACGAGGCCCTCTACGACGACCCGGCCCTGGTGGAAGGCTTGAGCGCGCAGCCCATTCTCAACTCCGGTTTTTTCGCTCTCGCGGCCGACAGCCCGATCTGGGAGGCCTGGGGCAACGAACTGATCTCCCTGTACGCCCGCGACTACACCCAAGACCGCTCGGTGCTGCACTACGCCGAGCAACTCGGCTTGAACAAGCTGCTCTACACCGGGCAAAGCTTTGTGCCCCTTGACCCGATCTTTAATTACCCCTGCGCCGGCTCGGCGGTTTTCGTGTCGCCCAACGGTACGCTTTGCGTGGGGTACCCGCCCTTCACTCCCCTGAAAACCGCCCACCTGCTGGCGTTCTCGTACTACGGCCGGCAATACCTGGACCAGGGCATGCTTTTTGATGCCGGGCGCTACCTGACGGAAGCCGATCGCGCGACCCTGGACGGCCTGATCAAAAAGAAATCCCCGCCCGCGTGAGGCGAGCCGGGTTCAAACTTGGGACTTAACCAAGGCCGCACAGGTAATTCCCCCTCACCGCCTACGACACAACAGATTCTGTGCCTTATCCGCGCAGACGGCACCAGACCCCGCCGGGGGGACTGTGCCCCCCCCCCCAGTCACCCGCATTCAGCGGCCGGTCCGTGTTTCATGCGGTCCGGCCGCTGATGGGGGTGCAGGTGCCGCTGGTTACGAGTGTGAGACATCCTTTTCACATCACAGGGGCTCACTGAGGAAAACCCTCCGCAGCCCTGGCTCAATCCCCTGCCGGGTGTTTTGGGGGCAGCGCCCCCAGATTTCAAGCCGGTCCCAGCCCGCCGAGGAGCGGAAGGTTGACGCCTTCCGCCCCGCCGGGGTAAGAGGTGTGTCACTTCTCACGCCTCACTTTGAATCCCAAGGAATCACCATGAAACGCGCTCTTGTCCCGTTGCTTGTGCTGTGCAGCCTTTCCTTTTCCGGCTGTTTCATCATTCCTTCCGCGGTTGAGGATGAGCGCCCGCTTTCCACTCAATATGACGACGCCGGGATCAAAACCGACATCGCCGCCGACCTGCTTGAGGAAAACGCCACCCAAGCCAACGGGGTCAATGTGCATTGCTTTGAGGGCCAGGTCTTTCTGATCGGCGAAGCGGAAAAATCCTTCCGCGCCTTTGCCGTGGGGACCGCCTCCAAAACCGACGGCGTCATTCACGTCACCCCCCACTGGTTCCCCCCGGGAACGGGCGACACCATCCATGATGCCGGCCTCGAAGCCGATATCGACGCCGCCCTGCTCTTTACCAAAGACCTGCCTTCCACCCAGGTGGTGGTGGATGTCTGGGGCGGGCATGTGGTCCTGACCGGCATCATGAAAGACCAGGCCGATATCGAGAAAACCATCTCTCTGACCAAGGGCGTCAAAGGCGTCAAAAGCGTTACCAGCTACCTGTTCCCCTCCGGGACGGGAGGAACCGCCGAATAGGGCCGTTCGGGCGCACCCCGTTCGCGGCGTCGGGCTCCGTCCCCAAAAGGCTCCGCCCGTCGATTTCGCTTCCCATACCGTCTTTTTTCCGCCCATCCCGCCATGTGACCGGATGGGCGGATTTTTTTGCTTTCCCCTCTGGACGCGTGCGAAAACATACTTATTATTGCCCTGAACACAACAGACTTACTTTCGAGCGACGGGTCGCAAGCCCCGCTCTTTTTTCAGGAGGAAGCAAAGCATGGGCAAGATTATCGGCATCGACCTCGGCACGACCAACTCGTGCGTCTTCGTCATGGAAGGCAAAGACGCCAAGTGCGTCACCAACCCCGAGGGCGGGCGCACCACTCCCTCCATCGTGGGCTTCACGGATAAGGAACGCCTGGTCGGCGACATCGCCAAACGGCAATCCGTGACCAACCCGGAGCGTACCGTTTTCGGCATCAAGCGCCTGATGGGGCGCAAGGCCGATTCTCCGGAAATCGTCGAGTGGAAAAAGCACAGCCCCTATAAAATCGTCGCCGACAAAAACGGCGACGCCGCCATCGAGATCGAAGGCCGCGCTTACACCGCGCCGGAAGTCTCGGCCATGATCCTGGGCAAACTCAAGGCCGACGCCGAAGCCTACCTCGGCGAGACGGTCACCGAGGCCGTGATCACGGTTCCGGCCTACTTCAACGACTCGCAACGCCAGGCCACCAAAGACGCCGGCCGCATCGCGGGCCTTGACGTCAAACGTATCATCAACGAGCCCACGGCCGCGTCTCTGGCCTATGGGTCGGACAAAAAAGCCAACGAAAAAATCGCCGTGTTCGACTTGGGCGGCGGCACTTTCGACATTTCCGTGCTCGAAGTGGGCGACAACGTTGTGGAAGTGCGCGCCACCAACGGCGACACCTTCCTCGGCGGCGAAGACTTTGACCAGCGGGTGATCAACTGGCTGGTGGAAGAATTCAAAAAGGAAAGCGGCATCGACCTCTCCAAGGACCGTCTGGCCCTGCAGCGCCTGAAAGAAGCCGCTGAGAAAGCCAAAAAAGACCTTTCCACCTCTATGGAGACCGAGGTCAACCTGCCCTTCATTACGGCAGACCAGGCGGGCCCCAAGCACCTGCTCATGAAGCTTTCCCGCGCCAAGCTGGAATCGTTGGTCGAAGACCTGGTCAAGCGGACCATCGAGCCCTGTAAAAAGGCCCTGGCCGACGCCGGTTTGAAGACTTCGGAAATCAACGAGATCGTTCTCGTGGGCGGCATGACCCGCATGCCCCTGGTGCAGAAAACCGTGCAGGAATTCTTCGGCAAAGAGCCCAACCGCTCCGTCAACCCCGACGAAGTGGTGGCCATGGGCGCGGCCATTCAGGGCGGTATCCTGGCCGGCGACGTCAAAGACGTGCTGCTCCTCGACGTCACCCCGCTTTCCCTGGGCATTGAAACCCTGGGCGGCGTCATGACCCGGCTCATCGACCGCAACACCACCATTCCCACCCGCAAGAGCCAGGTCTTCACCACGGCGGCCGACAACCAGCCCTCGGTGAGCATCCATGTGCTCCAGGGCGAACGTCCCATGGCCGGTGAAAACATGACCCTCGGCCGCTTTGAGCTGACCGGCATTCCGCCGGCTCCGCGCGGTCTGCCCCAGGTTGAGGTCGCTTTCGACATCGACGCCAACGGCATCGTCAGCGTTTCGGCCAAAGACCTCGGCACCGGCAAAGAGCAGACCATTCGAATCACCGCCTCCTCGGGCCTGTCCGAGACGGAAATCCAGCGCCTGATCAAAGAGGCGGAATCCCACGCCGATGAAGACAAGAAAAAGCTTGAGCTCATCGAAGTGCGCAACCACGCCGACTCGCTGATCTACGCCACGGAGAAATCCCTCTCCGACCTGGGCGACAAGGTCGAAGCCGGCCTGAAGAGCGACATTGAAAGCAAAGTCGCCGCACTGAAAACCGCCATGCAGGGCGACAGCGTGGAAGGCACCAAAGCCGCCATGGACGAGCTCTCCAAAGCTTCGCACAAGCTGGCCGAACAGCTCTACGCCCAGAAGTCCGAAGGCGGCCAGGCCGGCCCTGACGCCGGTGCGGCTCAAGGCCCCGAAGCCGGCAAGAAAGGCGACGACGACGTGGTCGACGCCGAGTTTACGGAAGTGAAGTAAGAGAATAAATACGTTAAGAGATCAATGAAGCCTCCGGCGGACAGGGGGATTGAATCCCCCTGCCCCCCCACTTGCCGAAACCCCGCGCGTGGCGCGGGTTTTCGGCATTCTTGGATGACTGGAGACCTTCGCACGCCCCCCCTCTGGAGGATTGAAACCGACATCTCCACCGGAGGGCAGAGGACCCCCAAAACAAAACCATCAGATCCTTATGGAACAGGCGGTTTTGTTTTGTCGATCAATGCAGGCGTTCTCCGTGGAACGCGAAATCGGCTTGGGGCGGCGTCAGATAAGGAAAGTGCAACTTTGGACGCTGGGGCAGGACCATTCCACAGGAAAGCGGAATGAGACGCGGGAGCACCTTACCCGAGGGGTCGGCCGCGGGACGCGGCGAGTCAACTCTTTGGTCCTGCCCCAGCGTTCAAAGTCAGCCTGCCGCAGTATCTCGCCGCACCAAACCGATTTCGCGTCCATCCCTGCCCGGCATGCACGGGACAAGCCGCCCACCCCCTTCTCAGCCCCTTCCCGCGTTCTTCGGCCAAAACGCCATGATACGCCGTGAGCGATACCCATTCCATTCGAAGGAGGACGCTCATGTCGCTTTATGGTTCATCCCGCCGGCCCCTATCCACCGAAGACTACCTTCGCGTAATCTTCGAGGAAGCGGACCGGCGCAGAAATCGGGATCACACCCCCCGCACCCTACAACCCGACGGCTCGCAAACCACCGAAGACTGGCTGCGCGAAATCGTTTTCGGCACGGAACGGCCGGAGTCGACCGCGACGCCCGACGCTCGGGCAACCGTCCCCCCGGCCCCCGGCATCTCACCCACTCCGGCAACCGCCGTTCCGGCGGATGGCATCTCGATCGCCGAAGCAGGCCTTTCCCCAAAAGAGCCGTCTTCGCCCCTCCCGTATGGTTGGGGAACCACCCTTTTTCCCGGCCGGGACGCGCTCCGAAAGTCGGCGAAAGAACAGGCCCTTGCCAAAAGGGGCAGCGGATCGACCTCCGTAAGCGATGTCGCCGAAAACTTCCCCGGCACCCTGCTTACCGTCGATGCCGCTCACAGGAAAAAATCTTCTCCCGGTCGGACGGAATGGCTCCACCCAACATCCCCCGAGCCGGCGGCGGCCATGCTGGATGAGAATACAAAGATTCGCAATAGGGGGTTCGGAACAGTCGACGCCGTGCAAAACCGTATCGTTAAGCCATTCCCTTACGTAACTCTCCTTCCGCTTGACAAGGTTGCGGACTACGTAAGGAACACCCCCGCCAATCAACGAGAGCGCAACATGCGTAATCTACCTATGTGGGATATAGGCCCGTACAATATAAACGCATCTTACGGCTACGAAATCTTTGAAAAGCAGGTACTTGACCCTCAAGCAAAAAATCCGCTCAAGGACTTTGCCCTCAAAGGGCTTCCCGCCGACGCCACGGACGAAGAAAAGTGGAATGCTTATCGCGACAGATGCCTGCTCGGAGAAAAGGGCGGCGCGTATGTTACCGCTGCCGTGTTGCGGGAAGGGCAAAAACGTCTTACCCCCTACATGCGCAACAGTACCCCTGAAGAGCGGGCGGCTTTACTGGTTACCTATTTCAAGCAAGGGTGGGAAAAAATGCAAGAAAATTACCTTGCGCGGATTAAATCCACCGGAGAAAAATCCGACATGCGCCCCGGAGAAGGAACAATACTTTTCAACAACATAAACGATATCAAAAGAATATTACAAGGAGGATTTATACGTTTTCCGCATAAAATGAGATGACAAATATATAAGTAAATGCTGCATAAACATATAAGTTGTGTTCATGCAGCATTTATTTATAATTATGAGCTTGAATAAAAAAACACAAAAAATACCCATACTAAAGAAGAAATATTTGCTGCAAAAAATACAATCAAGGAATTTATTTTCATAAAAGGGATATGTCCATTATGCATACTCTTTCTTTTTATCAAAATAAAAAAATATAAAATAAGAAAGGACGGAATAAGAACAAAAAATACTAGATTAAATAAAATTACTCCATATTCAGAAACATTCGACACTGCAAAGTTATAATTTGAAATAATAAAGTTTATCAGACTTGATAAGCATATGAGGAAACCTAAGATAACTGTGTTCAAAAAAAACACAATCACAAACAGGCCGATAATTTCCAAAAAAGACGCAGTTTTTTTCAAAAAAAGTACGCTGAAAAGAACAAAAATCCCATATCCAAGCAGAATGGAAAGAAATGTGGATTCCGTCATACGCCCCTCGTATTTTTCAAATCAACTTTCAACTGCGGCATACGCAGCAAAAAAGAGAAAAAACACCCAAATAAACCCCGCAAGCCCTACAACAGAAAACAACAACAGTGGGTGCATACGAGGAAAAATGAAGCATAATGCTTCATGTATATTCGTAATTTTTTCAGACTGACGTGTCAATCTTTCCATAAAAAGCAGAACAATCCACAACAAGACAGAAAGGAGCAGAAAAACAAAAATCTCAACACCCGGCATGCGAGGTAACCGAGCCAACCAAGAAATGTATCCACACCCCTTTACAACAAATGGAAATAAAAAAAATGCCGTTAAAAAAGACACCATTATCGCTGCGCGGCGATGACCTCTTTTGAAACGAAGAAAAAGATATACCAGGAGTGCGCCGTACACGCCGCCAAAGGTCAACAGGAGCGATGTATTCATAAGACCTCAGGGGAATTGTCCGTGCCGTCGGTTCGCTTGTTGTCTTCACACAACCAATTTACCGATAAATAGCCGCACCGCCTCGAGAGGTCAACGGAACTGAGGGAAAACCACACGACTTCGCGTTGGTTCGTAAATAGAGGGAGCAAAAAAGCCGACCGGCATCCTGCGAAAAGCGCAGGCGGCACACTCATTCGTCACCTTCTTCCCAGCCCCGCCCGGTACGCCCCGCGCGGGGCGTTTTCCTCGTCCACTCCTGCCCGGCATACACGGAACAAGCCGCCCACCCCCACCTCACCCCCTTCCCGCGCCTTTCACCCCAAACCGGCATGATACGCCCTGAGCGATACCCATTCCACTCGAAGGAGGACGCTCATGTCGCTTTATGGTTCATCCCGCCGGCCCCTATCCACCGAAGAGTATCTTCGCGTGATCTTCGAAGAAGCGGACCGTCGCAAAAATCGGGATCACACCCCCCGCACCTTGCAACCCGACGGCTCGCAAACCACCGAGGACTGGCTGCGCGAAGTCGTTTTCGGCACGGAACGGCCGGAGTCGACCGCGACGCCCGACGCTCGGGCAACCGTCGCCCCGGCCTCCGGCATCTCACCCACTCCGGCAATCGCCGTTCCGGCGGGCATCGCCTCGATCGCCGAAGCAGGCCTTTCCCCGGAAGAGCCGTCTTCGCCCATCCCGTATGGTTGGGGAACCACCCTTTTTCCCGGCCGGGACGCGCAGCGCTCGGCAACGGCTCAATCTCGCGCCGCAGCCGAACAAGGAACAACCCGCAATGCCGGCGGGCGCACACCCGTTCCCCAAACCCTACTCACCGCCGATGCGGGCAAAACCCTGAGCGATGCGGGGGAAATCCCCCACACTATGACGGCGCGGTCGGTGCCTCCGGCCGGAGGCATCTCTTCCCTGGGTCTGGGAACCGGCAACGGCATGGATAAAGCCATGCCTTCACACGCTGCGGTCGGAGTCACACCTGGAGGGCTCCTGACGGCGGCGACGGAACCACGCGGCGGGTTCCACTTCGGACCGAAAGAAACGCCCGCGCCTTCTCAGACGCGGCCTGCGGCAAAGTCCCCGGCAGGCGGCCTCTCCATGGTCACGGATGGAGAACGCTCCGTGCGGGCATCGGAATGGGCCGATGGAACCCCCAAAGACCTCGCCCTGCGAAAACGGTTCGCCGAGTTGAGCAAAGACGACCCGGCCATTCCTCTGGAAACGAAAATTGCCGCCATGTCGACGGAGGAACGCCTGGTTGCGACCTTCCTCATCAGTGACGAAGAGTTGGCGAACAAACCGGAGTCGCAGCGGAAATTCCTCTTGCTGTGCGGCGTGTCGCCGGAGGTTGTCCGGAATGCTTTTGATCCACGCGTCTCTGATAAAGATTATCGGAACAGCCTGAAGATCGACATGCTGCCTACCGATATGCGGCAACCCACCCAGGCCTGGATCGATGCCGGGACAGCCTGGGTGGACGCGAACCCGCAAAAAATTCGCGCATTCAGAGCCGCCTGGGACGGCGCGGCCACCAGGGGGCAACAGGAGCAGACCCTCCGGGCGATGTTTACGGAAACGGAGACAGCCCTAGGCATACAGGGCGTCAAGTTGCGGTTTGGGAAAACCCCATCCGGAGAACCCCTCGAGACGATAAAGTCCGATAGTGGCATCATCATAGATCCGAACCATATCCTCTTTATAAACTCCAGAAGCCAAGAGGACGTTTTTTGTGACATGTTCGGTGCGCTCGTACAGGAATTGGTGCATACGCGACAAATCGCCACGGTAAACAAATATGCCGGCCAAGAACGCATGCAATTAAACACGGTCTGGTTTGCCGATAGGGGGGCGGCAATCACCAATGCAAAGGGAAAGGTCTATCTGGCTTATCCTATTGAAATGCAGGCTCATATCATACATAATGCCATTCGAGATCGGGTGAGGAAAAACCTTCGTCACTGAGAGGCCCCATGCGTCTACGAATTCTATGTATTGCCCCACTCCTGCTTCTGATTGTGCTCTGCCTTGCCGGAACCGCCAAAGCCGTCAGCATACTCGCCGACACCGCCGTGACGGCACACATTGCGGCGGAGCTGGAAGGGGGCGCCCCGCCGGAGGGAACACGCTTCCCGCTGGTCTACTATTTGGTGGATAATGGAATGGGAGCCGCGCTCACTCTAAGGTATAAGGGATACATCGCGGAAAGCGTGGATACCTCTACGTTGCCGGACATGTATCGGCACCCGGAGAAAAGAACCCTCGGAGTTTTGTTGCCGATGTATCTCGGATACATAACGGTTAATGCCGATTATTCCATGACCTTTACAGAGGCGTGCGACGCCGGTTCTTACGTGAAAATATTTCTCGACGGCTACCAGAGGCCGTATATGGGCACCCGTATCCCCAACGCGGAACGCACAGCCAAGGTGGCGCACGACAGTTGGAACGGGGTGATGGTCGTTCTGGACGCCCTGAAAAAGAATGGTACGCTGATCGCCATCTACAAGACCTCGGGCCTGCCGCCGGCCCCGACCTTCCGGCCGGAGTTCACCAAAACCACCATCGTTTTGCTGGACGTGTTGCGCTCCGTCACCTTCACCCCACCGTATGACGCAGTCGACGCACGCATCACCAACCCCCTGCCGGGCATGACCCTGGAGTTCCTTGCCACGCCAAACACACCTTAACTCCTGAAGGCCTCTCCACGTTCCCCCGCCCCGCCCGGTACGCCCGCGCGGGGCATTTTTTCTCATCCACCCATACCCAGCATGCACCGGACAGGCCCCCCACCCCCTTCTCACGCCCTTCCCGCGTTCTTCGGGCAAAACGCCATGATACGCCGTGAGCGATACCCATTCCATTCGAAGGAGGACGCTCATGTCGCTTTATGGTTCACCCCGCCGGCCCTTATCCACCGAAGAGTACCTTCGCGTGATCTTCGGAGAAGCGGACCGCCGCAAAAGTCGGGATCACACCCCCCGCACCCTACAACCCGACGGCTCGCAAACCACCGAGGACTGGCTGCGCGAAGTCGTCTTCGGTACGGAACGACCACCGGCCGCCGCGACGCCCGTGTTCCTTTCAACTATTTCAATGGCTTGGCTGGCGGCAACCTCAATTATTTCAAGCCGTTGGCCGGAACCGTGCCCGACGCTCTGGGTCTGCCCCAACCGGAAACGCCCTTTGAAAACCTCGCTTACCAGGCAAACTCCGGGTTGACTTCCATGCTCGCGACCTATGGCCTGGGCTCGCTCATTGGCTTCGGGCCAACGGTCGCGGCCGCACCGACCGCGACCCAAGTCATCGGCAAAGCCCTTACCGCCAATCCCGGCGCCCAAGCCGCGTCGGCCACGGCCTCCGGCGTGGCTTTGGGCTTGGCGCAGAATGCCGGAACCGGGCCGGGGGGGAACTTGCCGCGGCCACGCTTGCCGGCATGGCCACACCGGGCGGCGGGGCGAAGGGGGCCGGGCCTTCCAGAGCGTGAGTCGTGCCCGCCGCTCAAAACCACCGCGCATGAAACCGGCGTCTCCGGCCTGCCCGCAGCCCAATGGAAGCTCATGCAGACCCAAGACTGGCTTGACGCAAAAGGCGGCGATCTTGTGGCCGCCCAGCGCATGGTCGACCACGTCTGGACTCCGGCCAGGACGGAACAACTCAGGGCCAAGCTCACGCCCGGCCGTGAAACGGTTTTTATCTCCGTACCCAGCACGTCAGGCACAAACCGTATTCCCGACGCCCTGGGCCTGCGCTTGGAAGGGTTTGGACCGCGTGAATACTCCCTGCTCAGTTCACTGCATATTGAAGAATTGGAAAAACGCCTGGACAACAATGATCTCGACGGAGACGAACTCAATACCTCCATCATGGAAGAAGGCCGATTGGTCTATCGCTGTGAAAAATGCCTGCGCCTCTTTGTCTACGAACCCCTGAAGGGCAAAGAATCCTGCCGGCCTATGAACCGACCGAGCTGCTCAAAGCCGGTTACGACGACCCCGAGCCGCCGCTTTTGCAAGAAATGCTCAAAGACTGAGGCCTTCACGCTTCCCGCATACGTCCGACCCTGCCGAGCACCTTCTCCATGAAGGCGCTCGGCAGGGTCTTTTTCGATCATTTTCTCGGCCGGCGGAAAGGACCGTTTTCGCCGCACACACGGACGCAGGCGGAAAAAGTTACACAACACCAACAAGACCCTCAAGGGAGCGCATCACCTGCAAAATCCTTGCGGGCACTGCTCACTCCCTACGCCGGCCGCGCATCTTCTCTTCCGGCAGGGGCACACGCGCTCTCGAAGAACCGTCGCGAAAGGCTCCGGGCGGGGAGGCCGAAACCATGAGCGTGGACCGGGGAAAAACACCGATGAGATCGCTCTTTTGTGTAACTCATAAACGGCACCTCCCGCTCAAATACCTGAAATCTCTCAATGACAATAATATAAATCATTCCTATTAAGAAAGGCGAGATATAGCACATGTGAAATACGATATATTGCCTTGTGACCATAAGAGAACGATATATAAATATACTGAATTAATAAAAATATATTGCCAGAAATATACAGCGGGGATATATTGAAAACAAATTCTCAACCGATGATGATCCATATGCCGACAAAATAATATTCATACTTGAACGGCGTCCAGCCAAAGATGAAGAGGCAACATGAACGGTTCCATCATCAAGGTGATCGAAAACACGCTAAATTATGTGGACCCCCGCCTCATTCATCACGGCAGACGGGTCGCCTATCTGACGTATCAGGTGCTGCGGCGGCAGGGACGACACAGCGACGAACTGCTCGAGAAGCTCCTTCTTCTCGCTCTGCTGCATGACATCGGCGCGTATAAGACGGAAGAAATAGACAACATGGTTCGCTTTGAAACGGCATCCGTCTGGGAGCACTCCGTTTACAGCCACCTGTTCATCAAACATTTCTCACCGCTCACGGAGATGGCCCCGGTGCTGCTCTTTCACCATGCGGGCTGCGCAGAGCTCAGGCATGTGCCCGCCTCCATTCGAGAAGCGGCGCAAATCATTCATGTGGCCGATCGCTTCGACATCCTCACCCAGACAAGCGATCTGAGCCCGTCGGAATTCAAGGGGCAGTTCACCCAGGCCGAGGGACAACGGTTTGATGCCTCCACCCTGGATCTTTTTTTCCACAGCGACTGGAAGCATCTCTTCGACGGCGTGGACGACAATCCGGAGTTCCACCGGCTTCTCTACGGCAGGGAACTTGATCGCGAAGGGATGCACGCCTTTGTCTCCATGCTTGCCCTGACCATTGATTTTCGGAGCGCGCAGACGGTCGCCCATACGCAGATCTCGACCGAAGCCTGTCTGGCCATCGCCGAGTATCTGACCATGGACAAGCGGGAACGGGAAGGCATTTTCGCCGCCGTCATGCTGCATGATCTGGGGAAAATAAGCACCCCGCTTCACATCTTGGAAAAACCGGGCAAGCTGGATAAACAGGAACGCAAAA
The DNA here is from genome assembly GCA_031551885.1 of Desulfovibrio sp. Lineage (GTDB taxonomy): Bacteria > Desulfobacterota > Desulfovibrionia > Desulfovibrionales > Desulfovibrionaceae > Frigididesulfovibrio. The sequence continues at coordinate 68,401 of JAVBMX010000027.1, forward strand.
TCATGGAGCAGCACGTGGCCGTCGGCAAGAGGCTGCTGGCCGGCGCTCTTGACGAGTGCTGCCTGCGTATGGCCGTGCGGCATCATGAACGCCTCGACGGTTCGGGCTATCCCGAGGGACTGGCCGCCAAAGACCTCACCACGGGGCAACGGCTTGTAGCCGTCGGGGACATCCTCAGCGCGCTATGCAGCCCACGAACATACAAAGAAGCCTATCCCAAGCCCAAGATCCTGCGGATTATGGAAAAAATGGCTGCCAACGGCCTGATTGATCCGGAAATTACGACGGTTGTGCTGACGCACTATGACGTCATCGTACGCAAAGTCGAGAAAGCCGTCCTGCCCGCCCTCAAGCTGCACAGCCAGATACAGGCCGAATATGCCGCTTTGATGCGATGGGTGCGGAGACTTCAGCCCCCCGGCGAGCGGATATCTCAACCTCTGGGAGGCAGCGACGGGTGGATGCCGCCGAACCCGATGCCGGAGCGCATCCATTTTGAAGAAGTATGAATTGCATCGCCCACCGCATTCGCCGACCGAGCCCGGTCGGGCAATACCCACCTGAAGACGTCGCCCGGCGGCTCTCAACGCGAACCGGAGCATCCGCCCCCCGCGCCGAGAATCGGCAGGGAGCGAAAGTTCTCACGCTCAACCGGTCGAACGCGTCCCGCGCCTGAATTTCTCCTCACCGTCCCAGTTCCAGCACTTCCAGATCGTCCGGCACGAACACCCTGCGGCTGAAAATGCTTTTCGCCTCCGCCGTATAGCGGGCCTTGCGCTCCGCCAAGTTGGTGTCTTCGGTATGATACAGCACCAGGTTTTTGACCCCCAAAGACTCGGCCAGTTTGCCCGCGTCCAGGGCCGTGCTGTGGTGTTTTTCATACGGCTTGAAGACATCCCGGTCGGCATACAGGCAAAAGGCTTCGCACAGCAGCCAGTCGCAGCCGGCCACATAGCGTTCGGCTGCCGGAGCGTACGGTTCGTCGCCAAGGCAGACCAACTTTTGCCCGTCCGGAAGAACGGCCTGAAAACCGAACTGTTTGGCTTTGGTCGAACCGATGTCGAAGAAGGTCAACTCCAGGCCGGCCGCAGTGAGGGATTCGCCGTCCGTCACCGTGCGCAGGATGATTCGGGGCCCGAGAAAAGCCAGGTGGTCGCCCGGCAAAAGCAGTTCGCAGATTGTCTGGATGGCCTTGGCCACAACGTCATGGCAATAAATGAAGAACGGCCCCTCATACGTGCCTTTCAGCATGAGCGAAGCGATTTTGCGGATCACCCAGATCACCCCCAGCGTATGGTCGGTGTGAGCATGGGTTACAAACAGGTGCCGCAGTCGCCCGCAATCAATACCCGCCGCATCGAGCCGGTTGAAGATGCCGTTGCCGCCCCCGGCGTCGACCAACAGGCAGTCGTCGCCGCTTTGCAGGGCGAAGCAGGTGTTCCAGCATTTCGTCACCATGGCGTTGCCGGTGCCGAGCATAATCAGCCGCGTGTTCACCACGTGGGGTTCTCCTTTCTTTGCGGTTCACGTTGCGCGGGAGGTGCGGACAAAGGCGTGAGCCGCATGTCGTGACTTTCACCGGGCGTTGCCGGTTTTTCCCGACTCCCCATCGCCGGCGCCTTCGCACAAAGTGCGGAGGTGCCGGCACATGAGGGGGCTCGGGTGCCGCCCGCGACACAGTGAGAAAACCTCGTCACACCACGGAAGCAGCGCCGGCAGGCTGACTCTGGCGGCCCTGTTTTCACCTCCCCCGAACAACTTCTTCAATCGCCCCCAACGCTTGCTTCATCAACTCGGGCTTGGCCTGTTCGCCCATATGCCCGAGGCGAAAAACCTTGCCGACCAGGGGGCCGAGACTGCCGGTAACCACCAGACCCCGTTGCCGCAAAGCTTTTTGCCATTCCGGCCAGGTGAAGCCTTCCGGTACCAGGGCGGCCGTCACCGTGGGGGAACACACCGCGTCCGGGTCCGGGAACAGCTTGACGCCCAGAGCTTCCAATCCGCTCCGGCACTGATCGGCAACCTTGCGATGCCGGGCGTACACGTTTTCCAGGCCTTCGCGCAACAGGGCGTCGGCCGCGGCTCCCAGAGCCGCGATGCCGTGCACGTAAGGAGTATAGGGACACGAGCCGTCTTTTTCGGCGTTGCGGAAGGGCAGCAAGGCGTCATAGCCCTGGTAGCCGACGTTCTTCATAATGGCGAAGGCCGCTTCGCTCACGCCGACCATGGTCATGGACGGCGGGGCGGAAAAGCATTTCTGCGAACCGCCGAGAATCAGGTCGATGCCGTGCTTGTCCGCGTCCACCGGCACGCCACCGGCTCCGGCCACGCTGTCCACATAAAAGAGCGGCACCCCATGCCGGCACTTGATGTCGCCCAGGGCTTCCAGAGGGTTCAGGGTGCCGGAAGGCGTTTCGCAATGCACGGCCGTGATCATCACGGGCTTGGTGCGCTTGACGGCGTCTTCAATGCGGCTCAGGGCGTCTTCGCGGTTGATTGTGGAAGAATACGGCAGCGACACGGCTTCCACCCGGCAGCCGAACGAAGCGGCCATTTCGCCGATGCCGTCGCCGAACACGCCGGTGCCCACGGCGACCACCGCATCTCCCGGAGCCAGGCAACTTTTCAACGCGCCCCAGAGACCGGCCATGCCTTCGCCGGTCATGAGCGCGACCGTGTTTTCGGTGCCGAAAATCTTGGCAACCTTCCGCGCCGTGTCCCGATACAGGGGAATGAAGTCGTCTTCAATGCGGCCGGAGCCGTAGTCTTTTCCCATGGCCGCGAGCACGTCCGGGTGCAGGGTGGTCGGTCCGGGAACCATGGGAATGGGGGCGTAGCTCATTGACATATCCTTTGCAAAAAGTCTCGGCCGAAGCGGGCCGACAGATTCGAATACCGCCGGCCAAAACATCCGGTCAAGAGAAAACCCCGCCCCTGCGCCCGGGGGAACCGGGCAGGCGTCGCTTGGAGTATTCCGGCGGGGTCGGGCCGGGCGTCCGGCGAACTGGACGCGCCCTTTCCCACAGGATAGAAAAACCGCATGAAAAACGATACCGAAATCAGCAAATTTTTGAGTTTTGTCTTGCGGCACGAGCCGGAAGCAATCGGGCTTTCCCTCGACCCCGCCGGGTGGGCCGATATTGCCACCTTGTTGGCGCAGGCGGACAAACACGAACGCCGCATCGACCGCGAAGCGCTGGTTCGCGTGGTGCGGACGAGCGATAAAAAACGGTTCACGCTTTCGGAAGACGGCACGCGCATCCGAGCGGCGCAGGGGCATTCGCTCGCGACCGTGGACGTGCAACCCCAGGAAACCGCGCCGTTGACGTTTTTTGCCCCTCCCATGGGCGGGGCAATGGGACCGCTCTGGCCCCCACAGGAGTTATCGGCTATACGGGCGGCTGAGACACAGGCTCATGAGGCGTGCCACTAACTTTTAACCTGGTATAAAAAATCGGGGCTGGTCAGTTGATATGAACCGATTTTTCCGCAAAGTGCTTGGATTTGTTGATGCGAAAATGTTTGTCGTACCCAACGTCCACCAGTCCGTCGTAGCCCTTCCAGCAGTCAGAATGGACAATGCTCTCAGGGGAAACCTTGCCCCTGATGATAGCTTGAAGCGTCTTTGCCGAGCAGTCGGTAACCAGTTCGGTGTAAACGGCGCGTCACGCTCATAGATGCCGAAAACCGGCTGTTTAAGCGTGCCCCGGCCCCTTTTTCGAGGGCCTGGCCGTCCGCGAACCCGAGCGGGACCAAAGAAGCTTTCATCAACCTCAACCACACCAAGTATCTGTTCTTTTTGAGATACCTGGTGGAGATAAATCAGTCGCCTGAAGGCCAGAAAATACCTGTTCACGGTCTTTCTGTTCAGCTTCAAGAGGAGGGCGGTCTTGGTGGCGTCGATGTCGATGCAGAAACATTCGATAATTTTTCCGATTTTGTATCGACTCAACTTACTGTTATCAAACATTTTTCTAGCCTATCAGGTGTTATCCTGATGGTCTAGAGCCAATATTTTTTGGACAGTTATGCCCAAAGGAGGCACCTATGTCGGGAAAAGACATCGGCTACATCCGCGTTTCCACCCACGATCAAAACACCGCTCGACAACTGGACGGTGTGCATCTGGATAAAACCTTTGAAGAACATGCCTCCGGCAAGGATGCAGCAAGGCCCGCCCTGCAAGCCTGCCTTGAATACATCCGCGACGGCGACGTGCTGCACGTCCACTCAATAGACCGGCTGGCCCGCAATCTCTAGGATCTTCTTAGCATTGTCACCTCGCTGAAGGCGAAGGAGGCGACGGTAAAATTCCACAAAGAAAAGCTGGAGTTCGTAGGCAGCGCCGACAGCGGGAAAAGCGATGCATTCCAAGAGCTTCAGCTACACATTATTGCCGCCGTTGCTCAGTTTGAACGGGCGCTAATCCTAGAACGGCAGCGGGAAGGTATCGCCATCGCTAAGAAAACCGGGAAGTACCGAAACGTAGGCAGGAAGCCCGTCTTGTCTGACGAGCAGGTGGGCGAACTCCGCGTCAAACTACAAAACGGTGCAAAGGTTTCAGCGCTGGCAAGGGAATACCGCGTTAGCCGGCAGACAATTTACTCATGGGTGTCGATATAACCGCGCAGTTCATTAAATTTTAGCTTAATAGCCCAAGACAACAACCATGTACTATAATGAAATAAACTGGAGGGGATTTCCGATTCCGCCTCATGAGGCCGCTGGTCGCGTGAATGCGCGCAGGGTGAATTGTTGCGGACGACCTCGAACGTCCTACGCCGCCTGCGCTGCCGGCTGGCGCAGCGGCTGCGTGTGGGTGAAACCCCTGTTGCGCAATCAACCCGACAGGAAGTCTTTGGAAACTTTAATTCTGTTCCCAATCACGGACTCGAACCCTCGGCATCGCTTTTTGACTCCTCCCCTGAACTGTGACACTTTGTGGGCCACCAAGGGGCTTCAACTCTTTGGCTGGAAGAATGAATTCAGGATATTGGCTGCCCTTGGTCCCGAAGGTCGCGTTTCCCGCCCTCGCACCATTTTTGAGAAGGTTGCAGCCAACAGGTTGCAACCTTTCGCTTTTTTAGGCGTAAAGAGTTGCGGAATCCGGCGCAAAAGCGGTTCGGCGTAACCGCAGACTTGACGGCCGCGCGGGAAGCATCCGGAAAAAGGCGGGCCTGAAGATTCCGGCAAAACGGCTTTCGCCAATCTTTCGGGGGCGGGCTTGAATTACCCCCGACATTGGTTTAGCGTTCCTGTCGGTTTTTACCCACATTCAGATTTCATCATTGAGGCCGCCATGTACCGCAAAAAGCTTTGAAACCTTGCGTTGAGGGACCGGGTTTGTCCCTCGCGGCGAGATTGTTTCGTGCGGGCATGGCGCATCGGCCTTTATTCGCCGCTGTTTCCCTGAGCCACCTGTACGGAGCTGTCGTCGCCGCCACACATTTTTGCGATCGCACGGCACACATCCACACACAGGAGGTTTTATGAAACGCGTTCTTTCCATCTTTTCCCTGACAATCGTTCTTGCCTTCGCATTGGGAGCCGCCGCACAGGCGGCCGGTCTCGACGCTTTTTCCGGCCTGAAGGGAACCCTGGACATTGCGGGCGGCACCGCGCACATTCCGATAATGAAGGAAGCCGCCCAAAATATCATGCGGACCAATCCGGACATCCGCATTACCGTCGCGGGCGGCGGCTCCGGGGTGGGCGTCCAGAAGGTTGGCGAAGGGCTTGTGCAGATCGGCAACACCGGCCGGCCGCTCAAGGAAGGGGAAATCGAGAAGTACGGCCTTGTCTCCTGGCCGTTCGCCATTGACGGCGTCGCCGCAGTGGTCAACCCCGCCAATACGGTCGGCGCCTTGAGCAAGGATCAGCTCAAAAAGATTTATTCCGGCGAAATCGCCAACTGGAAAGAGGTGGGCGGCGCGGATGCCGCCATTTCCCTGTATGCCCGCGAAGACGGCAGCGGTACGCGGGAGACCTTTGAGGAACAGGCTCTGGACAAGGGCCAGGCTTCGGAGAAAAGCAATGTCGTCAGTTCCAACGGAGCCATGAAAACCGCCGTTGCCCAGGACAAGAACGCCATCGGCTATGTCGGCATCGGCCACCTTGGCGATTCGATCAAGGGCCTCGTCCTGGACGGCATGACCCCCTCGCAGGAGAACGCCAAAAACGGCTCGTACACGATCACCCGCCTCCTCTACATGAACACCAAAGGACAACCGGAAGGCCTGGCCAAGGCGTTTATCGACTATCTCTACACCGCCGAGGGCGACGCGATTATCGCCAAGGCCGGGTATATTCCCACGGGCAGAAAGTAATGCTGTTTTCGGGCGTACTACGCGGGGAGGGCCGTGCCGCCCTCCCCGTTTTCCTGGCGACGGGCATCGCTCTGCTCGGCATCGCCTTTTTATTCGCCATGATCCTGATTTCCGCCGTTCCCGCGTTTCTGGACCAGGCGGGGGGCGGCGTGTTCACCTGGTCGTGGCGGCCGTACCAGGGTGAGTTCGGCATTCTGGCCATGCTGACCGGCTCCGTCATCCTCGCGGGTTCGGCGCTGCTTCTGGCCTGGCCTTTTTCCCTGGCCCTGTGCGCCTGGATCCTCACTTCCCCCCAAAGTCCGTTTCTGGGCGTGGTCCGCGGCTGTGTCAGCCTGATGACGGCCGTTCCCACCGTGGTTTACGGCTTCGCGGCCGTGTTCCTCATCACCCCCCTGGCGCGGGCCGGGCTGGGCGGCTCCGGGTTCTGCTGGCTCGCCGCCGCGTTGGTGCTGGCACTGCTCATCCTGCCCACCGTCGTGCTTGTCCTTGAGGCCGGGCTGGCCCCTCGGCTTGAGAGGCTGTGCCCCGGCGGTTTGGCCCTTGGGCTCAACCGTATGGAACTGCTGTGGTTTTTCGTTTTGCCGCGGTCCGGGAAAACTTTGCTCTCGGCGGCGCTTCTCGGCGCGGGGCGCGCGTTCGGCGACACCCTTCTTCCCCTTATGCTGGCGGGCAACGCCCCCCAGGTTCCTTCAGGGCTTGGGGACGGCCTGCGCACCCTGACCGCCCACATGGCCCTGGTTACGGCAAACGAGGTGGGCGGGGCGGCGTACAACTCGCTTTTCGCCGCCGGGGCCTTGCTTCTGGCGATCTCGGCCGCCGTGAGCCTGACCCTGCGCCGTCTGCCGGGCTCCGGGGCGGGGAGAAAGGATCGCGCCCGATGAAACGCCCTTTCCTATTTCGACTTCTCCGGATCGGTGCGCCCCTTGCGGCCATGCTCCTTATTTTTTGCATCGCTGGCCTTCTTGTTTTCTTGGGCATCAAGGGAATTCCCACGCTTGGAGCGGGACTGTTCTTCGGCGAAACGCCCGCCATGGCCGCCATTTTCGGCGGGAAGCCGGTATGGGACGGCCTTTGGCCCGCTTTCGCCGGCAGCCTTTGTCTGGTGGGTCTGACACTCTGCCTGTCGATTTTCCCCGGTATCGGCTGCGGCATCTTTTTGGCCGAGTATGCTTCACCAAAGATCAAATCTTTGGCCGGCGCGGCCATCGACATGCTGGCCGGAACGCCTTCCATCGTCATGGGGCTGTTCGGCTTTACGCTCATTCTTTTTCTTCGGCGCACCGTTATGCCGGAAGCCAACACCTGCCTGCTGCTCGCGGCGGGGTGCCTTTCCCTGCTGGTGCTGCCGGTGCTGATTGTAAGCACCAGAGAGGCGCTTGAGGCCGTGCCCCAGGATTTAAAGCTGACGGCCGTATCCCTCGGTTTCACCAAGGCGCGGCGCATTCGCCACATCCAGCTCCCGGCGGCGGCGCCGGGAATCCGGAGCGGCATCATTCTCGCGTTGGGCCGCGCGGCTGAGGATACGGCCGTAATCATGCTCACCGGAGTCGTCGCCAATGCTGGGCTGCCCGCCAGGTTGGGGGCGAAGTTCGAAGCCCTGCCGTTTTCCATCTTCTACATCACGGCCCAATATCAAACCCAGGAGGAGCTCATGCGTGCCTTCGGCGCGTCGCTGATTCTCCTGTTGCTGGCCGGAGGGCTGATTCTCCTGGCCCGGTTCCTGGAGGCCGGATACCGCCGCCGGTGGAGGAACGCGTCATGACCGCCGCGGTTTCCCTTGTGGACGTTTCCGTTTCTTTTTTTGATCATGCGGTGTTGCGCAACATCAGCGCCGTTTTTCCGGCCGGCCGGATCTCCGTGCTGGTGGGCCGCTCGGGTTCGGGAAAAACAACACTCCTGCGCACCGTCAACCGCCTGAATGAAGAAAGCCCCGGCTGCGTGACGTCCGGAAAGGTCTTTGTGGATTTCGGCCGAGGACCGCTCGACATCTATGCCCAAGATATCACGAAGGCGGGCCGGGGCCTCTCCCTTCCGGAACTGCGCCTGCGCGCCGGCATGCTGTTCCAGACGCCGAACTGTTTCCCGGTCGGCGTGTACCGCAACATCGCCATGCCCCTGGCCTTGGCGGCCGGTGTGCCGGCCGGAGAGATACCGGACAGGGTTCGGGCGTCGTTGCAGTCTGTGGGGCTGTGGGCCGAGTTGAAGGACAGGCTGGACACCCCGGCCGAGCGTCTTTCCGGCGGACAGCAGCAGCGCCTGTGCCTTGCGCGCCTGTTGGCGCTGCAACCTTCCGTTCTCCTGCTGGACGAGCCGACCGCGTCGCTGGATGTTCATGCGGCCAGGGAAATTGAGGAGCTTTTGCGGGAGCTCGCCTCGAAATATACCGTGATCATGGTTTCCCACGAATTGCGCCAGGCCCGGCGCATGGCCGACCAGGTGCTGGTATGCGACGGCGGAAAGATAACCGGCGTTTTTACCGACCGATCGCAAATTGACGAAGACCTGCTGGCCGAGCTTCTGTAATCGCTGTGGGCTGAGGTTTTCAAGAGCACCCGCCATACGTTGACGGGTATGCCGGCGGCCGGCGTTTCCATGAGGGCCGGGCTCCGCGACAAGACGGCGCGCAGGCTGGACAGACCATGATTTTTGTGACAAAGGCAAGTTCGTAACCCGCACCGATCTGTAACCATGCATTGACAGAGAACAGATGGAAGCCGAACGCCTTCACCGGCGCGCTTCGCGGTTGCTGTTTATGGTGGGGCAATGAGTGCCCCAATTCCTCCAGGTTGGAGGATTCCATATCCGGCAGAACGCGAACGCGTTACCTCACGCCTCTCTTCCCGGCCTGAAACGGCCGGGTCTCTTCTCTCGCCCGTAAACCCCGACCGCCGCACAGCCGGCGGCGATACCTATTTCTTCACGCCTTTCCGAGCCGGAACCGCCGTTATGGCGATTCCGGCTTTATCGAATTTTATCCGCAACCAGCAATCAATGCCATACCCCACAAGGAGAACATAAGGTGAGAAAAGCAGTGACGACACTGGCTGGCTTGGCCTTGAGCGTATTTATCGGCATGGCCGGATTCGCGGACGCGGCCGAGACAACGGACGGCAAAATCAAGATCAGACTGGCCGCCCAGGCCACCTCCGGCCAAGTCTTTCAATATCTGGCCAAAGAGAAAGGCTATCTCGACGACGAAGGCATTGAGGTCGAGATGGTCTACATCAACAACGGCACGGATTCTTTTTCCGCGCTCAGTTCGGGCAAGGTGGACGTCATTTCCACCTACGGCACGGGCGGTCCGCTCATCCACATCGCCAACGGGCAGAGGTTCACCATTTTCGGCGGCTATATGATCATCGGGGCGACCCCGGTCTTCGCCATGCCGGGAACGGAATACAAGGGCGTGGAATCGTTCAGGAACAAAAAAATCGCCATCATGCGCGGCGGAACGCCCGACATCGTCCTCAAGGGCATCCTCCACGACGCCGGTTTTGACCTCACGAAAGACGTCACCTTCGTCGAAATCAAGAGAAACCAGGATGTCATGGAAGCCGTGCGCAGCGGGCAATGCGACTTTGGCGCGGTATCCACCGGCTTTGAGTTGCAGATCAAAGAGTCGGGCATGAACATCGTCATGTGGCCGGACGAACTGTGGCCCAACCACTCCTGCTGTCGGATGCTGTCCAGAACGGACTGGATGGCCGCCAACCCCGAGACCTTAAAAAAACTTTTCCGCGCTTACCTGCGCGCTGAGCGCGACATGCGCAGGCCGGAAGAAATGGACCGAGTGGTGCGGCTGACCATGAAAGAGCTGGATATGTCCGAAGCCCTGGTCAGAAGCTTCGTCCAAAGCCCGCACATGGTTTATGAGACCGACCCCTACAAGAACAGCGTCATCACCATGTGGAACAAGATGCAGGCCTTCGGCTACATCAAGGATCCGGCCATCGACATCAAGGATCACCTGAACACCGCCATCTACAAGTCCGCCCTGGATTCGCTGCTGGCGGAACATCCCGACGATCCCTTTTTCAAGGACAAACTGGCGATGTTCAACAAGTTCAATCTGTAGCACGGCCGAAGCAAACCATCTCAACGAGAGAACGCCATGAAGGAAATGACCCCCTTGGAACGGGCCGCCGCCGGCGCGCAGGGGCTGCGGGCGGACAGGCTTCCCTGCAATCCCAACGTGGCCAACGGCGCGGCCAGGGTTTACGGCTGCAAGATATCCCAATTCAACACCGAGCCTGAAACGCTGGCCGCGGCCCAGGTGGCCACCTACCGGCGTTTCGGGCACGACAGCGTGCGGATCTTCACCGATCTGTTCGCCTGGGCCGAAGCCATGGGCTCCAAGGTGACGAACCCCGTGGATCATACCGTGGATCTGGCCGGGCCGGCTGTGACCGGCGTTGCCGGGATAGACCACCTTAGGCCCGCCGATCCCCGCAAGGCCGGCCGGCTGCCCGTTCATCTCAAGGCCATGGAATATCTGGTGGACGCCATAGGAGACGAGGTGGGCTGCTCGGCGGGCATTGTCGGCCCCTTCACCAACGCCTTTTTTCTTTTCGGCGTGGATGAATCCTTCAGGCTGATGCGGAAAAATCCCCAGGCGTTTCACAAACTGTGCCGCATTTCGCTGGAGACCTGCCTGGCCTATGCCGAGGAAGCGCTTGCGCGGGGACTTGCCCCGACCATTTCCGAGCCCCTGTCCTCCTGCACGGTGGTCAGCCCGGCCGCGTTCAGGGAGTTCTCCCTGCCCTACCTCAAGGAATTGGTGGATTTCATCAAGAGCGCGGGAAAAATGCCGGTCATCCATATCTGCGGGGAAACAAAGTTCATCTGGGACGACATCGCGGATCTGGGCGTCGGCGGTTTCAGCGTGGACAACGTAGTGGATCTGAAAAAGTGCAGCCAGACCATCGGGCACAAGACAAAGATTCTCGGGCACGTCGACCCGGCAGGCGTCATGTACGCCGGCACGCCCAACGACGTTCGGCGCAAGACCCTGGAATGCATTCTCGACGCGCATGATTCCCCCAAGGGCTACGTGGTCATGTCCGGCTGCAGCCTGCCCGTGGAAACGCCTCTGGAAAACATCGACGCCATGATGAACGCGGTGCGTGAGGTGGGGTATCCGGTGGATCCCGCCACAGTGCGGGACATGCTGGATCGGACCGTCGCCGGGGACAAGGGCAGCGCCTGAGGAATACGGGCTTGGAGTCTGCATGTCCGTCCTTGTGCGCGGCAGGCAGAAGCTACTTACACAGTTTAAAGGAGTATCTTGTGAGGAAATCGGTTCTGGCTCTCGCCGTTCTGGCTCTCGCCGTTCTGGCGATGAGCGCGTTTTTCGGTTCGTCCTGGCTTTGCGGTATGGCGCAGGCCGCTGAAAAAGCCAAAATCCGGTTGGCGGCGCAGGCAACTTCCGGGCAGGTTTTCCAGTTTCTGGCCAAGGACAAGGGCTATCTTGCGGACGAAGGCATTGAAGTGGACATGGTCTACATCAACAATACCACCGACGCGTTCTCCGCCCTTGGCGCGGGAAAGGTTGACGTGGTTTCCACATACGGCACCTCCGGCATCCTCATGCAGATCAACAACGGTCAGAATTTTTCCGTGTTCGGCGGCTACATGATCATAGGCGCGATGCCCATTTTCACCAAAGACGCGCCGTATACCGGGCTTGAGTCGTTCAGGGGCAAAAAAATCGCGGTCATGCGCAACGGCACGGCGGAAATAGTCCTTCGCGGCGCGTTGTATGACGCCGGGTTTGACCTTGAGAAGGACGTGACCTTTGTAGACATCAAAAGAACCACGGACATCCTGGAAGCCGTCCGAAGCGGCGCCTGTGATTTTGGCGCGCTGCCCACCGGTTTTGAACTACAGCTTGCGGACACCGGCATGAAGATCGTCACCTGGACGGACGAGCTGTGGGCCAACCATTCCTGCTGCCGCATGGCCTCCAATGCGGAGTGGATGGAGAGGAATCCGGCCTTGGTCAAAGGTCTGCTGCGCGCCTACCTCCGGGCCGAGCGCGACATGCAGCAACAAGCGGGAGTGGATCAAGCCGTTCACCTGACCATGAAAGAACTGGACATGTCCGAAAAGCTGGTGCGCAGCTTCGTGGAAAGCCCACATATGAAGTATGACGCTGACCCCTACAAGAACAGCGTGCTCAAAATGTGGAAGAAAATGCAGCAGATCGGCAGAATCGACAAGGTCAATGTGAATATGGCCGACCATATAAATACCGCCATCTACAAGGAAGCCCTGGATTCGCTTCTGGCCGAGCATCCGGCAGATCCTTTCTATCTAAAGAAGCTTGAGATGTTTAAGGAATTCAATTTGTAGGGCCTCTGCGGAAGCCGACAGCCAACATATGTATGGAAAAACGATGCATATCCCCACAGACAGCATGACCCCGAAAGAACGCATGGCGGCCTTTGCCAGCGGCAAGCCGGTTGATCGCGTGCCGTGCCTGCCGATTATCGGGCAAACCGGCGCCCACCTTTTCGGGTGCACCTCGAAGGACTTCAACCTTCAGCCCAAGGTGATGGCCCGCGTGCTGGGCGGTATTTTTGAAGCCGTCCACCCCGACAACCTCAATGTGGGCGTCGGCCTGCAAGGGTTGCCCGATGCCCTCGGCTGCACCTTGAGCTTTCCGGATGCCGGGGCTCCGGTCATTACCGCGCCGGGGTTCACGGAGTATGCCGAGGTTGCCGACATGTCCCCGGCGGATCCGGAAAAAGACGGGCGTCTGCCGGGCTGTCTGGAAGTGCTGGAAGCCATGCGGCAAAAGTACGGCGATGAGGTCTTCGTGAGTGCATCGATCGGCGGCCCGTTCACTTCCGCCGCCCTTTTCACGGGAACTGAGCGGTTTCTCAAGGACATGGTCCGCCGGCCGGAAGATGCGCACTCCGTGCTGGAGCTGATGCTGCAAAGCCTGAAAAACACGGCGGACGCGGTGTTCTCGCGCGGCGGTTCTCTCAGCGTCTCGGAACCGATCGCATCCAATACCATCATCAGCCGCGCGCGCTTCCAAACCTTTGCCCAGCCGTATCTGAAGCGGCTCACCGACTATGTGCGCGAGAAATACAAAAGAACCCTGTCCATCCACATTTGCGGCAGAACAAAGCTCATTTGGGGCGACATCGCGGATGCCGGGTTCACGTCTTTCAGCGTCGATAATGTGGAGCGAATCTCCGAGGTGGCGGCGGCCATCGGCGACAGGGTCGCCGTCATAGGCAATGTCCCGCCCGTGGATGTGCTGCTCAAAGGAACGGTGGAAGACGTGTTCGCCGCCTCCCGACAGTGCATCGCGGAAGGCAAAGGAAGCCCCAAAGGCTATGCCCTCGGCTCCGGCTGCGAAATCCCCCCGGGCGTGCCGCTGGAAAACCTCAAAGCGCTTGTTGATGCCGCCAGGCTTTACGGAGCGAACCAAGATTTCGCTTAGGGTTCTTGGGGCTGCCGCCCCAAACCCCACCTAGGCTCAGGACTCATTAATTGTTCCTTTGGAGGGGCGCAAACAGGGCTGCGTGAGTAACCCGCCGGCCGGCACCTCCGTGATGTGAGCAATGTTGCCTTAGAACAACGCGGGTGGCACCTCCAAGCCTCCCTGAAAGGG
>JAVBMX010000113.1:0-13073 GCA_031551885.1 Desulfovibrio sp.
TTCAACGGCAAGCTACGAGACAAATTGCTGAACGGCGAAATCTTTATGACCATGAAAGAGGCGGAAATCATTATTGAAAACTGGCGCAGGCATTACAACCAACGCAGGCCGCATCGCTCCCTGAACGGCAAACCGCCCGCACCGCTGACGTTTTTTGCCCCTCCCATGGGAGGGGCAGTGGGCAGGCTCTCGCCTCCCCCGGAGTTATCGGCTATACGGGCGACAGGGGCACAGTCCATGGGAACGTGGCACTAACATTTAACTTGGTATAAACAAACAGGGCTGGTCAGACATGCGGGGCCTCGTTTTCCGCATTTTTTTCCGGAGAGAAAGCGCTTAGGCCGGCGAACGGCCAAACGGACGGCGGGCGCTTCCCCCGCAAAGGGAACGCCCGCCGAACATTTCCGGAAAAAAGGCAAAGCCTAGGCTTCCACCAACAGAACTTCGTCGCGGTCGTCGCGTTCCCGAAGCAGCACGTCCACGCGCTGGGCCGGGGTCGTTTCCACGGACAGGCCGACATAATCCGCGTGGATGGGCAGCTCGCGCAGACCCCGGTCCACGAGGACCAGCAGTTCCACCTTGCCGGGCCGACCGAAGTCCGTCAGGGCCTCAAGAGCCGCCCGGATGGTGCGCCCGGTGTAGAGGACGTCGTCGACCAGGATTAAGGTTTTGCCTTCCACGGCAAAGGGAATATGGGTGCGACCCACCACCGGCTTGGCTCCTTTCACGGTCCAGTCGTCGCGGTACAGGGTGATGTCCAGAGTGCCGAGGGGCACGTCGAGGCCGTTTTGGGTGAGAATTTCCCGCAGGCGGCGGGCCAGATCCACCCCTCGGCGCTGGATGCCGATCAAGGCCGGTTCCGGGTCGCGGCGCTCCATGATGGAGCGGGCCAGGGTTTGCAGCGAGCGTTCAATGTCTTCGGCCGAGAGCAGCGTACGGGGAGCGGGCATGGCAATCTCCGGAGGTTCAGATTGAGAGCCGTCGTTTTGTTTTGAGAGCTGATTCACTCAGAGCAAAGAAACTTTTTCAAAGTCCCGTTGCTCTCGATTGACAAAAATCCGCGCGCGGCACAGTCTGCACATGATTCGGCCGGTGGCGGCGACGATGGAAGGCGCAACAGTAGCTTGTTTATCGTCGCCAAGCAATCGGGACGGTGGGGCTTGGTTTGCCGTGATCCTGCGTCAGGCTCGCTTTGCGCTCCGAAAACAGGGCTGCGAAGTTCGGTCTGTCGTTGGCACTTCCGGTGGAATAAGTGTCTGTTCCGCCGGAAGTGCGGGCCGCAAGAACCGAAGAAGGCCCCATCGCCCAAAGCTTCCCCTTCCTTGTCTGACGGCAAACCAGCCTCCGCCGCCCGTCGGGTTATGCGATGCCGATATTCATTGGAGAGCCCCATGTCCACTCACAATACCGGCGAGACCATCGCCGTCCTGGAACGAAACCCCTGCGAACCGCACCTCGTCGGCGTCGTTCTGGCCGGAGGGAAAAGCTCTCGGCTGGGGCGGGACAAGGCCTTGCTGCGCTTCGGCGGCGAGGTGGATCTGCTCACGCGCACCGTGGATCTGCTGCGCGGCATGGTCGATTCCGTCATCGTCGTCGGCCGGTCGCACCCCGGCGGCATCGGCATCGCGGATCTCGCGTCCGGCCTCGGCCCTGTGGGGGGCATCACCACAGCCCTGACCCACGCCGCCGGGGCGGCCTGCTTGATGCTTTCCTGCGACCTGCCCTTCATGAGGCGCGAGGTCCTTGTCCGATTGGTCGCGGCATACCGGCGGCGTCCGTCGGGGAAAACCGTCTGCCTTTACCGTCGTAAAGTCGATGGACGGGAGGAAAGCCTGGTCGCCGTGTACGGGTCGGAAACCTTGGCCGCCTTCCGCCGGTGCATGGAGGAAGGGCTGTTGAAGGTCGGCAGTGTGATTCCGGAAGCGGAAAAGTTTCACCTCGACTATGACGAAGCCGACGCCCGGGCTTTTTTCAACATCAACCGCCCGGCCGACTTGGAAGAAGCCCGACGGATTGTTGCTGCGCGAAGTGGCGAGGGGGGGCCACCCCCTCCAACGCTCCCGACAGGGGAGTGAAGCACCCGAACCCCCTCAATGTGGAAACCCCCGCGTTACGCGGGGGTTTCCACATTGAGGGGGTTCGGGTGCCGCTCGCGGCATATTGAGGCACCTCACTTACATCGCGAAAGCCTCAAGGACCGGCCGACCTCGGCGGTCCTGTTTTCGTTTCCCCCGACGGGGTTTGGTGCCACCCGCACAGGTACCGCACAAGGTTTGTCTCCTCGTAAGCGATGGAAAGGTATTACCTGCGCGGCTCTGTTTGAGCCCCAATCCAACTCACCCTTGTTTTTCCACTTTGGCCCAGGTGTCTTTGAGCGTGGCGGTACGGTTGAATATCGGGCGGTCCGGGGCGGAGTCCGGGTCCGGGCAGAAGTAGCCCAGGCGTTCGAACTGCACGGTTTCGCCCGGCGTCGGATTCAAAAGGGTGGGGTCGACCATGGCCTGGACCACCCGGAGCGAATCGGGGTTCAGGGAATGCAGGAAGGTTTCGCCTTCGGGCACATCTTCGGGGTCGTCCTGGGCGAAAAGATGATCGTAGAGGCGCACTTCGACCGCGCGGGCGTGCGAGGCGGCCACCCAGTGCAGAGTGCCTTTGACTTTGCGGTTGTCCGGAGTGCCGCCGCCCCGGCTTTCGGGGTCATACGCGCAGAGCACGGCTTCGATGTCGCCGGCGGCGTTTTTGCGCACCTCTTTGCAGGTGATGTAGTAGGCGCAGCGCAGGCGCACCTCTTTGCCCGGCGCGAGGCGGAAGAACTTGGGCGGGGCTTCTTCACGGAAGTCGTCACGCTCGATGTAAATTTCGCGGGAGAAGGGAATGCGGCGCACGCCTTTTTCCGGTTGATCCGGGGCCAGGGGCAAATCGAACCACTCGACCTGATCGGCCGGGTAATTTTCGATGATCACCCTGATGGGATCCAGCACGGCCATGGCGCGCGGAGCCTCGGCATTCAGGTGTTCGCGGATGCAGGCTTCCAGGTAGCTGTATTCAACTTTGTTTTCCGCGCGCGAGACGCCGATGCGGGTACAGAAGTCGCGCAGGGATTCGGGCGGAACGCCGCGGCGGCGCATGCCCGAGAGGGTGGGCATACGCGGGTCGTCCCAGCCGGCCACGTGGCCTTCCTCGACAAGCTGGATCAGCTTGCGCTTGGAAAGCACCGTGCGGGTGATGTTCAAGCGGGCGAACTCCGTTTGCCGGGAACGGAAAATATCGAGGTTTTCCAGCACCCAGTCGTAAAGCTCGCGGTTGTTGACGAATTCCAGGGAGCACAGCGAGTGGGTGATGCCCTCGAGCGAGTCGGAAATGCAGTGGGTGAAGTCGTAGAGCGGGTAGATGCACCACGCGTCGCCGGTGCGGTGGTGGTGGGCCCGCCGGATGCGATACAGGGTGGGGTCGCGCATGACCAAGTTGGGCGAGGCCATGTCGATCTTGGCGCGAAGCACGTGGGCGCCGTCCGGGTATTCGCCCGCGCGCATGCGCCGGAAAAGGTCCAGGTTCTCTTCCACGCTTCGGTTGCGGAAGGGGCTTTCGGTGCCCGGGGTGGTCAGGTTGCCGCGCATCGCCCGGATGTCTTCGGCGCTTTGGCTGTCCACATAAGCTTTGCCGGCTTGAATCAAGCGTTCGGCAAAGGAGTAGAGAAGCTCGAAATAGTTCGAGGCGTAAAATTCTTTTTCTCCCCAATCAAAGCCCAGCCAGCGTACGTCTGTTTTGATGGACTCGACATACTCCGTGCTCTCTTTGAGAGGGTTGGTGTCGTCGAAGCGCAGATTGCAGCGGCCGCCGAACTCACCGGCCACGCCGAAGTTCAGACAGATGGACTTGGCATGCCCCAGGTGCAGATAGCCGTTGGGTTCCGGGGGGAACCGGGTGTGGATGCCTGCATGTTTGCCGGAGGCGAGATCCGAGGCGATCATTGCCCGGATGAAATCTTTGCCGCCGCCGCTTTCGGGCGCGACCGGAGAACTGTTCGAAGACATGGCGGTTCCGTAAAGAAGGATGAGAGAGGTGAGAGGCTACTCGCCGTTCAGCGCATATTTCGCGTGAAAGGCCGAACCGTTTTCCATAACGATCCGCACGCCCACGGCTTGAATGTCCGCAGCTTCGACGCCGTCGGGCAAGCGGGCCGCGCCTTCCATCTGTCGCTTCCAGGAGATGGAGAAGTAACGGGCGCCTTCCACGGCCTCAAGGTCTTGCCGGGTACCGTTGCGCAATTGCAACTGATAATGGATCTGCCCGCTGATTCGCTGCTGCTCCGGGGAAACCAGCTCGAAGCGCAGCCGCAGGCGGTTGTTGGCCGCTGCCTGCATCTGAAAGTTGGCGATCCGCACGGGGCTTTGGGGGTCGGTGACCAGGGCGAGTTTGGGCGTCGAGGCCGACTGGGCGGCCGCGTCGCTCAGGGCGTGGCCGTCTTCATAGGGGGCGGCCACTCGGGTCGCGTTGCGCGCTCCGGAGGCAACGGTGGCATTACGCGAAGGCGCCACCCCGGCAATCGTGCCGGTGGGGTGGGTCGCATTGCCCTGGGGCGCGGGACCGGCGGCAACGGACAACGTGGCGTTGTGCTCGGGGGTTGCGGCCGTGGCGTTTGCCGAAGCGCCGCCGGAACGTCCCTCTTCCTTGGTGGCGTTGTGCCGCGCGGCGGCTTCATCGGCCTCGCCGTTCTGGAGCAGGGTCAAGATATCGGAGCTCGGGGCCTGGGCCACGGGCTTGGGAATGGAAGTGGCGTTGCGGGTGCCCAGTTCGTTGTTGAGCGTGACGGGCGGGAACGTGGCGAAGCCGGTGGGAGTGCCGAGGGTGGTGGCGATGGTCTCCACGCTGCCCAGTTGCTCCAGCCGGATGCGCGCGTCCGCGAGTTGCCGTTCGGTGTCGCGGACCTCTTGGGACAGGGTCCAGGTTTTGTAGCGATAATGCAGGCCGACGTAGATTCCCGCGGCGCCCGCGGCGGGCAGAAATACGCAGAAGAAGAGGATGAGCAGGCGCATCAGGCCGCCGCGCAGGCGAAGGGAACGCACCGCGCCGTCATCACGCATGAATGTGATGGTATAGTAAGATTTTTTAACGATAACCGGTTTCACGGCAGTGGGCTCCAGTTTCTCCGGGCCGGCGGCCGGGAGTTTTGCCGGAGGAGAGAGGTCCGGGGCGATACGCCGTGACGCCGAAGGGCGCCGATTCGTTCGCGGGCCATCTACTTTCCGGCGAGGGCAAGAAGTTCGTTGCGGGTGAAGATGGAACGCAACGGATATCCGGCCGCCTCAATGGTTTCGGCCGCTCCTTCCTCTCGGTTGAGGATGCAAAAGACGCAAACGGGCACGAGCCCGGCATCTTTCACCAGTTCACACGCTTTTACCACAGAGCCGCCGGTGCTGACAACATCCTCAAGCATGACGACGCGATCGCCTTGGGAGACATTGGCGAGACCCTCAACCGAGCGTGCCGTGCCGTGTCCTTTGGGCGTCTTGCGGACGATCAGGGCGGGCAGTGAGCGGCCTTCGCCGAAGGCGGCCAAAGAGGTGGCGGTCACAAGCGGATCGGCCCCCATGGTCATGCCGGCCACGGCTTTTACGTCCATGTCACGAAGCATGTGGAAAAAAATCGAGCCGATCAGGTGCGCCCCTTCGGGATTCAGCGAACTTTGCCGGCAATCGAAATAGTAATCGCTTTTGCGGCCCGAGGTCAGGGTGAAATCCCCGGCCAGGTAGGACTTTTCAAACAAAACGGCGGCCAGGCGGGTTTTTGCGGCGTGCAGATCCATATATCAGGCTCCGGCATTGAAAACCCGGTCGTAGACCGTGTCTTCCCATTGCAGACAACGTTGCAGGTCAAAGAGTTCATCAAGCGTCTCGGCAGACAGGCTGCCGGAGATGGAAGGATCGCGCCGGACCAGATCCGGGAAGGAGATTTTTTGCTCCCAGCTTTGCATGGCGATTTTTTGCACGGCCTCGTAAGCTTCCTGCCGAGGCAGCCCGGCTTTTTCCACCAGGGCCAGCAGAACCTTTTGCGAGAAAAACAGCCCATAGGAACCCATCAGGTTGGCCCGCATATTTTCCGGAATGACCCTGAGCCCGGCAAGAAGGCTGTTCAGACGATGCAGGATGTAGTCCATGAGAATCGTGGAATCGGGCATGATGACCCGCTCCACCGAGGAATGGCTGATGTCGCGCTCATGCCAGAGGGCCATGTTCTCCATGGCGGCCAGGGCGTTGCTGCGCACGAGACGGGCCAGGCCGGTCATGTTCTCGGCCGAAATGGGGTTCTTTTTGTGCGGCATGGCCGAAGAACCCTTCTGGCCTTTGGCGAAGCCTTCTTCCACCTCAAGCACTTCGGTGCGCTGCAGGTGGCGCAACTCGATGCACAGGCGTTCCACCGTGCCGGCGGCCAGGGCCAGCGAGCTGAAATATTCCGCGTGGCGGTCGCGTTGGATGATCTGGGTGGAGATGGGGTCGACCTTCAGGCCCAAGAGCTCGCAGGTGATCCGCTCCACTTCCGGGGTGAGCATGGTGTAGGTGCCGACGGCTCCGGAGATTTTGCCCACCCGGACGGTTTCGACCGCTTGGGCGAAATGCGCGCGCCGGCGGGCAAAGTCGACGTAAAACCCGGCCATTTTCAACCCGAACGAGGTCGGCTCGGCATGGATGCCGTGGGTGCGCCCCATACACAGCAGGCTTTTATGGGTAAACGCCATGTCTTTCAACGTGGCGAGCAGGCGGTCGAAGCCTTCGAGGATCATTTTTCCGGCCCGGACGAGCAGGAGCGAACCGGCCGTATCCACAATATCCGATGAGGTACAGCCCAGGTGGATGTGTCGGGCTTCGGGCCCGACCTTCTCTTCCACGGCGGTCAAAAAAGCGATGACGTCGTGGCGGGTGCGCTCTTCGATTTCCAGCACCCGGTCGACGTCGAAGGCCGCCTTGGCGCGGATGACCGCCATGTCTTGTTTGGGGATGACGTCGAGTTTGGTCCAGGCCTCGCAGACGGCCAGTTCCACCTCAAGCCAGGCCGCGAGCCTGTTTTCCAAGGTCCAGAGGGCTCCCATTTCGGGGCGGGTGTAGCGATCGATCATCGGAGTCCGGGTGGGTTGGGTGCGCGTTCCCGCGCGGCGGGAAAAAGAAAGGCGGTCTTGCGACCGCCCGTACCTTGTCTAGGAAGCGGCCCGGTCGGCGCAGCCGGCCTGGGCGCACGTCCCGGAGCTACAGCTTGACGGCGCGCAGGCCGAAGCTTTTTCGGGCGAAGGCCCGGAGGCTTCGGATTTGCCTTTGTGGGACCCGTATTCCGTCGTATACCAGCCGCCGCCCTTGAGGGCGAAGGAGGTATTGGACATGATACGCTTGGCCGCGCCCTTGCATACGGGGCAGGTGCGTTCGGTCTCGCCGTCTTCAAAATGCTTGCACCACTCTTCAAAGACCTGCTGACAGTCTTTGCAGCGGTATTCATAGATGGGCATGATACCCCTCCCAAAACAAAAAAGTCCAACGACGAAGAAAAGCCTTCGTCGGTATCCATGAAGTAGCCGGCCTCCGGCCGCTTGTCAACGACGGAGGCCGAAAGAATTACGCCTTGGCCGCCGCCTTGGCTTCCTTGATGCGCTGCTTCAGGCGCTGTTCGCGCCGCTGACGCCTGCGGTCCAGTTCTTTTTTCCGCTCGATTTTCTTGTGAGCCATGGAAGCTTCTCCTTAACGATATTTCAACAGCGCATGCCTGTACCTCGAATGAGGCGCTTTGTAAAGGATGCTGTTTGGTCTCCTGGCCTCACGCATTGTCCGATATCCTTGCGTGCGAGGCTTCATTTGCGGTAAGCCGGGGATAATCCGCAGTGAAGCATGGTCGAGGCGACTCTCTGAAGATGGAGTCGGAGCCTTGGGAACGCGTTAAGAGAGTAAGCACATAGGGAGTGGGTGTCTGCCGAACCCTTGTCGGCCGTCGGGCAGGAACGGCGAAACACCCTGTGATTGCTGCGGGACGGCAGGCTCATGGCCAAAGAAGTGTTTATTCCTTGATTACGGCGCGCGTAACCGGTGCGTCATAAAAAAGGGCCGCCCCACAACGGAGCGGCCCTTTTGTTTGTTCTTTTACTGTTCGCCCGGAGGGCATTCCTTTTGCGGGAAGATGTACGAGCCGATCACCCCGGCGGCGAGCAGGCCGAGCACGATGACCAGGTTCATCTCCGCCGGAATGTGGAAGGCGTCGAACACGCCCAGAAGCATTTTCACGCCGATGAACACCAGGATGGCGATGACGGCTTTTTCCAGGTGATGCAGGAAGCGGTTGGCCGCCGCCAGCAGGAAATACAAAGACCGCAGGCCGAGGATGGCGAAAATGTTCGAGGTGTAAACCAGGAATGTCTGGGTGGACACATCGAGAGGTTGCTTCAGGCCCGCGAAAATGGAGAAGATGGCGGGCACGCTGTCGAAGGCGAACATCACGTCGGCGATTTCAACGGTCACCAGGCACAGGAGCAGGGGCGTGGCGCAGAGCGTGCCGCCCTGGCGGGTGAAAAAGTTGTGCCCGTCCAACTGCGGGTAAACCGGCAGAAAACGCCGGGTCATGCGCACCGACCAGTGGTTGCTGTAATCCTCCATGGCCTCGCAGTCTTTGCGGCTTTCCTGCCACATCTTCCAGGCCGTCCAGAGGACGAACAGGCCGAAGGCCGTGAGCGCCCACGGGCCGAACAGGGCGATGACCGAGGCCCCCAGGCCGACGAAGATCATCCGCATGACCACCGCGCCGAGGATGCCGTAGTACAGAACCCGATGCTGGAACTCCGGCTTGATGGCGAAAGACGAGAAGATGGCGATGAACACGAACAGGTTGTCCACGGACAGGCTTTTTTCCAGAAAATAGCCGGTCAAGAAGAGCATCCCCTGATCTTTGCCGTGGGAGTAAGTAATGTATCCGGCAAAAGCGACGGAGAGAGCGATCCAGAAAATGGACCACATTGTGGCGTCGCGCAACGAAACCGGTTTATCCTGTTTATGGGCGAACAGGTCGATCAGCAGGGCGGCCACGACCAAACCGACGAACAGCAGTCCTTCCGCGAGGGAATAATCTCCAAACATCAAAGATCCTTCAGCGTAATGCGGTAGAGGTGCAAAGGTCCCGCCTATATACATAAGGAAGTGGAAAGGTTCAAGCACGGCCGAAGATTTTTTCTTGCGGCGGCTTCGGCGCGTCCCTTGGCCGGAAGTTCGCGCCCGGCTTCCTTTCCGTGTTCGAAGCCTCACGCGGATCGCGGCGGAACGGGTTAAAAAAGCCCCCGGCGATGTGCCGGGGGCTTGCCGCAAAAGCTCTTATCGGGCGGTGGCGCGAACGGAGTCCACAAATTCTTTCAATTGCCCGTCGTTGCCGGGTATGGCCGGGTCGGTCAGGGTCTTCACGCCGATGCCCTTGCCGCTTTCAAGATACATGGTGATGTCGTAAATTTTCAGTCTCCCGCCCGGGCGTTTGGCGTCACCCAGATTGGTGAGGGTCAACCTGCCGTCTTTTTCACCTTTGATCAGCTCCCAGCTGAGCAGGTTGCTTTCGGCCTTCGCTTGGCGGGCCTGCTCTTTATCGCGTTTGAGGAAGTTCTGCGCGACCTGTTGCAGGCCTTCGGGCGTTGCGCTCTGGAGCTCCCGCCGGGGGAACACGTCTCTATCCGCGTCCACCAGGAAGATGGCGGCGATGCCGTTCTTGCCTTCCGGCGTATCGGCGGGGCGATGCAGGGTGACCAGGGGCACCCGCTCACCGGCCGCGACGCGCTGCTCGAGCACGGCGGGCGTGGCTTGATCGGGCGAAATCATACTGTCGATTTTCCAGCCTTCGGGGACGCGGAATGAAACGCCGTAGGCGAGTTTGATCGCATTGGGATCTTCGGCCGGTTTTTCGGCCCGGGGCTTTTCTTTCGTTTTTTCGGGCTTGGCGGAACCGCCGCCGCAGGCGGCCAGGGCCAGAACAAGCATCAGAGGGACCACCCGCAGGCAAACGCGGGAGATGAGTCGGAAATTGTTCATGCGCGAGACTCCTTTCATGAAAAAAGATGGGCTGCTGGAACATTTTGACTTTTTCATAAAGTTAAAATGCTCGGCGGGCGCGTAAGCGGCCGTCCGCTTGCGGGCCCGTTTTTAATGTTTTTCAGTGATATGTTTTTCGGTAGTTTCAAAGTGAAATTACCCTAAAGTCTAGTCGCTTCCCCGTATTCTGGCAAGCCTTGATTTTCGCGGTGTTGCCGGACTTGGGAAGGAAGCGCCCAATGGTTTGGGACCCGTCGGTACTCTGTCCTTTTGCCCTCCGGCCGCGTCAGGTTTCACCCGTGGTTTCGCTCGAATGCCGTAAGAGCACAGCAGGCTCATCTTCCCAGCCGGAGAGCAACAATCCTATAACGTCAACAGGCGCTGGACGGAGAGGAATCCTTGTCGGCGCGAGTTTCCCAGAGCCGGCGGATCTCCTCCAAACGGGCCGCATTGCCTTGCTCGGCCCGCGTTTTCAGTTCCGTCGCCAAACGGGCCGCCGCCTTTTTGAGAGCTTTGGGCGAGCCGGTGTTGTCCACCACAAGATCGCAGGCGCGGAGCTTCTCCGCCTCGGGCCATTGCCACGACTCCACGGCATCGGCCAGGGTCTCGTCCCAGCCGTTCCTTTGGATCAGCAACTCGCGGCGCAAGGCAAAGGGACGCCCCACGCCCACGGTCAGGGGCGGGTCGGCCGCTTTCTGGTATCCGGCTTCAAAATACAGGGGAATCTCGGCCACGGCGGCCGGAGCTTCCCGGTGCCCGGCCCAGAACTCCTCGACCTCGCGGCGGACCAGGGGGTGGATCAGGCCCTCCACCTCGCGGCGGGTACGCGGGTCTTCACGCATGGCTTCAGCCAGGGCTTTTTTGTCCACGGCTCCGTGGGGATCGGGCACAAAGCGCCCGCCGAAGCGCGAACGCAGGGCCAAATGCCCGGCGTTGCCCGGCTTGTACAGATCGGCCACCAGGGCGTCCGCGCCGACAACAGGCAGGCCGAGCTCACCCAACAAGCGCAACAAGGTGGATTTACCGCTGCCGGGCGAACCGGTCAGGGCCACCCGCAACGGCTTGGCCGTCAGCTTGTGCAGGCACTCGAGGAAGTCGTCGGGCGGCGGGCAGGTGAAGCGCATTTCCCGTTCCGTGAAAGGATGCCGGAAGGCCAAACGATGGGCGTGGAGCATCTGGCGCGGGGCGTCTGTGGCGCTGCCGCCATATAAAACGTCGCCGAGAATCGGGTGCCCGATGTGGGCCATGTGGACCCGGATCTGGTGGGTGCGGCCGGTGAAGATGCGCACGGCCTGCACGGAAAAATATCCCGCCGGATCGGCGTACAGGGTGCGGCGCAGGCTCTTTGCCGGTCTGCCCGCGGCCAGCACGGCCATTTTCACCTTGTTGCGCGGGTCGCGGCCCATGAAGGTTTCGATGCGCTGCTCATCCGTGTCCGGAACGCCCCGAACCAGGGCGAGGTATTCCTTGAACACTTCGTGCTCGGCAAACAACGCGACCAGGGCTTGGCGGCTTTTTTCGGACAAGGCGGCCACCAGAAGCCCGCTGGTATCTTTATCCAGCCGATGGACGATGCCCGGCCGAAAGCCCTCCATGGCGGCAAGTTCGGGAAAATGCGCCACCAGCCGGTGGGCCAGGGTGCCGCTCGGGCGGTTGGGGCAGGGGTGCACGGTGAGCCCGGCGGGTTTATCCAGCACCGTAAGGTATTTGTCCCGGTAGAGCACGGTCAGGTCCCCGGCCTCCGGCTCAAGGCGCGAGGGTTCCACCTCCCGCTCCAGGCCGATCGTGTCGCCCGAGCGTACGGCGGTTTTGGGCGACGTGCAGGGGACAGTGTTGAGTCGGACGCGGCCTTCGCGGATCAACTCTTTGATTTTTTCGCGCGAAAGGCCTTCCTCCTTCAGGCGGGCGGCCAAAAAGGCATCCAGGCGGGAGCCGGAGTCGGCGTTTTCAACGACGACGTCGTGGTGGAAGGTTTCGGGAAGACTCATGAAAATATCGTTCCGACAAGGTATCATTAACAGGGGTATACTTGACCGGGAGGCGGGCTCACTTTACAAAAGGGACGGGGCGCGGGTCAATGCCCCAAGATTTTCGGCGAGGGGTCGGTTTGCCGTGATGTGGCGTCGGACTGTACGTGCCGGAGTCGAACAACCCCGTCATTCAAATTGAATCCCACCCGTTTTTTTCCGTCTCACCGTTCTTCACAGGAGTACCCTGATGCCGTTGCATATCGTCGAACATCCTCTGGTCAAGCATAAACTGGGCATTCTGCGCCGCCACGACATTCCGGTGCGGGAATTCCGCGCCGTGTCCAACGAAATTTGCCGGCTTCTGACCTACGAAGCCACGAAGGGGCTCGAGACGGAGAAGATCACCGTGCAGGGTTGGGCGGGCCCGGTGGAAGCGCACCGCATCAAGGGAAAAAAGATCACTGCGGTGCCCATTCTGCGCGCCGGCCTGGGCATGCTCGACGGATTCCTGGATATGATCCCCGGAGCCAAGGTCGGCGTGGTGGGCATGTTCCGCAATGAAGACACCCTTGAGCCGGTGCGGTATTATGTCAAGCTCGCCAAAGACATGAAGCACCGCATGGCCGTGGTTCTCGACCCCATGCTGGCCACCGGCGGCACCCTTGTGGCCACCATCGACCTGCTCAAAGAAGCCGGCTGCAAGAAAGTCGTCGGGCTTTTCCTTGTCGCGGCCCCGGAAGGCGTGGAGCGCGTTCTGAAAGCCCATCCCGATATCGACATTTACGCCGCCGCCCTGGACCAGAAGCTGAACTCCCAAGGTTACATCCTTCCCGGTCTCGGCGACGCCGGCGACAAGATTTTCGGGACGAAGTAAAGAGAGAGGGAGAAAGGCAGGCGGGGGGAAGGGGGAACCCTTTTTTGTAAAGGCTCTAGACCATCAGGATAGCACCTGATAGGCTAGAAAAATGTTTGAAAACAGCAAGTTGAGTCGATACAAAGTTGGGAAAATTATTGAGTGCTTTTGCATCGACATTGATGCCACTAAAACCGCTCTGCTCCTGAA
>JAVBMX010000018.1:0-51938 GCA_031551885.1 Desulfovibrio sp.
ATCAAGCCCGAATTGTCGCCGTCGTACGGCCTCACCCAGGCTTCGTCCCTGCAAAAACACAGAGCCATGGCCATGGGCGCGTTAAAAGCATACGGCGTGCAGCCTTTAATTTTTTCCATGCTTTCCGCGCTTCGCAGCACCATAATGCGCTGGGGCTGTTTGTTGACGGCGGTGGGCGCCACCCGGGCCGCTTCCAGAATAGCCTCGATCTTATTTTCTTCCACCGGCCAAGAGCTGAATTTCCGCACGGAATAGCGTTCTCTGATCAGCGTGCCGTATTCCATCTCCCCACTCCTTCAAAAAATATTTCATTCCGGCCTGTTCGGCAGCGCCAGATGCAGCAGCACCCCCACCACCCCGGAAAGGCCGATGCCGCCAAGACTGAAATCGCCCGCCTGAAAAACCATGCCGCCGATGCCGAACACCAGCACCACGGCCACAATGGCCATGTTGCGGGCTTCCATCAGATTCTGGCCCGCGCGCACCAGAATATTCATGCCCACCACGCAGATGGCCCCGAAAAGCAGGATCATGATCCCGCCCATGACCGGCGAGGGGATGGTTTGCAACACCGCCCCCAACTTGGTGACAAAAGACAGGGCCACGGCGACCAGGGCCGCCCAGGTCAGCACGGCGGGGTTATACGCCTTGGTCAGGGCGATGCCGCCGATGACTTCCGCATAGGTGGTGTTGGGCGGCCCGCCGAACACGCCCGCAAGGCTGGTGGCGATGCCGTCGCCCAGCAAAGTCGCGTGCAGGCCGGGGTTTTCGGCATAGTTACGCCCGGTCACGGAACCGACGGCCATGATGTCGCCCACATGCTCGATGATGGGCGCGATGGCCACCGGTACGAACAAAATGACCGCCTGCGCGTTCCAGGTGGGAAAAGTGAAGCTCGGCCAGCCTACCCAGGCAGCCTTGGCGATGACGGAAAAATCCACGATCCCCGCGGCCAGGGAGGCCGCATATCCCGCAAGAATGCCTATCAGGATGGGAATAAGCTTCAGCAGTTTCTTGCCGTACACGGCGATGCCGATGGTCGCGGCCAGAGAAAAAAGCGCGATGGGCAGGGCCACGCCCACGGGAAAGAGTTCTATCCTGCCGTCGCCGGTTTTGCCCAAAGCCATGTTCACGGCTACCGGAGCCAGGGACAGGCCGATGACCATAATCACCGGCCCGGTGACGACGGGCGGCAGCAGGCGGTACACGGCCTTGACGCCTTTCCGGCGGATCAGGGCGCTGACCAGCAGATAGGCCATACCCGCGGCCACCATGCCGCACAGGGTGTCGCTGATGCCCCAGTTTTTCACGCCGTACTGGATGGGCGCGATAAAAGCAAAAGACGAAGCCAGAAAAACCGGCACCTTGCCTCTGGTGCATATCTGAAAAGCCAGGGTTCCGATGCCCGCGGTAAAAAGCGCCACGTTGGGGTCCAGGCCCGTCAGGATGGGCACCAAAACCAGAGCGCCGAAGGCCACGAACAGCATCTGCGCGCCCACCACGCATTGACGCGGGCTGAAAGCGTAATCCAGCGCCGAAATGGAATATTTGCCCGCCGGCGGTGTCGCGTTTTCAGAAGATTGCCCGGAAAACTCAGCCATTGTTCCTCCCAGGCGCAGAGCGCCGTTCCGGGTTGAAAAAAGGGGGCCTCAAGGCCCCCAACCGTGCTATTTCGTCCCAAAAATCTTGTCTCCGGCGTCGCCCAGGCCCGGCAGAATGTACCCATGCTCGTTAAGCCCCTGGTCAATGGCCGCGGTATAGACGTCCACGTCAGGGTGCTGCTTTTCCAGCCGGGCGATGCCTTCGGGCGCAGAAACCAGAAAAAGTCCGAGAACGGAAGTGCATCCGGCTTCTTTGAGCAGGCTGACCGTCTCGCACAAAGTGCCGCCCGTAGCCAGCATGGGGTCAAGAATCACCGCCGTGCGGTGTTTCATGTCCTTGGCCAGCTTGACATAATAGCGCACGGGCTCCAGGGTCTCCTCGTTGCGGAATATGCCCACCACGCTGACCTTGGCGCCGGGTATCAGGTCCAGAAAGCCGTCCAGCATACCCATGCCCGCGCGTAAAATGGGCACTACCGTGATTTTTTTGCCTTTAATGCGCTCGACCTCGACAGGACCGGCCCATCCCTGTATGGTCAATTTCTCTGTTTCCAGGTTTTTAGTGGCTTCATAGGCAAGCAGCCTGCATATTTCATTTGATATTTCACGAAATTCGCGAACCGGAATATCCCGCCGCCGCAGGATGCCCAGTTTATGCCGGATCAGGGGATGGTTAACCACATGAACTGCCACAAAGACTCCTTGGTGCGAAAGTGCGGGAACGCCCCTGTATAAAACGGCCGCCACAGCGGGTCAAGACGATATGAACGCCATGGTCTTCACAGTGCCCGATTCCGCCCGCGGCCTGCGGCTGGATAAATTTTTGTGCGACTGCCTGCGCGAAACAGGCGTCTCCCGCGAAAAGATCAAACAAGCCATTGCCGCCGGGCTTGCCCTGCGCAACGGCGAGGTCTGCTCTTCACCCAAAATTCCGCTCGTTCCCGGCGACGTGATCGCCATCGCCGTCGCGCCTCCGCCGGCCGCTCTTATGCCGGAGGCGGGCGAACTCGCCGTGCTCTACCATGACCGCGACATCGCGGTGCTGAACAAACCGCCGCATCTGACCGTGCATCCGGCTCCGGGGCAGGCCGACGGCACCCTGGCTCACAGGCTGCTGCGCCATTTTCCGGAACTGGCGGACCAGGGCGGGCTCAGGCCCGGCATCGTGCACCGGCTGGACAAGGATACCAGCGGCCTTTTGCTGGTCGCGCTGACCGAAAAAAGCCGCCTTGCGCTCAGCCGGGCCTTTGCCGTCCGCGAGGTGCACAAAGAATATCTGGCTCTGGTTCACGGCGTGCCCAAACCGGCCGCGGGCGGCATCAACGCGCCCATCGGCCGCCACCCCGCGCTCAAGACAAAAATGGCCGTGGTATCTCCGGACAAAGGCGGCCGGGAAGCGGCCAGCAGTTACCGCACCCTGTACGCCGACCCGGCGGGGCGCTTCAGTTTGCTGGCAGTCGCCATCCACACCGGCCGCACCCACCAGATACGGGTACACCTGACGCATATGGGGCACCCTCTGCTGGGAGACCGCGTATATACCAAAGCGGAAACGCGCATTCAGGCTCCCCGCCAGATGCTGCACGCCTGGAAGCTGCGCTTCGGGCACCCGGAAAGCAGCGAGGAAATGGCTTTCACCTGTCCGCCGCCCGGCGACTTCAGCGGCACTATCCGCGATCTGGCCGCAACGCCGCAACGGGTCGTGGTCACCGGATCGGCCGGCTGCGGCAAATCCAGCCTGCTTGCAGCCTTTCGCGAAGCAGGTCTGCCGGTCTGGAGCGCGGACGAATCCGTGCGCCGCCTGTACGCACCGGGCGGGGACGGGGCGTATATGCTGCGCAAACGTTACGGCGACCGTTTCGTGCCCGAAGAAGCAGCGGCCGTGAACAAGGCGGCTCTGTTTGCGGCCATGCGGGCCTCGGCCGAACTGCGCCGCGAAGTGGAAGGCCTGGTTCACCCCCTGGCGCGCCACGACCTTGAAGACTTCCGCCGGACCCGGGACCAGGGAGAAAAGCCCTCAGCCCTGACCGTGGCCGAAGTGCCGCTGTATCTCGAATCCGGCTGGCGAAACGCCGGTCCGGCCGCCCTCCCGCGCAAAACCGGCTCGGCCGGTGCGATCGGCGCGGCCAACGCGGTCGGGGATATCCTGATCGGTATTTACTGCCCCTTTGCCCTGCGCCGTGAACGCCTGATGCGCGGCCGGGGCTGGGACGAAAGTGCCGTCGCGACCATGGAAGCCTGGCAATGGCCCGAGGACAAAAAAATCCGGGCCGCCGATCTGGTGCTGGACAATTCCGGCAGTCCGGATGATCTGCAACGCCGGGCAAAGGCCCTGATCCGGGTCCTGGCCCGTTTGCGCAAACACGCCGCCGAACGCCTTGAACACACGCTCCGGTCTTTATGGGAGGATACTCATGCCTGACCGCACCCGCTGCCCCTGGTCTTTGAAAAGCGAACTGGAAACCGCCTATCACGACGCGGAATGGGGTCTGCCCCGCTTTGACGACGCCGGGCAATTTGAATTTCTGACGCTGGAAGCGGCCCAGGCGGGCCTGGCCTGGATAACCATTCTGCGCAAGCGCGAAGGCTACCGCCGCTGCTTCGCGAATTTCGACCCGCTGGCCGTCGCCCGCTTTACCGAGGCCGACGTGAACCGTCTGCTGCTGGATCCCGGCATTGTGCGCAACCGCAAAAAAATTGAAAGCGCCATAAAAAACGCCCGCCTTTTTCTGGATCTGGCGGACAAACACGGATCGTTCAGCAACTGGTTCTGGAATTTTGTGGACGGCCGCCCGGTGCTCAACGCCTGGCAGGACATCAAAGATGTCCCACCGACCAGCCCCTTGTCGGACAAGGTCGCCAAAGAAATGAAGAAACTGGGCTTCTCCTTTCTGGGGTCCACGGTGCTTTACGCCCACATGCAGGCCACGGGCCTGATCAACGACCACCTTGTCAGTTGCTTTCGGCACGCGGAAGTGCAAAAAGCCCCCGTTCCGGCCGGAAAGCGGCCCCAAACGGACTGACGCGGACGGGCCGGCTCACCTTACCACAACTGATCTTCCATATACGTGGCGCTCTGCGGGCCGCGCTCGGACACGGTGACCGCGTGCATGCGCGCCCCGCGCGCGGCAACCAGCGGGACCATGTGCTGATAAATATGGCGGGCCAGGTTTTCCGACGAAGGGTTGATGCGGTCGAACGGCGGCACGCTGTTGAGATCTTTGTGGTCCAGCGTTTCCAGAACGGAAGCCAGGTCGCGCTTCAAATCGGAAAAATCGACCAGCAGATGCGTGTCCGGCGTCAGGGTATCGCCCTGCACCACGGCTTCCACGCTGAAATTGTGGCCGTGCACGGCTTCGCATTTTCCTTTATAGCAGCGCAGCGCGTGGGCGGCGGCGAACTCCGAGCGCACGGCGAGACGCCAGACGGATTTGGGCATGATGCTCTCCTTGCCCGCCGTATAGCACCCCTTGCCTTGCCCGCCAAGCTGTGCCATGCCCTGTGTATGGAAATACTCGGCAAGCGGACGGAAAAAAATACCCTGTACATCGCGGTGCTGGCCCTGGTGGCGCTGGGCCTGGCCCTGGTGCTGTCCACCTGGCGCATGCTGCGCCAGCAGGAGGAAGCCGGGCTGGAACACCTTGCTCTGACCGCGCGCTCGGTCTTGCAGGCCGTGGACAGTTCTTTGCGGCGCGGGCCCGCGCACATGAACCGCATGATGGGACAGAGCCGTTTCAACGCGGAAACGCGGGAGTTTTTTCAGGATTTGCAGACCAACGGCGACGTGCTTTTTGCGGGCCTGATTGATGACAAGGGCAACCGCTTTCTGGGCGCGCGGCCGCCTCAGGAAACGCCTCTGAACCTGCCGGAAGCGGCGCTGGCGGAATTGCGCGCCGGCAACCGCTGGCACGGGGTGGCCTCCTACGGCGACGCCAGGACCTATGTGGCCGCCCGGCGCATCCAGTTTCCGCGTTTTCGCATGCGCGAGGACGGCCGTCCCTTCCGGCAGGAACAG
Organism: Desulfovibrio sp.; assembly: GCA_031551885.1. Lineage (GTDB taxonomy): Bacteria > Desulfobacterota > Desulfovibrionia > Desulfovibrionales > Desulfovibrionaceae > Frigididesulfovibrio. The sequence goes on from JAVBMX010000018.1 coordinate 5,617, forward strand.
GGACCGGGACATCACGGCATGGCCACGCCGGATTCGCAGCCCCCGCAGGGCTTGCAGCCCGCGCCGGACTCGCGGCAGCCGGAAGCGTTTCAGGCCGCGCCGGAAGGGGACGCGCCTCCGGACCTCTTTCTGGTGGTGGCCCTGGACATGGACAAGCACCAGGCCGTGTACCAGGCTTTTCGCCGCACCGCCCTGTTCCAGACCGCCTATATTCTGGCTGCCGCGCTTTTCATCTGGGCGCTGGCGGCCCGCTTTCTTTCGCGGCGCAAGCTGGCGGGCAAAGCCGCCTACCTGGAGCGCTTGCAGGCCCGGCTGTTGGACAACCTGCCCGACGGACTGCTGATCGTTGACGGACAAGGCCTGATTCGGGCTGCCAACCCGGCGGCCCAAGTTATTTTGACAAACGGACGGCATTTTTCCGCCTCTTCTTTGCTCGGGCAATCGGCGGCGGCCTTTTCCCTGCCTTCCGTCCCGGCCGAAGGCTGGCAGCAGGTGGCTTTCGCCGGCCTGCAACTTGAAGTCCGCTGTCTGCCTTTCCACGGTGAAGAGGAAAACCCGGCCCTGATGGTCATTCTGCGCGACCGCACCCGCATCCGCACGCTGGAAAAGAGCCTGGCCGAGGCGGAAAAACTGGCCGCCGTGGGTGCTCTGGCCGCCGGGGTGGCCCATGAGATACGCAACCCCCTGTCCGCCCTGCGCGGCTTTGCCCAGTATTTCGCCAAGAAGCTGACCGGCAGAAAACCCGAGGAAGAATACGCGACGACCATGGTACGCGAAGCCGACCGCCTCAACCGGGTGGTTACGGATCTTCTGTACCTGGCCAGACCGCGCGGCGCTTCCCCCTCACAGGTGGCGCTGGGGCCGGTCTGCGACGAACTTGAGTCCCTGCTGCGCTTTGACCTGAAGGAAAAAGATCTGTTCCTGAGCCGCGAACTGGCGGCGAACACGGTCACGGCCGACCCCGACGCGTTGAAGCAGGCTCTGCTCAACCTGCTGCTCAACGCCCTGGAAGCCCTGCCACGGATGGATGAAGCCCCCGGCGCGGCTCGGACCGTCACCATTGCCTCGAATCGGGATGCGGACAAGGGCGGTGTCTGGGTCCGGGTGGCCGATAACGGCCCCGGCATGGACGAAGAGCAGAAACGTCAGGCTTTTGAGCCCTTTTTCAGCACCAAGAGCAAAGGCACGGGTCTGGGTCTGGCCCTGGTGCACAGCATCATGGGCCAGCACGGCGGCGAGGCGGCCATCCGCACCGCCCCCGGTCAGGGTTGCGAAGTGGCTCTTTTCTTTCCCGACATAGCGGAAGGCGCATGAAACATATCCTGGTCATCGACGATGAATCCGCGCTGCGCCTGATGGCGCGGGCCGTGCTGGAAGACGCCGGCTGGCGGGTCACCGAAGCTTCGTCGGCCGAAGAGGCCCTGCAACTGCTGGCCGGGCCCGCGGGCCGCGAAACCGGGGTCATCCTGCTGGACGTGGGGCTGCCGGGCATGAGCGGCCAGGACCTGCTGCCCGTTCTGCGCGCGCAATACCCGGCCTGGCCCGTGGTGATGCTGACCGCCTTCGGCACGGTGGGTTCGGCCGTGGCGGCCATGAAAAAAGGCGCCTTCGACTACCTGACCAAACCCGCCGATAACGACGAACTGGTGACGGTGGCGGAAAAAGCCCTGGAACACGCCCGGCTGCTACGCGAAAACACCCGTCTGCGCGAACGACTGGCCGCGAAAGATCCGCTTGCCCCCCTGGTGGGTGACGGCCCGGCCATGCGGGCCGTACGCGAATTCATCCGCCAGGCCGGGCCCAGCGAAGCCACTGTGCTGATCGCGGGCGAATCGGGCACCGGCAAGGAACTTGTGGCCGATGCCCTGCACGCCCTCTCCCCCCGCTCCGGTCATGCCCTGGTCAAAGTCAACTGCGCGGCCCTGCCCGCCAATCTGCTGGAAAGCGAACTGTTCGGCTACGACAAGGGGGCTTTTACCGGCGCGGCCAAGGACAAGCCCGGCCGCTTTCAGATGGCGGACAAGGGCACCCTGTTTCTGGACGAAATCGGCGAACTGCCTCTGGATTTGCAGGCCAAGCTGCTGCGCGTCCTGCAGGAACGCGTGGTGGAGCCCTTAGGTTCCGTGCGTTCCCAGAACGTGGACGTACGCATCCTGGCCGCCACCAACCGCGACCTCGGCCTGGCCGTCAAAGAGGGGACTTTTCGCGAGGATCTCTTTTTCCGTCTGAACGTTCTGGAAATCACGGCCCCGCCCCTGCGCGAGCGACGGGAAGACCTGCCCGCCCTGGTCGCCGCCCTGCTCATGCGTCTGTGCCGCAAAAACCGCAAGGACGTGCGCGGCGTGAGCCCGGATATGCTGGAAGCCCTGACGCGCTACGTCTGGCCCGGTAACGTGCGCGAACTGGAAAACGTGCTGGAACGGGCCGTCATTCTGGGCCGCTCGGACATTCTGGGTCCCGAGTCCCTGCCCGACAAGATACGCCTCGGCACTGCCGGGGATCAATCTCCCGCGGGCAGCGCGGCTGCCGTCAACAATGCGGCCGGAATCCCCCCCCCCGCAGGCGGCGCTGACGGTTCCTCACTTTCGGAAGCGACACGCGGCCAGGTTCAGCCAGTCCCGTCCACCCTGGAAGCAGCCGAACGCGACGCCCTTGTCCAGACTCTTGCCTCTTGCGGCGGGCACCGGGAAAAAACGGCAGAGGCCCTGGGCATAAGCCGCAGGGCCTTGCAGTACAAGCTGAAGAAGTTCGGTCTGACAAAACGGGAGTAGTTATTTTTTCTTGTTTGCTTTGGCGTTGGGGAAGAACAGAGGCTCGCCATACTCCGCCACGCCGAATTTCTTGATGATGCCCTGCGCTTCCTTGCCGGTCAGCCAGTCCATAAAGGCCTTGGCCCCGGCCGCGTTGACCTTGGGAAATTTTTCCGGGTTCACGGCAATGACGGCGATGAAGTTGAGCAGCACCTTGTCGCCTTCCACCAGGGGCGCCAATTTGATCTCTTTCTTCAGGGTCAGATAGGTGGCCCGGTCCATCAGGGTATAGGCCTGCTTCTGTTCCGCATACAGCGTGGTGGCCTTGTTGCCCTTCTTGCCGTCGGCGAACAGGTCGTACCAGGAACCTTCGGGCTTGATGCCGGCTGCTTCCCAAACTTCCATTTCCTTGACGTGGGTGCCCGACATGTCGCCCCGCGTCACAAAGGGCGCCTTGGCCGCCGCCAGCTTTTTAAAAGCCGCCGCCGCGCTTTTCATGCCCCTGATCTTGGCCGGGTCCGACTTGGGACCGAGTATGACGAAATCGTTGTACATCACGTCCCGGCGGTCGATGCCGTAGCCGTCTTTGACAAAAGCGTCTTCCAGCTTGCGGGCGTGGACCATCACCAGGTCAAAGCTGCCGTCCTGGGCTTTTTTCAAGGTCGCGCCCGTGCCCGCGCCCTCAAAATAAACCTTCACGCCCGTCTTGGTCTCATAGGTTTTCGCCAGCAGCGGCACGATGCCCGCGTCAATGGGACCTATGGTGCTGGAAAGGCGGATCTCGGCGGCGGAAGCCAGAGCGGGGAACGCCAGAACGGCGGACAAAATAAAAGCAAGAAAAGTGCGCATGGAGCCTCCTTGATATTGGACGAAAATAGCGGCCTGCTATGCCGAATACGACATAATCAGGCCGCTGTAAATCGTGTCTCGGGCTCGGCTCAGGGCAAGGCGGCGTTTATTTTTTTCGTCGCTTTCACGGTTGCCGCCACATCCTCGTCCGTAATATGGCGGTGGGTCACCAGCCGGATGTAATGAGGGCCGGAACGGCGCGTGGTCACGCCGTGTTCCGCATACAGATCCACCCAGGCGTCAACGTCGCCCCGCGTATAGATGTGCATGATGTTGCTCATGGGCGCGTATTCGTCCGTCAGGGCCGGGCTGATCGCGCGCACGCCTTCCCACAGGGCGCGGCAGCGGCGATGGTCGTCCGCCAGGCGGTCCACCATGCTTTCAAGGGCCACAAGGCCGGCGGCGGCCATCATGCCGATCTGGCGCATGCCCCCGCCCAGCATGCGACGGTAAATGTGCGCCCGATGGATACAATCCTTCGTGCCCGCCAGAACTGCTCCGTACGGCGCGGAAAGCCCCTTGGACAAACAGAGACTCATGCTTTCGCCGCATTTCGCTATCTCACTGACGGGCACGCCCAGAGCCACAGCCGCGTTGAAAACCCGCGCGCCGTCAATGTGCACGGGACTGCCGATTTCCCGCCCCAGTGCGTGCACCTCGCGCAGATACTCAAGGCTCGGCACGCAGCCGCCAGAGTGGTTATGGGTCGTTTCAACGGCGATCAGGGCCGGGGGAACGCGGTTTCGCACGCAGCTTGCCCGCGCGGCCGCGCGCAGCCTGTTCAGATCCATCTCGCCCTTGCGCGAGGGAACAGATACACAGTACAAGCCCGCCAGCACGGACATGCCGCCGAACTCGGTGCACGCGACATGCGAGGATTCGTCGGCCAGAATGTCCAGCCTGCCCGCGCGGTGGGTCAGAATGGCGACAAGGTTGCCCATGGTGCCGCTGGCCACAAACATGGCAGCTTCTTTGCCGGTAATGGCGGCGGCCTTTTCTTCAAGCTTTTTCACCGTGGGATCGCCGAACAGGGTCTCGTCTCCCAGATCCAAGTTCATCATGCTGTCGAACATGGCCTTGGTCGGCCGGGTCAGGGTGTCGCTGCGCAGGTCGATCATGAAAACTGCTCCTTTGGCGTAAAACGCGCACAATAGATAAACGACAGCGAACCCTAGACAAAGCCGCGGCAAAAAACAAGGCTTGCCTTGACAACGCGCCTGCGCATGGGTATTGGCTTATTTCCGCATCGCGTTCGCGAGCGGATGGAGAGGTGGCCGAGCGGCCGAAGGCGCTCCCCTGCTAAGGGAGTATACCTCATAAGGGTATCCGGAGTTCAAATCTCCGCCTCTCCGCCAGTTTTTATAATAAAACCGCCTAGTTATGATAAAATAATCAGGCGGTTTTTGTTATGGCTCAGGGGTATTCCCCCCGCCGCTCTGTGGAAAAAACATACCGAAAAACATACTTTCCCTAAAAGTCCGCTTCATCCTCCCCTTTTTTCTTCAGTTCACGCATGACCATGCAGGCCGGCACCAAAGTATAGACGGCGTCCCGCGCCTCGCCGGGTTTGCCTTGAACCACCACGGTCCCCGAGTCATAAACAGTGATGTGCCTGCCGTGGCCGTCGCAAACGGCATGAAGTTTCGAGTTCAGACCGCCTTTTGTACGCCCGATGCAGCGGGAAAGAGCCCTTTTTTGAGCAAACTTGCGGCGGTCCGATGAGCTTTGAGGTGAGTCGCATCAATCATCAACCGGCCGTCTTTCCCTCTTGTTTTCGCCAACTCGGCAAAGATGTTGTTGAAGACACCCAGGCGACTCCAACGCACAAAACGATTATACAGGGTTTTATGCGGCCCATACTCACGAGGAGCATCTTTCCATTGCAGGCCGTGTTTGATGACATAAATGATACCGCTGATGACTTTCAGGTCATCGACACGTGAAATGCCGTGTGAAAGCGGAAAGAAAGGCTTGATGCGTTCGAGTTGCTCGACAGAAAGGTAGAAAAGCTGGCTCATTGCACCTTCCATGAGCACAACTAACCAACTTTTCTACTTTTTGCAATTAATGAGTCCTGAGCCTAGCGAGTATTTTGGGACGGAATCAGAGGCATGAGGCGATACCTGTACAAACGAGTTATATCGTGTGAGCCTTGCCGGCCGTGGTATGGCGCGGAGGGGGACCCCGCAGGCGGCGCAGCCGCCGAGGAGGCTCCCAAAGCCCCGGAGTGGAGCCTTTTGCCCGCCGGGCAAAAGCGCCGCGCAGGGACAAGCCTATGTCCACGGCCTCGACGAACTTCACGGAGTCCAGAGGCGGAGCCTCTGGCGTGCGGGGGGCAGGGGGTGTCACGCGACACCCCCAGGCCTAGCGGAGCGGACAACATGAAATTGAAAGAAAAAACGGCTCCGGTTGCACAACTGAAAACAACGCACTGGGCCTTTTCACTAAAAGGGCGGCACAACCAACGCCAATCGGTGAAAGTTTCTCAAAGAATCGCCCTATCTAAAATCCCCTCAAACCCCCGCTCCACGCCGCTTTTCCCCTCTCCCTCGACTTTTCCCCCTTCATCGGATATTTTACACAATTCGAACATCGGAGAAACCATGCCCTGTTCCCTGTTGCGCTTTACGACCGCCAAAGACGCGGAACCGCTCCTGCAGCGCCTTGCCCGTCGGGCCGACGGCGGCGCGGCCGTTGTCGAGGCCGAGACCAAAGTGCGCGCCGTGCTTGCGGAAGTGAAGGCCGGCGGCCTCAAGGCCGTTGCCGCCTATACCCGCGCCTTTGACGCTCCGGCGTTTACCTCCAAGCAGTTCGCCGTATCCCGTAAGGCTCTGGAAGCGGCCGCCTCGACCCTGCCCAGGGACGACCGCCGGGCCATCGAAGCGGCGGCGGCCAATATTCGGACGTTTCACGAAGCCCAGACCGAGCGCTCCTGGTTCATCACCCGACCCGACGGCAGCATCCTGGGCCGGCGGGTGACGCCGGTCGATCGCGCCGGGCTGTATGTTCCGGGCGGCAAGGGCGGTTCGACCCCGCTGATTTCGAGCCTGCTGATGAACGCCATTCCGGCCCAGGTCGCCGGGGTGTCGGAAATCGCGGTCATTTCGCCGCCGCGCGCCGATGGGTCTCCCGCCCCGGCCATTCTTGCGGCCGCGCATATTTTGGGCCTTGAGGAAGTCTACGCGGTCGGCGGTCCTTGGGGCATTGCAGCCCTGGCCTATGGGGTCGGCCCGCTCAAACCCGTGGACGTCATCGCCGGTCCCGGCAATATTTATGTGGCCACGGCCAAGCGCCTGCTCATCGGCAGCGTGGGCATCGATATGATCGCCGGTCCGAGCGAAATCTGCATCATCGCGGATGAAAGCGCCGACCCGGATTGGATCGCGGCCGACATGCTCTCCCAGGCCGAGCACGACGAACTGGCCTCGTCGGTGTGTCTGTGCACGGTCGAAGGGCTGGCCGAGAAGGTGCGCGCCGCTTTGAGCGCCCAACTGCGGGATCTGCCCCGGCGCGACATCGCCAAGGCCGCCCTCAAAGAATACGGCGCGCTGGTTGAGACGGACCTCGACACCGCCCTGGAGCTCAGCAACACCCTGGCGCCGGAACACCTGGAACTGCTGGTCGAAATCCCCTGGGAAGTTCTGCCCAGGGTGCGCCATGCCGGGGCCGTGTTCCTGGGGCGCTGGTCGCCGGAGCCTATGGGCGATTACTTCGCCGGCCCCAACCACGTGCTGCCCACAATGGGCACGGCGCGATTTTCCTCGGCCTTGGGCGTGGAGGTTTTCTGCAAGAAAATCTCCGTCCTGGCCGCAAGCCGGGAGTTCACCCGGTCTTCCGCCGAGGCCGTGGCCCGGCTGGCCCGCATGGAAGGGCTGGAAGCCCACGCCCGCTCGGCTCTTGTTCGTACCCGCGCCGCCGGCCGGCGCTAAAGGATCGCGTCATGCAGGTAGTCACCCAAACCGATATTCCGGTGTATCCTTTGGTTGCGCGGGGCAAGGTCCGCGATATTTACGAAGTTTCCGACCACAGTCTGCTCATCGTCACCACCGACAGGATGAGCGCCTTCGACGTGATTTTGCCCACGCCCATCCCTTACAAAGGCGTGGTGCTGAACCGCATCACCCTGTTCTGGATGCGCCGCTTCGCAAGCCTTATCGGCAACCACTTGCTGGAATCCGACGTGGCGCGTTTTCCCAAGCCTCTGCAGCCCTATGCGGATATGCTCGAAGGCCGCAGCGTGTTGGTGAAAAAGGCCGAACCGTTGCCCATTGAGTGCGTGGTGCGCGGGTACTTGGCCGGCTCCGGCCTGAAGGAATACAAAGCCGTGGGGACCGTGTGCGGCCGGGGGTTGCCCGAAGGCCTGCTCGAGTCGAGCCGTCTGCCCGAGCCCATCTTCACGCCCTCCACCAAGGCGGCCCAGGGCGAACACGACGAAAACATCACCCGCGAACAGGGCGCGGCCCTGGTGGGTGATGACCTGTTCAACCGGGTCGAGGGACTTTCGTTGCAGATTTTTCGGGAGGCCTCGGCATACGCGGCCAACCGGGGTATCATCGTTGCCGACACCAAGTTCGAATTCGGTTTGGTGGACGGCGAACTGACCCTGATCGACGAGGTGCTCACGCCCGATTCTTCGCGTTTCTGGCCGGCGGCAAGCTATGCCCCCGGGCATTCCCAGCCGAGTTTCGACAAGCAGTACCTGCGCGACTGGCTGGAAACGCAACCCTGGGACAAGCAGGCTCCCGGCCCTGTTTTGCCCGCCGTGGTTGCCGAAACCACCGGCGAAAAGTACCGGGAAGCCTACACCGCTTTTACCGGCGAAACCCTGCCCGTCTAGGGACGGGTGCACCGCGCGGGGTATGCGCCCGCCCGGTGGCGTTTTGCATTGTTTATAAGGACACGCTCGGAATACATTCCTCCAAGGAGAACCACATGTTGCTGCAAGGAAAAAAGGCCGTCATTTTTGGGGTCGCCAACAATAAAAGCATCGCTTACGGCGTAGCCGAAGCCTTCCGCCGGCACGGCGCGGAGATCGCCCTGTCCTGGGCCGGCGAAGCGCTGAAGAAGCGGGTGGAGCCCATTGCCGAAGAACTCGGCGCGGCTTTCACCTTTCCCTGCGACGTGACCGAAGATGCGCAGATCGCCGAAGCGGCCGAAACCGTGCGCAAACAGTGGGGCAAAGTGGACATTCTGGTCCACGCCGTGGCCTTTGCCAAACGCGAAGATCTGCAGGGCCGCTATATCGACACCTCGCGCGACGGGTTCGCCCTGGCCCTGGACGTCTCGGCTTTTTCCCTGGTCACCCTGTGTAAGGCCTTTGAGCCGCTCATGAACGAGGGCGGCTCGGTGATCACCTTGACTTATTACGGGGCTCAGAAAATGATCCTCAACTACAACGTGATGGGTGTGGCCAAGGCCGCCCTGGAAGCCTCGGTACGCTACCTGGCCTATGATCTGGGCGCCAAAGGCGTTCGGATCAACGCCATCAGCGCCGGCCCGATCAAAACCCTGGCGGCCTCGGGCATCTCCGGTTTCGGCAAGATTCTGAACCACATCGAAAAGTATACGCCCCTGCAGCGCAACGTGGACCCCACCGACGTGGGCGGCGCGGCCGTGTTCCTGGCTTCGCCCCTGGCCGGCGGGGTGACGGGCGACATCCTGTTCGTGGACGCCGGCTACCAGACTTCCGGCATTCAGATTCAGGATTAGGGTTGGACTTTATTGGGGGACGCTGTCCCCCAATCCCCCTGGCAGGGGATTGAATCCCCTGCACCCCTCATCGCCTTCAAATCCGTGCTTTGCACGGATTTGAAGGCAGACGAGATGTTGGAGGACAAGGACACCGGAGGTCTTCCGCCGGCGTCGGAGGGCGAGGTGCTCAACGCGCCGCGCCTGTGATTCTCCCCAAAAGAGGATGGTGGATATGGATATCTGGCTTCCCCTGTTGATTTTCGTCATCCTGGTGGGCGGCTGCGTCTTCCTGTTCCGGAAGACATTTTCCTCGGGCGGCTGCTGAAGACCCGGCCCCCCTCCCGGCGGGAGGAACGACGGCGGCGGGAAAGACGACACCAAACAGCAGTCGTCGGAACAACGCAAACCCTGATTTTTTGGAGTAGCGATGGAATTTCTTCCCATCAAGCGGGCCCTGCTCAGCGTGACGGATAAAAGCACCCTGGCGGACTTCGCCGCTTTTCTCGCGGATCGGGGCGTGGAGCTGGTTTCCACCGGCGGCACGGCCAAGGCCCTCAAAGACGCCGGTCTGGCCGTGACCCCGGTGGAAGACGTCACCGGTTTTCCGGAAATCCTCGGCGGGCGGGTCAAAACCCTGCATCCGAAGATTCACGGCGGCATTCTGGCCGACAAGGACAACCCCGAGCACCTGCAAACGCTGGAAGCCCATGGCATCCGGCCCTTTGATCTGATTTGCGTGAACCTCTACAACTTTGCCGAGGCGGCCCGCAAAAAGCTGGAATTCAAAGCGGCCATCGAGGAAATCGACATCGGCGGCCCCTGCATGCTCCGGGCCGCGGCCAAGAACTATCACTCCATGCTCGTGACCCCGAACCCTTCGTGGTACCCGCGCATTCGCGAAGCCATGACCCAGAATCCCCAAGGTGTGCCTCTGGCTCTGCGTAAAGAAGCGGCCGCCGCGACCTTCTCGACGGTTTCGGCTTACGACGCGATGATCGCGGCCTACCTCGCGGGGTAGGAGATGGCTTGGGCCTCATTCATGGGGGACTCCGTCCCCCACCCCCCGGCAGGGGATTGAGCCAGGGCTGCGAAGGTCGGTCCTCGGTGAAGCTCTCGCGATATGAAACGGTTACGTCACAGCAACGCGAGCGGCACCTGCACCCCCATCGCCGGCAAGCCCGTGCTTTGCACGGACTTGTCGGCATATGAGGGGGTTTGGGGGGCTCACCCGGCAGGAGGCCGGGGGGACGCCGGAGGTTTTCCGACGGCGCCCGAAGGGTGAGGCGCAGGATGCGCCCGAGTCAATCATTCCCCCCAGGAAAAATTCCTGTGCCCCCAAAGAGAGACACGCCATAGCTAAAGTTGAAGGCAACACTCAGGGTTTGAAGCCCAGCCAGATCAAGGCCTTGAACCGCCTGCTCACCCGCCGTTACCCGAATGTCGGCGGGTATTCCCTGGAGCAGGCGCGGGAGCTGGCCGCTTTGTCGCGCACCCTGAACCGGCAGGTGGGCTTGCTCATCGACCGCCGGGGTCGGCCGCAGATGGTTCTGGTCGGCACGCCCACGGGCCTGGAGATTCCCGAACTTCCCCGCCGGCGTGAAGGCGCGGGCCGTTTGCGCGGCCTGCGGCTCTTCCACACCCACCTGACCCCGGATCTGCTCACTCAGGAAGACTGCATGGACATGCTCTTCCTGCGCTTCGACTCGATCACCGCGCTTTCGGTCTCGGAGTGGGGCGAACCGCTGAAGGTGCAGCGCGCCCATTTGTTGCCGCCCAACCCGGCGGGCAAATCCCATGTTATCCATCCGGCCCTCTCCTGGGATGCCGAAGACACCGACGTACTCGCGGAAATCGAGGCTCTGGAAGAGGAACTCGCGCGTTCCGACGCGGCCGGCGAACATGCCGAGCGCAAAGAGGCCGATACCCGTCGCGGGCAAACCCCCGTGCCGGTGGCCCAATCCGGAGGACCGGACACGCGGGCGGTGCTGGTCAGCGTGTCCACGGCTTCCAAGGCCGAGCAGGAATCTTCCCTGGCCGAGCTGGCCGAACTGGCCGACACCGCCGGGGTCGTCGCCGCGGCCACACTCATGCAGCGGGTCAAGGCCATGAACCCCAAGTTCATCTTGGGCAAGGGTAAGCTGGCGGAGCTGGAAATCCTGGCTTTGCAGGCCCACGCCGGTCTGATCATTTTCGACGCCGAGCTTTCCCCGGCCCAGTTGCGCAACCTGGCGGACGTCACCGAGCGCCGGGTCATCGACCGCACCCAGCTTATCCTCGATATTTTCGCCCGCCGCGCCCACAGCCGGGCCGGCAAGCTCCAGGTGGAACTGGCCCAATCGCAGTATATGCTGCCGCGTCTGGTCGGTAAAAGCCGGGCCATGGACCGGCTCATGGGCGGCATCGGCGGGCGCGGCCCCGGCGAAACCAAACTGGAGACCGACCGCCGGCGTCTGCGCGACCGGGTTTCCCGCCTCAAGGACGAGCTCAAGGACCTGCGCCGGCAACGTTCGTTCGCCCGTTCCCGTCGGGCCAAAGGCGGCGTGCCCATCGCTTCGCTGGTCGGCTACACCAACGCGGGCAAATCCACGCTCCTGAACCGCCTGACCGGCTCCACGGTCCTGGCCGAGAACAAGCTCTTCGCCACTCTGGACCCGACCACCCGCCGGCTGCGCTTTCCCCAAGAGCGCGAGGTGATCCTCACCGATACCGTGGGATTCATCCGGCATCTGCCCAAAGAATTGATGGAAGCTTTTCGGGCCACCCTGGAAGAGTTGGAGGAAGCCGATCTGCTTCTGCATGTGGCCGACGCTTCCAACCCGGAACTGGACATGCACGTCAAAGCCGTGGAAAGCATTCTGGAGCAGTTGGAGCTTTCGGATATTCCCCGGCTGCTCCTGCTCAACAAGGCCGATGTCCTGGAGCTCGAGCAGCGCGTGGATCTTCAGGATCGATACCCCGACGCCCTGTTCCTCTCGGCCGTGTCCGGCAAGGGCCTGGACAACCTGGCCAAAGCCGTCGTCTCCCGCATCGACTGGTCCGGGGCCGTGAGTATGGACACCCTTGGGGAGCCGGATGACGCCGAAGTCGGCCGATCGGAAGAGGAAGGAAGCTGAATGGGCTTTTTGGCATCTCTTGCCCGCGTGTTTCGGCCGACTCCCTCGCCGGAGCGGCAGGCCGCACTCTTGGCCTTGGAAGTCGCTCAGGCCAGGCAGGAGCGGGCCTGCACCCTGCTTCAGGAGGCGACCGATCTGGCCGAGGCCGGAGATCCACGGGGCGCGGTCAAGCGGTATGCGGCGTTGAAGCGCCTGGGGGATGAGGACTTGTTGCGCGAAGGGTGCGCCATGGCCGCCTGCGCCATCATCAAAGCATATGCGGATGCCGGCAATCCGGCCGCCGCCCGGGCGATTTATAACGGCATGGCCGCGCTCGGCGACGCGGTGGAAATTCTCGCCGCCAGGGTTCTGGCTGCGGGCAGCCTGTTTGCGGCATACGCCAGGGTTCGTGACATCGCCTCCATCCGAGTCCTGCATGAATCCCTCGACGCGTGTGCGAACGCCGATACCATCGGCATCCGGGCCGCGACGGCGAATTATCTTATCTCATCCCACCTTGAGGCGGGTGATATGGACGCTGCCCGCGACGTTTATAGCCTGCCCGCGCTTGCCGAACCGGCCAACCGTCTTGCCCGCGCTCGGGCGGCGCATGCCCTTGTCGTCGCCGGGGATACGCCCACAACCCATTGCCTCGACATGAAAACGATGGCGAAAGGGGCGTTCGGCGAGTTGCGCGTGTACACCACATTTTTGCTGGCGGATGTGTACCGGCGACAGGAGGCCTGTGCCGTCGCGGACCGGGTTTGTGAGTCCCCGGCCGCATGTCGGGACACGGAAGAATCGCTGCGAAAGCGTTTCGCGGCTCTGCATGGGTTGGTACACGCCCACGCCGGGGCGGACGACGCGGCACTGGCGGCGCAACTGTATGCGTCCATGGAGGAGTATGCCGACCTTGCTCTTGCCGTCGAGCGTCGCCCTTACCCCTCCGGCTTGTCGGGTTTCAGCGGAGACGAACGGCGTGAAGCTTCCCAGGCGTTGAGCCGATACTGCATGAACGCCGGTCATGTCGAAAAACCGACCGAGGCACAAGCGTGAACCGCGACTCCCTTCTCGATCACGCCGGACGGCAGACCATGCGCGGCACCTTGGAACGGGTTGTCTTCCATAACGAGGACAACGGCTGGACCGTCTTGCGCCTGAAAGTTCCGGGCCGGGCCGAGCCCGTGTCCGTGGTCGGGTGCATGAACACGCCCCAGGCGGGCATGGGCCTGTCGGTGACCGGAGCCTGGGTGGTGGACGCCCGCTTCGGCAAGCAGTTCAAGCTGGAATCTTACGAGGCCTTGCTGCCGGCCACCCTGGAGGGCATCCGGCACTATCTGGGCTCCGGGATGATCAAGGGTGTGGGACCGACCAGGGCCGCGCGTATCGTCGAGGCCTTCGGCACCGACACGTTCCAGGTGCTGGACGAGGAACCGGACCGCCTGGCCGAAGTCAAAGGCCTGCCCACCAAAATGATTGCCGACATCAAGGCCGCCTGGAAGGAACACACCGGCATCCGCGACCTGATTATGTTTTTGCAGCCGCACGGCATTTCAACGTCGTACGCGGTGCGGATTTATAAATACTACGGCGCGGATTCCTTGGATGTGGTCCGGCGCAACCCGTACACCCTGGCCATGGACATCCGGGGCATCGGCTTCGCCACGGCGGACGCGGCCGCGGGCAAGCTGGGCATTCAGAAGGATTCCCCCCTGCGGGCCGAGGCCGGGCTTTTGTACATGCTGCAAAAGCTTACGGACGAAGGGCACGTGTTTTTTCCGCAAGAGGAGTTGATTCACCGCACGGCCGACGAACTGCAGATTGAAGTCGAACCGGTGCGCGACGCCGTGGAGTCGCTGATCCGCGACGACCGCATCGTGGCCGAGGAGTACGAAGGCCAGGACGGGGAAACCCGCACCGCCCTGTACCTGACCCGGTATTACCGGTATGAGACGGGCATCGCCAAGTATCTGCGCAAAGTACTGCATTCACCCAAGTCCGTGGGTTTTGAAGACCCTGACGGCCTGCTGCACAAAGTCGCGGCCGGGTTGCCCATCGCCCTGGCCGAAGAGCAGATGGAAGCGGCGGCCGCCTCGCTCAGGGACAAGGTTTTGGTGATTACCGGCGGCCCGGGTACGGGCAAAACCACGGTCATCGAAACGATCATCAAACTGTTCCAGAGCAAAAAGGCCCGGATCCTCCTGGCCGCGCCCACCGGCCGGGCGGCCAAGCGGATGAGCGAGACGTCCGGCCTGGAGGCCAAGACCATCCACCGCCTGCTGGAATACAGCCCGCAGGAAGACGGTTTCGCCCGCAACGAAAACAACCCCCTGGCCTGTTCGCTGCTGGTTATCGACGAAGCGAGCATGCTCGACACGTTGCTTATGTTCCACTTGGTCAAGGCCGTACCCCTGGGGGCCACGGTGGTTTTTGTGGGCGACGTGCACCAATTGCCTTCGGTCGGGCCGGGCAACGTGCTCGGCGACATCATCGATTCCGGGGCCGTGCGGGTTGTGCGCCTGACCCATATCTTCCGCCAGGCGGCCGGCGGGGAGATCATCGAGAACGCCCACAAGATCAACCAGGGTGAAATGCCCAGCCTGACCCCGCCCACGCAGGGGGTGACGGATTTCTATTTCATCCGCCGCGACGACCCGGACGAAGCCGCCAAAACCGTGGTGGAACTGGTGCGCGATCATATTCCCCGGCGCTTCGGTTTCGACCCCGTGGAAGATGTCCAGGTGCTCACCCCCATGCATCGGGGGTCTGCCGGGGTGGGGAACCTCAATCTGCTGCTGCAGCAGGCCCTGAACCCGAAGTCCAAGCGGATCCAGCGCGGCGAGCGGCGTTTCCACCTGGACGACAAGGTGATGCAGATCCGCAACAATTACGAGAAGGACGTCTTCAACGGCGACATGGGCCGGATCTGCCACGTGGATGAGGAAGAGCGCGAACTGACCGTGCGCTTTGAAGACAAGAACGTGATTTACTCCTTCGAGGAGTTGGACGAGATCATGCCGGCCTACGCGGTCTCCGTGCACAAGTCGCAGGGGTCGGAATACCCGGCCGTGGTTTTGCCCCTGCTTACCCAGCATTACGTGCTGTTGCAGCGTAACCTGGTTTATACCGGGGTCACCCGGGGCAAAAAACTCGTGATCGTCGTGGGCGCGCCCAAAGCCCTGCATATGGCAGTGGCCAACAACAAAACCCAACGCCGCTATACCCTGCTGGCCCGGAGGCTGGCCGAAGGGCTGGTGTAGGAAGGAAGAGAAGGGAAGAGGAAATCGGGGGAGAGGACCACAAGGACCTGAGACCCTTGAGGTCCTCTCCCCCGGTACCCCTTCTCTCCTTGTCCCCGCCTGGGCCGGCTCGTTCCACGGCCAAGATGCCGCCGACCGGCATAACCGCCGAAGCCCTCCCGAGATAATCACCCCCTTGCCCACCCCTTCCGCTTGCCGTATATTCTTCTATACGGTGTGGACGGCTTCGGCCTGTTTCCCCGCACACCCTTTCACCGTCGGGGGGCGCGTATGCGCAAAGGTGTTCTTGTCGCCATGTGCGGCGGTGCGTTGCTGTTCGCCGCCGGGGCCTGGAAAGACGGCGACCGGATGGAGGCCCTGGCGATGGCCGCCATCGTGTTGGGCGTCATGTGCCTGATGTTGTGGATGGAGCGTCGGGACAAATAAAGCCGATGCGCTTCCGCCACCGGGCGTTTTCGGCAGTCGTTATTTTTCTCAATATCTTCCGGCGGGATTGACGACTCCCGGCGGAAAAAGCCCGCCGGACCCCTTTTCAAAGTCGTCGCCGATACTTACTCTCTTTTCACGCCGTTCGGCGTTTTTCTTTCGTTCTTCCCCGGCCCCGGCCGGCCCCTCATAAGGAGGCGTCCATGTGGGATTATACCGATAAGGTCCGTGAACACTTTCTGAACCCGCGTAATGCCGGGGAGCTGAAAGACTCCAACGCCGTGGGCGAGGTCGGCAGCTTGGCCTGCGGCGATGCGCTGAAACTTTTCCTGAAAATCGACAACGACCGTATCGTGGACGCCTCGTTCCAGACGTTCGGTTGCGCCAGCGCCATCGCCTCCAGCTCGGCCCTGACCGAAATGGTCAAAGGCAAGACCCTGGATGAAGCCCTGAAAATTACCAACAAAGATATTGCCGTGTTTCTGGGCGGCCTGCCCAAGGAAAAAATGCACTGCTCGGTCATGGGCCAGGAAGCTCTGGAAGCGGCCATCCGCTCCTACCGGGGCGAGCCGGCTGTGCCGCACTCCCACGAAGGCCGCTTGGTCTGCAAGTGTTTTGGCGTGACCGAAGACCAGATCGTCAAAGCCATCAAGGACAACAACCTGACCACCGTTGAGGAGGTCACCAACTTTACCAAGGCCGGCGGCGGCTGCGGCGACTGCCAGGAAGACATCGCCCAAATCCTCAAGGACACCTTGGCGGGCAAGGCTCCGGCCAAACCGCTGATTCCGGACATGCGGCCCAAAGACGCCAAGCCCTCGGGCGCGTTGTCCAACGTGCAGCGCATGCAGCGGGTCATGACCGTGCTCGAGGAAATCGTCCGCCCGCGTCTGCAGCAGGACGGCGGCGACATCGAGTTGGTGGACATTGAAGGAAAAACCGTGGTCGTGGCCCTGCGCGGCATGTGCACGAGCTGCCCGTCCAGCAGGCTGACCATCGAGGGCTTTGTGCAGCAGACCCTGCGCGACCAGGTTGAGGCGGATCTGACCGTACGGGAGGCCGACCAATGAGCGAACGCGTCATTTATTTCGACAACAACGCCACCACCGGCACGGCCCCGGAAGTGTTGGAAGCCATGCTGCCCTACCTGAAGGGCGAATACGGCAACCCCTCGAGCATGCATGGTTTCGGCGGCCGGGTGGCCGGCGCGGTGGCCAAGGCCAGAGCGCAGGTGGCCGATCTGCTGGGCGCGTCCCCGGAAGAAATTCTGTTCACCTCCTGCGGCACGGAATCCGACGCCACGGCCGTGAACGCGGCCCTTTCGGCCCGGCCGGAGAAGAAACACTTCATCACCACCCGGGTGGAACACTCGGCCATGATGGCCGCCGGGCAGGAACTGGAAAAACGCGGCTATCGGGTCACCTGGCTCGGGGTGGACGGCAAAGGCCGGATCAGCTTGGACGAACTGAAAAAATCGCTGGATAAAGACACGGCCCTCGTCTCGATCATGCACGCCAACAACGAGGTGGGCAATATCTATCCCATTGCCGAAGCGGGCGCCCTGTGCCGCGAGCGAGGCATTCCCTTCCACACCGACGCGGTGCAGAGCGTGGGCAAGCTGCCCATCAACCTGGCCGAGCTGCCGGTGGATTATCTGGCCCTGTCCGGGCACAAGCTGCATGCCCCCAAGGGCGTGGGCGCTTTGTACGTACGTAAGGGCGCGTTGTTCCGGCCCTTCCTGCGCGGCGGCCACCAGGAACGCGGCCGGCGGGCCGGCACCGAGGCCGTGCCGAACCTCGTGGCCCTGGGCGCGGCCTGTGAACTGGCCGGCAAGCACATCGGCGAAGAGCGGACCAAGGTCGCGGCCCTGCGCGATCGCCTGGAAACCAAGCTTCTGGCCGCCATTCCCGACACGATCATCAACGGCGATCCGGCAAACCGCCTGCCCGGCACCACGAATCTTTCCTTCAAGTATGTGGAGGGCGAAGCCATTCTGCTGTTGCTCGACCAGTACGGCATCTGCGGCAGCTCGGGCTCGGCCTGCACCTCGGGCAGCCTGGAGCCCTCGCACGTGCTCCGGGCCATGGGCGTGCCCTTTACTTATGCCCACGGCTCCCTGCGTCTTTCCCTGTGCCGTTGGAACACGGAAGAGGAAGTGGACTTCGTGGCCGCCAAGCTGCCGGAAATCATCGCCCGCCTGCGGGAGATTTCCCCCTATCGCAACCTGCCCGACGACGCCGTGCCCGGCGACGGCCAGGGCTGCGCCTGCGAGCTGTAAACCGAGCTGCGGCAAAACGCCTCGACCTGGGCTGAGCGCTTCGACGTTCCGCCCAGGTTTTTTGTGGGTCGTGTTTTTTCCGCCGGCACGGCATGGCTGCCGGTTGCCTTGCTTGCCCGATTTGTGGCTTTTGCCGAAAAAAATGCCGCCGGCGACCCGCTTGCCTGTTCATTTTCGAACGTATCAGGCATATGCTTTTTCGCGTTGTTTCCCGGTGATGTTTTTCGAGACAATGGTAACGTTAGCCTGCTTGAGGAGAGCGCCATGACGGCGGGATTGGGAGAAGCGGCGGCTTTTGCCACAGCCTTCGGCTGGGCTGTGTCCGCCTATGTGCACGGCGTGGTGGGGCGCATGGTCGGGGCCGTGGGCGTGACCATGCTGCGCCTGCCGTTTCAGTTGACGGCCCTGGGCGCCGTCTGCCTGTTGCTGGGGGAAGAGACCGCCGTCGGCCTGCCGGCTTTGGGGCTGCTGGCCTTGTCCGGCCTGACCGGGTTCATCTGTTGTGATATCCTGCTGTATGCGGCCATGAACATCATCGGACCGCAAGGGGCCATTCTGCTGGTCTCGCTGAGTGCGGGCTTCACAGCCCTGCTCGGGGCGCTGTTTTTGGGCGAACTGCTGCCTTTGCAGGCCGTGGCGGGCATCATCATCACCATTGTCGGCGTTGCGGCCGTGCTCACAGAGCGCACCGGCAGCACCCTGCTGCCGGGCCAGGAGCCGCCGACGGGCAGGCGTCTGGTCCTGGGCATAGCCGCCGGGCTGAGCGCGGCCATCTTCCTGTCTTTTAGCTTCATCTTCCTCAAGCAGGCCATGCGGCAAGGTCCCACGCCCTTGTGGGCGGCTTTTCTGCGTCTGCTTATCGCCACCGTGCTCCTGTGGGTCGGCGGCCTGTTCCGGGGCATGTCCCTGACGGCCGTGCGCAACCTCCGGCAGAACCCTCGGGTGGTCAAGCTGCTGCTGGGGGCCACGGCTTTCAGTTCCGGGGGTATTTGGGCCTCAAGCTTGGCCATGCACCACGCTCCGGCCGGGGGGGCGGCCACGATCATCGGCCTGCAGCCGGTCGTTTTGACCTTTGTCGGAGCGATCGGCAATCGGCGCCGGCCTTCCGCGCGAGCTGTGACGGGGTCGCTCGTGGCCTTTGTGGGCACGGCCCTGGTCTGTCTGCGGTGAATCTTTTACGGTATGCCGCAACGCGTGGGAAAGGCGGTACCGTTTGGCTTACCTTTTGGTTATCGGAATGTATGCTTTGTCCGGTATGACATGCGTAAGGAGGTCGCTATATAATTGTTGGGTATTTTTAGATATACCTCATTAATCGAAAAACTATCGTATGTTATACGAATGGCTTGCGTATATTTCTCGTAAGGTGTCCGAAGAGTTTCTCGGCACTTTGCAAAACATCAAAGTCCTCGTTTGAACAGCTTATCCAGTAAGGCCCGCCCCAGGCGTACGGTCGTCGGCCTGCCGTGGGGGCAGTGATCCCGTTCGGGCACCGAAAGCCACAGGGCCAGCAGTCCGGCAGCCTCATCGGCGGTCAGGGCCTGCCCGGCCTTTACCGCGTTGCGGCAGGCCATCAGATGCAGGATGTCGTCAAACCCTTCGGTCCGCCCGGCCAGGATGTCACGCAGGCTGTCCAGGGCCGGGGCGCGCTCCAGTACCGTGGGCAGCCCCAGCACGCGTAGGGTCGCCGGGCCTTCCTCAATGACCCATCCCATGCGCAGAAGCATTCCTCGGCAAGCTTCCAGGCGCTCGGCCGCGTCCTCGGAAAGCGGAATATCCACAGGCGCAAGCAGCAACCGGCTTTGCGAGGCGCTTTGCTCCAGACGATGCATCAAGGCGCGTTCATGGGCCGCATGCTGATCCAAAAGCACGGGCGTATCGTTTTCCAGCAGCAGCAGGTAGGCGTCCATGACCTGCGCCAGGCAGAGCAGGGGACCCACCCGCACCGGGAACCCGCCGGAGCTTTCTCTGCGCGGGGCATAGGCGTTTGCCGGGGAAGCGACGGCGGACCCGCGCGGCCCGGCCGGAATCGGGTCCGCTGCGGGCAGGGTGTCGCCCGGGAAGATGCCGGTATCCTCATCCTCTTGCTCGACCCGCGCGGGCGGCTCCATAATCCGAGGGGCGTCCAAAGTCCCCCAGAATCCCTGGGGGCGCGGCGGGCGGTCGTCCGGCAGAGAGGCTTGGCGAGGAGCGGCGAAAAGCGGGGGCAGATTCGGAACGCCGGCTTCATCGGCTGCCGGGCGGAAGAGCTCGCCGGAGACCGGCGGCTCGACCGGGAATTCCACCCCCGGCAAGGCGCTTTCCACACCCCGCAGCACCGCGCTGAACACGGACTTTTCGCCCCGAAAGCGCACTTCGTTTTTGGCCGGGTGCACGTTCACGTCCACCTCGGCCGGATCAAGATCGAGGAACAGCGCGACCTGGGGATATTCCCGCCCGGTCAACCGGCCTTTGTACGCTTCGCGCACGGCCTTGAGCAGCAGGCGGTCGTTCACCGGTCGGTCGTTCACGTAGAGCCAGACTCGATCACCGCGCACTTGGGCCAGGGCCGGGGGGGCGGCCAAGCCGCGAACCCGGATGCCGTGCCGGGTCACATCAAAGGGCAGGAACTCCCGCACTGTGGTATCCTGCAGAGCCCCGGCCAAACGATCGGCCAGGGTCTCGCCGGCATGTAGGCGTAAGACTTCGCGTCCTCCGGCCGCCAGACTGAAGGCTACCTGCAGGTTGGGCAGGGCCAGGCGGATGAGAATCTCGCGGCAGCGTTTCAGTTCCGAGGCTGGGCTTTTGAGAAATTTCAGGCGGGCCGGCACATTGCCGAACAAGTCCCGCATCTCGACCAGGGTGCCCCGGGTCAGGGCCGCCGGTCCCTTACCGGCCACTTCGGCAAAGCGCACCCGGATGAAGGCGGCCTCCTGCGTCTGGCCGTCCTCGTCGGAAAAGGCGCTGGTCATGGTCAGATCCGAGACCGAAGCGATGCTCGGCAGGGCCTCGCCGCGAAAACCGTAGTGGGCCACGCGCAGCAGGTCTTCAAACGAGGTCAGCTTGCTCGTGGCATGGCGGGTGACGGCCTGCTTCAGGTCATCGGCCGGAATGCCGTAGCCGTTGTCGCGGACCGAAAGCAGGCGCACGCCGCCGTCTTCCAGATTGACGGCGATATCCGTGGCTCCGGCGTCCAGGCTGTTCTCCACCAACTCTTTAAGCACGCCGGCCGGGCGGTCCACCACCTCGCCGGCCGCGATTTGGTTGCGCAGGGCCGGAGGCAGCAAACGAATGGGGCGGATGGGGGCGGTTGTTTTCATGGAACGAGTGTACCCCTGGAACCGGGGAGGGCGCAAGGCGCGTTGGCGGGTGGCGGGGGCAATTCGGCGTGATACGGCGTCAGACCCGCTTTGTCCTCCGGGGCAGGACCAAAGAGTCCAGCTCCATCGTCCAAAGCGTCGCCTTCCTTGCCTGACGCCGAATTGCTCCTACCACCTTATCGCGTAAGTCGACGGGGGATGCGTTCGCGATGATGTGAACGGTTTGGAAGAATACGCACCTTGACGCCCCCCGGCGAGCGTGTCAGCATCCGAGCATGTCACCGGAGCCTTTGCGTTGGATTCTGCATCTGGACATGGATGCTTTTTTTGCCTCGGTAGAGCAGTTGGATGATCCTTCCCTGCGCGGCAAGCCCGTCATCGTGGGCGGCCTGACGCGCGGGGTGGTTTCCACGGCTTCCTATGAGGCCAGGGTTTTCGGCGTGCGCTCGGCCATGCCCATGGCCGAAGCCCGGAAGCGCTGTCCCCACGCGGTGGTCCTGCGCGGCAACCGCGCGCGCTATGGGGAAAAGTCCCGCGAGGTCATGAATATCCTCCGGGAGTTCTCACCCTTGGTGGAGCCCGCCGGCATCGATGAAGCCTACCTGGATTTAAGCGGGCTGGAGCGCAT
The DNA here is from genome assembly GCA_031551885.1 of Desulfovibrio sp. Classification (GTDB taxonomy): domain Bacteria; phylum Desulfobacterota; class Desulfovibrionia; order Desulfovibrionales; family Desulfovibrionaceae; genus Frigididesulfovibrio. Next base: position 27,890 of record JAVBMX010000018.1, read on the forward strand.
CTTCGGCCCCATTCCGGAACTGGCCCGGCGCATCCGCGACGAGGTCGCGGCCCGCACGTCGCTCTCGTGCTCCGTGGGGCTCGCGCCGGTGAAGTTTCTGGCCAAGATCGCCTCGGATCTCAACAAACCCGCCGGGGTGAGCATCCTGACCCACGCCGAGATGCCGGAATTTCTGCAAACCCTGCCGGTGCGCAAAATACCCGGCGTGGGCAAGCGCATGCTGGCCGAGCTGGAAACCTTGGGCGTGTCCACGGCCGGGGACGTGCAGCGCCTGCCGTTCGCCCTGTGGCAACGCAAGCTCGGCAAGGCCGGAGAAGCCCTTTTTGAACGCGCCCACGGCCGGGACGACCGTCCGGTGGAACCGTACAGCGATCCCAAGTCCGAAAGCGCGGAAACCACCTTTGCCCACGACACCCTGGACCGTGAATTTTTGAGCGCCCAGCTGTTCCGGCAGGCCGAGCGGGTCGGGGCCTCCCTGCGTCGGCACGGTCTGGCCGGGCGCACCGTGACCCTCAAGGCCAAGTATGCGGATTTCACCCAGGTGACTCGTTCGCGCACCCTGAAGGAACCGATCAACGCGACCCGGCGCATCCATGAGATCGCCGTGGCCCTGCTTGAGGAACTCTCCCCCCGTAAGCCCCTGCGCCTCATCGGGGTGGGCGTCTCACACTTCGACGGGGAGGAGGGGAGGCAGTTGAGCTTGCTGCCGCAACCCGACGAAGCGCGGAACAAGCGCGAGGCCGCTCTGGACGCGGCCATGGACGACCTGCGGGGTAAATTCGGCATAAAAGCGGTGCAATGGGGGAAAATTTTCATCCCCGACAAAGACGGGTGACGCGCGTCGTCGCCTGCCGCGGGGAAGGGCCGGAAGCGTGCGGACAATGGGAGGGCGCGGAGCGGAGGCGGGCCGGTCCGATACTGCGTGTTCGCGTCGCCTGTCGCATTGGCGGATTTTCGGCGGCAGGGCATTGTTCCGCCCTTGCTTCCGCCGAGGTTCTGCCGTAGGAAGCAAGAGGCGAATACCGATTCCCTCATTCGGCGGATTTTCAGGCCGACAACAGGAGCATTGTTATGGATATAACCTTTCAGACCGCTTCGGGCGGCGCCTGGGAAGCCGCCTGCACCCTCGTTTTTCTGCCCGTGGGGCGTACCCTGGCCCAAACCGCGCCCACGCTGACGCGGGAAGCGCCCTGGACGGAAATCAGCCCCGGCGCGGGAGATTTTCGCGGCAAAAAAGATGAGCAGGTCCTTATTTTCGGGCATCCGGATCTTCCCCTGCCCCGAGTTCTTCTCTGCGGTTTGGGCGACAAGCCGGACATGCAGGGTCTTCGCCTCGCCGTGGCTCAGGCCGTGCGCCGCTGCCGGGAACAGGGATTGGATACCCTGGGGCTTTCCGAAGAAAACCTGGCCGACCTGAGCGCGTTCCTGGGCCTGGAACTGCCCGTTCTGTTGAAGGAAGTGGCGGTCGCCGCCCAGGTGTGCCTGTATCGGTGCGAGGAATATCGCGGCAGAAAGGCCGAGACGCCCGCCAAAGATCCCCGGCGCCTGACCCTGCTGACCACGGCCAAAGTGCTGGACGACGACCTGTTGCGCGCCGTGCGCGAGGGTGAGGCCGAGGCGGCCGGCGTCGTGCTGGCCCGGCGTTTGGTCAACGGCCCTGCCAACATCATCACCCCGGAGTTCCTGGCCCAGGAGGCCGAATACCTGGCCGCCCGGCACAAATTTCGGGCCGTGGTCTATGACCCGGAGCAAATCCGCGCTCTGGGCATGGGGGCTTTGCTGTTCGTGGCCAAAGGCGCGCGACGCGAGCCCCGTTTCATCACTCTGGAGTACTGCCCGGCCGGGGCCGAAAACGACGCGCCTTTGGTGCTGGTGGGCAAAGGCATCACCTTTGACACGGGCGGCATATCCCTCAAGCCCGCGCTGAAGATGCACGAAATGAAGGGCGACATGGGCGGGGCCGCCGCGATCCTCGGTTTTTTCGAGGCCCTTGGCCGTATGCCCGACAGAACGGCTTTTCCTCGGGTCATCGGGTTGATTCCGGCCTGTGAGAATATGCCCGGCGGCAACGCGGGCAGGCCCGGCGACGTGGTGGGCACCAAATCCGGCATCACGGTGGAAGTGCTGAATACCGACGCCGAGGGCCGGCTCATCCTGTGCGACGCGTTGACCTATGCCCAGCAGGTCTGCAACCCCAAGGCCGTGGTGGATATCGCCACCCTGACCGGGGCCTGCGTGGTGGCTCTTGGCGATTTGGGCGCCGGGGTGTTCACCCGCGACAAAGAGCTGCGCGGGCTGATTCTGGATGCGGCCGAAGCCTGCGGCGAGTTGTATTGGCCCTTGCCGTTGTGGAAGGAATACAGCGAGTTGCTGAAAAGCGACACCGCCGACGTGGCCAACGTGGGGCCGCGTGAAGGCGGGGCCATCAACGCCGCCCTGTTCCTTGACAGGTTCGTGGAAAACGGCACCCGTTGGGCGCACCTGGACATAGCCGGTCCCGGCTACGTGACCAAAACCACGCCGCTGTCCCCGGTTCCGGGGGGCACGGGAACCGGCGTGCGGATTTTTTGCTCCCTGGCGCGGGGGATGCGGTAAGATCCGCTTTGCGCGGAGACGCCGAATTTCCGTACTACAGAAAGGCCGCCCCAAAGGCGGCCTTTCTGTTTGGCAAACCTCCGGGGGCCGTAAAAATCGTTTTTGCGATGAGCACATCGTAGAAAGCATGGGCGTCCGCTCCGCGGGCGCATTATTTTTTTGCTTTCGTGCGCCTCGGCATCGTTTTTTGCCAATCCCGAGAGAATCGATTAGGTCAAACGTCGATTTTCCTTTTTATTCCAGTGTGATGTGCATGTTTTTCCGGCACGCCTTTCCCGCGAAAGAGTGCATGTGCTCTGCAATGCGCCTTCTCCTTTTGTGAAAATGTCGCATAATGAGAAATTTTCCGTATCATGAATGTTTGAATAATCCAATACAGACGTTATTTTCTGTATCCTGATATCGCAATATACTTACTCTGCGCTCCTTCTGCGGCTCTCTTGCCTCAACAGTATGATGAGAATAGACACTAAGCCTCCTGTCTAAAATGCAACAAGGAGAGAAGGATGAAACGGTTGTTTTTTGCTTCGCTCGCAACGGCGCTTCTGCTCGCTGCGGGTACGGCTCAGGCCGTGGATGTCAAGGTGAAAGGCTCGTTCAACTTTGTCTATGTCGCGCACGATGGAACCGACTTTGCCGGCGACAAGGGCGGAAAACGCGAGCAAGACGGCTTCTTCGTCAAACAGCGGGTGCGGACCCAGGTGGACTTCATTGCGTCCGAATATTTGAAGGGTGTGGTGCAGTTTGAGATCGGCGACATCTTCTGGGGCCGGGGTGGAACCGAGGGGCCGGGCTCCGGCGGCGCTCTGGATTCCGACGGCGTGAACGTTGAGACCAAGCACGCCTATCTCGATTTTTTGATTCCCAATACGGATCTCAGCGTGCGCATGGGTCTGCAATACCTGCCCCTGCCCATGGGCACCGGTTACACCAACCCGGTGTTCAGCGCGGACGTGGCCGGCATCGTGACCAGCTATAAGTTCAACGAAATGTTCGGGCTGACGGCCTTCTGGGTCCGCCCGTTCGACCGTTACGACAACGACGACAAACACGACGGCGGCCGCAGTCTGGACGATGAAGTCGACATGTTCGGCCTGGTCGCGCCCGTTACCGGCGACGGCTGGAGCGTGACGCCCTGGTTCGTGTACGCGAATGTGGGCTCGGCCTCCGGCATGTACGAAAACATCGCCGGCTACCGGGGGCGCATGCAGCACTATACCGGCTACAACGCCCTTTCATATGAGGACAACGACAGCGCCTCGGCCCGGTGGCTGGGCGGGGCGTTTTCCGTGAACATGCTCGACCCGTTGGTCTTCGGCCTTGATGTGATGTACGGGGATCTCGGCCGGAATACCTTCGGGCTGCGCAACGCGAAGACCGGGGTCCTCGGCCCGGTTTCCGACATCGAAACCCAGGGCTGGTTCATCACGGCCAAGCTGGACTACAAGCTCGACTGGGCCGTGCCCGGCATCTTCGGTTGGTGGTCTTCCGGCGACGATGCCGGAGACGCCGCCGACGGCAAATTCGGCCGCATCCCCACAGTGGGTATGGACGACGGCTTCAGCCCGACGTCGTTCGGTCTTTCCGGCAACTACCTGTACGGGTACGACGCGGTGATTTCCTCCACCGGCGCGGGCACCTGGGGCTTGGGTCTTCAGATTGCCGACCTGAGCTTTGTGCAGGACCTTTCCCACCTGCTGCGCGTGGCCTACTACAAGGGCACCAACGATCACGAGATGGTCGGCAACGCGTTGGTCGTTCCCCTGAGCGGGGAAAAGGTCTACGTGACCGACAAGGATTCGGCCTGGGAAGTGAACTTCGACCACTTCTACAAAGTGTATCCCAATCTCACCGTTTACTTGGAGTTGGGCTATATCAACCTGGACATGAACGAGAACGTCTGGGGTAAAGGCACTTACGGAGATGACGCCTTCCGGGGGCAGCTCGGTTTTGTCTACAGTTTCTAAAAGCTGTTCGCACCTCGTTTTTGAGTTGCCGCTCCCCGCCTCGTTTGTTTATGGCCATACGGCAACCTTCCGCCGCTCGCGCAACTCCGATCCGTCCAACGGGCCGGGGTTGCGCGAGTCGTCCGTTCCGGCGGCCAAAACGGCCGCGTTCGTCGGGTTCCGATTTGCGCCGGAACATCGCTCTTCATTTTCCCCCTTCTCAGCCGACTTCCGACCAGGGGATTTTTCCGTGCGGTTTTTCCGGCGGTTGCGTCGATGTTTCGCGTGTGCCCGAAGGGTAAAATCTCTTAATATGCTGAAAAAGAAAATGAATCATCAGAATACGTTGCTCCACCTCAAAGAATGATCTATAGTTGGAAGTATCTTTGTGTTCCGCAAGGAAGGGGGCGGCGTATGAGAGATTTTGCGTTTATCCTCACGGTGTTCACCTGCATCGCGGCGATGTTGAGCCTCGGCTGTACCCTGTATGCCCGAATGAGGGAAAAAAACATGCTGGCCCAGATTGAGAGGGCGGGGAGCGGGCGGCTGAACCAAAAAGAGCTCGCCGCGCTTGCCGCGTTTTTTTCGGAGCTCATCCGCGGGCTGGCGGAAGAAGCGAAGAAGCCTCCCCTGTTCGTCACGGCCTGCGCCGATGTCTATGAAGACGCCGGGCTGACGCACTTTTTGGATCGCGTGCCGGGTGATGCAGTGCAGCGGGCCAACGCGGCTTTTTTTGCCGCCGCTGCGCAGGCGAACTTGAGCAGAAAAGGGCGGAAGGAGTTTTCTCTGGAGGAACGGTGCGACTTTATCGGGCTGGGCACGGCGGCGCTGATGCGCTCGGCCGGTTTGCTCGGGCTGGAAACGCACGCCGGCGGCGTCAGGACCTTTACCTCGGAGGCGGAGTGGCAGGAGTATGTCGCCTGCTATCAAGAGGTCGCCAAAGTGGCCGGCGGGTCGGAGGCGGCCGTTCAGTCCGGGCTGGAAAGACGTTTTGCCGCTCTGCCGGTGCCGCTCCGACTGGCCGTTATCCAGAGCGGGTGGGAGCCGGCCGAAGCCTCGTCATAAATGCGGCACGAGCCGCTGCGTTGAACAAACGAACGGCGGGGCGCGCATTGCCGCCGCCCCGCCGTTCGTTTGCGATTCTGGATGAGAACTACAGGGAAACTTCGGCCCGGCCCCGCAGATCGTCCCACGACGATACGCCATACTCGGCGCAGGCGGCGGGCAGCTCTTTCACCAGGGTAAAGGCCGTATCCGGCCGGGTGAAGGAGGCCGTGCCCACCTGCACGGCCGATGCGCCGACCAGGATGTATTCCAGCACGTCTTCCACGCTCATGATCCCGCCTATGCCGATGACCGGAATGGACACGGCCTGACTGACCTGCCGTACGCAGCGCAGGCCCACGGGCTTGATCGCCGGGCCGGAGAGTCCGGCGGGAACCCGGGCCGGCAGCAGACGGCGCGAACGCAGGTCGACGGCCAGACCGGCCACGGTGTTGATGCAGGAAAGAATGTCGGCCCCCGCGCCTTCGCAGGCTTTGGCGATTTCCGCGATGTCCGTGACGTTGGGGGTCAGTTTGATGATCACCGGCTTGGGGCCGGCCGCTTTGACCACGGCTGCGGTCACGGCGGCGGCCGCCGCCGGGTCCTGCCCGAAAAGCGCCCCGCCCTTGCAGACATTGGGGCAGGAGACGTTGACTTCAAGGGCGGCGATACGCGCGTCGGCGGCCAGAAGGGCCGCCAGGTCGGCGAACTCTTCGAGCGAGTCGGCGTAAATGTTGGCGATGACCGGCGTTTCCTGCCAGGGCAGGGGGGCGAGCTTGTCGCGCAACATAACCGCCGCGCCGCAGTTTTGCAGGCCCACGGCGTTGAGCATGCCGCAGGGAGTTTCCGCGATACGCGGCATAGGGTTGCCTTCGCGCGGCTGTAGAGAAACCCCTTTCAGGATCATGCCGCCCAAAGATTTCAAATCGCCGTAGCAGGTGAATTCGCTTCCCCAGCCGAATGTGCCCGAAGCCGTGAGCACCGGGTTTTTCAGTTCCAGGGTCTTGCCGTTGGAACGCAGAGCAACGGAGAGTTTATCCATACCGGCCGCCTAGAATTCGACCTTGTCGGCCCAGAAGTTGGGGCCGCAGGTGCAGGTCTGTACATGGGAAAAATCGTCGGTCCCGTCCGTCTTGGCCTTGACCACGCAGCCGAGGCAGGCGCCGACGCCGCAGGCCATGCGTGTTTCCAGGCTGAGTTGGGCGCGCGCGCCGTGTTTTTCCGCCAGACGGCGCACTTCTTTCAACAACCCGGTGGGGCCGCAGGCCAGCACCAGGCCCTTTTGAGCCGCGTACTCGGCCACGCGCTTGTCCAGCAGCTCGACAAAGGCGGCCGTATCCGCCGGTCCTCTGTCGTGATGGGCGTCGATCATGATTTTTTCGTTCAGGGCGTCAAAGGGATAACAGTCCAAGCTGTGCCGGTGCCCGAACTCCATATGCAGATTCCAGGGCACGGGGTGGGCGTGGGCGTACCCGACAAAGGGCGCGATGCCGATACCGCCCGCGATCAGCAGGGTGGGGGCGTCTTTTTCCATAGCCATGGCGTTGCCGAGCGGCCCCCAGATGTCTATCTGTTCCCCGACCGAGAACTCGGCCATTTCACGGGTGCCCACGCCGCGAACCTGGAAAAAAATCACCAGATCACGCGCCGTCAGCCGGCAGATGGAAAAAGGTCTGGCCCACAAATGTTCTTTGCCGGCTTTTGCCGGGCGCAGCATGATGAACTGTCCGGGCTTCCAGTTCGGCCATTCGGGCGGGGTCAGCCGGAGGGCGAAAAATTCCGGCGTTGAACCGGGGTTTCCAAAAGGCACCAAGTCCAGGACCGTGGCGCGGGCAATAGCGGACTCTGTCATAGTGATATCCATTTTGCGGTGTTGCCCTGTTTGCGGGCAAAACCGTTTTTCTGTACACTACCGCCGATCTTCCGACAGGGCGGGCGCATGATAAAACAATTTTTCACAAGCGAATGCTTCTATATTTAGCCCAGGCCGGGCAGAACAACAAGCGTAAATTGATGCGGGGCGGCATTTTGCCTGAAAGTCGCGCGTCGGAGCCCGAGGTGCCGTTGAGACCGTAATGCCCAAACGTTTTTGGGAGTCGCGCCTGAGGCGGCTCACCGGTAAAATTCCCGGCGCGGGCGACACCTTCCGGGCATGTTTGCCGGTTCATCGCCCATATTTTTCAAGCAGCTTCAGTTAAAATTCCTCTTGCGGGAAAAAGGAACATATATGTTGAATGCAGAGAACGGCACTCCTGTATTGCCGGAAATTCTGGCCCCGGCGGGAGACATGCCCGCCGCCCTGGCGGCCTTCGCGGCCGGCGCCGACGCCGTCTACCTGGGATTGAAGCATTTTTCCGCCCGCATGCAGGCGGAGAACTTCGCCTTGAGCGATCTGGCCCGGCTGACGGACTTTGCCCATTCCGAGGGCAAACGCGTCTACGTGGCCATGAACACCCTGCTCAAGCCCGGTGACGTGGACGCCGCCTTCCGGTTGATCCGCCGGCTGGAGCTGGACGTGCACCCCGACGCCCTGATCCTTCAGGATACCGGCACGGCCAAGCTGGCCAAAGCCGCCGAATTTTCGGGCGAGCTTCATTTCTCCACCCTGGCCAACGTCACCCATCCCAAGGCTCTGAGCGCGGTCAAAGCCCTGGGCGGGAGCCGGGCCATCCTGCCCCGCGAGCTGTCCGTCGATGAAGTGCGCCAGATGGACGCGGCCTGCCCGGACGGCATGGATCTGGAGATTTTCGTGCACGGAGCGCTCTGCTGGTGCGTGTCCGGACGTTGCTGGTGGTCGGGCTTCATGGGCGGCAAAAGCGGCCTGCGCGGGCGGTGCGTGCAGCCCTGCCGGCGGGTATATACCCAGAAGGGCAAAGAGGGGCGCTTCTTTTCCTGTATGGATCTTTCCCTCGACGCCCTGGCCCGGCTGCTGCTGGAACTGCCCCGGATTCGCTCCTGGAAAATCGAGGGCCGGAAAAAAGGCCCGCACTACGTCTATTATGCCGTCACCGCCTACCGGATGCTCCGCGATGAAGGCCACGACGCGGCCGCGCGCAAAGAGGCCCAGGGTATTCTCGAAATGGCTTTGGGGCGTCCCGGAACGCGTTCCCGTTTTTTGCCTCAGAAAATGTTTCTGCCCACCACCACGGCCGATAAAGACGGCGTGACCGGTTCCGGGTTTTTGGCCGGCAAAACCGGTAAGGCCACGAGTTCCAAGGTCGAGTTTCGCCCCCGCCTGGACCTGCTGCCCAAGGATTACCTGCGCGTGGGCTACGAGGACGAAGCTTGGCATTGTACCGTATCCATTCCCAAGTGGGTGCCCAAGGGCGCGGCCTTTACCCTGTCGCTGCCCCGGGGCAAGTTCCCCAAGCCGGGCACGCCGGTCTTCCTCATCGACCGCAAGGAGCCGGAGCTGCTCAGCCTGCTTGCGGACCGGACCCGCGCCCTGATGGCTCGGCCCGAGCCCGTGAAAAGTTCTGAAGACGTCGCCTCGCGCGCGGCTCCGAGTTTCGGCCGGGTGGTCAAGCCGGAAGCCCGGAGCCTGGAAATCCGTCTGCGCAGTTCTCTGCCTTCGGGGCGAGGCGGCAAGGCGGACGTAAAGAGCGCGATGCAGGGGTTGTGGCTTTCACCGGGGGCTTTGAACGCGGTTTCCTCGACCTTGTTCGGGCGCATCTCGTGGTGGCTGCCGCCGGTGATCTGGCCCGACGAAGAGGAAGTCTGGGAACGCCACATCCACAAAGCCCTGCGTGACGGAGCCCGGCGTTTCGTCTGTAATGAACCCTGGCAGGCGGCTTTGTTCCCGAATAAAGACGGTTTGGATCTGACGGCCGGCCCCATGTGCAACCTGTCCAATGCGGCGGCATTGGCGGCTGCGGCGGAGCTCGGCTTCAACGCCGCCGTGGTCGCCCCGGAGCTGGGGGGTGAAGACTTCCTCGCTCTTCCCGCCCAAAGTCCGCTGCCCCTCGGTATCGTGCTTACCGGGTTCTGGCCTATGGGCATCTCCCGCCACGCGCCGGCTCCGCTTCAAGACAAAGACGCCTTCGTCAGCCCCAAGGGCGAGGGATTCTGGTACAAACGCTACGGCCAGAATACCTGGGTCTACCCGGATCGTCCCCTGGACCTCTCGGCCCATCGTTCCGCTCTGGAACGCGCCGGTTACCGGATCTTCATCCATATGGACGAACACCCCCCCAGAGGCGTGGAAACCCCGCGCACCGGCGAATACAACTGGGACGTTGGGCTGTTGTGATAACCTTTGAGGGGGTTCTTCCCCCTCAAACTCCCCCGGCAGGGGATTGAATCCCCTGCACCCCCAATTGTCGAACCCCCCGCGTCACGCGGGGGGGTCGACAATGAGGGGGTCCGGGGTGCCGCCCGCGATAGGGTGGGGCAGCATTCTTAATGTCGCGGGAGGTTCAGTGACCGGCCGACCTTGGCAGCCCTGGCTCACTTCCCCCGGCGGGGTTTGGGTGCCGCTCGGCCCGATGGGGCACACAACTCGTCACACCGTGAGCAATGAAGGGGCATTACCCATGCAGCCCTGTTTGGAGCCCCCAAGCTCAGATCCGCCAGACCACAAAACCGGCGGCGAGGAACAGGAGCAGGGCGGTGTGGCTGTTGCGGTTGCGCGGCGGGGTCCAGGCTTCCGGAACGTCGAAGCCGCGCACGGCGGCGGCCGTCGCCAGAGAGCGGACGCGCAGGGCGGGCAGCCGGAATATTTGCGGCAGGGCCGGCTTCCAGAACGCCGGGCCTTTGTCGGGCAGCCCCCTGGCCCGCGCGCCCAGGCGGGTTTCATGGGCGGCCGCGAGGATTTCCGGCAAACAACGGGCCATGAAGGCCAGGGTCGGCCCAATGGTCCAGCAATGCCGACGCAGAGGCCGGGGCAGAAGATGGATGAGAGCCGCGCCCATGGCGGGGGCGGAAACCAGGGTGGTCAGACCCAGGCCGAGCAGAAGCAGCAGGAACAGACGCAGGCCCAGAAGGCCCGCTTCGGACAGAATGCCGGGCAGGGCGTCGAGCGGGGCGAGGCCGAGCCCCCCCGTTTGCAGGCCGAGGGCATCCACGAGCGCTTTGATGGCGGTCCAGAGCAGAGCGAACCGCGTGGCGCGGGCGATGCCGCCGGGGGGCATGAGCGGGCCGCCGGCGACAAACCGGAACAGCACAAAGAGCGCGATGCACACCGCCAGCCCCACGGGTGAAGCCTTCCAGATCGCCGGGCTGTAAAGGGCGGTCAGGAGCAGAAGCAGGCGCGGGTCGGGCCTGAACGGCTCGTGCGTCATTCCGGCAGGCCGTGGTGGACGAAATAGTCCATTTCCATCTTGTGGCAGGTGCCGCAGGTCTTGTTCGAACCGATGGGGCCGTCGCCTTTCAGGTAATAGGTGGCCTGGAAGTTGTCGCGGTTGTCGCCGGTCAGGTCCTTGGCCCGGTACATGGTGTGGGGCGCGCCGTGGCAGGTGGGGCAGCGGAGCTTGCCCGTGTAGTCGAACCGCCGGGAATAGCGTTCGGCCGCTTTTTCCGTCCACTTGTTGAAGGCTCTGGCTTCACCGGGGATCGGGTGCTCCGTGAAGGAGTGGCATCCGGCGCAGTCCGGCAGATTCTCGCCGGGAAGCCGGGGGACGACGTCCTCGGCCGCTGTGCCTTCGCCGGTTGTTGCCGCGACTTGGGCAAAGCGTTTTTGGGATGAGACCTTGCCCGCGTCGGCTTCGGCCTTGAGCAGGGCCAGGGCGTGCTCACGCAGGGTGCCGTGGCAGCTTGTACAGCCGATGCCCATATCCGCGTGCAGATCCCGCTGGAGCAGGGAAACGCCTTTGGAATCCGCAGGGTGGCAGGAGTTGCAGGCCCGCTCGTCGTCCATCGGAGCCATGAGCGCGTGAACTCCGTGCATGGCCGTGGACAGGTTGGGAAGAGAGGTGTCTTCCGCGTGGCAGGAAGCGCAGCGCAGAGCGTTTGGCTGCGAGGACCGGGCAAGCAGATCCGTTCCATTCAAGCGGTCGTGGGCGGCGAGAATATTTTTCTCGGTCTGCGGGGCAAGGCCGTAGCGGTCTTCGTGATTCCGCTCTCGGCCGTGGCAGTTGCCGCAGCCCCAGGCGGCCGATTGGGCCGTCACCACAGCGGTTTCCACTTCAAAGTTTTTTTCTTCCCCTTCTTCCGTCGTGCCGGTGATCCCGACCTTGATGCGGGCGAACGGAAACTCAAAGGAATGCAGCGAATTGCTCAAAGAGATCTTGGGATCCCCCAAAACCAGATCGGGCACAGCGTCCCGCCGAAGAATCTGAATACCGTGGCTTACGGATTCCCCGCGCAGGTCGATCAGCCCCTCACCGGCGGGGTACAACCCCCGCAGCGGGAACGCGAACATGGCGTACTCGGTGCTGTCCTGATCAAACGGCTCGAGCTCCGGGGCCGAGACCGGGGGCCTGAGGGGAAGGGTGAAGTTCGGCCCGGCGACGATGATCGGCCGCGGAGAGATCGGCGTGGCGGAAAACCGGGTGTACCCGACCCAGAGCAGGCACAGGAAGCCAATCACCCCGACAAGCCAACAGAGGGTGGGAACGTAGTTTTTTGAGGCGCTCATCGGTGGCCTCCCTGCGCGGCGGAGTACCGGGCCAGATGGTCGGCCAGAATCGCCCGTTCGGCCGCTGTGCCGAAGAACGGCGGCATATACGGGCTGACCGTGCCCATGCCGGAAATGACCGCTTCGATGCCCTCCGGCGGCAGGCCGGCGACCCGCTTGCGGATGTCGAGCATGGGGCCGCTTTTGCCGTGGCAGGGCGAGCATTCCAGGGCGAACAGGTGCCCGGCGAAGGCGTCTTTTTGTTCCGAAGTCAGGTCTTCAAGCTTCACGGGGATTTTCGCCTCTGAGCCGGCGGCGCGCAGGCGCGCCCAACCGGAAACCTCCAAAACGCCTTTTTCTTGCAGTTCCGCGCCGAGTTCCTTGGTGATCCCGTTGGAGTACATGTACCCATAGATCACCCAGGGGCGGCGGGCCGTTTCGCGCACCCACTCAAAAGATCCGGCCGTGATGAGGGCCAGAATGACCAGAACGGGCGCCGCCACCGTCAGGACTTTCCTGGGCAGACGGATGAGCAGCAGAATACCCACAAGCACCAAAACAGGCAGGGAGTCCATGAACGAACGCAGGTAGGGCTTCATGTCGGCCGTGCGGCGCAGAATGGAGGCCTGAATGTCCGCCGGCAGAGAAACGTAATACCACCAGGCGGCCGGAATGAGCAAAAGGGCGGGCAGACAAAGCCACATGGCGCACCGTTGCACGACCGTATGCCGGGCGTCGGCCTCGCGGATGCGTCGGGCCGTGAGCATGCCGAACACCCCGGCCAGGGCCAGGCAGAGCAGGAAGCGGAAAACCAGGGCCGGCCAGAACGTGGGGTTGAAGAAGCCGTCCCAGAAGTTCCGGGTTTGCGGCCAGTAACCGGGGGTGAGCATGAAGGAGACGATGCCGTTGATCACAAACAGCGAGAGAAAGGAAAAAACCGCGTAAGCCAGACCGAATTTCCGATGGGTCTCGTGGCTCATGGCGCCGCTGCGGACTTTGGCGAAGCCGGCGCTGTACAGGAGCAGGGCGACGATTTCACCCACGAAGAAGCACCATTCCGTGGCCCAGCCATAAAGGAATTCCCGGACCAGCAGCGACGTCGCCGCCGGTGAGGTCAACGAGATGATCACCCAGATGGCCACCCCGGAAAGACCGCCGAAGACCATGGTCAGCAGCAGGAAAAATTTGGCGTGGCGTTCGGTCCAGTCCATGATGGGAACGGATTGTTCTTTCTCGGCCAGAGCCTCGGCCCGAAGCAGAAAAAAGCCTCCGCCCACGGCGAACTGAGCCACGAACACGTGAATCACCGAGATCACGGCGATGAGAAACCCGCCGCTCACGCTCTGCAATTCCCAAACGGGAAAGATCATACGGCCTCCTTCGCCTGGGCGTTGCGATACGCGCGGCACATGCGGTAAACGACCACGCCCGTCACCAGGGCCGCGCCGAGAAAGAGCCAGATCGGCCCGCCGGCCGGCCCGAAGGTGCCGCCGGGGCCGTAAGGCTCAATGAACGAAACGCGCAACATGGTGCGCATGCCGGCCATGCAGATCACCGTGGCCACGGTCAGGCCGATGGCGTAGCCGATCATCCGGCGCACGGCCGCGAGCAGGGCCCCCCCGGTGAGCACGAAAGACACGACAAGCAGACCGGTGCCCAGGACGCTCTCGCCCCGGAACAACGCCAACTGGTGCGGAGGCAGGCTGTACAGGAACCAATGCCCGATGGGGATTTGGGCCAGGGTCGCCCCGATGAACCAGTAGTAGCCGTTTTGCATGCGGCGGAACCAGATTTGCTGCTTGGGCAGGGGCGCGTCCGAGCGGGCCAGGTTGCGCAGTTTCAGCCATGAAGGCAGGGCAATGCTCAAGCCGCCCACCGCGAGGCAGGAAAGAACGATGTGCAGCCAGCGCGGCCAAATTTGCGGATCGGCCCAGTTGATCAGCGTTCCCCCGGCCTGTTGGGCATAAGCGCCCCAAAGCTGCGGCGACTGAGTGAGCAGGACGTTGTTGACGAGCAGGAAAGAGTGGCAGAGCAGCAACAGCGAGACGAGAACCAGCACGAATTTCCGCATGCCGGAGCCGATCTCCATGGGAGAGATGTAGATATACAGGCCGTAGTAAGCCAGCATGGCGTTGAAGGGCACGGCGATCCAAAACAGGGCCGCCAGCGTGGAGGCGGTGTAGAAATACGCGCCCAAAAGCGCCTGAATGAACAGCAACGGCGGAATCGCAAGGTTGACGACAAAGGCCATGCCTTTGGGCAGGATGGCCGCGAGCTTGCGCCCGGTCTGCAACTCGTCCGGGCTGCGGAAGACGTTGACCGACATGATCCAGATCGCCCCGACGACGGCGTTCACCATCAGAATATGCAGCACGAAGGTCAGAAAAAGCAACACCGCCATGAGTTCCGGCGGACCGGGAATATTGGGAGCTTGCGGTATCAGAGCGGAAATCTCAGGCGTCATGGAACCTCCTCAAGGAATGCTTTGGGGTTGCCACCCCAAACCCCGCCTGGGGGGATTGAATCCCCCGGCAGGGGGAGGGGGACGGAGTCCCCCTTATCAGGCGGTAACAATTTTATACAGCATCTGCGCGGCCATGGCATACAGGAAGAAGGCGAAGAAGCGCTTCAACCGGTCCACGGGCAGAGAGTTTGCCAGTTTTACCCCAAGGGGCGCGGTGCAGACGCTCGCCCCGGCAATGCCGAGCAGAGCCGGGCCGTAAATAAAGCCGAACGACCACTCCGGCAGGCCCGTAACCCCCCAGCCTGCCGTAAGGCTGCCGGCCGCCCCGGCCAGGGCGATGAAAAAACCGACCGCCGCCGAAGTGCCGATGGCCTTCAGCATGGGTACATTGCACCACGTTAGATAGGGAACGGTCAAGCTCCCGCCGCCGATGCCCGCCAAACTGGAAACCAGCCCGATGATCAGGCCGACCCCGGTATTGGCCGCCACGCCCGGCAGGGCGCGCGACGGCTTGGGTTTGGCGTTCAGAAGCATCTGGGTGCCCATGTAAATAAGAAACACGATAAAGAATATTTGCAGGTAGCGTCCGTCGATATGCTTGGCGACCTGCACCCCGCCGAACGTTCCGGCCACAACCCCGGCACTGAGCATGAAGACCACCGGCCAGATCACCGAACCCCGCCGATGGTGCGCCATAAAGCTGGAAACCGAGGTGAAGATGATCGTCGTCAGCGAGGTGCCGAGGGCGATGTGGTGATTGTATTCGGTGTGGATTCCCTGTACACCCAAGGCGAAGTGAATCATCGGCACGATGATCAACCCGCCCCCGATGCCGAGCAGGCCGGCCAGAATGCCGGCCACAAGCCCGAGGGCGACGTATAGGGCCAAAACCGTAAGCATAAGAGAATCCTCCAAAGGGCGCGGCCCTTTTCGCTCCGCGCAAACTCGGGCATAATACATCGCGTGCGTTTCGGCCGCAAGGCAAAACCCCAACCGGTAATGGAAACCGTTCTTGGATTTCTCATGCGTATCTATATCGCCGCATCCTGGAAGCACCAGCACGCTGTGGAAATGCTCACCGATCGCCTGGAATCCCTCGGGCATGAAGTCCTTTCCTGGATTCGCGAAGGCCGGCCGGAAGAAGCGTTCCTTTCCAGGCGCGAGCTGGCTCACTTCATCGCCTCGGATGAAGGCCGGCGGGTTTTCGATTTTTGTTCCGGCTCGGCCGTGGGCGCCGACTTGGTCGTCTACCTCGGCCCTTCGGGCTGCGACGCCTGGGCCGAAGTGGGCGCGGCCTATGGCAGGGGCGTGCCCATCCTGGGCCTGCTGGCCAAATCCGAGGAAGTCGGCCTGATGCGCCACATGATCCGCCGCTGGTGCTCCTCGGTCGAGGAATTGCTGGGAGCTGTGGAGAAAGTAAAGCAAGAGAGATAGGATAGTTTGGGGCTTCAAACAGGGCTGCATGAGTGATGCCCCTTCATCGCTCGCGGTGTGACAAGTTGTGTGCCCCCATCGGGCCGAGCGGCACCAACCCCCGCCGGGGGAAATGAAGCCAGGGCTGCCGAGGTCAGCCGGGCATTGACGCTTCCGCAATATGATGATGTCATCTCATTATGTCGCGGGCGGCACCCGGACCCCCTCGATTGCGGGCGGTTCTCGCAGGCAAGAACCGCCCGCATCGTTGGAAATCGCGGATATCATCCACCCAAAACGGGGAATGGGTGGTGTTTTTGCGGCCGACTGCCGTGGAGAAACGCTTGCCGTTTGGCCGGCAAAACAACAGGCCGGGAAAGCATTCGCTTTCCCGGCCTGTTGTTTTGTAATCCCAATTGTGGTTCAGGAGGGGGAGGGTCCGGGAGGGGGAACCTCAAGGTGCCGCCCGCGTGGCCGTGAGAAAACTATTTTACATCACGGAAGCCACGATGCGGGATGACTTCGGCAGCTCTGGCTGCCCCTTGGGGTTCCCTCTCCCGATATTCTATTCTCCCCTCTAAAAAGTCCCTGCTTCTTTTTTCACGTCCAGGGCGATTTTCCAGAGCACGGAGACGACCAGGGCGCCGACGGAGTAGATGCCGATGCCGATGGTCAGTTCCGCGATGCTCGGAGCGTACACGGTGATTTCTTCAAAGGCGTTGGGGGTGAAACCGCCGATCAGCAGACCCAGTCCCTTGTCGATCCAGGTTGCGGCCACCAGGATGATCAGGGTGAAGGGCAGGAGCTTTTCGTTGTCGCGGGTGCTCGGCATGGCCATGAGCAAAAGCGAGAGCAGCGCCAGCACGGCGGCGGTCCACATCCAGGAGTTCACCCACAGGCCGTGCCCGTCGTGGCCCATGAACAGGGCGACGATGGGGTGCATGTGGCCGGGAATCTGGCTGTAGAAGGCCGTGAACACTTCGAGCAGGAAGAAGAACACGTTGATGCCCATGGCGTAGGCAATAATCTTGGTCAGGGTCTGGATGGCTTCCTTGCCCGCGTCAAAACCGGTGACGCGCTTGAGCATGAGGGCGAGCAGCACCAGGATGGCCGGACCGGAGCAGAAGGCCGAGGACAGGAAGCGCGCGGCCATGATCGCCGTGAGCCAATAGTGCCGGCCGGGAACGCCCGCGTACAGGAAGGCCGTGACCGTGTGGATGGAGAAGGCCCAGAATACCGAAAGGTAGACGAAGAACTTGATCCACTTGGGCGGGTCCACCTGGTGGCGTTCGGCCTCAAGGGTGACCCAGCCGATGACCACGTTCAGGAGCAGGTAGCCGGAGAGCACCATCATATCCCAGAACATGACCGAGTTCGGCGTGGGGTGCAGAATCACGTTGAGCACCCGCTGGGGCTGGCCCATGTCGACCACGATGAAGAGCATGCACATAACCACCGCGCCGATGGCCATGAACTCGCCCAGGATGATCATCTTTTTGAACTTTTTATAGTGGTGGAAGTAGGCGGGCAGAACGAGCATCACGGCTGAAGCCGCCACGCCGACCAAGTAGGTGAACTGGGCGATGTAGAAGCCCCAGGACACGTCGCGGGACAGATCGGTGACCTGCAGGCCCATGTGCAACTGCAGCAGATAGACCAGACCGCCGAGGGAGATAAGCGCGCCGAGCACGGCAAGCCAGATGTAGAATGACGGCCTGCCTTTCAGAACTTTTTCCAACATGGCCTACCTCCTTAAATGATGTAGTACACGCTGGGTTCGGTGCCCAGAGTGGGTTTGCGGCGGATGGTGAAGTTTTCGGCCAGAGCCTTGCGCACGTCGGATTCCGGGTCGCCCAGGTCGCCGAAGAGGATGGCCCCTTCGGAAGCTTCCACGCAGAGCGGCATTTTACCTTGGGCCAGAAGCTCGGAGCAGAAGGTGCACTTTTCCACCACGCCCTTCATCCGGGTGGGGAAGGTCGGGTTGATTTCGGCGATGTGCGGGCGCGGATCTTTGAAGTTGAAGCTCCGCGCGCCGAAGGGGCAGCCCGCCATACAGTAGCGGCACCCGATGCAGCGGTGGTAGTCCATGACCACGATGCCGTCCGAGCGGCGGAAGGTGGCCTTGGTGGGGCACACCCGCACGCAGGCCGGGTTCTCGCAGTGGTTGCAGAGCATCAGGTACTTCCGGGCCAGAACCTTTTCGGCCGGATAATTGTCCATCTGGTCGGTGAAGGTCTGCTTGTAGCCGTCGGTCCAGATCCACTTGATTTCCTGCTTGCCCGTATCGGACGGCACGTTGTGGTACGTGTGGCAGGCGGAGGTCACGACCGCGAAGAGGTCGGGGTTGTCGTCAAAGGCGCGGGTGTCGATGACCATACCCCAGTGTTTGGCCTTGGCGGATCCTTCCGGCGCTTCGAACGTGCCGGCGGCGCGGGCGACGCCCGGCAGGGTCGCGCCGAGCAGGGTCAGGCTTGCGACTTTCAGGAATTGGCGTCTGGAGTTTTTCATTATTCGTTCCCCTTCGGTGCAACGTGGCAGTCCCAGCAGTAGGGGTCCACACTGTTGGAATTGTGGCACTTGTCGCAGAACTCGGCCTTGTTGGCGTGGCATTTCATGCAGGTGTTCTGCAGGCTCACTTCCCATTTGGCGCCGTTGGTGGAGGTGTACTCGCGCTTTTCTTCCCGCAGAGCCTGGTCGCGCCAGGTGTTCAGAATCTGCATGTGCTCGGCCCGCATGTATTCCTTGGGCTCGATGCAGGCCGTGCCGGGCTCGCTCAGGCGTTCGGCCTGCGGCTCGGCGGCCCAGGCTTTTTCATCGGCCGCTTTGGCTTTGGGCACGGCCACCTCGGGGTAGTCGTATTTGCCCGAGCCGAAGTTCAGCCAGAACGGCGCGGTGAACAGGGCCAGGAAGAGGATGACGCCCGGCCAGATATACTTGGCGTTATACATGTTATTCGTCCTCCTCGACGCCGGGCAGATCTTCCTGGCGAAGGTCCAAGGTGCGCTTGATTTCGCCCTTCATCACCAGGGCGTTGGCCACCAACTCGTGCGTGCCGGAAACGGACACGCCGGGGGCCCAGTAGTTGGCCAGGGGGGGCAGGGTGGCCCGGTCGATGGCGCAGATGCAGGCCATGTGGTTCACGCCGTGGCGTTCCTGCACGTAGCGCAGGGCGTTGCCCCGGGGCAGGCCGCCGCGCATGCGCAGATCCATGATTTCCTCGGTGTTCAGGCCCGAACCGCCGCCGCAGCAGAAGGTCTGCTCGCGGATGGTGTTTTCCGGCATGTCCACGTAGTTGTTGCAGACGGCCTTGAGCACGTAGCGCGGCTCTTCGAGCAGGCCCATGCCCCGGGCGGGGTTGCAGGAGTCGTGGAAGGTCACGTTCAGGTGATCGTTGCGCGACGGGTCGAGGGTGATCTTGTTGTGCTTGATCAGGTCGGCCGTGAACTCGGTGATGTGGACCATCTTGGTGGCCGCGGCGTTGTGGAACACCGTGCCGGTGATCGGGCTTTTCGGGGTTTCCATGCAGGCCGGGGTGGGGCCGTTCATGGTTTCCATATACTGGTGCACCACCCGCCACATGTGGCCGCACTCGCCGCCCAGAATCCATTTGGAGCCCAGGCGCTCGGCCTCGGCGTACATCTTGGCGTTGAGTTTCTTCATCATGTAGGCCGAGGTGAACGAACCGAAGTTGCCGCCTTCCGAAGCGTAGGTGGAAAGCGTGTAGTCCAGCCCGATTTCGTGGAAGAGCATCAGGTAACCCATGAAGGTGTAGATGCCCGGGTCCGCGAACACGTCGCCCGAAGGGGTGATGAAGAGGACTTCGTGGCCTTTTTCGTTGAAGGGCGGGTTGATTTTGATCCCGGTGATGGTCTCGATGTCGTCGCAGAGAAACTCGACGATTTCCTTGAAGGCGTGGGGCTGGATACCCAGGTGGTTGCCGGTGCGGTTGCAGTTCGAAACCGGGTCCATGATCCAGTGGATGCCCAGACCCACCTCATGCAGCAGCTCGCGCACGATCATGGTGATTTCCGCCGTGTCGATGCCATAGGGGCAGAACAGCGAGCAGCGCCGACATTCCGTGCACTGGTAGAAGTAGTAGAACCACTCCTTGATCACGTTTTTGTCGAGCTTGCGGGCTCCGGCGACCTTGCCCAGCAGCTTGCCGGCCAGGGTGAAGTCTTTGCGGTAGACCGAACGGAGCAGTTCGGCCCGCAGCACCGGCATGTTCTTCGGGTCCCCGGTGCCGAGGAAGAAGTGACATTTGTCGGCGCAGGCGCCGCAGCGCACGCAGACATCCATGAAGACCTTGAGGGAACGGTATTTTTCCAGCCGATCCTTCAGGGCGTTGTAGATGATTTCTTCCCAGTTCTCCGGCAGGTTCCAGTCTTCTTCGGCCGGATTCCAGTCGTGGGGGTTGGGCATGCCCAGACCGACCATAGTTTCCTTTTTGGCCGGGTAGCACCAGGTGCCCGGCGCGAAGGCGGGCTTGGTGTCCATCCACGAGGCCTCGGGGAAGACATAGTCGATGCTTTTAATCATATCGGAAGACTTCGGCAGTTTGGACATGACTACTCCTTGGCGGCGGCCTGTTCGGGGGTGATTTCCAGGGGCAGGCCCGCCTCATCCATCAGGTCGCGGAAATCGTCTTCATACTCCGCATAGGTGCGGTAGGTTTTCTTCGGGTTCCAGGGGTTCACGTGGCGCACGGCCCGGGAGTTGTTCGGCAGGTTCCGGGTGGGCGACAGGAACACCCCGCCCATGTGCATGAGTTTGGAGAAGGGGAAATACGCCAGGAGCACGCTGATGAAGAACAGGTGCATGTAGAACAGGGGGCTGATGCCCGCGCCCGCCGTGGGGTTGAAGGTCACCAGACCCATGGTCAGCACCTTGATCTGGGCGATGTCGGTCTTGCCGATGTAGCGCATGCACAGGCCGCTGCCCACCAGGGCGATGAGCAAAAACAGCGGGAAGTAGTCGGCCGGCAGGGAGATGTAGCGAATCTTTTGGTCGAACAGCCGGCGGCAGAGCAGAAAGACCAGGGCGACCAGAAGAATGCCGCCGCTCATGAAGAAGCGTGGCACGCCCACCTGCATGATCCCGTCGAGGGTCTCGAGGAAGGAAAGACAGGGCGGTACCGGCTCAAGGAAAAAGCGGAAGTGGCGGATGAACACCACGAGAAAACAGTAATGGAAAAGAAGGGCGAAAAGCCACAGCCACTTGGAGGACCAGTAGACCAGGCGCGGCCCGTCCTGCTTGAGTTCCGCCTTGGTGTTGCGGAACAGCGAGCGGAAGGCGCAGACTTCCAGAATCATCCGCCCGATCGTGGCGATGGGCGTGTACGGCGAGTCGAGTCTGTTCGGCTTGATGAAGTCAAGCGAGCGCTGCTGGCCTCCGGTTGTGGGAATGCGAAAGGGCACCGGAGATTTTGCCCAGTCGAAAATCCGTACGGCAAAGCCGGCCAGAAACACCGCCACCGCGACGTACGGCACAACCGCGCCGAAGAAGAAGGGCGCGACGGTTGCCCCGAACCAGGCAATGACGCCCAGAGCGATGACCGCCAGTAGTGAAATGAACATTCCTTACCTCGCTGCTTGGCTATCGGTTGATCCGACACGTCGGGAACATCCCCGATCTTTTTCCGGCCGCCGCCGGAAAAATTTACGCTCCCTCCGGATGCCCGGGGCCCGGGTTTTCCGGCATTTCGGGGACATCCCCGTACTTCCTTGCCAGCCGCACTATTTGCGAGTAGCGGCGTTGCGTTTCTTCCACTTTCATGCGGAAAAGCTGTTCGCGACATCTCGCATAGGCCCCGAAGGCCATAAGAACGATGGCGTCGATACGCGTTTCCAGGCCCCGCAGGGCCGGCGCGTATGCCTCCGAGCCGGTGTCGGCCGCGAGGTGGGCGCGAAGAATATCTTTGAGGGCGAAAAATATGCCGATCGCCGTTTCCGGCGGAAAGTCCTGCACGGCGCGCACCCGGACGATTTCTTCCAAGGCCTTGCCCAGAGCGTTTTCATCCACTTCGCGAACAAGAACGGCCTCTATGACGGCCTGGGCGGCTTCGTCGGTGCGGTGCCCCACAGGATTCATGAAACGGTCTTTGCGGGTGCGCAAAAAACCTATGGTTTCGAAAGGATAGGTGCCATGCACCACGTCAATCCAACGCCGGGTCAATTCTTCCCGGTGCTGCACAAGACGGGCCTGCAAGGCGATTTCGGCGGCGGGCAATGGTGCGCTCATCGTATTCCGTTTTTCGGACGACGGGTGGAAAGGGCCGACGCCCCTTGCTGTGGTTCTCGTAAAAGAAAAAACAACCGCCGGAAGTTGGGACCCGGCAAGGGCGACAACGATTCCGACGGAATGGTCGGTCCCGTCCGGTGATGCGACAGTGAGGGAATACGTCCCGCCCGGCTCTTCATGCATTATTCCGAAAAACCGGAAAGGTCAAGGCGCGGCCTCGTCTTGAGAGGAATGCCAAGGCTTAAGATTTTTTTCACGAGCCGGCGGCATTCGGGGTAATCTCCGCCGTATCCGGTGCGGCGCGCTCCGGCTCTTCCTAAGACGGCCGCAACCTTGTGAAGCGATGCCGGACGGCAAGACAGTGATTTTTTTGTCGTGCCCAGGGCCGGCTCGGCTTAGGGGCAGGGAACGGCGGTATCCCGACCGCATTGCCCCAGGGAATCGACCTCCCACGGCAGAGTGGCGTCCTGGCTCCGGGCGGCTCCCCCGTTGGTTGAGCGGGGGCTGAAGCCGCCGATTGCCGAACCGGGTTCGAGGGGAATATCGCCCCCGGAAGGCGACGCGGCCCCCGGTTCCCCTGTTTGGCCGGGTGGGGGTGAGGAGGGCGTGTGCCCGCCTGGTTTGGGCAAAGACGGCATGCCGTTGATCTCGATCAGCGGCAGGGCCGTGAATCCCTGCTTCAGGACGGCGGCTTTGTTGCGCAACAGACGCACTGAAAGCAGACCGCGTTCGAAGGGGCCGACTTGGGGCAAGGGTTCCTTGGGGTCGCGGCAGCGTTCCAGGGCTTCGGCCATAGGCACTTTTTGGAGCAACAGGGCTTCAAGCTTGAGGATGGCGTCGGGGTCGTCTTCGGTTTCCGACACGGGGTAGAGGGCGGCGGTGTGCCCCCAGGCCAGCAGAGCTTCGCGGCAGAATTTGCACGAAGGCGCGAAATACAGGCGCATCGTGGTGTTTTCCGCATTGGCCAGAGCCCAGCGGGGCAGGGCTTCATTGCCCACCGAGGCGAGGTTGGCCAGAAACAGCCCAAGCCAGATGGGCAGCAAAATCAATTGGCCGGGAGCCCCGACGAACCAGCCTTCCTGAGTGGGGCGCAGAGCCCAGCAGGTCAGGCCGAAGAAAGCGGCCACAATGAGGCAGTCCAGGCACGGGGCCGTGAAGAACATGATGATCAGCAGGAAGGCGTCCAAAAGCACGGCCAGCGACGCCAGGGCGAAGGCCGCCCGGCGCATGCCGCGCAGGCAGAGCAGGCTCAACAGAAAAAAGCAGGCCCCGCCGATCCACCAGAGGGAAATACCGCCCACGCGCCCGTCGCTGAAGAGCGAGCAGCCGGAGGTTTGGCAAGGGGAGGGGTGACCGGTGGGAAAGGCCATCCAGGCGCACCAGGCAAGACCGCCCAAAGCGGAGAGAAGGCCCCACCAGGGGATGGAAAAGCTGCGGGATTGTGCGGACATGAGTTCTCCGGCGAAACGGCTTGAGGCGGGAGATTCGGTTGCGGCCGAAGCCGGGGCGGACGTGACGCCTGACGAGGCATAGCCTTTCAATGCTTCCTTTTAGCGTGGAAGAGGCTTAAGGTAAAGAGCGACGCCGGGATAGTGGTCCTGTGGTTTTTTTGGGGGGTCCCCCCCCCGCCCCCGCAGGGGGGGGTATACCCAGCACCCCCCCGGTCGGGCGGGGGTGGAGGGGCGGGACCCCCCCCCCCCCCCGGACGGGGGTGAATACCCAGCCCCCCCCAGGTGGGGGGGGGTGGTGTGAGGGAGAACACCCACCCCACCACACGAGCCGACCGTAGGGGGC
>JAVBMX010000020.1:0-3684 GCA_031551885.1 Desulfovibrio sp.
ATGCCGTGTGAAAGTGGAAAGAAAGGCTTGATACGCTCAAGTTGCTCGACAGAAAGATAGAAAAGTTGGCTCATTGCGCCCTCCCTGAGCACAACTAACCAACTTTTCTACTTTTTGCAATTAATGAGTCCTGAGCCTAAATTAAACCCTTGCGGCGGAGGAGTTCGGCGTAGATGCTTTCGACCAGGTCCAGGCGTTTTTGGGGAGAATAGGCTTCTCCGGCGGGGCCTGCGGCGTCGCGCAGGCGGGTGAAGAGCGCGGTGTCTTCGTGCATTCGGCGCATGGCTTGCGCCAGGGCTTCCACATTGCCGGGGGGAACAATCAGGCCGCAGGTTTCCAGAACCTCGGGCACCGCGCCCACGGCGGAACCAACTGCCGGCAGGCCGAAGCGTACGGCCTCGAGCAGGGTGTTGGGCATGGACTCGGAAAGCGAAGGCAGAATGAAGGCGTCCATGACCGCCAGGCGATCGGCCACGGCCTCGGTGGGACCTTCCAGGCGGACGTTGTCGCTCAGGCCGAGCTCACGGTGCAGCGCAAACGGGGCCTGGTAGCCAAGACCGGAAAGGAGCAACTTGGGTCCCGCAGATTGTGCGCCGAAAGCCAAAGCAAAAGCCTTGAGCAACACTTCCGCGCCTTTGTTCGGGTTGTCGCCGCCCACGCAGCCGAAGACAAAATCGTTGGGGGGGCAGCCGAAGGCGGCGCGGAGGGTTTCCCGGGGTGCCGTCGGGGCGATGCGCTCGTCCGGCACGCTGTTGGGAACATAAAAGAGGCGTTTTTTGCTCACCCCCCAAGTACGGATCACCCGGACGCAGGCCCGCGAGTTGACCAGAAATCCGTCGACGCCCGGCGACCAATAGGGCAGGGGGTTCTTGGGCCGGAACAACACGCCGCGATGGGCGGCCACGGCGACGCGGCGGCGGAACATTCCCCACCAGGCCGCGAATTTGACCGCTTTGTTGTGAAAGGCGTGCACCACGCACGGGCCTTCGGCGGGCAGTTCCGCATCCAGCGAGGCTCCCCAGGCTCCGGGAACGAGGTCGCGCCAAAAAGGAGCGTCGGGAGCCAGGGAACGCAACCCCGCGTGCGGCACGGTGAAAAAGCGGACCTCGTGGCCGCGCTCGTGCAGGCCTTGGGCCAAATACAGCGCCTGCCGGGAACCGCCGCTTTTGTTGCCGGCCGATGTAAAAATAAGAATGCGCATGGTCGCGTCAGGGGTTGCCGACGGGGCGGAAGACGGCACGGCGGCGCCGGTCGCTTTTGCGGTGGATGTTTTGTCGATTCCGACACGTTGTGGAGAGCGGAGTATTCATAGAACTATACGGTAGGGTGTGAGACCGAACTTGTATATATATTCCATATCGTATTGAAAGGCAAGGTTTTTCGTTTCATTGACGGAAATGCCGGCAACAATTAGAGTCCTAAGGATGTTTTATGGCGGCGTAAGGCCGTTCGTCCGTATCACACCATCCGACCCAGAGTCAGGAGACAGCGACATGGCGAAATCCCAGCAGGAGAAGCCTACGAAAACTTCCAAAACGGCTCCGGCCGGCGGAACCGACCCTCACGGCAAGTTCATCCTTACCGGGGCGGAGATCGTCGCCATGGGAGAGGAAGCAGAGCTTCTGGTGGGCGGCAAAAACTACAACACGGCCATCATCAGCCAGGTTCAGGGCATCAAGGCCCCGCAGTTTCGGGCGGTTTCGGCTCTGGCCTTCCATAAACTTCTGGACGAAACCCGAATCAACGCGCCCCTGACCCGCTCGGTGGTGGATCGGGAATACAAGCGCATTGATTGGAACGACCCGGAGATCAGCGGCGACCCTGAGTTTTTGCAAAAGTTCGTGCGCAACCTGGGCAAGACCGTGCGCGCGGAAAACGAGGGCAAGTCCGCCGCTGCCGGTCAGGTCAAGCTGCGCTCGTTCATCAACACCGTGGTGGAAGGCTTCGCCACCTCCCCCGAGGGCATCGACCAGTTGCGCAAGCGCTCGGTTCTGGTGCAGGCGGCCATTCTTTCCGTGGAACTGCCGGCCGACGTCGCCGAGGCGGTCAAATCCGGCTACGGCGAGATCTGTGACGAGGCCGGGGATGAAGTTCCCGTGGCCGTGCGTTCGTCCGCCGCGGGTGAAGATTCGCGCAAAAAAGCCTTTGCTGGCCTGCAGGACACCTACCTGAATATGAGCGGCAAGGACCGGGTGGCCCAGGCCTACCATTGGGACTGCGCCTCGGCCTACAACCTGCGCTCCATGACCTACCGGCGCGAGGCCATTCTCGACGCCATCGCCCTGGCCGAAGAAAGCGGGGACGAGAGCCTCGCTGAAGACGCGAAAAAAGAATGGGCCATTGAAAACACCTCTCTTTCCGTGTGCATCATGCGGATGATCAATCCGCTCATCTCGGGCACGGCCTTTGCGGCCGATACGGCCACGGGCTGCCGGGGCACGGTGCGCAACGACCTGGTTTCCATCGACGCCTCGTACGGCCTGGGTGAGGCCGTGGTCGGCGGCATGGTCACGCCGGACAAATACTATGTGTTCACCCGCGACGACGGCCGCGAAGTGGTCATTCGTCAGATGGGCTGCAAAGACATTAAAATTGTCTATGACGAAGGCGGCGGCACCAAAAAAGTCTCGGTGCCGGAAGTGGAAGCCCTGCGCTGGGCGCTTTCCATCGCCCATGCCGAGGCCGTGGCCGGCGGCGTCCGAGCCATCAGCAAAGCTTACGGCGACATCATCATGGACACCGAGTTCTGCATCGACGCGGCCGATGAGCTGTGGTTCGTGCAGGCTCGTCCGGAAACGCGCTGGAACGAAGAGTTCGAGTTGCATCCGAACATTATTTTTATGCGCCGGAAAGAAGTGGAACCGGCGGCCGCCGCCTCCGCCGAAATTCTGGTGGAAGGCAACGGCGCTTCGCGCGGGGCCGGCCAGGGTACGGTGCGCTTCTTGCGCTCCGCCCTGGAGCTGAACCGTATCGACAAAGGCGACGTGCTGGCGGCCGAGCGCACCGACCCGGATATGGTGCCGGGCATGCGCGTGGCCTCGGCCATTCTGGCCGACGTTGGCGGCGATACTTCCCACGCGGCCATTACCTCGCGGGAACTGGGCATTCCGGCCGTCATCGGCATTCAGCGCATTGAAGCCCTGCGCGCCCTGGACGGCGCCGACGTTACCGTGGACGGCACCCGCGGCCGCGTATACCGGGGCCTTCTGCCGCTACGCGACGTGGGCGGCGAAATGGACCTCTCCCTACTGCCCGCCACCCAAACCAAGGTCGGCCTTATTCTGGCCGACGTGGGCCAGGCCATGTTCCTGTCCCGCCTGCGCAAGAGCGCGGATTTTGAAGTGGGCCTTTTGCGCGCCGAATTCATGCTCGGCAACATCGCCGTGCACCCTCTCGCCCTTGAAGCCTACGACAACGGCGAACTGGACAAGGCCATCAAGGCCCACCTGGACGTTCTCGACGACAACCTTACCAAGACCCTGCGCAATCAGCTCAATGCCGGGCTCATCAACGTGAACCTGAAGCTGCGCGACTACGTCAGCCAGCTCACGGGCCTGGATGAGCAGATTGAAGCCTTAACAGCCCAGGAAGGCAAGGGCACCGAGGAACAAAACCTCGCCGTGCGCCGCCAGTTGCGCGAGGCCGAACGCAGGCTCGACGAATACCTCGACATGGCCACCAGCC
>JAVBMX010000036.1:0-17573 GCA_031551885.1 Desulfovibrio sp.
CACCCCGCGCCGCGCCGACCCCCCCCCTCACCCCCGCACCCCCCCAAACCCACCCACCCCACCGCTCCCCCCCGTCCCCCCGCGCCCGGCCGCCGGCCCCCCCCCCCCCCCGTGCGGGGGTGCAGGGGGGTGTCACGGAGACACCCCCTGCCCAAGCGGAGCGGACAACGTGGAATTGAAAGAAAAAATGCCTCCGGTCGCAGGACCGATAATAAGGCGCGGGGCCTCTCTCCCGAAAAATGCCGGCCCAGTTACGCAAATCCCCAAAAAACTACCTGTCCCACTTCCCATCCCCAAAAACGAAAGCCCCGCCGGAAACGGCGGGGCTTTCGTTTTACGAAACGCGAGCCTTCGCTACAGGAAAGCCTTAATCGCCTGAAAGGCCAGCACCGCCACCGTATAGGCCAGCAGCAGGTTGAACACCAAGCTGAACCACATCCAGCGCCAGCGGCCGGATTCGCTCTTGATCACCGCCAGGGTCGGCACGCAGGGCGAATACAGCAAGGTGAACAGCAGCAGGGCCGTACCGTTGGCGATGCTCCAATCCGGGTCGGCCTTGATCCGGTCGGCCAGACTCGTGGCTTCTTCGGCATCGACTTCACCCAAGGAGTAAGCGGTGCCCAGGGTCGAAACCACCAGTTCCTTGGCCGCGATGCCCGCCAAGATGGCGATGTTCGTGCGCCAGTCGAAACCGGCCGGCTTGGTGATCACTTCCATGGCCGTACCCACTTGACCCGCCAAGGAGGAACGCAACGTTTCCGCGCTTTCGGCGTTGCCGATGTCCGCAAGCTGCTCTTCCACGGCGCCGACTTCTTCTTCCGAAGCGTTGGCTTCCTGCAGGGCGGCCAAGCGCTCTTCAAGCGGGGCTTTCTGCTCGGCATAGAAGTTCGCGCGGTCCTCGGGCAGACCGGGGAAGGTCATGGCCGCCCAGACCAGCACCGAGATGGCCAGGATGATCGTACCGGCCTTCTTCACATAGCCCCAGACGCGTTCCCAGGTGTGGATAAGAATGCCGGAGAATGTGGGAAACCGATACGGCGGCAACTCCATGACAAAGGGCGTGGCTTCACCCCGAATCACCGTGGAGCGCAGCAGTTTGGCCACCAGCAGGGCAAAACCCCAACCGGCCAGGGTCAGACCCATCATCACGGCGGCTTGGTTCTGCTCAAAGAAAATGCCGACCAGAAGCAGGAAGACCGGAATCTTCGCGCCACAACTCATGAACGGGGCGCACAGAATGGTGGCCAGACGTTCGCGCGGGCTGCGCAGGGTGCGTGTGGCCATAACGCCGGGAATGGCGCAACCGCCCGCGATGCCGCCCGCGATGATGAACGGCATGACCGATGCCCCGTGCAGGCCGAAGAAACGGAACACCCGGTCCATCATATAGGCGACTCGGGCCATGTAGCCGGAGTCTTCCAGGAAGGAAATCAGCAGGAACATGATTGCGATGAGCGGCACAAACCCCATGACCCCGCCCACACCGTCGATAACTCCGGACATGATCAGGGATTTCAGCAGGCCTTCCTGCAGGTGCGCGTCGGCCGTTTCGCTCAGGAAGCCGAAGAACGACTCCAGCCAGCCGGCCGGATACTCGCCCAAAGAGAAGGTCAACCAGTACATGGCGTACAGCACGCCGACAAGAATCAGGGGACCGAACAGGCGGTTGGTCAGCACTTTGTCCATTTTGTCGGAATAGGCGATGCGGGCCTGCATATCGTCGGTCCCGCTGAGCACCCCCTGCCTGAGCAGCGAGGCGATGAATCCGTAGCGGTAATCCGCGATGATCGCTTCGGGGTATGTTTTCAGCGTGCCGGCCAAGTGGGCGGCGACTTTTCCGGTGGCCTGCTCCAGAACGGCGGCCGTCTCGGCATCGGAATCCCGGCCCCGGCTCATGACGTCGTCGTCCTTTTCCAGATACTTCAGGGCGACCCAACGGGCGGGAAACCACTGGGTCAAAAATTTCTTCCGCTCAATCACCTCAATCATGTCGGGCAGAGCGGCGTCGATGTCGGGGCCATAGGAAATTTCGAGGGGAGTGCAGGCCTTTTCCCGGCACTCGGCGGCCAGCTTCATGGCTTCACGCAGGGCCTCATCCAGCCCCTCGCCACTGCGGGCGACGGTCGGAACGGCGCGGATGCCGGTGAGCTTCTCCAGCTTGGCGGCATCAATGATCATGCCCGCCGCGCGGGCTTCGTCCATCATGTTCAAAGCCAGCACAACGGGAATGCCGAGTTCGAGAAGCTGCACGGTCAGGTACAGGTTGCGCTCAAGCACGCCGGCGTTGATCACGTTGATGACCGCGCCGGGGCGTTCTTCGGCAAGCACCCGCCGGGCGACAACTTCTTCCAGGGAATAGGCGGTCAGCGAATAGGTGCCGGGCAGATCGACCAGAATGACGTTTTTGCCGTCCAGGTGGGCGGTGCCTTCTTTTTTCTCCACGGTGATGCCCGGGTAGTTGCCCACGTGCTGGCGGGCTCCGGTATATTTGTTGAAAGCCGTGGTTTTACCCGAGTTCGGGTTGCCCGCCAGGGCGATAAAAACCTTCTCCTCACTCATATAGCTCATGTGCGCTCCTTCACTCCGGACCATTTCATTATAAGTCGTCTCCGAAAATACCGCTGAACCAAAAAGCCGCGCGAACCCGCCGTCGGCCCGCGCGCCGGCCGGATACAAGCAATGAATTGTTGCCTCCGGCCCATAAAGCGCCCCGACGGTAATCGGGCGCGAAAGAATGAAAAAATCCGAACTCAGCTGGAAACGGAAGTCACCCGGATAAAGTCGGCTTCATTGTTCCGCAGAGTGAGGGTGAACCCCATCAAACGGAGGGCCACGGGGTCCCGCAGGGGTGCGCGGCCGATGACCTCAACCTGCACGCCGGGGACCAACCCCATGTCGCGGATTCGCCGGCCCATTTCGCCGTCGGCGTCAATCTCTGTGATGCTCGCCCGTTGCCCCACCTTCAGGGTGCGCAGGCTCTTGTTCTCACTCATGCTCACGTCCTCTCTATGAAATTGATGTCCATTATCGATTACTCGCTCAAAAAAATCAATGTGAGCAGCCGCCCTTCCCGCCGCAGCAACCGTTCCGGTCGACAGAGGAACCGGACGCGCAGCCCCCGGCCTTCACCCCGGATGAGCCGGAACAACCGCACCCGCATCCGGAAGCGGGGCGCCGAATCAGCCGGTACCCGGCATACAGAGCGGCGGCAAGCACCAGCACTCCCACAACCACATTGGACCACATACGCGCCTCCGTCGCCGGAAGGCCTCAGCCCTCTCCGGTCTTCTTGTTTTTACGCCGCGGATATTTTCCGCAGCACACTCCGGTACGACGAAATTTGCCGCAGCACCCTTCAGGCGTCACGCCAGGCCCCACCTTGGCGGGACGCTCTTCCCCGAGCGGAGCTTCCGCTTCGGGACACCGCTCATGCGGCTCGCAAAAAACATGGCCATTGAGGGAAAACATGGCACCCTCCCCTTACGGCGCAAAGAAGCGGCTGCGCTCAGCCGTCGTCGCGGACGTCGTCACACCCGCCGCATTCACACTGAACGCAACAGGCCAGCGAGTCGCCCAACACCAAAGAACTGTTGCGCACCCGCACCCGGCGCGAACCGCGACGCGCGCAACCCGGACAAATTTCCACGGACGTCCCCGGCGTCAGACCAAGCGCGCACAGCCGCGAACGGGAAGCCCCGTCCCCGGTAAGGGCGGCCACTCGGACTTTGCGGCCGGAAGGTATATCCAACAAAGATTCGCGACGCATTGTTCCTCCGCAGGCTGGAATCTACAACGCTTTGTTCATGAGAAAGATACTCCTTTGAAAATGAAAGTCAAGTCTATTCTCGGCGGCCGGCGTGCATGCCGGCGCGCCGTTACTTTGAAAGCACCCGACGCGTGTGTTGCTTTTCCAGCGTCGCCCGGCTATATTTCATCATATCCCCTTGGAAGGAAAGCGCATGAGCGAGACGCCGCTTGTTTCCGTCATCATTCCCACTTGCGATCGCCCGGACTACCTGGACCGGGCGCTGCACAGTCTGGAGATCCAAACCCGCACGGATTTTGAGGCGGTCGTGGTCAACGACGGCGAGATACCGGTGCGGGCGGTTCTCGATAAATACGCAAAGACCCTGCGGCTGACCGCCGTGAGGCACGAACAAAAGCGCAGCGGTCTTTCCGCCGCCCGCAACAGCGGCCTGGAGGTGGCCCAGGGGAAGTTCGTCACCTTTCTGGATGACGACGACTACTTTTTTGAGAACCATGTGGAAGTGCTGGCGGAAGCCCTGACCGTCTCCCGCAGCCGGATGGTCTATGCCGACGCTCTTCTGGCCAAGCAGCGCGACTTCGGCTCCGGGTATGAAACCGTATCCCGCCGGCTGCCCCTTTCCGAAGAACCCGACTCCGCCGCCCTGGCCGTGCGGAACCTGCTGCCCGTTCTTTGCGCCATGCTCGATCGCTCCGCTCTGAGGGTCGTCGGGAACTTCGCGCCCTATCTGCGTGGACATGAGGACTGGGACCTCTGGCAACGGATGATCCGCTTCTTCCCCTTCCGGCACCTGCCCGTGATCACAGGGGAATATACCCTCCGAACCAGTGCCGACTCGCTCAGCGCGAATATCGAAACCATGCGCGACACCTGGATCTTCTGCCGTCGGCAAGGGGCTTTGCACCGGACCGTGCCCGCCGTGCACGATCTTGATCGCGTCGCCGGAGGGGCCTCCATCCTACTGCGCGGCTTGGACAACCCCGCCGCCGGAGTCGTGTTGACGCCGGGCGCGCTGGACGCCGCCACGGCCGAGCGCCTTGCCGCCATTCTGCCGCAACTCGGCGAGGCCCAGCCAATTCTGGTGCTGCCCGACCCGGTTCGTGCTCCGGAATTCGTCGCATCCCTGGCCCGGCACTGCGTGGTGAAACCCTGCGTAGTCACGACCGAAAGCGATGTCGGCCGGGTGTTCGCGGCCGGTCTGGGCGCGGCGGCCTGTTCAGCCCGAACCTTGGTGTTTCTGGAAGAAGACGTTCTCCCCAAGCCCGGCGCGATCGATGCCCTGGTCGCGTTTTTGGAAGCCGAACCCTCGGTCGGCATTGCCGGCGGCGTCATTGAAAGGCCGAGCTTTGAGCCTGTGGCCGGGGGAACATTCAGCCCACGCCGTGAGCTGATCTTCGCCTCCCCCCCAAAAGACGCCGATCGTCCCTGGACGGTGGCCGCCGTGCCCTCTCTGGCCTTGGCCGTGCGGCGCGACGCTTTTACCGAAGCCGGAGGCTTCGACACGGCCTTCGCCCCCGGCCATTACGCCGATGCGGACCTGGCCCTGCGTCTGGCCCACGCGGGACGCCTCGCCCGGATCGTTCCTGAAGCCCGTTTCTCCTGGAACCGGGAAAACCTCCCCCTCAAGCAGTCCCCGGCCGGGCTCATCGCGCGCCGGGCGTTTCACGATCGCCACACCCCCGGAAGCTTCGACCCCAAACGCCTGCTGGACGGCGCGGACTGGTCCCTGCGGGCCTTGCATCGCCCTTCCGACGGCATCATGCCGCCCTCGTTCAACTTCACCTTGCCGCCGCGCCTGCGCTGAGGTTTTCCGGCGGGCGGGTCGCGCGAAATCTCGCCCGCCCAGCCGAAGGCCTCCCCTTCCCCCTCCTGCGACCGCCCGGAAAAAGCATGGCGTTTCGCTCTGTTTCGGGATCCCGGTTGGGGCTCCCGCCTCCGGAACGATCCGGCTCCGGCCATGAAGAGCGCGTTACACCCACCACCCGCCCCTCGCTTACAACCCTTGTCAACCGGTACGCCAGGCTTTATACTTCTTCTTTTCCTCCTTTAGACAAAGGGTTTTTCATGCTTTCCAAGGGCCCACACATTTCCATAGATTCCGCCTCGTTGGTGCCGCGCATCCTGCGTATCAGCGACAAGGAATTCGCCGAATGGCCCGAGGCCGTGCGCGCCCTGACCCTCGCCATCGCCGAAGAACTCTTTCTCGTCCGCTACAACCCTTTCATCGACGCGGACACAGTCAAACGCAGTGTGCACGAGCGCTTTGAGCAGGCCCGGCGGGGCCTGGCCCACCATTACGCCACGAGCATCGGTGAGGGCATCACCATGTTCTGGAGCGCCCACGAAAGCGACATGGCCTTCAAAAAAGAGCTCACGGCCAAGCTCTTGGAATTTCTGCCGACCGAATGCATCGACACCCGCCGCGCCGCCCAGGTGGAAAACGCCACGGACGCCACGGACCTGCGCCTGGAACTACCGCTGCTGGTCCTGACCCCGGAAACCCCGGAACAGGTCAGCCGGGTGGTTCGTCTGGCCAACGAAATGCACTTCGCGCTGATCCCGCGCGGCGGCGGCTCGGGCCTGACCGGCGGGGCCATTCCGGCCCGCAAACGTTCCGTCATCCTCTCTCTGACCAAGCTGACCAAAATCCGCGAAGTCGATGCGGACAATTTGACCATCACGGCCGAGGCCGGGGTGCTGACCATCAACGCGATCAACGCGGCGGCCAAAAAAGGCCTGCTCTTCAGCGTGGACCCGGCTTCCAAAACAGCCTCGTCCATCGGCGGCAACGTGGCCGAAAACGCGGGCGGGCCGCTCTGTTTCGAGTACGGCACGACCATCGACAACATTCTTTCCTACCGCATGGTCACGCCCACGGGCGAACTTATTGAGGTCACCCGCAAAGACCACCCCCGGCACAAGATCATGCCGGACGAAACCGCCGTGTTCGAGGTGCGCGACCTTTCCGGCGGCCTGCGCAGCCTGGTCAAAATCGGCGGAGAGGAGATGCGTCTGCCGGGCCTCGGCAAAGACGTCACCAACAAGGCCCTCTCCGGCCTGCCCGGCGTACAGAAGGAAGGCACCGACGGGGTCATCCTCGACGCGACCTTTGTCCTGCATCCGAAATTGGCCCACTTCCGGGTCATGGTTCTGGAGTTCTTCGGCCGGAGCATGGAAAACTCCATGCTCGTGATCAACGACACCGTGGCCCTGCGCAACGACATCCGCCGGCGCGGCGACCTGGTCAAGATCACCGCCTTGGAAGAGTTCAACGCCAAGTATGTGCAGGCCATCGAGTATAAAAAGAAATCGTCCGTCTACGAGGGCGAGCCCATTTCCGTGCTCATCCTCCAACTCGATTCCAACGACGCCCCGGCCCTGGACGAGGCGGTCAGGAACGTGGAACGCATCTGCCAATCTTACGACGGCGTAGACGTATTCACGGCCAAAGACGAGCATGAAGCCGAAATTTTCTGGGAAGACCGCCACAAGCTTTCGGCCATCGCCAAGCGTACCTCGGGCTTCAAAATCAACGAAGACGTGGTCATTCCCATGCGGGCCATCCCGGACTTCGCCCTGTACCTGGAGCGCCTGAACCAGGAATACATGGCCCGGGCCTACCGCACGGCCCTCAAGGCGGCCGAGAACCTGCCCGGCCGCCCGGAAGAGGACAACCGGATTTTTGAAGAGCTGGCGTATGCCGGCCGGATCATCCAGGGGGAAATTCCCACCTCGGATCTTTCGGACGAGGAACTTCGCATGCACGCCGCGTTGTTCTTCTCCTCCCTGGTCGAGGACTTTCCCTCCCAGGTCGAGGAAATCGCGAAAATCGAAAAATACATGGCCGCCTCGGCCATCTGCGTGGCCAGCCACATGCACGCGGGCGACGGCAACTGGCACGTGAACATTCCGGTGAACTCCAACGACCCGGCGATGCTTCACAACGCCGAGACCGTGGCCGCCCTGGTCATGACCAAGGCCATGGAAGTCGGCGGCGCGGTCACCGGCGAGCACGGCATCGGAATCACCAAAATCGCCTTTCTGCCCGAGGACAAAATGGCCGCCTTCCGCGAGTTTAAACAGCTTGTGGACCCGCGCAACATTTTCAACCCGGCCAAACTCACCCAGCGCGAGTTGCCCGTCTCGCCCTTCACCTTTTCCTTCAACCGGCTGATCCAGGACATCCGGGGCAGCGGCCTGCCGGACAAAGAGCGCCTCATCTCGCTCCTGACCAACGTGCAAATCTGCACCCGTTGCGGCAAGTGCAAGCAGCATTGCCCCATGCATCAGCCCGAACGCTCTCTGGTTCAGCACCCGCGCAACAAAAACCTGGCCTTGGGCGCGCTGATCGAAGCCATTTACCATTCCCAGGTTCACCAGGGAAAGCCCGATCCGCAGCTTCTGGCCGAGTTGCGCCTGATGGTCGAGCACTGCACCGGTTGCGGCAAGTGCGTGGCCGTGTGCCCGGTGAAGATCGCCTCGCCCGAGGTCGCCCTGACCCTGCGCGGCTTCCTTGAAGAAGAAGGCGCGGGCGGCCACCCCTTAAAAAGCCGGGTGCTCCACGCCGTGGCCAAAAACCCGGCCAAGCGGGTGCCCCTGATGGGCAAGGCCGCCTCTCTGGGCCAAGGTATGCAGAACAAGATGGTCCGCCTACTGCCTTCGGCCTGGCGCAGCCGTTTCGTCAACCCGCTGTTCAAGGCCCCCGGGCCCAAGCCGGGCTTCCGCAACCTGGCGGAAACCCTCCATCTTTCCAGGGGCGGCCTGTTTGTGCCCGAAGGCTCCGTGCGCGGCACGGTCCTGTATTTTCCCGGCTGCGGCGGCGGGGTGTTTTTCCGCTCCATCGGTCTGGCCGCGACCTCGCTGCTTTTGGGCGCGGGGTACGCCGTGCTCTTGCCGCCGGAACACCTCTGTTGCGGCTACCCCCTGCTGGCGGCCGGCGCCCACGACGCCTTTGCCGAGAACCAGGACTGCAACATCACCCGCCTGAAGGCCCTGGCGGAGGAAGCGGCCGCCAAGGGATTCCACGTCGACACCGTGCTGACCTCCTGCGGCTCGTGCCGCGACGGCATGGAACGGCACTTTCTGCCGCATGTCTTCCCCAAGGTTGCCGGCCGGAGCGTGGCGCTGTCCGACGTGGCCTGGTTCCTGATGCGCAATCTGCCGCCTGTCGGGTCGACCGCCAACGGTGCGGGACGGGCC
Source organism: Desulfovibrio sp. (assembly GCA_031551885.1). Lineage (GTDB taxonomy): Bacteria > Desulfobacterota > Desulfovibrionia > Desulfovibrionales > Desulfovibrionaceae > Frigididesulfovibrio. Next base: position 8,966 of record JAVBMX010000036.1, read on the forward strand.
GCCCCCGGCAAAAACGGCAACGGGCGCAAATCCGACGGCGAAGAGATCCGCGAGGTTCTCTACCATTCCCCCTGCCACGCCGAAGTGCCCGGCATGCACAAGGTCAAGGCCGGCAAGCTTTACGCCTCGGCCGCCGCCGAGCACCTGGGTCTTGCCGTGCGCGTCAGCCCCGGCTGTTGCGGCGAATCCGGCCTGGGGGCCATGACTTCCCCGACCATCTACAACAAGATCCGCAGCGCCAAAGCCGCTCAGCTCGAACGCGATCTTGTCGACCTCGACCCCAATGCTCCGGTTGTGGTGGGCTGCCCTTCCTGCAAGATGGGCATTACCCGTATTCTTCTGCAGCAGGACAAACGTCGGCGTGTGCTCCATCTGCTGGAGTTCACCGCCGAGCGCCTCATGGGACGGAACTGGCGCAGGAAATGCATCAAGCTCCTGGCCGGGATTCCTGCTGAAAACGGCCTGCGCCGCGCGGATATGGCCCGGATTCCGGACCTCCAACTCACCGAAGTCGAAAGCCGCGACAACGACGACCAAGAGTAAGAGAAAGAAAGAGGGAGAATGAAAATGCTTACGGGGGAAGGGGAAAACCCCTTTGAAAAGTGCCGCACGCATGACGGAAAGACGACAACGTCACATCGTGGAAGTGCCGGGGAAAGGAATCGCTTCGCAGCCCTGTCTGCCCCTTCCCCCGCACCCCCATCCCCTTTCTCCCAAACGTTCTTTATGGTCGACCATGCGCGCGATTTCGCAAAGGCCGACATCCAGCGGGCCGCGTGACGAAAAGCTCCGGGACCCGTTACGGCAGACCAAAAAGAGAACAACAGTGAAATACTTGGCTGTGGACTACGGACAAAAGCGTACCGGCCTGGCCGTATCCGACGCCGGGGGGAGCATGGCCTTTCCCCTGCGCGTTGTAGCCATGCACGGCCGGGAGCGCTTTGTGGCCGAACTGCCGGAAATTGCCCGCGCTGAAGGGGCTCAGTCCCTGGTCGTCGGCCTGCCCCGCCACGGCGACGGCGAGCATAGCGAAACCACCCGGCAGGTCCTGAACATGGTCCGCGCTCTGTGCGCCCAAACCGACCTGCCCATCTATCTGGTCGAGGAGTATCTCAGCTCCTGGGATGCCGAATCCCGCCTGCGCGAGGCGGGCCGCTCCGGCAAAAAAGCTCTGGCCCGCCTGGACGCCGCCGCCGCCGCCGCGATTCTGGAATCCTTCCTGAGCCTGTCGACTTCCCAACGGGAATCGTTGCGTTTCGCGGAAAAAGATGCCGACGGCGGGCACGAATCCACGTCATCCCCTGTGGAAGGGTAATCTTCTCGAACTCCCGGCGACGCTTACGGGGCATATTCCCCGTCTCCTTCCGCCTCAAGCGGCCATCTTCTCCACGCCTTGCGGAGCAGCCCACGAAAAAAACAGAGCCACTCTTCCAGGCCTGTCCAAAAGCACAAAACAGCCGTCGATTGAACCACTCAAAAGATGGGGCCGGTTTGGCGTCAGACGAGAAAGGCTGTTTTTTTGTTGCGGGAGTGTACTCTTTTGATACTCGGCCAAAACAAAAAACGATGCCTGACGAAGTATCACGCCAAACCAAGCTGTCGTCCCACGGGTTGCCGGCAAGGACGATTTACGCCATAGTCTGCCTACGAGAGGCAGTATGGCAAAAATCACCATCGTCGACGTGGCCAAGCTGGCCGGAGTTTCCACGGCAACGGTGTCCCGCGCGATGCACACCCCCAATGTGCTGCGCCCCGCCACGTTGGAGCGGGTGCGCGCCGCGATGGAAGAGTACGGCTACGTATACAACGCCACAGCCGGAGACTTCTCTCGCCGCAAGTCGACGGTCATCGGCGTCCTGATTCTTTCCTCCACCGCCAAGGTGGCCGCCGCAGTCAACGCCATCCAGGAAATCAGCACCGACAGCGGCTTCCCCCTGATCACCTGCACTTCCGGCTACAACCCCCGCCTCGAACGCAAATACATCCAGCAATTCCTTGAGCGCGGCGTGGCCGGAGTTCTGGTCATCGGCCATATGCGCGAGAACCAGCCCAAGCTTGATGAGCTGCAGGAACGCGGCATTCCCTGCGTCTTTCTCTGGGATTCCATGCCCGGCACCACTTACAGCTTCGTGGGCATAGACAACGAAGACGCCGGTTTCAGCATGGTCAGCCACCTGATCAGCCAAGGACACCGGCGCATCGGCTTCATGTGCGGCATCAACGCCGGGGTGGACCGCATCACCAAACGGTTCAACGGGTACAAGGCCGCTCTTCAGGCCCATGAAATTCCTTTTGACGCCGCGCTGGTCTGCCCGGTGACCTCGACCTTCGAGAACGGCAAATCCGCGATGCAGACCCTGATGTCTCTGCGCCACCCCCCCCATGCCGTGGCCTGCGCCAGCGACGTGCTGGCCATGGGAGCCATTTCCGCCGCGTACGAAGCCGGCTTCGCCGTGCCCGGCAACGTGGCCGTCATGGGTTTCGACAACAGCGAACTGGCCGCCTACACCTGCCCGCCTCTTTCCACCGTGGACGTTCCCGGTGTGGAAATGGGCCGCTTGGGGGTCAATGCGCTGCTCACCCTGATCAACGACCCCAACCACCCGCCCATCCAGCAGACCCTGGAAACCTCCCTGGTCCTGCGGGCCTCCAGCCGCCCCGTTCTGCGCTAGCATAAAGCATCTTTGAAAAGGTGATTCGCTCCGGCGGCCGTAGACGAACGCTCCCCTCGCCTGTTCGCCTCAGGGGGCGCGCGGAACTCGCCCCCCGAAGGCGAAAATTTCCGTCCGTTCCGGCTCTTCTCCTTTCCTCTTCCCTCCCCTGAGCAACGTGGGCCGCCACCTTCCCTCGCCGACACGCTTTCACTCGGAATACCCAAGGCTTCTTACCCGGCCGGCATACCACAAGGATAAAAACGCGCCTTGTCCAACGAGACGCCGGCCGCCCTCGCGGAAAACCCTCTCGCCATTCCTCGGCAAAAACCTCCCTCTTCGCCGAATCGCGTAACTCCCCGTCAAAAAGTCGGAAAAATTTTCCCGACGCATAATTTTGCCGGCCCCATAAAGTCTAGAGTTTTTTTAATATCTTGTTTTTTTAACTAAAAAAACTTTTGGCACCCATATTGCTTCAAAACGGCAGCAAACCTTCCCAAGGAGGAAACAAAAATGTCTTTGGTCATAAACCACAACATGATGGCCATGAACGCGGCCAGAAACCTGGGTGTCAGTTACGACAGACTCGCAACCTCAACCCGCAGATTGTCTTCAGGTCTGCGCGTGGGCACGGCGGCGGACGACGCGGCCGGCTTGGCCATCCGCGAACTCATGCGCGCGGAAATCGCCGGCATGAACCAAGGCGTGCGCAACGCCAACGACGCCATCTCGATGATTCAGACGGCCGACGGCGCGTTGCAGGTCATCGATGAAAAGCTCATCCGGATGAAGGAACTTGCCGAGCAGGCGGCCACCGGTACCTACAACTCGGACCAGCGTCTGATGATCGAGTCCGAATACCAGGCCATGGCTTCAGAAATTACCCGGATCGCCAAGGCCACGGACTTTAACGGAATTTACCTGCTGAACGGCAACCTTTCCAGTGCGACGCACGACGGCACGGGCATGAGCTCCACCGGCAAGGTCAAGATCCACTTCGGCACGGGCAACGACTCGGCGGAAGACTACTACTACGTCACCATCGGCAACGCCACGGCCTCGGCCCTCGGTTTGGGCAACTCGGCCACGGTGGGCAAGGATGGTTACACCATCTCCACGCAAGGCGCGGCGCAGCGCTCCTTGGATGCAATCAACCAGGCGATCATCTCCAAGGACAAAATCCGCGCGCACTTGGGCGCCATGCAAAACCGTCTGGAGAACACCATCAGCAACCTCCAGATTCAGGCGGAAAACCTCCAGGCGGCCGAATCGCGCATCTCCGACGTGGACGTCGCCACGGAAATGACGGAGTTCGTGCGCAACCAGGTGCTTTCCCAGGCGGCCGTGGCCATGCTTTCGCAGGCCAACTCCCTGCCGAAGATGGCGCTCCAGCTTATCCAGGGATAGGCAAAAGCACCTTTATCGGCAGAGGCGGACCAAAGACACCGGGGAGGGGGCCTTCCCCCTCCCCGGACTCTTCCCGGTTCGACCGCAGGAACTTCGGCACCACCGCGCCGGTTCGGCCCTTGGCCGAAACGTGTCGAAACAACAGAAACATCGCTTCCCGAAAGCCGGAGTACGGCGGAAACGACGTGCACCCCCGCGACAAGGCGGAGTTCCGCATGGGTGGAACGCCCGAGTCCGGGCGGATGGTCGCTTCCGGCGGATGGACGTTTTTTTGACGCCGCGCCGAAAGGAAGGAAACAACATCTCAGGCTCGCGGAAGCCCGCGCTCCCGGCAGGATCACCCGGCGTATTTCGCCAGAGCCTCCAGAGCCGCCTGCTGCTCCGCCCGCTTGATGCTGCCGCCCGTGGCCGCGAACACGTTCCCGTCAGGCATCTCCAGGCGTACGGTAAACGTTTTGGCGTGTTCCGGGCCGGAGCTTTCCACCAACGCATACACCGGATGCGTTTTGAAAAGGCGCTGGACGACCTCCTGCAGCCGGCTTTTGTGATCCCGTCCTTTGGCCGGGGGCAACGACTCTTTCAGGCGTTCGGCAAACAATCCGTTCACCACTTGCTGCGCCGCCGCGAACCCGCCGTCCAGAAACACCGCTCCCAGAAGCGCTTCAAGGGCGTCGCTCAAAATGGAGTTGCGGGAACGCCCCCCCTGGTTTTCCTCTCCCTTTCCCAGCAGCAGACACTGGTCCAGCCCGATGTTTCCGGCGAGTTCGGCCAAATTGTCCTGGTTGACCAGGCGTGAGCGCATCGCCGTGAGCACCCCTTCGCGGGCGTCGGGAAACCGTCTGTACAACTCTTCCGATATGCAGATTTCCAACACCGCGTCACCCAGAAATTCCAGGCGCTCGTTGTGTTCGCCTCCATCAAGAATTTCGTTGACAAAAGAACTGTGGGTCAAAGCCGTATCCAGCAGCTTGACTTGACCGAAGTCATAGGGGATATCTCTCTGCAGTCGACGCAAAGCTGTATCCCTCTGAGATCCGGAATCACCATGCCTTTTCATGCGCATATATCCTCGTTGTTCGCGCCGCGATCCGTGGCCGTCGTCGGCGCGTCGCACACGCCCGGGAAAATCGGCAACATCATTCTCACCAACCTGCTGCACGCGGGCTTTGCCGGGGACGTTTACCCCATCAACCCGGAGGGCGGAAGCATACGTGGTCTGCCCGCGCTGCGCAAGATAAGCGACATTCCGCCTGAAGGCAGACCCCTGGATCTGGCCGTCATCTGTCTGCCCTCGGAGGCCGTTTCCGCCACACTGGAAGAACTTGCCGCCCTGCCCGTGCGCGCCGCCGTGGTGATCAGCGCCGGGTTCAAGGAAATCGGCGGACGCGGCGCCCAGTTGGAAGCGACCGTCAAAACGTTGGCCGAACGGCACAACATCGCCCTGCTCGGTCCCAACTGCCTGGGTTTGGTGAACACCACGAGCGCCCTGAATGTGACCTTTGCCGCCGGAGAAATCCTGCCCGGCAACATCGGCTTTTTCTCTCAGTCCGGCGCATTGTGCGTGTCCATTTTTGACTGGGCCCGCCGGCAGAAAATCGGATTCTCCTCTTTCGTCAGCTTGGGCAACAAGGCCCTGGTCGACGAGTCCGATGTGCTGGCCCATCTCGCCGACGACCCGCAGACCAAGGTCATCGTCGGCTACCTGGAAAGCGTGGAATCCGGCGCCAGGTTTTTGCGCAACGCCCATACGGCCACGCGTAAAAAACCCGTCATTTTATACAAGGCCGGACGCACGGCGGCCGGGGCTTTGGCCGCGTCGTCCCACACCGGCGCTCTGGCCGGAGCGGACATGGCCTATGAAGCCGCCTTCAAACAAACCGGGATCATCCGGGCCGGACGCATGGAGGAGCTGTTCGACCTGGCCAAGGCGTTCGCCGAAAAACCCCTGCCCAAGGGACCGGGCCTTGCCGTGCTGACCAATGCGGGCGGTCCGGGCATCATGGCCACGGACGCCTGCGAAGACTCGGGCCTGACCATGGCCCGGCTCGGCGCGCAAACAACGGCGACCCTGAAAGAATTTCTCCCGGCCTACGCCTCGGTTTACAACCCTGTGGACGTCGTGGGCGACGCCACGGCCGAGCGCGTGGGCAGAGCGGCCCAGGTGGTCTTGGACGACCCCGCGGTTCATTCGCTGTTGGTGCTGGCCGCGCCGACGGCCCGTACCGGGGTGGACGATGTGGCCAGGGCCGTGGTCGAGGCCGCCGCCGGGGTGGAAAAGCCCGTGTTCGCCTGCCTCATGGGCGGCGACGGGGTCGAAGCCGGCCGACAGGTGTTCATCGACGCGGGAATTCCCTGTTACGACTTCCCCGAGCCGGCCGTCAACGTCATCGCCGCCATGTACCGGCAGACCTTGTGGAAAGACAACCCGCTGCCCGTTGAAATCAACTACCGCCGCGACCAGAATCGGGCCGCGAAAATCATCGCCCAGGCCCGGGCCGAAGGCCGGCTTGAGCTGGTGGAATTCCAGGCCCTGGAACTGCTCAAGGCCTATGAAATGCCGGTGCTGGAATCTCGTCTGGCCCGTACCAGCGAAGAGGCCGTACAGGCCGCCAAGCAAATCGGCCTGCCCGTGGCCATGAAGATCGCCTCGCCGCAGATTTCCCATAAAACCGACGTGGGCGGTGTCGTCCTCGGGTTGGATTCAACGGAAAAAATTCGCTCCGCCTTCACGGAACTGACCGCCCGGGCCAAGCGCCTGCGGCCGGAAGCATATATCGCCGGATGTCTGGTGCAGGCCATGGCCCCGCCCCGCGCGCGCGAAATCATTGTGGGCTTCAAGCGCGATTCCCGCTTCGGCCCCATGGTGATTTTCGGCCTCGGAGGCATCCATGTGGAGGCCTTCAAAGACATTTCCTGCCGGCTCGCTCCTTTGTCGTTGGACGACGTGCACGACATGGTTCGCGAAATCCGCGCCTTCCCCATTTTGGCGGGCATGCGCGGTCAAGGGGCGGTCAAATTTACCGCCCTGGAAGACATCCTGCTGATCATGTCGCAACTGGCTGTGGACTTTCCAGAAATTCAGGAAGCGGAGTGCAACCCCGTGCTGGCCGATGAAAACGGCGCCGTGGTCGCGGACATCCGCCTGCTGCTCTCGCGTGAATCCGCCGCCCCGACGGCAAAAGAACGGGACGGCGAAAAAATATCGGCGTCATAAGGAGGCCGTATGACGAAAGGTCTTTACATTGGAGCGACCCGCCCCTACTCGGGCAAGAACATGCTGACGATGGGCATTGGGTTGCGCCTGCAAAAAGACGGACTCAACCCCGGCTACATGAAGCCCGTCGGGGTTATTCCCGTGGAAAAAGACGGCCTGCCCGGCGACGAGGACGCGAACTTCATGCAGGACGTGCTGGGCCTCAGCCAGCCCGCCGAGCTGGTCACCCCGGTGCTGGTCACCCAGGATTTCAAAATGCGCGCCTTCAGCGGCCAGGTGGGCGACCTGATGGGCGGTGTCGTCGACGCCTACAAAACGCTGTCGCAGGAACGTGATCTCATGCTCGTGGGCGGATCCGGGCATACGTTGTCCGGCAAGTACTGCGGCCTGGACGGCATCCGGATGATCAAAGAACTGGGCCTGAAGGCCATCATCATTGATCGCCTGATCTATGAAGTGAACTACGACATGCTGATCAGCCTTAAAGAAACCTTGGGCGATCAACTGTTGGGGGTTGTGCTCAACGACATCCCGCCCGCGTTCATGACCGAGATTTCCAGCGTGATCCGCCCCTTCCTGGAGCGCCACGACGTGCCGGTGCTGGGCGTCATTCCCCGCGATCCGCTGATGGGCGCCATCCGGGCCAGAGAACTGGCCGAACGCTTGGGCGGCAGACTGGTGGCCGCGCAGGGCCGGGCCGATTCCATGGTGGAAAACTTCCTCATCGGTACCATGCAGGTGGAAAACTTCATGACCTACTTCCGCCGGCAGAAGAACTCCGCGATCATTGTGGGCGGGGACCGGGCCGACGTGCAGCTCGTGGCCATTGAGGGCGAATGCCCGTGCCTGGTGCTGACCGGCAATCTTTTCCCCAACGACATCATCCTGTCCCGGGCCGACACCTTGGGCGTGCCGATCATCATGGTTCGCGACGACACCTACACGGTGGCCAAGAAAATGGAATCTCTGCTCAGCAGGCACAAAATGCGCGACGTGATGAAAATCCGCCAGGGCGCCCAACTGGTCAGCACAAACCTGGACTTCGCCACCATCCGGAGCGCCTTGGGAGTCTGATCGGCCTGGAAGCACCGAGAAAATACAAAGCGGACGCCGAAAGCGTCCGCTTTTTTTATGTTTGACTAGATAGTGTAGTCACGAGATGGAAGCCCAAAGAAAAATGCACCTAATGTGAATGGCAGCCAGAAATGATGCGGGGTTCTTCGCATATCTGGTCGCGATTCCCCGCCATCGCTTCAAGTGAAGAAAAGCGTTTTCGACCAAATGCCGTGCTTTATAAAGTTCTTTGTCGTACTCCCGCTGCTCTTTCCTGTTCTTC
>JAVBMX010000084.1:0-21585 GCA_031551885.1 Desulfovibrio sp.
ATTCCTTGCGCCAGCGGTAATACGTCTGCTCCGTCACCGCGATCTTGCGACAGGCGGCCCCGATGCTCTCGCCCTGGTTCACCAGAACCTCAACTTCGCGGAGTTTAAAGATAATCTGTTCAGCAGTGAATGTTTTTCGACCCATGGCCCATCCTCCCTAGCCCTACCGTACACTAACTTTTAAGGTGGACCAGTTTTTTAGGGGCAGGTCAGCACGACCTTCGGCGGCGGCTTCAGCAAGGGCGACACAATCCTGGGCATGAAGACCTATGACTTCACCACCCCGCCGACGGATTCGGCCGGCAATCCCACGAGCACCAAGCCCTACATCCCGAACTCGGTGGAGTACACATCCTCCACTTCGGACAAACGCGGGGTGCTGCGCCCGACCGTCACGGACGGCACGATTATCGTGCGAGACGACCCCAACGCGGACTTGGGCGGGTTGAATAGAGATATCGATCGGGCGCGGGAAATCACCAAGGATGAAAAGACGTACGTCGACGTCTACGTGAGCAAGGGAGCCATTGAAGAGATTGCCGGTGGATTCAAGGGTATACGGCGGGATGGCGCGCAAGCCATCTACGACGTCGTCGTTGTGGGGATTTTTGTCGACGCTTTGGTGAGTTCCCTCACGGGTACGGGCAACCCTGACTTCCTTGCCGAAACGGCGATTCGGAACGGGGTGATCCGGGGAATGGACCATCTGCAGGAGTCCAGCCTTGAGTGGCAGATCAAGATGTCCGGTGAGCGCGCCCTCACCGCCGAAGAGGACGGCAGGCTTGCCAAGACCATCGAGGCTGTGGCGGCTGAGCAGGGTCTGTCTCTGGATCAGTTCGTTCTCTATGCGAGCAAGCTGCTGCCCGGCGGCGAGTTCAACCCCGGCGACCCGTCGGTGGGGCTGGACGGCAAAACGCTCGGCGTGAACCTGATCAACTCGGACGGCAAAACCATGGTCGGCGGGCTGGAGTTCCTTCGCCGCCTCGTGCATGAAACCGGGCACCCCCTGTACGGCTCCGGTAGCGACGGTGCGGCCAACGCCTTGTCCGAGTTCGCGGTCAGCATCTACAAAAACTTTGTGGCCCCGCTGAACTCGGCGTCGTATTCCGAAAACACCAAGCACTCCGCCGACCAGTGGCTCGCCAACAACATGGAGTCCGAGGCGCTGTTCTGGAGCAACGTGACCGCCTACCAGATGGCCTTGTCAAGGAAGACGGAGAACTACCCCGACGCCGATCCGGTTTTGACGCAGGCGCTGATGGCCCATATGGGCATGATTACCCCTGAAGAAGCCATGAAGAACCTGGAGCGCCTGCCGGAGTTCGAGCAAAGACAGGCCGAGAGTGTCATGGTATTCAATGCCGGTACTGTAGGCGGCGCCTGGAATATGCTCGTGGAGACCGCGTATATGACGCCGCTCGGCCAGGGAGCCAAGGAATTGCACGAATGGTTGGGGGTATACCCGAGCGTTGACTTCTCCGGCGCGGCCAACTACTACGCGGATAGCCCCCAACGCTTGGCGGAGCTGCAAGGCTTCTACGTCGGTGGTGAGATCTACGGCGGCGTGTTGGCGAGTTTCGCCATTCCCGCCGGCGTAGAAGCGGGCATCGCGAAGGGCGAGCAGCTTGCGCTGCAGTTGGCGGGCAGGGAGTTGATGATTGCCGCCAACCCTGCAACGGGGAATCCCGCCGCGATCGCGCGTGGCCTTGGTGGGCTCAACGCCAGACAAGCGGCAGTGCTCGAACAACTTGAGGGGTATGGCTCTCAAACGATCGCCTCGAAGGCATTTGGCAGTACGGACTTGAGGGCCTTAGCTGCGGCGACGGGTGATGAGTTTGCGATGTTTACAGCCGGGGGGCGTCGGCTGATTATCCGTGGTAACGCCAAAACTGTCCCGGTTGATCCCGTCAAGGCACAGGAGCTGTCGGCACAAGGTTGGCGTTGGTCTTCACATGTACACCCGGATGGTTCGTTGATATCCTCAAAAGGAGATCGAATAATTTTGAGAGCAATGGGGGGTAAAGAAAGCGCTCTTTTTGATATTCATGGGAATTCCATCACGTTTTCACCTAATGGCGATATTTTCAAAAATTGGCTGCCAAGATGACAAATCAAAATAAAAAATTTCTTAGTATATCTGATTTGGAGCCAATTGCCAGAGACGCAACGCGAAATGCATTTGAGCATGCTTTATCTAATGGATGCTCTTGGCTTTCTTCTGAACAGGAAGGAAAATTGACACTGGGGAAAGTAATAAAAGGTGCCGTATGTATATTTCAGCTTTACATAGCTGCGGATAATCCAAGCGACACTTTGTTTGTTTCCAGAGTATTCACTGATCGGTGTACAGGAGAACTGATAGGAGAGGTTGAGGTGTACTTACCCCCAATACTTATCACAGAATTGCCGGAGCGGTAAGCCGACCGTTTTGAGGTATTCCCCTTTTTTATGAAGCTACGCCTTTTGTCAGGACTTTTTGTGGTGTTCACGACCGGCGGGCGTCGTTTGATTATCCGTGGTAATGAAAAATTTGTTCCGATTAACGAGGCCCGAGCGTCGGGATTGTCGAAGCAAGGTTGGCGTTGGTCTTCACATGTACACCCGGATGGTTCCGTGATGTCTTCAGAAGGAGATCGGGCTATTTTGAGGAGTATGGGACATGAACGAAGCGCAGTTTTTGATATTTATGGAAACCGAGGCATGTTCACCCCCAGAGGAGATAGTCTCGAGAAGTGGAGGCCGAGATGACGGCTCAAAAAAAGAAGCGCTTCAACGAATCTGAGCTGGAGCCAGTAGCGAGAGACGCTACGAGAAAAGCTCTCGAACAAGCTCTCGCGGAGGGGTATTCTTGGATTAGCCCTGAACAAGATGAAAAATTAACATTGGGAACATTTATTGAAGATGATAGATGCATATTTGCGCTTTATATAGCAGGAGAACGCCCCAGAGACGGCCTAATTGTTTCGAAAGTAGCCGTAGAACGATATACTGGCGAGCTATCTGGTGAAGTAGATGTCTACTTGCCCCCGATACCTGCCACGGAGTTGTCGGATTGGTGGGTAGGCCGGAGGTAGGGAGATTATTTCGGTTTTGAGCAAAGCCTCATCACTTGGGTGAGGCTTTTTTGTTGGCGGAAGAAAAAGTTCTTTTCAGCGGACCGGGAGGGATACACACTCCGGAAAGCGGCTCTTTCGATCAGTATCCTGGGTTGCTTATTTCGGGATAATTTGGCCTGGCAGCTCAGCGAAAGTTCGGGAGGTTTGCACACCGCGTTTACCCGGTGAACACTCCACCATTCACGCTGATGACCTGTCCGGTGATGTATGATGCACCCTCCGACAAGAGAAAAGCCACCACGGTGGCGACCTCCTCCGGCTTCCCCATACGCTTGAGGGGAATCTGCGGAAGGACTTTGTCCAAGGGTAAAGCATCGGTCATATCGCTTTCAATAAATCCGGGAGCCACGGCATTGACCAGAATATTCCGAGGCGCCACTTCCACCGCCAGAGAACGGGTCGCCCCTATCAGTCCGGCTTTGGCTGCGGAATAGTTGACCTGTCCTCCGACGCCGGTTTCACCCGAAGTCGAGCTGATGGTCACGATGCGTCCTTTGCGCTTGCGCAGCATGGCGGGCAACACCTGGGAGGCGATGTTGTAAAAACCGTTCAGATGCACATCTATGACGCTGTGCCATTCTTTTGGGCTCATCATGGCCAGAATGTTGTCTTTGCAGAAACCAGCGTTGTTCACAACGGCATACGGCGCGACCTCTTCCACAAGTGGAGCCAGAGCGGCTGTGGCGGCCTGAGCGTCCGCGACGTCGAACGATAACAGCCGGCAGAGCACCCCCATATTTTCGGCTTCTTCTTGGACTTCCCGCGCCGCCGCGTGGTCGGAACGATAGTTCAGCCAAAGGGCGTACCCTTCCGCCGCAAGACGCAAGGCGATGGCCCGACCTATGCCTTTGCTCGCGCCGGTAATCAGGGCGATGGGTTCAGTCTTCATAATCGTTCTCCGGTATGCCGCCGGCAATGCTCCAATCCGTCGCCTTGCCCGTTGCCGTTCGGGGAAGGTCGGGACCAAACGTAAAAACTCTGGGAACAGCCGGAGCCGGTAGACAGGCCCGCAGCAGCCGTCGCAACTCCCGCGCCGTCGGGCGGGCGGGTGACGCGGGCACGACAAAAGCCTTCAGGCGGGAACCCTCTTCCGGGCGCATCAGGCGCACCCGGCAATCCTTCACGCCGGGAAGATCGCGCAGGTATTGCTCCACATCCTCCATCAGCACGTTGACGCCGGCCACCTGCACGGCGCCGTCCACTCTGCCGGTGGGAATAAAAGTACGTTCGCCGATCCAGAACAGCGCATCCGGCAGAGGAAGATGTTGGGTGTCACCTGAAGGCAACCGGCGTGTGAAGCCGATGCACCGCCCCGCCGGATCGGTTTCTTTTTCCCAGTAAGGCAACAGCGAAAATGAATCGCGGGGGCTTCGACGCAGCCCCAAGGCGCCGGCTTCCGTAGCGCCGTATATTTCCGTCAACCCGGCAAGGCCCTTACCGAGCAAGCCGTCCCACACGGCGGCAGAGAGAGGCGCAGTAGCGCTCATCCCCAAAATGCCCTCAGGAAAAGGGTGCCCCGTTGTGAGCACATGTTCCCAAAAAAGCGGAAAGGCAACAAGCACATCGTTCGGCCGCAGAGCTGTGAGCAAGTCCGCCGTGAGCATGGGTGGGAACAGTCGAAGCGGACGGTCAAGCACCTTGGGCAGGACCAGCGAAAAAACAAAACCGTAATGATGGTGCACCGGCATGACCGAAACCACACGCTCCCGATCCGCGAAGGCGGAAACAAACAGGCTGGCTTCTTCCACCAGGGCGACGAATTCGTGGATGTGCGGCTGGGGTTCACCCGTGGAGCCGGATGTATGGAACACCAGGCGTTGTGGCCCCTCTTGCCGGGCATGGAGCAATTCGGCGGAGATACCGGTGGAATCTTCGAAAATCGTGGAGTAATCGCCGAGCCGGTCCACCCCCAGAAAGCGTGCAAGCAGCGTCGGGGCGGCAGCGTCTCCGGCTTCACGCCGGAAGCTGCGCAGTACGGCGGAGAGATCCGCCGCCGACAGAGCAACTTCGGGCATCACCTTTCCCCGTGGGTTGAGAGTCCGGCAGCCAAATGCCACGCCGTATCCAAAGGGGTCGCCGCTTCGAGGACGAACGCGCGATCAGAGTTGGGACGGTATGAGGGCGTGAGGAGATCCGCAATTCTCGCGGAGGCGTGTTCGATGGAGACGCCCGTACCTTCCACCTGTATGGAAAATGCCGCCGCACCCTCTTTGAGCGGCGAAATACCGAGCTCGGGTGCGGCAAAAAGTTCAGCGAAAAAAGGAACATATTCTTCCGCCACAATCAACCGGATATGCCGCGCCGAGCCAAGGGCAAGCCGGTTTTCCGCGAGTCTGAGCGCCCCTTCCAGGCTCATGCCCGGACCACATAAGGTCAGGCAGGAACCGAGCCGGCCGTTTTTAATGCTTACTTGCGCGGCGGGAATGTTCTGTACCGAGGCCGCGAAGGACAGGGCCGAAGCGCCGTCGGGCCCGAACTCCAACAGCGAATCCCAAAAATCCACCGTCGGGGTGAGGGAGCCGAAACGGCCGACCAGAATGATTCCGGTCCGCTCCGGCTCTTCGGGGCCGTCGCTCGGTTCTTCCACGTCGCGGTCGGCGCACAAGACCAGTCGGCTGAAGTGATCGAGCCGGCGCAGCTCTCCGATGGGGATACGGCTTTTCAAAATATCCTGAGCGGTTCGTTTTTCCCCGCTGTGACCATGCAACCCCGTCGTCCCCAAGCCGGCGGGGCCGACCCAGCCCCGGGCGACGATGACCGGAGCGGTCGGGAAGGCTGAGTTCTCCGCTTCAGGGGGAGGGCCCAGACCCAGAAGCAAGGCCGCGTTGTTGCCGCCGAAGCCCAAGGAAAAGCTGAGAGCAGCCTTGCCGGAAACGGCGCACTCGCCCACGGTCGGGGTCAGGCCTATGGCGGGGTCCCGCTCTCGGAAGCCATGTGTGGGGCATACCCGCCCCCTGCGCAGATGAGCAAGGGCAAGAACGGCCTCTACCGCACCGGCTGCGCCAAGACAGTGCCCAATGGCGCCTTTGACTCCATAAACCTTCGCTTTTCCCGGCAGGCGGGCCGTGAAGGCCCCCTCCACAGCATCGTTGGTCGGGGTAGCCGTGGCATGGGCGCTGATGAAGGCGACATCCGCCACGCTCAGGCCGGAAGGGCGCAGGGCTTCGGCCACCGCTCTGCCAAGGCCGTCCGCTTCCGGATGCGGGGCTGTGGGATGATGGCCGTCCGCTGCCGAACCGTAGCCCAAAATATGGCCGAGGGGGATTTTCCCGCGCTTCGCCGCGTGCTCCCGGCTTTCCAGAACCATAAAGGCCGCGCCTTCGCCCAGGTTCAGGCCCGAGCGCTCTTTGTCGAAGGGGCGACAAGGGAGCGGCGAACACAGTTGCAGGCTGCAAAAACCCCAGTAGGTCATTTCGGAAAGCGCGTCGGCCCCGCCGGCCAAAACGCAGTCGGCCAGACCGCCGCGAATCAGCTCAAAAGCGAGACCGATCGCATCGGCTCCGGATGTGCAGGCATTGGTGACGGTATATGCTTGGCCGGTGATGCCGCATTCCTGGGCCAATCCTTCGGCCGTGAACGAACGCAGATAATCCGCTGTGGCTTTCGAATCGGGTCGAAGGCCGTCCTTCCAGTCCTGATAGGCGGGTAACAAATCCGGCGATGCGCCGACACTGGTGCCCACAACCACGGCCTGTGGCTCCGTGGGCGTGAGCTCCGCGTCGGCCAGGGCTTGCCGGGCGGCTTCGTGGGCCAGGGACAGCGTCCTGCCTTGAGCGGTCGGACCGGTGTCGGTCGACGGCACGGAAAAAACCGGGTGCTGCGGCGTATGGCCGAACCCCTCCGGCAGGGTCGGAAGAGGCGGCGCGGCATCAAGGGAGGCCAAAACTTCCTCCAGGCTGTTGCCTGCGGCGCAAATACAGCCGAGGCCGGTGACGACCACGTCTCTAAACGGGAGCATCGTCTGCCAACCGGGCATCGATATAGCCGGCCAGAACGGCTACCGAAGCAAAAATTTTGCGCGCTTCTTCCGCGTCCGCGATGGTCAACCCGAAGTTACGCTTGATCAGCACGACCAATTCGACGGCATCCAGAGAATCTAGACCGAGGCCTTCTTTGAACAGAGGGGCTTCGTCGTCGATATCGGCGGGCGTGATGTCTTCAAGCTGCAGCTCACTGATCAGCCGTTCCTTCAATTTGGCTCTGGTATCCATTAGGCTTGCCGTCTCCACAAGTTATAGAAGTTGAAAAATGCATACGGCCGCAGTGCGATCTCTTTTTCCAAAAGCCGCACGTATTCCGCGAGGTACGGGGCGTAACCGCCCGACTTGGGCCCGAGCCCGGCCGCCGGGCGGACCACGCCGGCCAAGCGCAGCAGTACCCGACACGGCCCGGTACGTTCGGCGAAACATACAGCCATGGGCACACCACAAGCGGAAGCCAAACGGAAAGGCGCCACGGGGAAGGCGGCCGGGCTTCCCAGGAACGGGATTTCCACGCCGGGGTCTTGCTCGTGCGTCAGTCTGTCGCCCATCATGCCCAACGATTCGCCGCGCAACAGAGCCTGGGTCATCAACATGACCGCCGTCGGCCCCTGCGAACCGTCGATGACGCTCATCCGTCCGAACCTCGCGGAGTGCTCGAATACGTGCAGATCCACGTCGCCGGCGTCACGAATCATCACGGCGTGCGCTTTGCCGGGCAGAATCCCGGCCAGCGCGGGCAAGGCAAGCTGCCAGCTTCCCACATGCGCGGTCAAAACAATGCAGCCGTCAGCGGCCAAATTGCGTAGCGCGCTTTCGTCCTCAGGCGCCGCCTCCAGGTACAGGCTTCCCCGAATTCCGGCCGCAGCCCTGTCCACCAAGGAAAAACCGAACTCAAGATTCAGGCGCAGCTGCCGGAGCCACAAGGCCGCGCCGCCCGCGTCGGGAAAGCGTAAACATAAATATTCCCGGCTCTTTGAACGGGCTTTTGTGGCGATCGTATACCAGAGAACCACAAAAAATAAGGGTATATAAGCAACCCGAACCCCGCAGAGCCGAATGAGCCCGTAGAAAAAACGGTGCGCCCCCTCTCCGGCCAGGCTTTTCGAATCCCACGCTCGGCTCACGACCGTTCCTTCAGAGGAACGATGGAGCAGTGGACAAGCCACGCGCCGCCCCAGACCAGACTTCCCAGTATCAGAGCCCCCAACGGGGCGAACGACAACGAGCCGACAAGCCATTCCAAGAGCCGTTGCGTGGCCTCATGCCCGAGAGTTTGCCAGGACACTTCCGTCAAAAAGCGCCCATGGCGCACATAATGGCCAATCTCCACGCACAGCGCCGGTACAAAGGGGGGAATGCACAGCTGCCCGGCGGCCAGCGCCGTTGGTCTGTTCAGCCGGAACCGGCTTGCCAGCCAGAGGGTCAAAAGCACATGTATCCCTATAAGGGGCAAAGCTCCTAGAACGAATCCCAAAGCAGCCGACAGCCCCAGGCTTCGGGGCGTGCGGCGCAGGCCGATCAGCAGCTTCAGCGAGGCCACCGGCCGCAACAGGCTGACTTGGCCGTTCCCGTCTTCCGCGATCCGCCTGCCGGGAATGGGCAAGGTTGAGCGGATGACCAGCCGCGTGTGCAGCAGGCTTATAAGCACATTGTCGTACAAAGCTCGGAAGTGGGAAATCCGTTCGCCGCCGGGGGGATAATAGACGGAAATCCGGAGTTCTCCAATACAAAATCCGGCCCAGGCCGCCCGGACAAGCACCTCGACCTCAAAGCTGTAACGTCGTTCCGTGAATGTGAGCGACTCCAGCAGAACCGTTGGGTAAGCCCGGAATCCGCTTTGCGTGTCGGCGAGGGGAAAGCCCGTTTCGAGTCGGACCCAGAAGTTGGAAAAAGCCCGCCCAAACCGGGAAGAGAAAGGTACATTCGGTCCCCCGAGATCCCGCTCCCCGATCCAGAGCCGCATGGGGTCTTCATGAATCTTCTCAACAAAGAGGGAAACGTCCGCCGGGCTGTGCTGGCCGTCGGCATCCAGGGTGACCACGTGCGTAAAGCCGTGCCGGGAAGCGAAGCGGGCCGCCGTCAACAGGGCCGCGCCCTTGCCTTGGTTGTCTTTGTGCCGCTCAAGGTACAGGCCTTGGGGTGCGTCCTCCGTATACGCGACAAAGGGAAGCTCGCCCCAGAGTTCGACATCCGTGCTCCCGTCGTCGACCACCAGCACATGGGGGGCATGCCCCAAAAGCTCACGGACCACGCCCGCCAGGCTTGTTCCATGGTTGTAAACCGGCACCACGACCAGAATGTGGATGTCGCCTCTCATACCCTTTTCTCTCGGGTTTTATGCATATGGACAAGGGAGTCCCAGAGAATGCCGCTGCCGCCCAAAGTCCGAGCCGCCTCAATATGGGCCATGCCTTTTTCCGGGGGATAAAAAACCATGCGCCTGCCGGAAAGACTCTTACGCAGCAAGGCGTCGGCTTTGTCTCGAGGTATGTTCGGCGAATGGTAAAATGCCGGCTGCAGACATGTCTCTTGCGCGGTGATTTGCCCTTCGGCGGCGGCCCGTTTGTACAAAGGCGTATGGGGATAGAGGCGGACCCCAAGAAAAGCGAAGACCACACTGTCCGAAAGAAAGGCGAGATTTTGAGCCCCCGCGCGCAGGCTTTGTTCGGTCTCTTCAGGCCCGCAAAAGATAATGTACAAAGCCGTAGGCAAATCCAAACCACGGCAACATTCCGCCGAGTGGACAACCGATGCGAAGTCGAAGTGCTTGCCCAGCCCCGCCAGGGTGGCGTCGGCCGAGGCGTCCGCGCCCAGTTCCAGGGCTTTCAAGCCCGTGGTTTTACACAACGCTAGGTCTTCTTTCCGCAGCCCGTGGGGCTGGAAAAAGGCCGTCCAGGGCACACGCACCCCGCGCCGGCTCATGGTTGCGACCAATTCAAGCCACGACCCGCCGGGATCGTTGAACACCGCATCGGTAAAGAACAGATCGGAAAATTGCGTCGTCCGCTGCAAAAAGAGGATTTCATCCACGACCTCTTCCGGGTCGCGGGAGCGCACGCGACGCCCCTCCAGCACCGGATACGAACAGTATGCGCAGCCGTGCGGACAGCCACGCTTGGTCTGGAGGCAAACCACGCCGGAACGCGCGGCGTAGAGCGCCCGCAGCGGACAGTCTTCCCACGACTTTCCCCAACTCGCCGTGGCGGAGGCCTCCCGGCGGGCAAGCACCCCTTTCGCCGGAGGGTCTCCAGCCTGAAGGGATTCCAACAACGAAAGAAAGGCCCGCTCACCTTCCCCGACGATACCATAATCCGCGTCGCAGTGGGCCAGAACCGCCTCCGGCATCAGGGAAAAGCCCGGCCCTCCCAAAATCAGCGGAGCGTCGGTCCGTCGGCGCAGGTACGTGCAGGTGTCGCGCAGGGCGTTCAGGCTCCAGTGGGCCGCAACGCTGAAGGAATCCACATTGTCGATGTTGCGCACGGAAATGCCGATGGCCTCGGGCTGAAAGTCGGCAATATCGGCGGCAATACCGGCCTGGAAATCCGGAGAAAAAAGGGCGTCGCGTACCCGAACCGGGTGCCCGGCGGCCGAGGTTGCGGCCGCCATGACCGAAAGCCCCAGCGGGTATACCGGGTAAGGCTCCGTCTCTGTGTTGACGGCCAGAAAAAGAACGCGCATCAGCCTATCCTTCCCGCCCGCCATTCGCGGCAGAAATTCTCGAAAAAGTCCGGCCGGGCCATGAGCAGCGTGCCCTCAAACGTCACAAAGAGTTGGACCGTCCAGCCCTGGGTCAGAACCGCGTCGTTTTCGTCGCGGATGGAATACGACATGTTCAGGCGGGCCGCTTCGTCCCAATGCAGGGAGGCCGTGATCCAACACGGCATCGCAAACCGCAGCGGCGCGACGTAGTCAAGGTGCATGTGCTTGATCGGAACGGCCACCCCGTTTTCCCGGCAGGTCATGTAGCCGATGCCGTACCTGTCCCCAAGCGCGACGCGGGCGTCTTCGAGATAGCTCGCATACCTGCCGTGCCACATTATTCCGAGGGGGTCGACCTCCTCAAAGCGACAGGTTCGTTCCACCGTGTGGGACAAAGGGGTTGGCTCGCCGGGGTGCCGCCGAAAATAGGGGGGATGCTTCAACATACGCATGCTTCCAAGCAAAGGACCATTCGGGCGCACCACTCGTCGCCCACACGCAGGTCGCAGGACCATTTTCCCGCCTTGTCCGAAGGTGTCGCCGTTACGGTAACCGCTTCTTCCGGCCGGATGGGGCGTAGAAATTTACAGCGTGAGATTTCGGTAAGAGCAAAGCATCCGGCTCCGCCGGCGGTCAGTTCCGCCATAAGAATCTGCACGATGCCGGGCAGCACCGGATTGTCCGGAAAATGCCCTTGGAACCCTCGAAACGTGGGAGAAAAGCAAAAGACCGCCGTCATGCCCCCGTCCCGCCCTTTCTCCGGTGGGACCGACAACGAGGCCTGCACGTCCGCTCTCAAGTCGGTCATGGCGCATTCTCCCTGACGGTGGTCACAGACACCGTAAATTTTTTCTCGCGAAGAGTCACGCATTCCGGCGCGCCGCTTGGGTCATAGGCGATGGTCACATCGGAACAGGCATCCGCTCCGGATGAGGCGCCGGCGGGGCATTCAAAAAAAATGCGGCGGATGGAGGCGGACGTCGTATCCACCGCGCCGGGGATCCGCGCAAAGGAGGGATGCACCCGGTGCAGCGCATACCCATGAGGGGTCACGGTCATGTCGAACAGCGTCAGGCCCACGCCCTGCAGGCCGACTGCCCGCAAGCGGTTGTTTTGTTCGTCTTTTTCCATCAGACCGGTGAACGTGAAGGGCGAATGCCCGGCAACGGACACCGAGACCACATGGCGCAGGCGCACCGCGTGTTCCATTTTTTGCGCCGGCACAAGCGGGTGGCTGGTTGCGCAAGCTGTGCAGCTCCAAGAGAAGAGGAGTATCCAACAGAACACCGCGTATCTCATGCTTGTTTTCCTCTGCCGGAAAACAAAGGGGAAGGCAGTACCCATAAAGCCGCCGCGCACGCCGTAGCGAGGCCGATGCCGACGGTGGCGCCCAGAGAAAACAACGCCGGGTGCCGGGCCAGCACAAGGCTGCCGAACCCGATGCAGGAACTCGCAGCACAAAGGAACACGGCGCGTTTCGTACTTTTTTCATGCGTCTGCCCCACGGCAAAGACCATAAAGATGCCGTAATTCATGGACAACCCCAGAACAAGGGGAATGCCGGCCGCATGAAAGAAGTTCATCCCTTGGGGCTGCAAAGCCAAAAACACGGCAACCGACGCAAGGGCCGTTCCCGTCGGGAACAAGGCGGCGGCAATCAGTCGCGGTTTACGAATCACCATCCAAACCATGGGCAGAACCAGAGCCAGGGTGATCAACCCGATCCGGACCATATCCGCACTCAGAGCCTCAGACAATTCCGTACGAAACTCGGCGGCCCGCAGGGAGACGCCGCCCAACTCCTTGAGCTGTCGGCGCACCGCCTCGGTAGGCTCATAGGAAGCGGGAACAAAAATATACGCCGCCCAGCCGTTGGATGTTTCCGAAAGCATCTGCCGACGGGCAAACTCCGCCCCCGGCGGCTGGAGGCTCGGGTCGCTCCCCTCCGTGATTATCCGCAAAAAGGGGCTAAAGGCTTCCGGCGCAAATCCGGATTGCTTTGCAGCCCGCTCCAGGACGGGACGCAGAGCGGCCTCTCGTTCACTCCAGAATTCCCGCCAGAGCCGGATCCGTTCCTGTCGCCTCTCCTGCGAAGGCAAAAACAGAGCCGGGCTGAGGGTATATTCCGGCTTGGCGCCCAAGCGCGGGTCGTTTAACGCGTCATCCAGGCGTTCGGCTTTACGCAGGACCGCCTCTTCACTGTCGCCGGGTAGAGAGAAAAAGGCTTTTTCACCGTTTTCCGCCCAAATGCGCAGAAAGGCCGCTTCGTCTTCCGCCATGGCCGCCGTGGTCGCGCTCAATGCGCGCAGGTCGCCGTTAAAGTGCAGGTGCCCTGCAAGACCCAAGAATAAGAGCACCGGCAGGGCCGATACCGCCCAAATGCCCGCCCCGGGGCGCATAACGCTTCGCGGGCGATTTCCTTCTCCAACCGGTTCGGGGATGGGGTCGGTCTTTCGGGCGAGGGAGAGGGGCAGAATGAACATGGCATAGAGCAAAGCCACGCCGAGGCCTATGAGGGAAAACACGGTCGTATGCGTGATCAAAGGCACCGTGGAAAACAGCAGCGCCCCAAAAGCCGCGCAGGTGGTCATGGAGCTCGCCAGCAGCGGTCGCTCTATCCGGACCACGGCCCCGGCCACGTCGTCGGGGCTTGCCTTGATGGCGGCATGCACAAGCAGGGCATAGTCGATGCTTATGCCCAGCAGCACCGCCCCGAACCCAAGAACGATGCCGGAAAGTTCACCAAGAAGAAGACCGCTCCCCCACACCGCGCAGACAAGAGCGAAAACGGGGGCCAACGCCACCTGCACCGCTCCCCTCCGAACAAGAAACACCAACAGAATGCTCAGCCCCACAAACGAGGCGGGCAACACCCGGTGTAAATCGTCCTTGATGATTTCGGCATTGACGGCGGAATGGCGGTACCCGCCGGTCACAAGCGCGTTCGTGCCCGCCGGTAAGGTTTTGAGCGCTTCTTCCGCCCGGGCCATGACTTTTGCCGAAGCGGCGGAATCACTCATAGAAGCGTAAGGCGCCGCGCTCACCAGAACGTATTTGCCGTCTCCGCTGAGCAGTTGTCCTTGCTCCAGACGCATGCTGAATGGAACGGCGCGCCCTTCAAACACCAGCCGGCTGAGGTTCAGTGGATCGCGGCCGGCGGCGGTGCGCAGGCCGATCCCGGTCGGCGAGAGCAGTCTGCGTTTGGTGGCTGCTACGGCTTGAACAACGGCCTCTTCGCGCAGCTCGAGACGCTCAAGCTTGTGCGTCTCGAGAAGAAAGGGCAGGGCTGCGGTAAAACCCCCGGCGGGGTCGGTCATGTTTTCCGCCCCGTTCCCCACCCAGCGAAATTCCGGCCCCCGCAGGGCGGCCTCAAGCCGACGGGCAAGGGCGATCGGCTGATCGCCCCCAACGGTAAAAAAGAGCCGCCGCATGAAGGGCGCGCTGGAAAGCGCCTGGTACTGCGCCTCGAGCTCAACAGGTTTTCGGGGGATCAAAAGCGTGAGATTCTCGCTGGCCGTCACCCGAAAAAAACTTACTGTAGCGAGGCACAGCAGAAGAAAGGCGCCGGCCAATACTCGACGCCGCACGGGAAGCAACAGGCGTAGAATTCGAAACGCGGGCGTCTGCTCCTGGGGAGACGTTTCCGCAAGCCGGGGATGCTGGGAGGGAACAGGGGGCGTGGAAGTCATCGCGTGGGTCGGGTGAAGTCCGCCTCGGTCAGGGGCGCGTTGACGACCACGTTGTGGAAGCGGATTTCCGTCTTCCCGCCGGAGGCTTCCTGCAAAACAAGCGTCCGGGCCGTGCCGTCGTCCGCGAAGGTAAAAACCATGGAGGCCACAACGGAAGCGAGGGTGGCGTCTTTGGGCACCAGTTTCAGCACCAGGGGAGAGACCGAAAGGACGGAAACGTCATAAGCTTCCCGCACTGTGGCCACGGAAAATTCCACCCACCCGGATATTCCGGCTCGGAACGAACGAACCGCCGGTTCCTGGTCGGGGCGCAGCTGCCTAACGCCCGCGCGCTCATCCCAAGCCAACCCTTTTTCGTTGTAGAAGGCGAACCCCTCCGCATACGGTGCCGTATACCCCCAGAGCAGGTTGCCCGGCTTCTGAAAAAGCAGGCGTCCCGTGGAGGTTACCGGCGCGTCGAACAAAGGAATGTGGGAAATCTGCTCGAAGTCGGCCCGTAAAGAACGCAAGCCCTGCGTCTTTTGTTCCAAGGCACGCAAGGCGGCATCGGCCTCTCCCACCGTGGGCTCGGCAAAGGCCGACGCGCAGGCCGGAAGGAAAAAAAGCAAAGCAAACAGAGCCGACAGCACTCTCATATCATTCCCTCGGCAAAAACGAACACCTTCAGCTTGCCGGAAGCCAGCCATCGCTCCCCGGCATGAATCGACGCCTCAACAAGGGAGACCCCCCCCACCTCCGCACTACGGACCGTGCGTATTCGGAGTAGATCGCCTTTTTGGGCCGGCTCGGTAACTGTAAAGTCTTGCACCGCCGCCAAAAAGCCTAGAAGCGGAGTCTCTCCCCGCCGCCGCCGCGACCAACCGAAACCCGCTCCGGCACACTGGGCTGCGAGTTCTACGAAGCCGCAGGGTTCAATATTTCCCTGACTGTTCAGCAGGATATACCCATCCCGGAGCAACACTTCCGCCTCGGCGGCATCGTCCGTAGCCCGAACCAGATGGTCGATGCACAGCATGGGACGGGCGTGCGGCAACAGCAGCTCGGCAGCAATCGGGAAAGAAAACTTTTCGGGCATAGCGTAATAGAGTAGATCCCTACGCGAATCGCGTAGGGATCTATTGTTTTCACTGAAGTTTTGAAAGCTCGGAGTCGATGTTCCGATCAAGCGTCTGCACCCACTTATTGTAGTTGGGGTGAATGATCTTTTTCGTTGGGTTGTACTCCATATTGGAGCTGTCCTTATATCTGATGGAGTAATTTTTCTGCGTCACATCATAGAGAATAGACACCCGTACGGTGTGTTTGGCACGCACAACGAGCATGCCCTGCATCTCTCCCGGCTTCACCGGCGTAATTTCCCATCCTTGTTCCGTACCGGCGCGAACGATGGCGTCTTCCACTGCGGGAGCAGTGAACTTGCTGTGCGTAGCGGGGAAGCTTTTGCTGTTGATTTCCTGAATGGGCGCGCCGCGCCGGCATCCAGCGGCGAGTGTCAGACTGATGATCAGCAGGGTGGCGACAGACAGGAACAATCCACGTTTCATGGCGTCTCCTTGAGGGGTTGCTGGTTACGGTTTCAACATACTTTCGCGCATATCTTGCAATGCTTGAAACATGGCCGATTTGGCGGCTTTTCGCAAGGCTCCGGCATCCGGTCCGGAAGGGCCCTGTGGTGCAACAATCGGCGGCAACACGCACAGTCGTAGGTGCGCGGGCCGCAGTAGAAAAGCTCCCTTGGGCAGCATGTCGCCCGTACCGTGCAGGCAGAGAGGCACAACGGGCACATTCGCCTCGCAAGCCAAGGTAAAAGCTCCGGCTCGGAATCGTCCCATGACGTCCGAGACGGCTCGTGTGCCTTCCGGAAAAAATACCGGTATCACGCCTTCGGCCAAAAGGGCCTTGCCTTTACGAAGCAGGCTTTCCCGGTTCTCTTTTTCTGTGTTGAGATACCCGGCTTTCGACATAAACGGTCCATAAAAAGGGATACGAAACGGCCACGCCCGCACGATAAAAACAACGTTCTTCTCCGGAAGAAGCGCGAGGAAGTAAGGATCAAAAACGGACCGATGATTCACCACAACAACATAGGGTGGATCGGGCAAATTCGAAAAAGGGTCGATTTGCAGCGGAAAAAAAAGCCGTACAAGGTGCGACCAATATGTGCCGTAACGATGGATCAGAACTCGGATCGCGACGGCAGCGCCTTCTCCTTTGCCCGCTCGTCTGAAGAGATACGCGGCGGGGGCAAAGAGGATAAAAAAAAGCGTCAGCAGAAAAAGAAGAAGGTAGAAACTCAGGCTCAACACCACGCGGCGGGCAAGACTCCACATACGTTTCTATTTCTGTGCTGCGACCGCCCGCTTCTTTTCAAAAAGGTAGCGGTGCAGATCGCCAACGGTGCGTATTTCCAGCAGGGCAGGATCTTTTCCTATTTTGATGCCGAATGCCTGCTCCAAGGCCACCACCATGTCCACGGCATCAAGGCTGTCCAGCCCCAAGTCTTCTTTGAAGCGGGCTTCGGGGATTAGATCGGCTGGGTCCAGTTCAAACTCTTTGGCCAGGGCGGCATCGGCCTTGGCGGCAATCTCTGTGTCGGTCACTCTATCCCCTTCAAAACGAGGCTGCAGGTAACGCCACCTAGGGCAAAGCTGTTTTTCACCAGCGTATTGATCGGCTGTGTCCGCGCGGTACGGATATGATCTACGCCTGCGCATGCAGGATCGATTGTCGAGAGATTTCGGGTGGGAATCATTATGCTCTCCCGCATCATGACAAGGCAGGCCGCGAGTTCTATTGAGCCGGAAGCGGCCATAGTGTGGCCGAGGTGCCCTTTCAGCGAAGAGACCGGCACCCCGCCTCCGAAAAGGTGGGTTATTGCGGCGGCCTCCGCCGTATCCCCCAGCCTGGTGCCGGTGGCGTGGGCATTGATGTAATCCACTGCTCGGGCATCCATGTCGGCATCTTCTAACGCCTTTTCCATGCATCTGTATACAGGAAATGGGTCCGGATTGGCAATACTGGAAGCATCACCACCGGAATGAAAGCCGGCGACTTCCGCTAAAATCGGCGCTTCGCGTCGCAATGCGGATTCATAAGATTCTAAAAGCAAAATTCCGGCCCCTTCGGCGCAGACCACACCGTCGCGTTCCGCGTCAAAAGGCCTGGGAGCCGTCTCCGGAGTCTCGGCGAGACTATGCGCGCCCAACACATCGAATGTTGCCGCCGTGAGGGGGTGGAACTCATCCGCGCCGCCACACAGCACGGCTTCCTCGCGGCCGGCCGCAATGCTTTCGTACGCCAGGCCCACAGCCAAAAGCCCGCTCGCGCAGGCGGCGGCCGGAGCCGAAATACGGCCGGTCAGACCAAGGGCCTGGGCTGTGTTGGCCGCAGCGGTATGTCCCATGATGCGAAAAAAAAGCATGGACTTCATGGATTCCACACTTTTGTCCGGTAGGTAGGCCGAGAAAAACTCCTCCATCGTGGCCGGGCTGCCCACGGTCGAGCCGATACACACCCCGAGGCGTTCCCTGTTTTTGTCGGAAACTTTCCACGCGGCGCTGTGCAATGCCTCTTGAGCTGCCAGATAGGCGTAAACGCTCATGGCCGACATGGAACGCCGCAAAGAACGCGGCACCTCTTTGGCATCCACATCCGAAACCAAGCCGGCCAGCCTGGCCGAAAGCCCTTGGATGCCCTCCAGGCAGGCCGCTCTCCGCACGCCGGTGCGTCCCGCTTTCAGGCCCTCGAACAGGGCCGAAACGCCGCTTCCGAGGGGGGACACAACGCCGCTCCCGGTGATTACGACCCGTTGCTTCTTCATTGCATGACCTCTTGACGTAGTTCCTCCAAACCCACCAGCATGCCGCAGGTCACATAGGCGGAAATGACCGCCCCAAGCACGCCCGGCGCAACCACACCTTGCCCGGCCGTCAAAAAGCCGGGAACCCTTGTCAACGCCTGCGGGGCGAACCCGTAATTCGGCCGGCGGATGCCGTACAACGCGCCGCTCGGGTTACCCAGATAGTAGGCCAGGGTGGCGGGCGTGGCCCCGTCGATGAATTGCACATCGCGAAGCTCGGGACACAAAGCGCGGATGCGCCGCTCCATACCGTCCAGAAGGCCCGCTTTAAACGCGAGATACGCTGGGGACCGAGCGTGAGGAGAAGAGCCGAGGTATTCCTGAAAGTCACTGATTGTGGCTGGAGATATGACGGTAACGCCCCCCCCGGGCCCCCCGTCGGGATCGGGGGTGGCGGTCACAAAAAAAGGCCCGTTTTCCGGATCCGCGGCGGAAGAAAAGGCTTTTGTCGGGCCTTCGCGGTCAAGAAAAAAAAGGTTGCACCCGTTAAGGGCGGGAGGAATCTTTTCCGCTTTGCCGAACAACATGCAGGCCGAAGGGGTCGGCTCCAGGGAGCGTACCCGAGCGATATAGGCGGGCCTGAGGGCACCCGGCTCGAAAAAGCTCGGCACCGCCTCTGCCGGACCAGTATAAACGACAACGGAAGCCGGCAGGCGCTCGCCGCCTTCCAGGCACACTTCCCGCAGGCGCCCGTCCACGCATTCCACCCGCCGCATACGTGCGCTGAGGCGAACGACCACGCCGGCCGCCCGGCAGGCATCTTCAAGCGCCCGGATAAGCCGCCGCCCGCCGCCACGCACATTATGGACGCCGTAAAGGTATGAGCCCAAGATGCGCCCATGCAGGAGCATGGAAACCGAGGAGGCGGGCGTTCCGTGCAAAAGGGTGTGGCATTCCAGAGCGTGCCGCAACTCCAGGTCATTGATGACCGCAAGGCGCTCGGCCAGAGTAACTGCATCCAGCTTCGAAGCGTTTGCGGTGATCACCGGGTCGGGACGGTGGGGCGTCAGATATTCGGAGGAATTATGGGCGACGAGCAGGTCTGCGGTGAAGGCGTCGATCTCCCGCGCATGGGCCGGGAAGGCTTCCTTCACCCCTTCCGCGAACTCCCGGGGGCCGGTGCGGAAATGAACGGTTTTGCCCGAGTTCGTGAACCGGACGGCGTCGAACCCGCTTTCGGCAAAAGGAAGCGGCTCCAGATCCAAACCAAGGTGTCGGAAATACCGGTTGAGCGCGCAGTGTTCTCCAAGCCCACCAGTGTAGTGCAGGCCGGTATCAAAGTAGACCCCCTGCCGCGTAAAGCCGCGCAACGTCGTGCCCACCTGCTTCTGGGCTTCCAGGATGGTCACACGCCAACCCCGACGCGCCAGAATAAGGGCGGCACAAAGGCCGGATACTCCGGCCCCGACGACGATGACAGTGGATTGAGCGTTCACAGCCGACGTCCGTTTGTAAAGTCCAGGGCAAGACAGGCATTGGTACCGCCGAAACCCGCAGCGTTACAGAGCGCCTTGCGGAGAGGCTGTTCCATGGCTTCGGGGATGACCCGAATCCGTCTGGTGACTGCATCGCCTTCTATAAAATTTTTGTTCGGGGCCAAGAAGCCGCCGGCGGACATCAGGCAAGAGTAAACAACCTGGGCCGCTCCGCTCATCCACAACTCGTGACCGGTCATAGATTTGGTGGAAGACACGGCCGGCCCGCGCCCGAAAAGTTCGGCGATGTCCTCGGCTTCAGCGGCGTCACCGCCGGGAGTAGAGGTGGCATGGGCGCAGATATAGTCAATATCCGCCGGCGTGAAGGATGCGTCGACCAGAGCTTTCTCCATAGCCCGCCGCAGGCCGTGATTACCGGGCATGGAAAGAGTGTGCCCGTCCGAGGAGAAGCCATAGCCGGCGACCTCTCCCCAAATCTTCGCCCCTCGCCGCACCGCGATGTCCAAATCTTCCAGCACAAGGGCGGCGGCCCCGCCGCTCGGCACCAGCCCGTCGCGCCCGGCGTCGAAAGGGCGGCTGGCTTCTTCCGGGGCGTCCACCCGCTGCGAGAAAGCGCCCAGCGCATCAAAGCCGCACATGGACTGATGGTTGATCTCCTGCGCGCCGCCACATAGGACTCGCTGCTGCCGGCCCAATCGGATAAGATCCGCAGCCTGCCCCACGGCATGTCCGCCTCCGGCACAAGCCGCACCGATGGTCCAGGCCGCGCCCTGGGTTCGCAGCAGTACGTTGAGATTGATGGTGAGACAGGAGGTCATGCTCCGAAAAACCTGTCCACTGCCTATAGCGGTGGTCGCCTTTTGGGCTTCCAGAATCTCTACCTGCTCCAGCGCGGCAATGCAGCTGGAGTCGTTGCTGAAAATCAAGCCGCTGTCCGGGTTTTGCCAGTCGGTAAGGGCAAGGCCGCTGTCGGCGATGGCTTGAAAGACCGCTTCAACAGCCCACTCTCCGTATTCAGGCAGAGTTTTTTTTTGCTTACGGCTGAGGGAAAAACAAGGCGTGTAGGCAGGTATTGCCCCGGTCAATGGGGAAAGGAATCCCCTTTCTCGGCGAAAAGGATCGATGACGATTCCACTTTTCCCGTGGCGTAAGGCAATAGAGACGGCATCGTTACCCACCCCCAAGGAGGAAACAATGCCGAGACCCGTTATGGCTACTCTCTTTTTCATAGAAGCAAAACGACTCATTTACTCCCGGTTTTTGCTTTTTCGTCCGAATACCCTTGGTGGTAGCCGTCTTCAACGGCACCCGTCTTGCGTTCAACTTTGGCTTGGACTTTACCGGCAGTTTGCCCCACCCAAGAGCAACCGGTGCAAAAAATGACGGCACAAACTCCCACTAAAAGAATTCTTTTCATGCCACTCTCCGGAGATTTACGGTGGATATGTAAAGAATTACCTTACCCTGCCATCTCTCGTAAGGCAAGGTCTCTTTCCTCTGCGCCAGTTACCCCTGCGAGTTCCTGTGCTCACAGGGCTGTCGAGACACACGTCATGGACGAATAGTCTCATGTTCGCGCCCAAGTGTAATGTTTCGATGGAGTTGTTTACTCCAGTCTATGAAGCTAGAGGCAGGCCCCGTAAGTGGAGAGGGTTCAAGCGTGGCTGACCAGCCCCGATTTTTTATACCAGGTTAAAAGTTAGTGGCACGCCTCATGAGCCTGTGTCTCAGCCGCCCGTATAGCCGATAACTCCTGTGGGGGCCAGAGCGGTCCCATTGCCCCGCCCATGGGAGGGGCAAAAA
>JAVBMX010000049.1:0-16377 GCA_031551885.1 Desulfovibrio sp.
TCAACAACATCTTTGCCGAGTTGGCAAAAGCAGCGGGGAAAGATGGCCGGTTGATGATTGATGCGACCCACCTCAAAGCCCATCGAACCGCTGCAAGTCTGCTCAAAAAAGGGCTCTTTCCCGCTGCATCGGACGCACAAAAGGCGGTCTGAACTCGAAACTTCATGCCGTTTGCGACGGCCACGGCAGGCCCTTGCTCATGACTCTTACAGAAGGCCAGGTAAGCGACTACAAAGGAGCCGCCTTGCTCCTGGACACCCTGCCTGATGCCCGGGAGCTTTTGGCAGACCGTGGCTATGACGCTGACTGGTTCCGTGAGGCCTTGCTCGCCAAAGGCATCACACCTTGCATCCCTCCCAAAAAGAACCGAAAGACGCCTGCTTCTTACGACAAAAATCTGTATAAACAGCGGCATAAGATTGAGATCATGTTCGGCAGGCTCAAAGACTGGCGCAGAATAGCCATGCGCTATGACCGATGCGCACACACTTTCTTCTCCGCCATATGCCTCGCTGCTTCCGTCATCTTTCATCTTAATTAATGAGTCCTGAGCCTAGATCGAGAATACCAATACACTCGTCGTTATCTTCTTTCGCAACAATGGAAGCACCTTCAATATTCCAATCGTAGTCTCCGGTAGGCTGAATTTTGAGAGAGTGCGGCTTAAAGTCGTCGTACTCAAAATGTTCAATATACGTTATTTTTATCCCATCCAGAATGGAAACTTTTTGGACGGCACCATCCCGGCTATCTCGGCAGCCAGGACACCTTTTACGTCGGCCCCATCAAGGGCGTGGGCCGCATCTACCAGCAAACCTTCGTGGACACCTATTCCAAGTGGGCCGCCGCCAGGCTGTACACGACCAAAACACCCATCACCGGAGCCGACCTTTTGAACGACCGGGTTTTGCCTTTCTTTTCCTCATATAAAATGGGCCTCATCCGCGTCCTGACGGACAGGGGCACGGAATACTGCGGGAAGCTCGAACAGCACGACTATGAACTGTACCTTGGCGTAAACGGCATAGAGCACACCAAAACCAAGGCACGACACCCGCAGACAAACGGCATCTGCGAACGCTTCCACAAAACGGTGCAGCATGAGTTTTATCAGGTTGCTTTCCGGCGCAAGCTGTATCACTCTCTGGAAGAGCTACAGACCGACCTGGACACCTGGATGGACAGCTACAACGCGGAAAGAACGCATCAAGGAAAAATGTGCTGCGGCAGAACGCCCATGCAGACACTCCTTGATGGAAAACAACTCTGGATGGAAAAGGTCGGACTGCTCAACTGATCGGACAGGGAAATCCGTCAAAACGGAGACCACTGTCAGATCAAGTCTGAACTACTACAAGTAATCCCCATAACCATGCCAGTCAAGGTGAATATGGGCGAAGTTGCGCCAGTCGCTCTGAACGCGATCCGGGTACTCGCGTTCTTTTTGGCAGGCGGAGCATACCTTGCGGAGAAATCCGCGTATTTTTTTCAAACGCTGCTTTTGGGGGGGAGCGCACGGGTAATTCATGAATCCGCACAGGAGGAAGCCTTTCAATTTGAGGTAGGGAGCTATTTTTCCCAATGAGCCTGCAACAGGCAAACATTCTTTGAGGACATTTTCGCGGGCCGAGAATCGCCGCGCCATCCTGCGAACCGGAAGATACAAAGGCACGCGCTGCGTGCCGGAAGACAGGGGCGCGATAAAAGGCCTTCCGGCGTTTTGTCTCCTGGGGCGCTTGCCGGTCCGAACGGGCTTGCCCTCGGGAAGGAAGAAGTTTATAATCGATTTTCTATCATACTCATCCTCCGGTGCGGACTGAAGAACATGGCCGCTACTTTCTGCTCCTATACGGCAGCTTTGCCCTCCGCCGCGCGCGGGGTCTTGTTTTTACTCCTTTGCCTGTTTGTGGTGCCGGTCGTCGGTTGCGCGGAAAAGCGTCCGGGCACCGAGCCGCCCGGCCTTGAGGGCGGCGCCGGCGAGTCCAGGGCCAGGGCCGAAACCCTTTTGGCCCGCGACCCGGCCGGGACCGTACCCGCTCCCAACCTCCCCCCTCAACTGAAGGCGACCGCGCCGGCGTCCGCTCCCACAAGCGCCGGGTCTGTTCCGTATACTGTGGAGTATGCTTCGCCCGATGCGCCGGAACTTGCCGAGGCCCTCGGCAAAACAGCCACCCTGTCGCGCCTTGTGGATTCCCCTCCCGACAGCCTCACGGGCCTTGAGCAGCGTCTTGCCGTTTCCCTGGGCGAGGCGCGGGATATCCTGCGTTCTCACGGATACTATGCCGGGAGCGTGGAAGGCCGTATCGACCCCCCGGGCTCCGGCGCGGAGCGCTCGGAAGGCGGGGGCAAAGCCGTGGCGCGTGTAGTTTTTACCCCCGGCCCTCGATACACGATGGGGCGCGCTGTTGTGACGGCCTTTCATCGAGACGTGTCCCCGCCCGAAGAGGCGGCCCTCGGCGGCAAAACATCCGGCGGAAGCAAGACAGGGCCGGTTGTGGCTCCCGAAGCCGGGGCGAGGACTGTGCGGGGGCCGGGTTTGCCCGCCGGCTTGGCGGATGTGGGGCTTGCGTCGGGTTCCCCGGCCACGGCCGATGCCGTGCTCGACGCCGTGGACCGAACGGTCGCGGCATTCCGCAACCACGGGTACCCCTTTGCCAAGCTGGATTCCACCCGCTACATCGTGGATCACAACACCCGCACCCTCGAGGCGGACGTGCGCATCGACGCGGGGGCCTTCGCGCGCATGGGCGACATCCGTGTGCTGGGCGAGTCTCCGGTCACTATCGGGTATCTGGAGGCTCTGCAGACCTGGACCCCCGGCAACCCTTGGAATCAGGAAGCCGTGGACGCCCTGAGCGACAGCCTGCGCAACAGCGGCCTCATGCGGTCCATCAGTCTGACGCCGGCGGAAACGGCGGATGCCCAAGGCCGGCGCGATATCGTCGCTTCCCTGGAGCCTACCCCGCCCCGTACCCTCAGCGGAGCCCTGAAGTATGATTCCGACTTCGGTTTCGGCGTGCAGGGGGGCTGGGAACATAGAAATTTCACGGGCAGGGGGGACAGTTTGCGTCTTTCCATGCCTCTCTGGATGGATTTGCAGGAGCTGACGGCCCAGTACCGCCTGCCGTATTTTCTGGATAAAGATCAGGCCTTCATCGCCCAGGCCGGGCTGTTGAACCAGGATACCGACGCCTACGACCTGCGCTCCTTCGCCGCATCGGCGGGCGTTGAGCGGCGGTTCAGCCGGTACTGGACGGGCAGCCTCCAGGGCAGTGCCGAAGGGGGCCAGGTGAAAGACCCGCACGAGCCCCGGCGCAGATACGTCATGCTGGGGGTTCCCGCGAGTCTCGCCTACGACGATACCGGCAGTCTTCTGAACGCCGAGAAGGGGATGCGGGCGAGCTTGGCCGCGACTCCGTACACCGGAACCTATTTCGACGATTTCAGCGTGGTGCGGACGCGCTTGGACGCCCAGCTCTTTTACCCCCTGGTGGGAGAAGACACCCTGGTGCTGGCTCTGCGCGGGGCCTACGGGTCCTTGTGGGGGGCGAACGCCCAACAGGTGCCGCCTTCGGTGCGGTTCTACAGCGGCGGCGGCGGCTCGGTGCGTGGGTATGAGTACCAATCGCTGGGCCCGCGCGATGACGACGACAATCCGCTTGGCGGCACCTCGCTGGTGGAGTTCGGCGTGGAGCCCCGCTGGAAGATTACCCCGGAATGGGGCGTGGTGGCCTTTGTGGACGGCGGCATGGCCTATGACGACGCGGTAAAAAGTTTTGGGAGCGACCTGCGCTGGGGCGCCGGCGTGGGCCTGCGCTATTACACGGCCATCGGCCCGGTGCGCTTTGATGTGGCCACCCCCCTGACCCCCAGAGAGGACGACGCGCCTTTGCAGTTTTACATCAGCATAGGGCAGAGTTTTTAGGCCGGCTTCGTTCATTGTCCGGGTCTGCAAACAGGGCGGCAGAGGCAATACCTCCGCAACCCTCACGATGTGACAAGCTTTGTGCTCTATCGGGTCGGGCGGCACCAAAATCCTACCTGAGGGGAATAAAAACAGGATCGCCGAGGTCGGCCGGTCTTTGAAGCTCCCGCGATATAAGTAGGTTGCCTCACCATGTCGCGGGCGGTACCCCAGGCCCCCTCATCTGTCGGCAAACCGCGCAAAGCGCGGATTTGCCGACAATGGGGGGGCAGGGGATTCAATCCCCTGCCAGGGGGTTGGGGGACAGCGTCCCCCAATGGATATGTCTTCATGGACAATTCCCAAAGGAAATTGCTCTCATGCACGCTTCAGGCTCCATACCCCGGCGTCGCAAGACGTTCAGAATGCTCGGCAGGTTTTTTGGCGGGGTCCTGGTCCTCTGCCTGTTGGCTCTGATCGGGGCTCTGGTCTGGCTGCGCTCCCAGCAGGCCGAGGTCTATCTTTCCGGTCTTCTCGTCCGCAACTTGGCCGACCAAGGCTATACCCTGACCTTTGACGAGTTCTCGGGCCCCCTGCCGGGGCGTTTGCTGCTGCGTGGCGCGGCCCTTGCGGATAAGGACGGCCCCCTGCTGCGCATGAAGGAACTTGAGGCGGACATTTCTCTCGGGAGCCTGGTGACGGGCACGGCGGAACTTTCCCTCATCCTGCGCGAGCCGGAGCTTGTGCGCCTGCCTTCCCCCGCCGATTCCGCCGAACCCGCCCCGCAGGCGGATCCAGACGGTGGGGTGTCGCTTGCTTCCCTGCCGATTCCGCGCCTGCCCGTGGACGCGCGGGTAAAGGACCTGCGCGTGGAAGGGGCCGCGTTGCCGCTTTCCGCCCTGGTCGAAGGTGATCTTCCCGCCCCGCCCGCCGTGCTCGGCCCCGCGCCGGAGCGTGTGACGCTGGATGCGCATGCCTCGGCATTTCTGGCCGGCGGCAAACTCACGGCGGACCTTGATGTTGCCCTGGACACCGACGCGGGGCAGACCCTGAAACTACGGGTGAAGGCGGCCCTGGAACAGGCCGGAGGAACCCTCGATGTGGCGGGCGAACTCGGCGCGCCCGCTCCGGCGCAAGGTTCTCGCCCGACCGCCGAGTATGCCCTGGAGGCCGAGTTGGCCGGGGGTGAACTTCTCCTCAAGCGGCTGCATGTTGCGGGTCTGGGATTGGAGACGAACCTCTCCGGCAGGTTGCGCCCTGATGATGGAAAAGCAACAGTGGTCCTTGCGGCAACGGCGGCGGACAAGGCTCCCTGGCAGACCCTGCTGGCCGAATTGGCCGGTTTCGGAGCGGAAGAGAATTTCGGCGGAGATCTGGCGCTGAACGCGGATGTGGCCTGTGACGGCCTCCCCGGCTTTGGGGCCGCGCGGCCGGATGCGGAGGGCGCGGCCGGCGCCGCTCCGACGTTACCTCGGCTTTCCGGCAAAGTGGAACTGCGGGGCGGCGACATGCGCTGGCCTTTCCCCGAAGGCGCGAAACTGTTGGGGACCGATGTTCGTCTTGCCGCCGTCCTTTCCGGGGGCGGGGAACAGCCTTTGGAACTGCGCTTGGAAGAGGCGCGGGCGGGCGTATTTCATCTTTCCGGGCAGGCCTCGGCGTCCGGTCCGGCGTCGGACCCGGCATTGAGCCCCGCATCGAAAGAGACGCCGAGCGCGGCGGTCGGCGCGGATCCTGCGAAGTCGCCGCAAGCCGGGGAGCCCGTGCCCGATCCGGCCCTGCTTGCGCGTTTTTCGGCCCAATTGACCCTGGATGTGACGGATTTGGCGGCCCTTGACGCCGGGGTTTCCGGTTCGGGCGTGATAAAGTTCACGGCGCAGGGGGCTCCGGATGATCTGACGGCCGCGCTGGAATTTTCGACCCCGGAACTGCGCATTCCCGCCGGCGTTCTGCAGCGCACGGAGGCCCGCCTTGGTCTGGCCTTGCGGCGTTCGGCCGCGGGGGGGCTGTCCGGCGAGGGCACGGTGGCGGCCTCGGTGGCGCAAAGCCCCGGCGGTCCCGGCGAACTTGCCGCCTCCTGGCGGGCGGCCCTGCCGGCCGGAGAAGGGGAGACGACCTTTGCCCTGCGCGATCTGCGCGCCCATTTTGCCGGGGCCGATCTGGCCGGCGAGTGCGCTCTTGATCTGCCTCGGAAAAACGCCGGAAGCGGCGACGCAGCGGACGGCGGTCAAAGCCCGCCTCCGCGCCTGTCGGGCGATCTGGCTTTGACCGTGGCCGACTGGAAAGGGCTTGCGGCCGTGAGCGGTCTTGCCCTGCGCGGCTCGCCCGCGAAAGTGCGTATCCACCTGGATGAAGCCCAGGGGCAGAGCGCCGCCTTGGCCGTGAATCTGGACTCCTTCGCCCTGGACGGGCAAGGCCTCGCCCTGCAAAAGCTGGCTCTGGACGTGCAGGCCGAGCGTTTGTGGACGGATCCGGCCCTGCGCGGCTCCCTGCGCGCGGGTCCGGGCGAAGCCGGTCCTCTGCGCTGGGGTTCGGCCTCGGCGAATCTGGAAGGCCGACGCGCGGGAACCTTCAATCTGGCTCTGAACGGTTCCGGGCAGGCCGGCGGGCGCAAAACCGGCGGAGGCGGAGAGATCCTGGGCCTTGAAGGCCGCTATGATCTGGGCAGGGAGCAGGTGGTGCTCTCCCGTTTCGCCCTGAATGCTCCGGACCGGAAGGCGGGCGTGCGGCTCGCTTCGCCCGTGACCGTCAATCTTGCCGAGGGCGTGGAAGCGAAAGGCCTGCAACTGGCCTTCACCCCCAAGGGGTCCTTGTCCGCCGACGCCGACCTGCGTCCCGGTTCCCTGCGGCTGGCGGCCCGGCTCAAGGAATTTTCTCCGGCCTTTCTCCGCCTGTTCACTCCGGAGCCCCTGCCCGACGGGGTTGTCGACGCCGATCTCACCTACGCGCTCTCTTCCGCCGGACCCAAGGGAAACCTGAACCTCCAGGTCCGGGTCGCTCCGACTTCGCTGCCCGGCCTTGGGGCCGCGCCCGTTGCGAAAGGCACCGGTAGTCCTTCCTTCCAGCCCAAAACGGGCGATGCGCTCCTGCGGCTGGAGGCGGCCATCGGGCAAGGCGCCGGCGGTCTCGGCCTGCGCGGAACGGGACGCATGGGCCTTGTCGGGTCCCCGGCCACGGACGACGGCAAGCTGCAGTTCTCCGTGCCCCTGACTCTTGGGGCCAATGGGCTGCCCTTGCCCAACAACGCCGGCCCGCTGTCGGCCTCCCTGGTCTGGGAAGGCTCCGTCGCCCCGCTGTGGCGTCTGGCGCCGTTGCCGGGCCGCTCGCTGGACGGCCGCTTTGCGGCGGACCTGAAAGTTACGGGCACTCCGGCCGCGCCGGTGGCCACCGGTTCGGTCTACCTGGCCGGAGGACGCTATGAAGACAAACTCCTGGGCGTTCTGCTCACGGACATCGCCCTGGAAAGCCATGTCGACCCCAAGGGCGGGGCGCGGGCCGTTCTCGCCGCCGGCGATGGCCGGGGCGGCACCCTGGCGGCGCAGGTCGCGTTGAAACCGGACTCCGTCCTTACCCTGCACGGCCAGTTGCGCCACCTGCGGCCCTTGCACCGCGACGATCTTTCCCTGACCCTTTCCGGCATTCTCGGCGCGGAAGGCGAGCTTGCCTCCTTGAAGCTCGGGGCGGACATCCTGGTGGAAGAGGGCGAGGTCAACCTGCTGTCGTCCATGGGCGGCGGGGTGCGCACCCTGGACATCGGCGAAGCCGGGAAGGAGCCGGAAAAAATCGGCGTTGGGCCCACTCTGGCCGTGAACATCGCGGTTCCCCGCCGTCTTTTCATCCGGGGTAACGGCCTGGAGAGCGAATGGCAGGGCGATTTGCGCATTACCGGCAGCGCCGCCGCGCCGCAGCTGATCGGAAGTCTGCGTCCGGTGCGCGGCACCCTTGACTTGCTCTCAAAAACCTTCGAGTTCGACAAAGGCGAAATAGCCTTTACCGGGGGCAGTCGGATCAATCC
The DNA here is from genome assembly GCA_031551885.1 of Desulfovibrio sp. Classification (GTDB taxonomy): domain Bacteria; phylum Desulfobacterota; class Desulfovibrionia; order Desulfovibrionales; family Desulfovibrionaceae; genus Frigididesulfovibrio. The sequence continues at coordinate 7,917 of JAVBMX010000049.1, forward strand.
CGGAATCAACCTGGAACTTGTCAACGAAACCTCGGACCTCACCGCCGTGGTGCATGTGACCGGCAACGCGAACAAGCCGAAGCTGGAGCTGACCAGCCGTCCGCCTCTGCCCAGGGACGAGGTGTTGGCCCGCGTGCTTTTCGGCAAGGATATTTCGGAACTCAGCCGGTTTGAGGCCCTGCAGCTGGCCAACGGGGTGCGGGAACTGGCCGGAGCTGGCCAGGGCGGCGGCATCTCGGCTCTGACGACCGTGCGCAAGAGCCTGGGGTTGGACATGCTGCGCTTAGGCGGCGGGGACGCGGACAATACCCGGACCACCTCGGGCATGGCCGGCGAAGCCGGCGCGCCCGGCCTGCCCTCGGCCCAGACCGGAGGGAACAAGGCCGCGCCCGATTCGGGTCTGCCGTCTCTGGAAGCGGGCAAGTACATCAACGACAGCATTTACGTGGGCGTGGAGCAGGGCGCTTCGCCGGAAAGCACCGGCGTGCGCGTGGAGATAGAACTTACCCCCCACATCAACCTGCAGGGCAAGACCTCGCCGTCATCCAGCCAACTGGGCGTGGGTTGGAAAATGGACTATTGAGTCGCGGGGAGTAGCTCAGAGCAGTTTACAGCACGTCGATATAAGGCCAACTCCTCAAATTGAGAGCGCATGACGAATGTCACGAATGAAAACGTGGCATTCTTTTTTATCGATGATGATCATCTTGAAAGGCAACCTCCTGTCGTTGCATCCGGATAAAATATGATTTATGATATTTAAATTTAAATATATTGAATGGAAGTCACAGCCGTGATGCGCGATAATCCTCCGTGTTGACAAAGGAAATTAAGATTATGAATGGCGTCACTATTGAGACTATCAGCGTTGGCTATCCCGATTTTTTGCATCGTGAATTTATTGTTCTTGCGAATACATCAACGAAACGTATTCATCTCAGTGGCCGGCGAGTCGTTTGGAAAGAATTGCCCACCGAACGTGAACTTCACTCAGATGTCTTTCACTTTCGTGAGACAAGTTTTTTCGATCCTGGGGAAAAACTATTGCTCGTCAGTGGGGTTGGGAATGGACGATTCGTTCCAAAAGGAAAAAGTGCAGAGCGCCCAATAGCACACTGGCTGATGTTTACGGGGTCTAGAAAACACATTTGCGCAGTTCCACACGTGAAGGTTACTTTGTATGAACCAGGTGGTACAGAGGTAGATAGTAGATACTCAATTCAGGGGCGCTATGATCGCAATGCCAAGCCTGCCATCGTGATAGGGCATGGGCGGGCCCAGGCATGGCGCGAGGTAAAAGACTATTTGCATGACCAGCTTGGGTTTGACGTCGAGGCCTTCGAAGTGGAACCTCGAGTCGGACAGATAATCCCAGAGGTTATTGCTTCCCTTGGGGACAAATCCAATATGGCGATCCTTGTGATGACAGGGGAAGATGAAGCTGTTGATGGGCATATCCGTGCGCGGCAAAATGTCATTCACGAGTTAGGAAAATTTCAGGAAAGATTTGGAAGCAGTAAAACTGTTGTTCTGAGGGAAGGAAATGTCGAGCTGCCATCCAATATTTCAGGATTTATTCACATATCATTCGAGCCGTCCAATATTCGGTCCACATTTGGTGATATCATTGCTGTAATTAACAGAGAATTTAAGCTATGGTAGAGATTCCCTTTCTGTGGCTCCCTCATGACCTCACCCGCAGGGCAGATCCATGCCCGCGTTCAAGATGACGTCTTCCCGGTAAATCCACACCCGCTCGGGCGAGTATTCGGATATCACGCCCTCTTTCTCCAGTCCTTTGAGAATGCGGTTGCACGACACGCGGTGCATGCCCAGAAGGTTGGCCAGTTCGTGTTGGGGGATGCCGGGTACGGAGTAAAGTCTGCCTTCGTCGTCGCGGGACAGGTTGAGCCGCAGATACTTGCAGACCCGGACCACCATCGGGTCCATGCCGAGCAGGGCGATTTGATTGATCAGCACCTGGAGCTTGAAGGCCAGAGCCCGGAACAGCTCTTGAACCAGCTCCGGCGATTTGGGGAAAATTTTCTCGTTCAGAACTTCCCGGGTGAAAACCTGCAGGATGGTCGGCTGCACGCAGGTGGCCGAAAGAAAGTAGGGCTTTTCAAGGAAAAACGGCGATTCGCCGAACAGGCAGTCGGGTCCGATATAGCAGAAAATTTTCTCCATGCCGCCCGGCGCGTGCATGTCGATACGCACTTCCCCTTGTTCCACGTAGTAGAGCGCGTTGACCTGCTCGCCGGCGGGCATGACCACGGTGCCTCTGGGCAGGCTGCGGCGCACGGCAAGATGCATGACGTCTTTCCAGAGCGGCGAGGCCCGCATGGTTCTGGCGAAACTCGCCTGTGAACAGTCCGGAATGCCGTCTTCCCCCAGAATGCACCCCATCTGGTCTATTCTTTTGTCCATCACGTTCATGCGATACTCCTCCTCCCGGCATTGCCGCGGGAGAACTCCATCGTGATTCCATGCCGTAAATTTTTCTCAAGGCGCGGTGGGTTGCGTTGGGCTGTGGAGGTTCAGCGACACAAGCTTTTCCGTCGCATCGCATGCAAAGGCTTCATGGCACGACGGTTCGTCCTGCCGATGAACCGGCGTTTCATCATGCAATCATCAGCTGGAATGAACGGGAGATGCGTTGTCGCTATGCATGGATGTAAGCAAAAATAGGAAAGGGAATGTTGCATTATAGGCGACGCACAGCGACGGGTGCCTACGTGGTTTGAGGACGCCTCGATGGAGCGAGTTGAACACCATATTTTTTTTCTGTCCAGATGTTTTTCGATTAGTACAGACGTGGAGGCATGTTACGGGAGAATATTTTTCCCTCATCCGCAATGCCGCGGCAAATTTGAGGGCCGATTAACATTTGTTACAGCGTGGATTGGTCGTCTTCCGTAACCATAGGGTCACGAAGTTTGTCCGGCCGCCCGCGAAGGGCGCAACCGCCACTGCGCGTTGTTCCTCACCCGGTCGACCGCTCTTTGAATTTCCCATCTGCAAGTCCTTGGTCCGTCGTGGATCGGCGGTTTCCGCGCGTCGTCGACCGGCCTCGGAACCAACCGGAATCTCAACATGGAGGATGAGGTATGAGCACAATGAAAAACCTGTGTACCGGCAAAGAAGGTGAAGCCGTCGTCATTCAGGGCAACATCGCCTTTGCCGCCGGGTGCGTCCGCTCGGGCATTCACGCCGCGGACGGCTACCCGGGCACGCCCAGCACCGAGGTCATCGACAAAGGGTTGTCCGCCGTGCAGGACATGATCGCCGTCGGCTGGTCGGTCAACGAGGCCGTGGCGGCGTCCATGGGGCACGGCGTTTCCCTGGCCGGCAAAGACTGTGTCGTGACCATGAAGATTCCCGGCCTGTTCCAGGCCGCCGACAACATCGGCAGCTCGGCCTTTTTCACCGGCGACCGCGGCGCCCTCGTGTACTACATCGCCTCCGACTTCACCCCCAGTTCCACCCAGCACCTCATCGATCCCCGCCCCTTCCTGAAAAGCTGTTTTATCCCGGTTCTGGAACCGCGCACCCACCAAGAGCTGCACGAAGCCCCCGAACTGGCCGCCGATCTGAGCCGCGCCCTGAAAACCCCGGTGGTCATCCTGGCCTGCGGCACCCTCTGCCACAGCGAAGGCCTGGTGCGCCTCAACCCGATCCGCAAACGGGAAGCCGTGACCACGGCCGACCTGAAGTCGTTCTGCACCCTGCCCAACATCGCCCGGGCCAACTACAACCGGGTTCTTTCGGAGCGCCTCCCCGCCCTGAAGTCTCTGGTGGAAACCTCCCCCCTGAACAAGTGGGAGAAGGGCGGCGGCAAGCTGGGCGTCATCACGTATGGGGCCACGGAACTGTTCGTCAGGGAAGTCAAAAGCTCCCTGGGCGAGGACATCGACATCCTTTCCATCGGCTTCACCTGGCCGCTGCCGGAAAAACTGCTCCGCGATTTCCATAAATCCATCAAGGGCGACGTCTATGTCATTGAAGACGGCTTCCGCTACCTCCAGGAAGAAATGGAGCGTCTGGGCCTGCCCGTCAAGGGCAAAGAGGCCGACAGCAACCTGACCGAGTGGGACCCGGCCTTGGTGGCCAAGCGTTTGGGCTACACCATTCAAAGCGCCGTCCCGGCCGAGGCCAAGCCCCTGGGCCGGCCGCCGATGATCTGCCCCGGCTGCCCGTACCGTTTGTTCGGCGACACCGTGCGCAACATGAAGAAAAAGGGCAAAATCGAGGCCTGCTTCGGCGATATCGGCTGCAACACGCTGCTGTTCTTCATGAACGCCGTGGACACCACCGTGGCCATGGGCGCGAGTGAGGCCAACCGGGCCGGTTTTGTTCTGGCCAACCCGGAAAAAGCCGCCAAATGTCTGAGCATCCTGGGCGACGGCACCGAATGCCACAGCGGCATGGACGCCACCCGCAGCAGCATCGCCCGGCGCATTCCGGGTGTGAAGGTCATTCTGGACAACAACTGGATCGCCATGACCGGCGGCCAGCCCGGCCCGACCTCGCCGGTCAACCTGGCCGGGCAGGAAAGCCGCTTCAACCTCAAAGCCTCGCTTGAGGCCCACGGCGCCAAAGTCATGGAAGTGAGCGGCTATGACCGCAAGGGCATCCGCAAAACCCTGACCGACGCGTTCAAAGCGGCCGAAGAAGGGGACTTCACCACCGTGATCGTTTCCGGCACCTGCATCCGCAAGGTGGACAAAAAACTGCACGGCGTGCGGCTCGAGATCGACGCGGACAAGTGCAAGCGCTGCGGCACCTGCCAGATCTGCCCCGGCATCCAGGCCGACGAAGAAAAATTCCCGTCGTTCAACAACCTGTGCTCCGGCTGCGTGGGGCAGACCCCGGCCTGTTCGCAGATGTGCCCGGTGGGCGCGATGAAGCCCCTTGAGAAAACGGACGGCAAAGCCGCCGGCCGCGTGGAACTGCCCGCCGCTCCCGAGAACATTCCCGACGTCGACCTCGCCGGCCTGAACCTGCCGGAAAAACTGGCCGTGGCCATTCGCGGCGTGGGCGGCCAGGGCAACCTGTTCTTCGGCCGCGTGCTCACCCAGCTGGCCTTCCTGGCCGGTTACGGCGACACCAACGTGGTCAAGGGCGAAACCCACGGCATGGCCCAGATGGGCGGTCCGGTCATTTCCACCTTCAGCTGCGGCAAGGTCTGCTCGCCGATGCTGCTGCCCGGCACGGCCGACTGTCTGGTCAGCATGGAGATGAGCGAAGTGCTGCGCCCCGGCTTCCTGGACATGCTCAAGCCCGGCGGCACCCTGCTCCTGGCGGAAACCATGGTTCTGCCGCACGGCACGGCCCCGGACGCCTACCCCTCGGCCGAACAGATCGGCGCGTTGCTCTCCGGCTATAAAACGCTTCGGGTCAACGTCCTGGATCAGGCCCTCAAACTGGGCGACCCCACGGGCCGGGTGGCCAACGTGGTGATGATCGGCGCTCTGAGCAGCCTGTCGCCTTTTGACGGCATTCCGGTGGAACTGTGGCTCAAAGCGCTCAAGAGCGTGAGCCCGAAACCGGCCGTATGGACCGCGAACCACGCGGCCTTCCTCGCCGGCAGAAAGCTTCTGTAAGTGTAAGATCGGCCGTCCGCGCCGAAGGGGATTGACTTCCCGGCGCGGACGGGCATCTTGCTCCGCCGGCGTTTTGAAATCCGGCCGTTTTGACATCACTGGATTCGACAGGAGGCTTCATGAGCACGACATACATCGACTTCAAAAGCATCAGCGAGTTGCTCCGCGCGGCCGCCGACGAAGGACGCAACTTCCTCTACGAGTATGAGGTCTACAACTTTCTTTCGCTGCTCGGCGCGGAAACCCCGCCGCAGTGCTTTCTCATTCCGCGCGGCGCGCGGCCTTCCGAAGACGAAATGACCGCCCTGCCGGGCGAGAAGGTCGTTCTGAAAATCGTCTCCCCCACCATCATCCACAAAACCGAGGTCGGCGGGGTTAAAATCGTGCCCAAAACCCCGGACAAGGTCCGTTCGTCCGTGCGGCGCATGCTCAGCGAAGTGCCGGAAAAATACGCCGGCTGGATCCAGGCCAACCCCGGCGCGGAACCGAAAGAGTACCGCGGCCTTTCCGGCGAGGCCCTGGAAGCCGCCATCCGCGGAGACCTGAAAGGCGTGCTTCTGGTGCAGTTCATGCCGCCGGATTCCGGCGCGTTCGGCAACGAGTTGATCATGGGCCTGCGCAACACCCGCGAGTTCGGCATGGTCGTCAGCGCCGGCCTGGGCGGCACCGACACCGAGCTGTACGCCGCCCGCTTCCGCAAAGGCCAGGCCATTGTCGCGGCCTCGTGCGAACTGACCGACGGCGAGGAGTTCTTCGACCTGTTTCGCAAGACCATCGCCTACGGCAAGTTGGCCGGCCTGACGCGCGGGCAACAGCGCATCGTCACCGACGAGCAGCTGGTCGAGTGTTTCAGCGCTTTTATCGAGATCGGCCGCAACTATTCCCCGGCCAACCCCGAGGCCGACTTCATCGTCGAAGAGTTGGAAATCAACCCCTTTGCCTTTACCGATTTCCTCATGGTTCCCCTGGACGGCATGTGCCGCTTCTCTCCGCCCATGCCCCGCGAGGTGCCCAGGCCGGTGCGCAAGATTCACAACCTGCTGCATCCCAAGAGCATTTCCCTCATCGGCGTTTCCACCAAACGCAAGAACTTCGGCTCGATCATTCTCGAGAACATCCTGGCCGCCGGTTTCCCCAAAGACAAGGTCAGCGTGATTCGCGAGGGCGAAACCGAGATCAACGGCGTGAAATGCGCCCCGAGCATCACGGCCTTGCCGGAAAAGCCGGACCTCTTCGTGGTGGCCGTGGGCGCGGAGCAGGTGCCGCAATTGGTCGACGAGGTCATCGACCACAGCGCGGCCGAGTCGGTTATGCTCATCCCCGGCGGACTGGGCGAGACGGAAAAGAGCAAGGAACGGGCCAGGGCCATCGTGGCCAAGATCAACGAGGCCCATGCCAAAGGCGACGGCGGCCCGGTCTTTCTCGGGGCCAACAGCATGGGGGTGGTTTCGTTCCCCGGCTCATACGACACCTGGTTCATTCCCGAAAAAAAGATGCCCAAGAACCGCTCGGGGAAATACCACCGCGCGGCTTTCGTCAGCCAGAGCGGGGCCTTTATGCTGCACCGGCTCAGCCAGTGCCGGGAGCTCAACCCCGCCTATATGATTTCCATCGGCAACCAGACCGACCTGACCCTGGGCGACATGGTCAAATACTTCAAGGACAGCCCGGAGGTCGACGTCATCGCCGTGTACGCCGAAGGCTTCAACGACCTGGACGGCCTGGAGTTCTGCAAGGCCGTGCGTGAGGCCGTGCGGGCGGGCAAGGAAGTGGTCTTTTACAAGGCCGGGCGCACTCCCGAGGGCAAAAGCGCCACCAGCGGCCACACCGCCTCGCTGGCCGGCGACTACATGGTCTGCGAAAGCTGCGTGCGCCAGGCCGGGGCCATTGTGGCCGGCAACTTTGTCGAGTTCCAGGATCTGTTCCTGCTGGCCGTCAAACTGCACGGCAAGAGGATCCGCGGCAACAGGCTGGCCGCGCTCAGCGCGGCGGGGTTCGAGGCCGTGGGCATGGCCGATTCGGTGCAGTCCGATGACTACCAGATGCGTCTGGCCGACTACCGAGAAAACACCCGCGCCGGTATAGCCGAGATCCTCAAAGTCAAAAAGCTCGACAACCTGGTCAGCGTGAACAACCCGCTGGACATCACCCCCACGGCCGACGACGAGGTCCATACGGATATCGCCGAGATTCTCCTCCAGGACGAAAACGTCGACGCCCTGGTCATCAGCATGGGGCCGTTCGCGCCTTCCGTGCATTCGCTTGCCGACGATGCCCCGGAGTTTGATCTGACCTCGGAAAGCGGCATCGTCTCCCTGATGACCCAGGTGGCCGCGAAGAGCGAGAAACCCACGGTCGGGGTCATCGACGGCGGGCTGCTGTATGAGCCGTTCAGAGAAGCCTTTCTCGCCCAGGGCATACCTGTTTTCCCGGTTTGCGACCGCGCCGTCGCGGCTCTTTCTTTGTATATCAAGGCGCGCCTCTATGCCGGCGGCATCAGAGGCGGATTGTAGGCTTGGTCCCTCTTACTTGGGGGACTCAAACAGTGCTGCGTGGGCCGGCCGGCGGCACTCCCGCGATGCGAAAAGGTTGTTTTACGGTAACGCGGGCGGCACCCCAAGCCCCTCCGGCAGGGGATTGAGCCAGGGCTGCGAAGGTCGGCCCCCGGTGAAACTCTCGCGATGTGAAACGGCCATGCCACAACAACGCGAGCGGCACCTGCACCCCCATTGTCGGGGCGTGGCGCGGGGGGCGGCGAGGGGGACCACGGGGGGGGGGGGGGGGGGGGGCCCCCCGCGGGGCCGGGGGGGGGGGGCCGGGGGGCGGGCGCGCGCCCGCGGGGGCGGGGGGGGGGGGGG
>JAVBMX010000016.1:0-52235 GCA_031551885.1 Desulfovibrio sp.
TGCCGTGTGAAAGTGGAAAGAAAGGCTTGATACGCTCAAGTTGCTCGACAGAAAGATAGAAAAGTTGGCTCATTGCGCCCTCCATGAGCACAACTAACCAACTTTTCTACTTTTTGCAATTAATGAGTCCTGAGCCTAGAAGGGCGTGAAACGGAATTATTTGGCGACTCGCTGAGGCTGTAGGCGAGATTGCGTGAACGGACGGGTTGCCCCGTCCATTTTATTATCCGTGGGACCGGCGTGGCGCGCGTCCCGGCCGAGCGGGGTGCGGAGTCATCTCGTCCGATAGAGCAATTTCACGTTGAAATTGTCTATGGAGCCATATTACCGACAAGCTTCTGAACGAGCCCGCAAGCGGGAAACAGGGACACGTAAGGTGTTTGTTGCCACGCTTTCGATGAAAGACACGCTACGCTCCAATCGGCCGGGCGGCACGCTTACGCGTCCACCAGAGCAGATGAACATTTTCAATGTTTATCTGCTCTAGAATGAAGCACCCCCGTTCCCGTCGGCGAGAGGCGTGCCGATGGAAACGGGGGGCGAGCGGCGGTAAGGCAGAGAACCGCCGCAATTTGTCGTCTACCGGCGCGGGCGCCGGGATGTGCGGCAGAGACGCCGCCCGCCGAAAAGGCGGGCGGCCGCGCGTTTTCTTTCACCGTGGAACGGGCGCACCGTACCTTTAAAAAAGCTCCGATGCTCGGCGGCCGCTTAGGCGACCGCAGCCCCGTTTGCCTGCCGGCTTGCGGCAACACCGTAAGAGGTTTTCATAAACAATTTCACCACGAAATTGTTCTAGTTGGCCTGTTTACGGATGAAGGACGGGGTTTCGAATTCGTCCTCGTCAAAAATGAAGTCGTCTTCTCCGGGGTTATGGGCCACAGGTCTACCGGGGTTGTGTCCGGCCATCGACTGCTGTCGCACATACGCGGGCACGTTGTAGCCCGCATTGCCCGTGGGCACGCGGGGTGTGGAAAGACCACGCAACGTGCTTTCCGGCGCGGGAGCCGGGCGTCCGCCACCGCCGCCGCCACCGCCGACGCTGCCGCCGTCCCGACGGATGCTGGTGATGGTCGTGGTTTTGGCGGCCGGTTGGACGTGTTCGTCGGTGGTGTCGATGCCCGTGGCGATGACCGTGACCCGCAATTCGTCGCCGGCGGCGGGGTCGAGCACGGTGCCGAAGATGACGTTCACTTCGGAATGCGCGGCCTCGTTGATGATGTCCATGGCTTCGTGGGCTTCTTCCAGGGCCAGATCTTCGTTGCTGGTGATGCTGACCAGCACGTTGCGCGCGCCGTCGATGGAGACGCCTTCCAGCAGCGGGCTGGTGATGGCTTTTTCGGCGGCCTCGCGGGCGCGGGATTCACCCACGGCGATGCCGGTGCCCATCATGGCCATGCCGGATTCGTTCATGACCGTGCGCACGTCGGCGAAGTCCAGGTTGATGTACCCCGGAGTCATGATCAGGTCGGAGATGCCTTTGACCGCGTAGTAGAGCACGTCGTCGGCCTTCTTGAGCATTTCTTTGAATCCGGCGCGCTTGGGCGCGAGCTGGAGCAACCGGTCGTTGGGGATGGTGATCAGGCTGTCCACGTGCCGGCGGACTTCGGTGATGCCCGCTTCGGCCACGGCCAGGCGTTTCTTGCCTTCAAAGTAGAAAGGCTTGGTCACGACGCCCACGGTCAGGGCGCCCATTTCTTTGGCCACCTGGGCGATGACCGGGGCGGCTCCGGTGCCTGTGCCGCCGCCCATGCCGGCGGTGACGAACACCATGTCCGCGCCGTCCAGCAGTTCGCGCAGATGATCCACGTTTTCGAGGGCGGCCTCACAGCCCACGTTGGGATTGGCGCCGGCGCCCAGGCCCTTGGTCAGCTTGCCGCCGATCTGGACCTTGTACTCGGCCTGAGACGCGCTCAGGGCCTGAATGTCGGTGTTGGCCGCGATGAACGAGACCCCGGCGATGCCGGAAACAATCATGTTGTTGATGGCGTTGCCGCCGCCGCCGCCGACGCCCACCACCTTGATCTGCGCCGCGCCCGTCTCGATGCCGTCCATGTCGAAGAAAAATTCCATATAAGCCTCTCTTTACTCTGCCTTGAGTATTTTGTTGCTTGTACCCGGTTTTCCGGAAGGGTTAGGAAATGTCCGCAAACCACTTTTTCATGCGGGAAAGGATGCGTTCAAAGACGTTGCCGTCGCGAATGCGGAAATTGCGCACCGTCGGGCCTTCTTTTTCCGCTCCGAAGCACAACAGTCCCACGGCGGTGGCATACTTGGGGCTGTTGACCACATCCTTCAGTCCGCCCACGTTGCGCGGATACCCGATCCGCGTGGGCAGGTTGAAAATTTGCTCGCCCAGTTCCTGGCAGCCGTCAATCAGCGCCGAACCGCCGGTGAGCACCACGCCCGCGCCGATCATGCTTCTGCAGCCGGAACGGGTGAGTTCCTGATCGACGAGCTCCAGCACCTCTTCCATGCGCGGCTGGCAGATCTCCGCCAGCAGCCTGCGCGAAAGCCGGCGCGGCTCGCGGCCGCCCACGCTGGGCACTTCGATGATCTCGTCCTGTTCGACCAAATCGACCATGGCGCAGCCGTGGCGGATTTTGATGCGCTCGGCCGCGGCCATGGGGGCGCGCAGGCCGAAGGCGATGTCGTTGGTCAGGTTTTGCCCGCCGAGGGCCAGAACGCCGGTGTGCTTGATGGACGAGTCGGCGAAAACCGCAATGTCCGTGGTGCCGCCGCCGAGGTCGACCAGGGCGACGCCCAGTTCGCGTTCCTCTTCGGTGAGCACCGCCTTGGCCGAAGCCAGGGATTCCAGCACGATGTCCGAGACGTCCAAGCCGCTTTTGTGGCAGGCGCGCACGATGTTCTGGGCGCTGGTCACGGCCCCGGTGACGATATGCACCCGCACTTCCAGGCGCACCCCGGCCATGCCCATGGGATGGATGATCCCGCGCTGGTCGTCGACGATGTATTCCTGGGGCAGGGTGTGGATGACCTCGCGATCCAGGGGAATGGCCACGGCTCCGGCGGCCTCCATGGCGCGTTCCATGTCTTTGGCCGTGACCTCGCCGCCTTTGACGGCGATGACCCCGTGGCTGTTGAAGCCTTTGATGTGGCTGCCGGCGATGCCTGCGTAAACCGTGCGGATTTCGCAGCCGGCCATGAGTTCCGCTTCTTCCAGGGCTTTCTGGATGGAGGCCACGGTTTCTTCGATATTGACCACCACGCCCTTGCGCAAGCCTGTGGAGGGGTGGGTGCCGATACCGACGATATCCACGCCGTCGTCGGTGGGTTCGCCCACCACGGCGCAAATTTTGGTGGTGCCTATATCCAGGCCGATGATCAGATCAGCTTTTGCCATGCCTTTTTTCCCTTGAGCCATGCTCGGGCCAATGCGCCGGGCGGCGCCGTGTCGGTCTGTTTTAATCGGGCGGTCAGCCGCCCGGGCGGGTCGCGGCAAGCTCCACCCAGACGTTGGTGCCTTGGGCTTTGACTTCCCGTGTGCCGGCCAATTCGCCGCGGCGGGCTAAATCCGCCAGGGTCAATTCAAGCCTTCGGATGTTTTCCGGCCAGTCTTCCAGGCCGACGGAAAGCTTGAGTCCCGTATTTTCAACAAAAATTTCAATGCCGCGAGAAGTGGACAGGCGCACCCAGGTCACCACGCCGAGATCGAAGGGCAGACGCGACTGTTGCAGGCTTTTGACCAGCACGGGCAGAGCCGTGACCGCAGCCTCGGCTCCGGTTTCCACTTCCAGAGCGGGCAGGGGAATGAAGCCCTCGGCGGTCACCGGGGCGATGAGTCTGCCTTCCACGTCCGCATAATAGAGGGTGCCCTGATAGTGCATCCAAAAAGCGGGCATTCGTTCTTCTACTGAAATAATCAGCGTATCCGGCAATACGCGGGCCACGGAGGCGTCCTTGATCCAGGGATTGGCGAGCACCGCGGCTTTGACTTCATCCAGGGAGACGGCCAGACTGTTGCCTCCGGCGTCCAGATCGGCCATCTCTAGAATTTCTCTAGAGTTTAATCTCAAATTGCCACGAATTTCAACTGTTTTTATGGCGAAATATGGAGTAGCCGTAAAAAATCTATAGGAGTACAGAAGTCCGAATCCGGCCGCCGCAAAAAAGGCAAGGCAAATCAAGGTGATGGAACACGTCGCCAACCACTGCCCCATTCCCCGCCAAGGCAGGTGAATGTGGATTTCGCGGCGGGGAGCGGGCGGTTCGTGTCTGCTGTTGCGCATCGGCTTGCCGCTGCGCTGCAAATTGACCCGCTTGACCCGCGTGGTGGTGAGTCTTCCCTTTACGGCCATATCCGTACCTCGGTCTCCAGGCGGATTCCGTGGGTCCGCCGGACGGCCTCACGGCCCATTTCCAGCAATTCCAAAGCATCGGCGCTCGTACCGCGCCCGTTGTTGATCATGAAGGCGGCATGCAGGGAGGAATACGACATTCCGCCCATGGTCCGGCCTTTCATGCCCGCTTCATCCAGCAGTTTTCCCGCGCTTGCGCCCGGGGGGTTCTTGAACACGCATCCGGCGCTTCGTTCGCGCACGGGCTGGGTGACGCGTTTCTTTTCCAAACACTTGCGCATCCGCTCGCGCACAAGCACGGAATCCGCCGGCGTCAGGGCGAATGTCGCCGCCGTGACCACAAACCGCTCTTCGGGCGCGAGACCTTTGAGCACGCAATGCCGGTAGCCGACTTCAAAGGCTTCGGGCAGGCGCTCCCGGGTGTTCGCCTCCCGCGTGAACACCTGAACCGACGTCACTGCCGACCACACTTCCACCCCGTACGAACCCGCGTTCATGGCCAGGGCGCCGCCCACGGAACCGGGAATGCCGGCCAGCCCTTCCAAGCCGGAAAGCCCGGCTTTGGCCAGCGCGCCCAAAAGCGCGGGCAGGCGGGCGCCGCCTTCGGCGCGGACGAACACGCGGCCGCCGTCTTCGCCCAGCACTCGAATCTCTTTGCAACCCAAGGTCAACAGGGTGATGGGCAGCTCACCGTCGCCGGCAATGATGTTGCTGCCGCCGCCAAGAGTTTCCACCCGCCCGCCGATGCCGCGCAGCCTGTCGGGCAGGTCTTCGAGACGCAAAGGATCCTCCACCCGGATCTCGGCCAGGGCAACGCCCCCGAGACCCATGGTCGTGCGCCGGGCCAGTGACGGCCCCGGCAAGATGGAGAATCCCTTCAGACTCATGTATTCTCTTCCACCAGTTTACGGCCGACCGTGGTGATGTTGCCGGCCCCGAGGGTCAGGAACAAATCGCCGGGGCGCAGTTCTTCGTCCAAACGGGCGCGCAGTTCGTCAAAGGTGCGGCAGAACTCCACGTCTGTGCTTGAGACCTGACGAACGCCCTGGGCCAGGCTTTCGCCGCCCACGCCGGGAATGGGCGATTCCGAAGCCGCGTAGATTTCCGTCAAAAACAACTTGTCCACCGGCTCGAACACCTTGCAAAACTCGCCGAACAGGGCCTGGGTACGGGTGAAGCGGTGGGGCTGGAAGGCAACCACCAGCCGTCGGTCCGGCAGGCAGCGTTTGGCGGTGTCCAGGGTGGCGGCTATTTCCACCGGGTGGTGCCCGTAATCGTCCACCACCAGGATGCCGTTGTATTCGCCGATGCGCTCGAACCGCCGGCCCACGCCCTTGAATTTTTCCAGACCCCGGATGCAGGCGTCGATGGGAATGTCGGCCTGCAGGGCCAAGCCGATGGCCGCCAAGGCATTCAGCACGTTGTGCCGTCCGGGTTGGGCCAGCGTGACCTCTCCCAAGCGGCAGCCTTTCAGCCGGACCACAAAGCGGTTGACCTCGGCGCATTCCAGGACTTCGGCCGTCAGGTCGCAGCCGGGGCCGAGGCCGTAGGTCATCACCGGGCGTTTGATTCGGGGCAGCAGCTTGCGCACGCCGGGGTCGTCGCCGCAGACCACGTTGATTCCGTAAAACGGAATCTTGTTCATGAACTGGGTGAATGCCTCGTCGATGGTTTCGCGGTCCGGGTAGAAGTCCAGGTGGTCCATGTCCACGTTGGTGACCACGTTCATGATCGGCACCAAACACAGGAACGAGCCGTCGGATTCGTCCGCCTCGGCGATCAAGTACGAGCCGCCGCCCAAACGGGCATTGGCCCCGTAAGCGTTGAGCCTGCCGCCGATGATCACCGTCGGGTCCAGGCCCGCTTCATCGAAAATGGCCGCCGTCAACGAAGTGGTCGTGGTTTTGCCGTGGGTGCCGGCAATGGCGATGCCCGTGCGCAGGCGCATGAGTTCCGCGAGCATCTCGGCTCTGGGAATGACCGGAATGCCGCGTTCCCGGGCCGCCACCACTTCCGGGTTGTCTTCGCCCACGGCCGTGGATTTCACCAACACGTGGGCCTCTCTGAGGTTTTCCGCATTGTGCCCGCCCGCCGCGATCACCGCGCCCAATTGACGCAGCCGGGCCACCGTGGCGGATTCGGCCACGTCGGAGCCGTGCACCGCATAGCCCATGTTCAACAGAACCTCGGCAATGCCGCTCATGCCGGCCCCGCCGATGCCGACCATGTGGATGGTGTGTACCCTGTTGTGCATGCCGTGCTCCTTGGAAAATAAATGGAAAACGTACTTGTCGCCTTCGGCGTCAGGGGCTCCGCCCCTGGACCCCGGCAGGGGAAATGATTTCCCCTGCACCCCTCATGTCTGGACCGTAACGGGTTTCCCGGAGAGGCGTTCGGGAGACCTTGGGCGGTGTTTTTCGGTGAACCCTGCGGTTCACCTGGGCAATCGTTTCGTGTCGCAATCGGGGGGGGGCGCGGGGGGATTCAATCCCCCCGTCCGCCGGAGGCGGAAAACCTACCCAACTATTACCTCTTCACCATCTCTTCCAACCCGTCGACCACGGCGGCGGCGGCTTGGGGCAGGGCCATGGCCCTGGCGGCTTCGGACATCTGGGTCAGCCTGGCGGGGTCGCTGACCAGATCCAGGATCCGGTCGGCCAGAACACCGGCTTTTTCACCCGCGAATTCGCTTTGGTTCATCATCACGGCCGCGCCCCGGTCGACCAGGGCCTGGGCGTTGTGGCGTTGGTGGTCACGGGCGGCGAACGGATACGGAACCAAAATCGCGGGCAACCCGGCGCAGGCCAGCTCGGCCAGGGTGGAAGCTCCGGCCCGGCACAGGGCCAGATCCGCGTTGGCATAGGCCCAGGCCATGTCGGTGATGAACGGCTCCACCAGGGCGTGGTCGGCTTTGGCCGCGCGGTAGGCGGTGCGGACTTCCTCGTGCAGGGTTTTGCCGGTCTGGTGGTGAATCTCCAGCCCGGCCAGGACATCGAGATTGGCCGCGACCGCATCGTTCAAAGCTTTGGCGCCCAGGCTGCCTCCGACCACGAGCAGACGCGGCGGTCTGCCGGCGGCGAGTTCGGCGTGGCGTTCACCCCGGCTGTTGGCGGCAAGAGCCGCGATGTCCGCCCGGACCGGGTTGCCCGCCAGCCGGCATTTTTCGGCCGGGAAGGTTCCGGAAGAGTCGGGCAGAGACAAAAAAATGCGTTGGGCGAAACGTCCGGCGAGGCGGTTGGCCAAGCCCGGCACGCTGTTTTGCTCGTGTAGGGCGATGGGCACGTGAGCCAGGCGCGCGGCGCAAACCCCGGCAAAGGCCGCGTACCCGCCGAAGCCGACGACGAGCTGCGGCCGGAATTTTCCGATGATCCCGCGGGCGGTGCGAATGGCCTTGGCCATGCAGAACCCGGCGGCAAGACCGCGCAGGCCCCGGCCGACCACGCCGCGAACGGGCAGACCGATGAAGTCCAAACCGGCGGCCACGGCCAGATCCGCTTCCGGTCCCTCCCGGCCGCCCATGAACAGGAGCATGGCCCGGGGGAAGCGCCGGCGGATTTCCTCGGCCACGGCCAAGGCGGGGAAGATGTGCCCGCCTGTGCCGCCTGTGGTGACGATGACGCGTTCCATGCTTATGCCTTTGCCGTTCGCGAATAGTTCAAAAGCAAGCCGACACACGAGAGGGACGCCATCAAACTACTGCCGCCGTAGCTGAAAAACGGCATGGGCACGCCTTTGGGCGGGGCGCAGCCGAAGACCACGGCCAAATTGAGCAAAATGGACAGACCCGGAACCAAAAGGATGCCGAAAGCCGTGAGCCGGTCGCGCAGATCGTCCTGGCGCAGGGCGATGCGCATGCCCCGCCAGATAAAAACTCCAAAGAGCAGAATAACCAGGGAAACGCCGATGAACCCGGCCTCTTCGCCGATCACGGCCATGATGAAGTCGTTGTGGGCTTCCGGCAGATAAAAGAGCTTCTGCCGGCCCGCGCCCAGTCCCAGCCCGCCGAGACCGCCGGATCCGAGCGCCAGGAGGCCCTGGACAAGCTGATACCCCGCGCCCTGGGCTACGGCCCACGGGTCGAGGAAGGCCAGAAGCCGGCTCATCCGGTAGTCGGCGTTGGTGATCAACAGGTAGACCGCGCCGCAGGCCAGACAGGCGGAGATGAACAGGTACAGAAACCGGGTGCCGCCCACCAGGCACATGAAAAAGAGCAGGCTGGAAAGCAACACCGCGCCGCCGAAATCCGGCTGGACCAACAGCAGCAGGCACAGGGTTCCGGTTACCAGGAAGGGCGGAATGACTCCGCCGGAAAAGGTCTTGATGATGGCCTGTTTGCCGGCCATGAACCAGCCCAGGTACAGGACCAGGGCGATCTTGGCGAATTCCATGGGTTGCAGGCGGATGGGGCCGAAGCCGATCCAGCGTTGCGCTCCGTTGACCTTCACGCCCAGGGGCGACAAGGCGATGATCAACAGAAGGAAAGAACCGAATAAAAACGGGTAATGCAGGCGGTTGAGGGTCTCGCGCGGCAGGCCGGCCGCGACCGCGAGGGCGATGCCGCCCACGGCCGCGAAAAGCACCTGACGCTTGAAGAAGTAATAGGTGTCCGCCATGTTTTTTTCCGCCACAATGCCGCTCGCCGAATACACCATGAGCAGGCCGAAGGCCGTGAGCACAATGGTGATGCCGAGCAGCCACCAATCGGGGGCGCCGTGACGGGAGCGCGTTCCGGACATTACTGCGTCACCTCCCGCAACGCGTTCGCGACGCGGCGGAAATCCTCACCCCTGGCGATGTAGTTGGGGTATTGGTCGTAGCTTGAGGTTGCCGGCGAAAGCAGAATCGTGCCGCCTTCGGCGGAGTGGGCCTCGGCGAACAGATGCCGAACGGCTTCTTCCAGGGTTTTGTGCCGGCTGATGGGCGCGGCACCTTCCCAGGCTTTGTTGAAGATGTCGCCGCTGCCCCCGTAAAGGGCCACGCCCGTGACCTTTTCTTCCAAAAGCGGCCGGAGGGAGTTGAGATCCCCGCCCTTGAACTTGCCGCCGGCCAGCAGGTAGACCGGCGAATCAAAGCTTTCCAGAGCGACGCGCAGCGATTCCACGGTGGTGGACTTGGAGTCGTTGACAAAAATGGTGCCGTCGATGTTTTCAACCTGCTCCAGACGGTGGGGTAGAGGGGCGAAGTCACGGGCGGCCTCCACGGCGGTTTCGAGCGACACCCCGAACGGCCGGCAGGCCAGCCAGGCGGCCTCGGCATTGGCGGCGTTGTGTTTACCGGCCAGGCGCAGGCCCGTGAACTCGGCTCCCGCGCCGATCAGCTCCAGCCGGGGCAGCAGATGACGCCGGCGGTATTCCACCTCAAGCTCGGGCGGCAGCACGGCGAGGTCTTCCGGGTCCATGTTCGTGAACAGGCTGAACTTGGCGTCCGTATACTCGGCCATGTCTTTGTGGTGATCCAGGTGGTTGGCCGTAAGGTTGAGGATCATCCCGACCTTGGGCTTCAACCCGGGGCAACCCTGAAGCTGGAAGCTGGAAAGCTCCAGAACGAGCACGTCGACCGGTTTGCCCGCGAGCACGTATTCGCTGAGGGGCGTGCCGATGTTGCCGCCAAGGAACACGGTTCTTCCGGCCCGCTCAAGCATGGCCGCCGCCAGACTGGCGGTGGTGGTCTTGCCGCTGGTGCCGGTCACGGCCAGGATGGGCGTGCTCGTGCACTGCAGGGCCAGCTCCATCTCGCCCACCAGGGGAGGGTTGCCGGCGGCTTCGAGCAGGGGCTGCAGCAGGGTCGGCGGAATGCCGGGGCTGGCGACCACCAGCTTGGCCCCCACAAAGTGGGCCGGCTTGTGCGGCGCGGTGATGGTTTCCACGCCGTTCTGGGTCGCCCAGTCGCGCAGCGCTTCGGGGATGGCGGTGTGATCCAGGATCCGCACGCGGGTGCCGAGGGCGTGCAGCAGCCGGGCCGCGGCCGAGCCGGAAGTTCCGGCTCCGACCACCACCGCGAGAGCGTCGGGAGAAAGAATCGAAGAGAGCTTCATCATAGGAACCTCAACGCAGTTTCAGGACCGAAAGGGCCGCCAATCCGAGCAGGGCCGAGGTGATCCAGAAACGAATGATGATCTTCGATTCCGGCAGGCCCTTGAGCTCGAAATGGTGATGCAGCGGGGCCATGCGGAAAATCCGCTTGCCGCCGCTGAACTTGAAATATCCCACCTGGAGAATCACCGAGAGGGCCTCGACCGCGAACAGCCCGCCCACCACCAGAAGAATCAACTCCTGCTTGCAGAGCACCGAGAGAAAACCCAAGGTGCCGCCCAGCGACAACGAGCCCACGTCGCCCATGAAGATCTGGGCGGGGTAGGCGTTGTACCAGAGGAATCCGAGCCCCGCGCCGATCAGCGCGCCGCAGAACACCGAAACCTCGCCCACGCCGGGCACGTGGGCCACCTGCAGGTAGTTCGCGATTTGGGCGTTGCCCGCCACGTAGATGAAGATGGCGAAGCAGACCCCGGCCACGATGGTCGGGCCGATGGCCAGGCCGTCCAGGCCGTCGGTCAGGTTCACCCCGTTGGAGGTGCCGACCATGACCAAAACGGCGAAGGGCACGTAAAACAGCCCGAGGTCCGGGCGGAAATTCTTGAAGAACGGCACGGCCAGTTCTGTGGAATAGGCGGGCAGGGTAAAGAGGATGCCCAGACCGACCAAAGCCACCAGAACCTGTCCGGCGAACTTGGTTTTGGCCGAGATGCCTTTGTTGTTTTTGCGGATGATCTTCAGGTAGTCGTCGGCGAAGCCCACGGCCCCGAAGCCCAGGAACACGAGCAGGGTCAGCCAGACGTAGGGATTGGAAAGATCGGCCCACAAGAGCACGCTCACGCAGAGCGAGAAGGCGATGAGCACGCCGCCCATGGTCGGGGTGCCCGCCTTTTC
Organism: Desulfovibrio sp.; assembly: GCA_031551885.1. Classification (GTDB taxonomy): domain Bacteria; phylum Desulfobacterota; class Desulfovibrionia; order Desulfovibrionales; family Desulfovibrionaceae; genus Frigididesulfovibrio. The sequence goes on from JAVBMX010000016.1 coordinate 11,243, forward strand.
CAGGTGGGCTTTGACGTCTTCATGAATATACTGGCCGAATTTCAAGCGGCGCAGCATGCGGATGAAGTACGGCCCCACCAGGATGGTGATGATCAACGCGGTCAGCAGCGCCCACACCGACCGGAAGGTGATGTAGCGGAACACGTTGAAAATGCTGAAGTCTCCGCTGAGCGGATAAAGCAGATGATACAGCATCAGTTTCCTCCGGCCTCGGGCAGGGCGTCGCAAAGCACAGCCACCAGCCGTTCCAGTTTGTTGCTTCGTGAGCCCTTGAACAGAACCACTCCGGGGCTGACGGGAATTTCATCCAGCAGGGCGGAAAACTCCTGCCCGCCGCCGACCGGGTAAAAAGCCCCGGTGTATCCGCCCCGGGCCAAGCCCCGGCGCACGGCGTCGACCATGCCGCCTTTCCAGAACACCGCTTTGGGTCCGACCTGGGCCATCTGTTCGCCCAGACGCTCATGGGATTCCTCGGCCACATCGCCGAGTTCGAGCATCTCGCCCATGACCAGGAGTAGGGGTTTCTTTTCTTCCTCGGCCAGACCGGCGGCGGCCTCGACCATGCGCCCGGCGGAAAGCGGGTTGGCGTTGTAGGTGTCGTCGATGATCAGGCACTCGCCCCGGCGTTGCTGGGCAAACCGTTGGGCCGGCAGTTCGGCGGTTTCCAGGCCCTTGGCGATTTCCTCAAAGGTCAGCCCGGCCCGGTAGGCCACGGCCACGCAGGCGGCGGTGTTTTCCGCCCCGTACACGCCCCGGAAGGGCGCGACGGTACGCAGCTCCTTGCCGTCGATCTGCACGAGGAAGAGGCCTCGCGTGGAGGAAACGCCGCCCAGGTAACGGGCTTTGCACATGGCCTCCTGCCCGGACGCGCTGAAGAAATTCAGTTCCACGCTCCGGGTGGCCAGGATGGGCATGAGCAGCCGGGCCTCGCGGGCCAGATCCGGGTAATCGGCGCAGACAAAGGCCTGGCCGCCGGGGCGCATGTAGCGCAACAGCTTGGCTTTGTAATGGGCCGTACCTTTGTCGCCCAGGCCCTGGGTATGGGCCGCGCCCGCGTTGAGCACCAACCCGTAGTCGGGCCGCAGAATCGCGCCGAGCTCGTCCATGTCGCCCGGCTCGCTAATGCCCGCCTCAAGCACCCAGAACGAGGCCTGGGCCGGAGCGTTCAGCATGCTCAGGGGCAGGCCGATGCGGTTGTTGAGGTTCATGTGGTTGCGGGCCGTCGGGCCGCGCACGGCCAGAACCTGGGCCAGGACCTCCTTGACCGAGGTCTTGCCGGCCGAACCGGTGATGCCCACGACCTTGGCCGAAGCGCTTTCGCGATGGCGGACGGCCAGACGCGCAAGGGCGGCGGCGACATCCGGCACCAGGAACACCGGGGCTTTGGTATCGGAAGGGGCGAAGGGCGGGCGCTCGGCAATGACGGCCGAGGCCCCCGCGCGGGCGGCGGCGGCGGCGAAGTCGTGGCCGTCGACGTTTTCACCCTTCAGGCAGAAGAACAATTGCTTCGGCGCGATCAATCGGCTGTCGATCTGCGCTCCGGTGGGAATGGTCCGAGCCCGGAGGGCGGATTCGACGTCGGCCGCATCAAGCGCCGGCTTGACGCCGTCGGCCAGGACGGACGTGGGGTCGCAGCCGAGCAGCCGCGCGATTTCGAGCAGGGTCAGGCGCATTGGAGCAACTCCCTTATGACCGCCTGGTCGCTGAAAGGAACTTTCACATCCCCAATCTGCTGGTAAGCCTCGTGCCCTTTGCCCGCCACCAGAAGGGCGTCGTCCGGCCCCATCATGGCCAGGGCCTTGCGCAGGGCGGCACGGCGATCCGGTTCCACCACGGTTTCCCGGCAGTCGGCCAAGCCGGGGAGCACATCGGCGATGATCGCCTCGGGCTCTTCGTGCCGGGGGTTGTCGGAGGTCAGCACGGCCACGTCGGTCAAGGCGGCCACGGCCCGGCCCATGAGCGGACGTTTGGTCCGGTCGCGGTTGCCGCCGCAGCCGAAGACCGTGACGATCCGGGCGAACCCGGCCGCCCGCAGGGCGGTCAGCACGTTGGTCAGGGCGTCCGGGGTGTGGGCGTAGTCGACAAACACGTGCAGGCCTTGGGGGTTGGGCACCCGCTCGAGCCTACCCGGCACGCCCGCGAAGTCTTCCAGGGCGGCGAAGGCTGCGGGCTTCAGGCCCATGGCCAGACCCACGGCCTGCGCACCCAGCAGATTCGAGGCGTTGAAGGCCCCGACCATGGGGGAACGCAATTCCCAGGCGTCGTCGGCGCAGTTCATGGCCAGACGCATACCCGAGGGGGTGAGGGACAAAATTTTGCCCGAGAGCATCCGACGTCCGGCCGGGGCTTCTTCGGAAAGGCCGAAGCACAGGGCGTCGGGCAGCTCTTCGGCCAGCCGCCGGCCGTAGGGATCGTCGACGTTGATGATTTTGGCCTTGTTTTCCAGGGGCACGCCGCCTTGGGCCAAGGGGCGGAAGAAGCGGGCCTTGGTCTGGAAGTAGGTTTCCATGTCGCCGTGGTAGTCCAGGTGGTCCTGGGTGACGTTGGTCAGGGCTCCGGCCGCGAATTCGATGCCGGCGATTCGTTCCTGGTCCAGGGCGTGGGAGGCCGTTTCCATGACCGCCAGATCCACGCCGTGGGCGTGCATGTCGGCCAGCATGCGGTGCAGTTCAAGGCAGCCGGGTGTGGTCAGCGAAGCGTTTTCGCGGTGACCGGGCCGGCGGTATTCCACCGTGCCGATGACGCCCACCGTGCGGCCCGCGCCGGTGAACAGGCGTTCCAGCAGATAGGTGCCCGTGGTTTTGCCGTTGGTGCCGGTGATGCCGATGACCTCGGGCTTGGCGACATCGGTGCGGTAAAAAGCCTGGGCCAGCGAACCGAGAGCCTTACGGGCCGAGGGCGTGACGCACACGGTCGCTCGTCCGTTCGGGTCGGCCGCCGTGAGGGCCGGAAGGTGGCGTTCCTCGCAGACCACGACGCCCGCGCCGCGTTCCAGGGCCTTGGGAATCCAAACCTCACCGCCGGGCTTGCCCGCGCCGTTGTCGGGCGCGGCGGCCGGAAGCACCACAAAGATGCCGCCGGGCCGGACCGCGTCGGAGTGCGCCGCCACGGCGACGCCGCGCCGGGCCATAGCGAGGACTTCAGGCAAAGACCGGTTCATAGGGCGCGCTCCCCGAGGCGAATGATGCATTCTTTCTTGTCCGCGGGCCACGGCCTGCCCGGTTCCGGGCTTTGCTGGACCACAAAGCGCCCCTTGCCTTCAATGGCCGGGACGGCGCCGTGTTTGGCCAGTTCCTGCACGGCCTGCTGCATACCCATGCCGACCACGGGGGGTACCGCGCCCGGCACGGCCACGGGAACGGGGCCCGGATCGTCGGCCGTCGCCGTCGCGGATGCGGTTTTGGGATCCGTCGGCTTGGCTGTCGCGGCTTTGGGGTCGACGGGTTTGCCGTTCGCCGGCTTGACCCCCGCCGTCGCTTTGGCCGGAGCGGGCTTTTCGCCTGCTCTGTTCTTGCGCCCGGCTTCCTTGGCGGCGGCGGCCATGACCAGGGGGTCGTCGCTGTCGGGCAAAAGCCCGTGATATGCCATGGTTTGCAGGGCCACACTCCGGAAAACCGGGGCGGCGATGACGCCGCCATACTGGCTTTTGGTCGGCTCATCCAGGAGCACGCAGATCAGGTAGCGGGGTTCTTCGCTGGGCACCATGCCCACAAAAGAACCCACCCGGCCGGAACCATAGGCGCCTTTGCCGTCGGCTTTCTGGGCCGTACCGGTTTTGCCGCCCACGACTATGCCGGGGATACGGGCCTGGGAACCGGTGCCGCCTTCCTCTTCCACGACCTCGCGGAGCATGGCTCGGACCTGGCGCATGGTTTCCGGCGAAAAAACGCGCTCGTCGGGGCGGACGGGGTCCGCGCCCCGCACCAGACTCAAGGAGCGGCGCACACCGTCGCCCGCCAGGCAGAGATATGCCCCGGCCATCTGGATCAAGGTTGCGGAAAAGCTTTGCCCAAACGAGGCCGTGGCCAAGTCGATCTCCTGCCATCTGCGCGCTTGGCGCAAAATGCCCGAAGATTCGCCCTCAAGGCTCAGGCCGCTGCGGTCGCCGAAGCCCAGGCGCGACAGGTAGCCGCGATACTTCTCGGCCCCGAGCTTCAGGCCGATTTTTGCCGCGCCGATGTTGCTGGAGACGTGCAAAATCTTGGTCGCCGTCAAATCGGCGTAGGAGTGCGTATCATGGATGGTGAAGCGACCGAGCTTCCAACTGCCTTTGGCGCAGTTGATGACCGTCTCCGGAGTGACGACCTTTTCTTCCAGCGCGGCGGCCATGAGGAACGACTTGATCGTCGAACCCTGCTCCAGGGCGTCGCCGACCACGCGGTTGCGCCGGATGCGTTCGGGGAAATCCTTATACCGGTTCGGGTCGAAGAACGGGTACTGGGCCCAGGCCAGGATTTCGCCCGTGGGCACGTCCACCACCAGGCAGCCGCCCCATTTGGCCCCGAATTTTTCCACGTTTTCGGCCAGGGCTTCTTCGGCGAAGTACTGGATTTGGGAGTCGATGGTCAGGTGGACGTCTTCGCCGTGCAACGGTTTGTATTCGCCCAGGCCGTTGAGCGAGAGCCGCCGCCCGGCGGCGTCGCGTTGCACGGGCGTGCTCAGGCTTTTACCCGCGAGCCTGCCGTTCAGGCTTCTTTCCAGGCCCTCCAAACCTTGATCGTCCACATTGACAAAGCCGAGCAATTGCCCGGCGAGGTGCCCGTTGGGGTAAATGCGCTCGTTTTCTCTGGTTAGGTGGATGCCGGGGAGGGCCGCGTTCTTGATGGCGGCGGCGGACTTGTCGCTGACCTTGCGGGCCAGCCAGATGAAGCGGCGGTCTCGCTCGAGGATCGTGGCGATGCGCCCGGCCGGCATTCCCAAAAGCGGGGCCAGCACCGCGGCGGTACGGCGGACGTCGACCACCTCGGCCGGGTTGGCCCAGACCGATTTGCCTTCCACGCTCATGGCCAGAATGTTGCCGTTGCGGTCGAGCAGGCGGCCGCGCATGCCCGTGAGGGTTTCTTTGGCGGCATACTGGCGGTTGGCCAGGGCCGCAAGGTCCGGGCCGCGCACGATTTGAATGTAGTAGGCCCTGCACCACAAAGCGCCGAGCAAAAGAATCATCACCGCGCCCACAGCCCACATCCGGGCGCGTCCCCAATCCACCCCGGAAAAAGCCGAAGGCGCGGGCGCGGCCTTGGGGGCCGGTGCCGCGACAGGCTTCAACCTGCGGTTGCGAAGAGGGGAGGAAGAACGCCGAGACTGCATGGACTACTCGTTCCGTTGGGGTGCGACGCCGCCGGGCCCCTGGGGAATGGGCGCCTGACGGGCGGGAAGATCCTTGTTTTTATCTATCCGGCGGGTCTGGCCCGGCCGGGGCGAATGCAAGCCGAAATCCGGGGCTTTGTCGCGCAGTTTGGAGAGCAGGTGCTCCTGTTCCACCAGATACTTGGTATGCAGGTCGACACGGCTTTCCGCCTCCTGGGCCAAGGTGCGCAGCCGATAGGCCATTTTCGTGCGTTCGATGTTCAACCAGACCAGCATGGTGCCGCAGGCGATGCAGCAGGCCACGGAGAGCAAAATCGCCAAAACCGGTCCTTTGCCTTTTTCCTCGGCGGCGCGATCGGTATCCGAATGCGCCGCCACTACAGCTTCTCCGCCACCCTGAGTTTGGCGCAGGAAGACCGGGGGTTGGCCGTCACTTCCGCCCGCGTCGGTTCCAGGGCTTTTTTGGTGATCACCCGCAGGCTCGGCGTGTGGCCGCACCGGCAGACCGCTTGACCCGGAGGACAGGTGCAGGCCGTGGCCCGATCTCGAAAAAAGTGCTTGACCATGCGGTCTTCCAAGGAGTGAAAGGTGATTGCCGCCACCCGCCCGCCGGTCCGGAGCCGGGCGACGATGCCTTCCAGAAACTCCTCCAACTCCCGCAATTCCTCATTCACGGCGATGCGCAGAGCCTGAAAGGTGCGGGTCGCCGGGTGGTTGCGCGCCGTGGCCCGCCACTTGGGCGGGTAGGCGTTTTCCACAATCCGGGCCAGCTCCAGCGTGCCGGTGATGGGCGCGCGGCTCCGGGCATCCTCAATGGCGGCGGCGATTTTCGCGGCCATGGGGTCTTCGCCGTATTCCGCGATAATCGTGCGCAGACGGTCCCGCGAGGCTTTGTTCACCAAGGTTTCCGCGCTTTGGCCCATATCCGGGTTCATGCGCATGTCCAAAGGACCGTCGTGTGAAAAACTGAAGCCGCGTTCGGGCGTATCCAACTGCAGGGAAGACACCCCCAGGTCCACCAGCGCCCCGTCCAGTTCCGCGATGCCGAGTTCGTCCAGCACGCCGGCGAACTCCGAAAACTTGGCCTGCGCCGTGACAACCATGTCGCCATAAGGGGCCAGGCGTTCCCGAGCCAGATCCAGGGCCTGCGCGTCGCGGTCCAGGCCGATCACCCGCGCGTTGGTGATGCCCGCCGCCTTGAGCCGCTCGAGGAGCAGCGAGGCGTGCCCCCCCAGACCCAGCGTGCCGTCCAGGTATACGGCTCCGTCGCGCAGGGGGAAAAATTCCACGGTTTCCGGCCCCAGAACGGAGATGTGCAGCCCGGCCGATCCTTCCGGCTTGGGGATCGGCAAAGCGGCGGCCTGGGGGGCCGGTCTGCGCTCAAGACGCTCGCGACGTTGCGCGGCGGCCTTTTTCTGAACGGAGCGGCCCATAATTAGAACCCGAAGTCAACGCCGGTGTCCGCCAAAGACGCGGCCACATCGTCGAAGTTCTGCGACAGAACCGGCGCCAGCCTGTCCGGCGCCCAAATTTCAAATCGGCGCCCCTGGCCCATCAGGGTCGCTTCGCGCTCAATGCCGGCATACTGCAGATGCTCGCGGGAAAGCCGCACCCGCCCCTGGGGGTCGACGACCAGGCTTTCGGCCCCGCCCACCACAAGTCTGCGGAAGTCGCGCACCGCCCGCGAAGGGTTGACCATGCGGTTGATCTTGTCCTCGAACTCTTCCCAATCGGGAAGGGGAAACCCCACCACGCAGCCGTCGTAGGTGGTCAGCACCACCTTGCCTTCGCTGCTGCGCGAGAGGAGGGTATCCCGGAAGTCCGGGGGCAGCATGAGCCGGCCTTTGGGGTCGGTGCTGCGCAAGCTTCGTCCGCGAAAATACATGGTCGTCCTTGTGGTCGGATTGAGGGAGGGTCTCCCACTATTTACCACTATTTCCCACTTTTTCCCCCAAAATGGGGAGGCTGTCAAGGATAAAGTAGAAACTGGTGATTCGATGTGAATCATCAGGGCGAAGACCTTCAGAGGTGATTATAACGAGAGTTCGATAGAAGGATTTTTCCCACCGTCACGCCGAAGTGGCGTTGCGGTGGAAGTCGCAACGCGTTTTGATGCGCCGGGCATGTCGCGGGCGGGAAATGCCTACATGGATGTTCTCCATTTGCGTGCTTCCGCGAGAGCGCCGTAAATAAAAGGGTGGGCAATGGGGGCGGAGTTTGATAGGTTTGACACCGTCATCGGCATTTCTCCATGTTCATCCAGCCTGGAGGTTCCCCATGCCCGCCGCCGTTGTTCCGCTCAAAAGCGCAGGTCTGCGCGACGCCCTGTCGGGCCGACTCCAGATGCTTTTCGGGGTCGGTCTGGTTCTGTTTATGTGGTGTCATATGTTGTTGCTCTCCTCGTCGATTTTCGGGGCCGGAGCCTTTGACGCCGTGGCCGGGTTCCTTGAAGATACCGGCTTGGCCCAGGTCGGCGGGCCGTTGATTCTCTGTCTCTTTCTGGCCCACTTTCTGCCGGCCGCTCGAAAAATTCCCTTCACAGCCGGGACCCCGGCGCGGCCGTATCCATGCAGGGAGGAGGGCAGATGCGCACGTATTCTTCGGATCTTCGGTCCTCGGCGCGGCGCTTTGGGTGAGCGAGGCGCGGTGGAGGCGGCCGGAGTGGGTTTTCCGTGACCTGTCTGCCCATCGTTCCGGCGCGGCGGCCCTGAACCGCATCGCTCGGCTTCGGATCGACCCGCGCGATGAGCGCACGGACTCGGACCACTTCGAACTGATCGGCACGGATGCCGGGGTATTTGGCTGTATGGGTTTGCCGGCCTGTGAAGACGTTTGCCCCAAAAACCTGCCCCTGCAGAACCAGCTTGGGTTTCTGCGGCACAAGCTGGGCATTACGGCTCTGAAGCGGATTTTTACAAAAGGATAAAGCGTGCGGACCCTGCATGTGGACAAGGTAACGGCGGCCGTGGCCGAGATGTGCGTTTCGGCCAACCGGTTTCTGCCCGAAGATATACGGAAAAGCCTGGAAGCCGGCGAACGGGAAGAGACGTCCGCTTCCGGCCGGGAAATCCTGCGCCAGTTGAACGCCAACTGTGCCTTGGCGGCCGAAACCGGCCTGCCTCTGTGTCAGGATACCGGCTACGCGGTATTCTTTGTCGAGCTTGGGCAGGATCTGCGCCTGGAAGGCGGTTCCCTGCGTGAGGCGATCGATGCGGGTGTTCGGAAAGGTTACAAAGAAGGCAAGCTGCGGGCTTCGGTCTGCGATCCTTTTACCCGCAAAAACACCGGGGACAACACCCCGGCGGTGGTTCATTTTGATCTCGTTCCCGGCGACGGCCTGAAAATCACCTTTCTGGCCAAGGGCGGCGGCAGCGAGAACATGTCGCGGGCGACCATGCTCGCTCCTGCCCAAGGCAAGGCGGGTATTCGCGAGTTCATCTTGCACCGGGTGGCCGAGGCCGGCCCCAACCCCTGCCCGCCGATCATCGTGGGGGTGGGCATCGGCGGCACCTTTGATTACGCTCCCATCTTGGCCAAACAGGCCCTGCTGCGCTCCCTGGACGATGTGAACCCGGACCCGGAACTGGCCGCCTTTGAAGCCGAGCTCCTCACCGACATCAACAAGCTCGGCGTCGGCCCCATGGGCATGGGCGGGCGGATCACCGCCCTGAGCGTGAAGATCGCCAAGGCTCCGTGCCACATCGCCTCGCTGCCCCTGGCCGTGAACATTCAGTGCCATTCCGCCCGGCACGCGAAGGTGACGTTGTAATGTCTGAAATTCGTTTGACCGCCCCGTTGTCCAAAGCCGACGCCCTGCGCCTCAAAGCCGGCGATCTGGTGCTGCTCTCCGGCATTATGTACACGGCCCGCGACGCGGCTCACAAGCGGCTTATCGATCTGCTCGACGCCGGCCGTCCGCTGCCCTTTGACCCCGAAGGCGCGGTGATCTACTACGTCGGTCCCACGCCCGCGCCGGAAGGCCGGGTCATCGGTTCGGCCGGACCGACCACGTCCTATCGCATGGATGCCTACACCCCGCGTCTCCATGCCTTGGGCGTGCGGGCTTCGGTCGGCAAAGGCAAACGCTCCGAAGCCGTCAAGGCCGCCCTGCGCGAACACGGCGGGGTTTACTTCGGAGCCGTGGGCGGGGCCGGAGCCGTGCTTTCCCAATGCATCACCGCAGCGGAAGTCATCGCCTTCGACGACTTGGGCACCGAAGCGATTCGCAAGCTCACCGTCAAAAATTTTCCCGTGGTGGTGATCAACGACGCCCACGGTGGCGATGCCTACGCCAAGCCGGATTTGGCTGCGGTGGGGTTGGAGTAGGGGAAGGGAAGAATTTTGTGAAAGTTTGTTTCCGGCTGTCGGGGCTTCGCCCCGAACCCCACCGGGGGAAATAATTTCCCCCGGGCCCCCCCGTCATGGACGAGACGGCACACGCGGATAAATAAACATTGCGTCGTTATACAAGATTTCGGCAAAAGAAGATTTTTGGGTCTTAACGACGCGTGGCGGTAGTAGGCGGGTCGTGCCTTCCTGGCGCATTCCGGCCCGGCCGGATACCCGAAACGTTTCTGCACCGGGCCGGAATGCTTGAAAATGTCTCCGAATCGGCTGCCTGCGCGTATGCGGCGTACTGACGGATTCGAGCATGGCGGGATACCGGGGAAATTTTCAGGAGACGGCGACCTTGGCAGAAAAGCGCACCGCCGTGGCCTGCGCAATCTGCTCTGAAGCATCGGCATTCCCCAAGGCGGCGAAGGTGAGCCTGCGAACCTTCGCCGCCAATGGGGGGTGCAGGGGGACTCAGTCCCCCTGCAAAAACATCATCCCATAAAGGATACGCATATGGCTTTGTTCACGAAACAAGATGCCCTGGACTACCACGCCAAAGTTCGGCCCGGAAAGGTCGAGGTCATGCCGGTCAAGCCCTGCCGGGATCAACGGGATTTGTCGTTGGCTTACAGCCCCGGCGTAGCTGAGGCGTGCCTGGCGATCAAGGACGACCCCGAGGCCGCCTATGCCTACACGGGCAAGGGCAATCTGGTGGGCGTCGTTTCCAACGGCACGGCCGTGCTGGGCTTGGGCGACATCGGGCCGCAGGCGGGCAAGCCGGTCATGGAAGGCAAAGGCGTGCTCTTCAAAGTCTTTGCCGACGTGGACTGCTACGACATCAACCTGGATGTGCGCGACCCGGACGCTTTCTGCGACATCGTCAAAGCGCTTGAGCCGACCTTCGGCGGCATCAACCTGGAGGACGTCAAGGCCCCGGAATGCTTCTATATTGAAGACAAGCTGAAGCGCGAGATGAACATTCCGGTGTTCCACGACGATCAGCACGGCACGGCGATTATCTCCGGGGCCGGGCTGCTGAACGCGTTGGAAATTTCCGGCAAGAAGATTGAGAACCTGCGCGTGGTGGTGAGCGGGGCGGGGGCGGCCGCCGTGGCCTGCTCGCGTTTTTACCGCAACATGGGCATTCCGGCCGAGAACATCGCCATGTTCGACTCCAAGGGCCATGTGTATGCCGACCGCGCGGACCTGACCCCGGAAAAACGCGAGTTCGCCAACGCCAAGCCTTTTGCCGACCTGACCTGGGCCATGCGCGGCGCGGACGTGTTTCTGGGGCTTTCTCGGGCGGGCCTTGTGACGGCCGACATGGTCAAAAGCATGGCCGACCATCCGATCATTTTCGCCTGCGCCAACCCTGTGCCGGAAATCGACTACACCGAGGCCAAAGCTGTCAGGCCGGACGCCATCGTGGCCACGGGGCGTTCGGATTTCCCCAACCAGATCAACAATGTCTCCGGGTTCCCCTATATCTTCCGGGGAGCTTTGGACGTGCGGGCCAAAGAGATCAACGAGGAAATGAAGCTGGCCGCCGCCCGGGCCATCGCCGCCCTGGCCAAAGAGCCGGTGCCGGACTACGTGTGTGAGGCCTATGGCGGGCAACGTTTCAGCTTCGGGCCGGATTACGTGATCCCCAAGGCTTTGGATCTGCGCCACATGGAATACGTGGCCGGAGCCGTGGCCGAAGCGGCGATCGCGACCGGCGTGGCCCGGTTGCCTTTGGCCGATCTTGCCGCATACCGCAAGAGTCTGGGCGCGCGCTTGGAAGCCTCGCGCAAGCGGATGGAGCTCGTCGTCCAAGCCTACAACTGGTAGGGAGTGGGTACGGTTTGGCGTGATACTGCGTCAGAGTGCATTTTTCCTCCGGGGGAAGAGCCGAAGAGCCCGTCCCCCATCGTGAAAATGCACTCTTCCTTGTCTGCCGCCAAACCGCGCCCGCTCCCTTGGCCCAGAGCCCACAATCTCTGGACTGTGTAGTTTCGCGGTGTGGCCATAAAGGAATCGCCGGAGGAGGACTCATGGTTGAGTTGACCCTGAACACATCGCAGCGCACGGAGATGAAGAACATCACCTCCAAGCTGCGCAAGCTGGTACGCGATAACGGCTGGAAGGAAGGGGCGTTGTTGGTGTTTTCCCCGCACACCACAGCCGGGCTGACCATCAACGAAGCCGCCGACCCGGACGTGGCCTCGGACATCACCGGCTACATGAACCGCCTTGTGCCGCAAAGCGGCAGCTTTGCCCATGCCGAAGGCAACAGCGACGCCCACATCAAGACCTCGCTCTTTGGGCCGCAGATGCTTTTGCCCATATCGGACGGTGATTTGCGTCTGGGCACGTGGCAGGGAGTCTATTTTTGTGAAAGCGACGGCCCTCGCAAACGCGCCGTCTGGGCGCAGTTTTTGCCTGGGGTGTAAATGAAGAAGAGACAGGAGAAGGAATATATGATGAAACTCCGTTCAGATTGGGTATTTCTAGTTCCAATCGTATTGGCTTTTTTCCTTTTGGTATATAATACCCCGACATCAGAGCCTATGCGAGTGGCAACAATGGCTCTTGTTGGCACAATTATAACCGTCTCATCTTCTGTATATGGAATTGTCATAAACAATAGGATGAATAAAGACAGAGAAATGCAGTTGCGCGTATTTGAAATGAAAGCAAATGCATATTCTGGATTTTTTAACATAATTACGAAAATGTTAGTATCTGCCAAAGCTGATGAACTGGATAGTAATCCGCTTGCAAAGGATTTTATAGATTTTAAATCGAAAATTCTTGCATGGGGTAATGAGGATGTTGTCAGAGCGGTAAAGTTAATTGACTCAGAGGAGGACTCTTCAGGCGAACCAGGTGGGAAATTTAATATTATTATATCTGCCTTACGGAAAGATCTTGGGCATGGAGACTCTAAATCGTTTAAGCCATTCTATTTATTTGCAAATGATAGAGACAGGTGTGAATAGGTATATTTATTGGACAGCTAGGTGGTAGAGTAACCTTTGGATGCCAAAAGCGGATGGAAACGTAAGTTCTCACCCGCTTTTTCGTTGTAAGCAGTCTTCTTCGCTGCGCCGCAACCTTTATCAAGGCGCTCCCCGTTGCCGCCAATGGGGATTGCAAAGGGACTCAGTCCCTTTGCCCGCCGGAGGCAAACCCATCGTCAAATTTCTTTCTTCTTCTCTTTTCCCTCTTCTCTTTCTTCTTTCCCTAATAATTCACCACGGTTGATTTGACTTCCGGGCGATGGAAGTGGAATTCGATGCGGGCGTGTTTGGCGGCCGCGCCGGGGATGTTGGGCGGAACGAGGGGCTGGGTGTCGGCGTAGGCCACGCTGCGGACCAGACCTGGGTCGAGGCCTTTGCCCACCATATAGCGCACGGCCGAGTTGGCGCGAGCCGATGAGAGTTCCCATTTCGAGGGGAATTTCGGCGCTCCGGTTTCAGAACTGTCGGCGTGCCCGCGCACGATCAGGAAGACCTTGTACTTGTACATGACCTGAAGAACCTGATCCAGAATACGTTCGCCCTCGGGGGAAATCTCTTCGGAATTGGGCTGGAACATGACGTCCGAAGTGATGTGCAAGAGAACGCCCACGTTGTCCGAGGATATGCCGCTGGAAGAAGACGGAACGGCGTCGGCCATCAGGAATTCTTTCAGGGTCTGGGCGATGGCGTACTGCGATTTTTCCGCTTCGCTCAGCTTGAACTCGCGTTGGTCCAGCTTGTCCACGTATTGGACCATGGGGTTGTTGGCCGTGGTCAGGGGAGAGGTGATGTTGGTGCCCTGAGTTGCTTCTGCCTGGAATATGCCGGCAAGACCCTGCAGGGTTTCCTTGGGGGCGGCGTTGACCAGCCACATGAGCAGGAAGAAGGCCATCATCGCCGTCACAAAGTCGGCGTAAGCCACTTTCCATGAACTGCCCATACTTACCGTCCTTACGCATTTCCAACCGGGCCGGAAACGTCGTGCCTCTCGAGCGCTTTCTCTTTGAAATCGCCTATGAAACCATGTTCCAAACGAACCCGCAAGAAACAGATCTGCGGAAGTTGTTCGGTCGCCGCTCTCCCGGAAAAAACGAAACCATGCCTCGTGAAGGTGCGGGCCGCAGTCCGCTTACGCGGCCTTAGAGCGGATGAACACTTTTAATGTTCATCTGCTCTAAGGGGAGTTATCCTTTGAGTTTCTTTTCCATTTCCAAGAAGGTGGGACGAAACGCCAGGGGAATGGCCCGCCGGCCGTATTCCAAGGCCACGATGGGGGAAGACCCGCGCACGGCCGCGCCTACGGCTTCCTTAATTGCCCGGAAGTACAGGTGCCGTTCGTGAGCCAGGGTTTCCATTTTCGCGCCGATGGGGCCGACAAAACCGTAACAGAGCAGAATACCGAGAAAGGTACCCACGAGGGCCGCGCCGATGTGCCCGCCAAGTTCCATGGGGGGCCGATCAATGTAGCCCATGGTGATGACGATGCCGAGCACCGCCGCGACGATGCCCATGCCGGGCATGGAGTCGGCCATATGCGAAACGCTGTGGGCCGGCAGCATCTCTTCCTCGTGCATGGCGCCCATGTCCACGCCCATGAGCTTGTCCAGCTCGTTGCCGTTGCCCGTGGTCAGGTAGATACGCAGGGTATCGCCGATGAAGTAGCAGGCGGCCTTGTCTTTGACCATCAGGGGGAAACGGGTGAAGAGCGCGCTTGATTCCGGCTGCTCGATGTCTTTTTCAATGGCGATGATGCCTTCGCGCTGCATCTTGGCAAACAACCCGTAGAGCAGGGCGAGCATTTCCAGGTAATGGTTCTTGGTGGGGCCGTTCCCGAAGGCATGGGCGATGCCCTTGAGCGCCAACTTGAGGGTAAAGCTCGAGTTGGAGGCGATGAAGGCTCCGAAGGCAGCCCCGAAAATGATCATGAACTCGAAGGGTTGGAACAAAATACCCAGGTTGCCGTGGGAAAGGATGTACCCCACGATGACCGATACGAGAACAACGACAAAGCCGATGATGATGAACATGGAGTGGCTACTCTTCCCTTGCCGAAAAAAGCCGATGGAGAAGTCTCCCGCAGGCTTCGGCAGGGGCATGTTATGGTTCAGAACGCCTCTCGGGAGGCACAATTCCTTATACCCAATAGCCTAATTCGGCCGTCAAGGGAAGAGTCTATAAAGGATTTGCGCGCGATCCGATCAGGCTCCGGCCATTTCCCGCATGACCATATAGATACTTTCGGCATCCAAGCCTAAAAGTTTACGGAGCTCTTTGGGTTTTCCATGTTCCACAAAGGAATCGGGCAGGCCCATCCGGTGGATGGTTTTATTTTGCAGTAGATTGGAATCGTTGAGGTATTCGAGGACGGCGGAAGAGAATCCCCCGGCCAGAGAGCCTTCTTCGAGCAAAAGAATTTTTTCGTGCGCGGCGCAGATCTCTTGCAACTCGGCGGTGGGCAGGGGTTTGATCCAGCGGGCGTTCAGCACGGTCACGGCAATGCCTTCGTCCCGCAGGCGCTTCGCCGCCGCCACGGCCGGGTGGACCCGGTTGCCCAGGGCCACAACCGCAAGGCCGCTCTCGGCCCGGCAGAGATACTCACCCCGGCCGAGGGGCAGGGGTTCACATGTCTTCGGCAGGGGTACGCCCACGCCCAGACCGCGCGGCCAGCGCAGGGCGAAGGGGCCGTTGTGGGCCAGGGCCGTGGCCAGACCGTGGGCGAGCTCGGCTTCGTCTTTGGGAGAGAAAAAGACCAGATTGGGGATATGGCGCAGATAGGCCAGGTCGAAGGCCCCCTGGTGGGTCGGCCCGTCTTCGCCCACCAGCCCGGCCCGATCGACGCAGAAGGTCACCGGCAGGTTTTGCAGGCAGACGTCATGGATGACTTGGTCGTAAGCGCGTTGCAGGAAAGTCGAATAGAGCGCCACCACGGGGCGCAGGCCCTGGGTAGCCAGCCCGGCGGCAAAGGTCACGGCGTGGGGTTCACAGATGCCCACATCAAAGAACCGGGTGGGAAAACGTTCGGCAAAGGCGGTCAGGCCCGTGCCTTCGGGCATGGCCGCAGTGATCGCCGTGATGCGTTTGTCGCGCTCGGCCAAGCGGCACAGGGTCGTGCCGAAGGCTTCGGTGTAAGAGATGACGCCGGAACATTCCCCGGCGGTCAGGCAGCCGGTTTCCGGCTCAAAGCGCCCCACGCCGTGGAACGACACGGGGTTGGCTTCGGCCGGGGCGTATCCTTTGCCTTTGCGGGTGAGCACATGAACAAGCACTGGCTTGTCCAGGCCGGCGGCCAGGTGCAGAACCTTTTGCAGTTCTTCGATGTTGTGGCCGTCCACCGCGCCGATGTAGTTGAAGCGCAGGGCTTCGAACAAAATACCGGGGGTGAAGAAGTTCTTGAAGCTGTGTTTGCTGCGCCGGGCGATTTCCAGCAGGTCGTCGCCGATGCCGGGGATATTTCCGAGCAGACCCTCGACCTCGCGTTTGACCCGGCGGACCCAGCGGGATGAAAGGTTGCGGCTCATGAACAGCGACAACGCCCCGACGTTCTTGGAGATGGACATCTCGTTGTCGTTCAGGATGACGATGAACCGTCGGCCCAAGGCCCCGGCCTGATTGAGGGCCTCGTAAGCCTGCCCGCCGGTCAGGGAACCGTCGCCGATGACCGAAACCACGTGGTGGTTTGCTCCGGCCGCATCTCTGGCCACAGCCATGCCCAAGGCGGCGGAAATGGAGGTGGAGGCGTGCCCTACGCCAAAATGGTCAAAGGGGCTTTCGGTTATTTTGGGGAAGCCGCTGATGCCGCCCAAGGTGCGCAGAGTATGGAAGCGTTCGCGTCTGCCGGTCAGCAGTTTGTAGGCATAGGTTTGGTGGCCCACGTCCCAGACCAGCTTGTCGTCGGCCGGGTTGAAAACCGAAAGCAAGGCCAGGGTCAGCTCGACAACGCCGAGGGAGGGCGCGAGGTGTCCGCCGGTGTTTGCCGTGGAAGAGATCAGTTCAGCGCGGATTTCCTCGGCCAGGCGGGTGAGCTGGGCCGTATCCAGGCCGCCCACCATGGACGGATGCGTGATGGTCGGCAGGATGGGCGCCTCGGGAAAAACGACCGCAGGCGTTTCCGCCCGCGAGGCCGTATCCGGGATGCTTGACCCGTCCGTCACGTCGGGAGTGTCGGGTGCGCAGTCCGGCTGGGGCGTCGGCCCGAATTCACAAGGTTTTGCTATACTCACCGGAAGAAACCTTTGCTGCTTTTTATCATTGAGGGACTCTGTCCCCCAATCCCCCTGGCAGGGGATTGAATCCCCTGCACCCCCATTGTCGACAAAGCCGCGCAACGCGCGGATTTGTCGACGCATGAGGGGGTCTGGGGGGAATCATTCCCCCCAGGTGGGGTTTGGGGCGGCAGCCCCAATCAATAAAAACAAAATCTAGCTTACCCTGTTGACGATGTAGTCGGCAAGCCCTCGCAAAAGCGCGGCGTCGGAAGCGTTTACACCGTCCAGGGCGGCAATGGCTTCATCCGCTTTCATCCGGGCGGCGTTCCGGCTTTTTTCCAGGCCCAGCAGTGAGGGGTAGGTGATCTTGCCCTGGGCCGCATCGCTGCCCACAGGTTTGCCCAAGGTCGTTTCGTCGCCGGTTTCGTCGAGGATATCGTCGGCAATCTGGAAGGCCGCGCCCAAGGCCGCGCCGAAACGGCGCATCCGGGTGAGTTCGGCTTCTCCGGCTCCGGCCAGGACGGCGCCCAGCTCGCAGGGCACGCGCAAAAGCGCCCCGGTCTTCATGGCATGCATGGCCGCGAGCTGCTCAAGGGGAACCGCGCCCTTGGCCGTGTACTGCATATCCAGGTACTGCCCGCCGACCATGCCGGGCGTTCCGGCGGCGCGGGCCACCAGCCCAATGGCCTTGATCGCCCGCTCGGCCGGAAGACCGGGTGCCTCGGCCATGAGGGCGAAGGCGTCGGTCAGCAGGCCGTCCCCGGCCAAAATGGCCGTGGCCTCATCAAATTGTTTGTGGCACGAGGGTCTGCCCCGGCGCAGGTCGTCGTCGTCCATGGCCGGCAGATCGTCGTGGATCAACGAATAGGTGTGGATGCATTCCAACGCGGCCGCGAAAGGCAAAGGCGCGTCCCCGCCAAGCCCGTACAGGCGCGAGGCGATCAGGCACAAAGCTGGCCGAATCCGTTTGCCCCCGGCCAGCAGGCTGTATTCCATGGCTTCACGCAAACCGGCCGGAGCGCCGGGCGTGTCCAGGCAGCGGGCCAGGTATGTTTCCAGGCGGGCGGCTTCGCTTTTCAGGGCCTGCTTGACCGCATCGGCCGGCGCGGTTTCAGCGCTCATCGTCGTCATCTCCGTCGGCGGCGTTTTCCGGCAGGAACTCGCGCGGGCCTTCCTCGTCGCAGAGTATAATTTCGTGCCGGGCTTCCTCCAGCAGTTTGCGGCAGGATTCGGCCAGGGCGCGGCCTTCTTTATACAGGGCCACGTTGCGCTCCAACGTGATGTCACCGCGCTCCAGCTCTTGGACGACAGCCGCCAAGCGCTGCATCTGTTTTTCGAAGTCGGGTTTTTTTGCCATGTGGGGGAGCCTCCGGCGGGCAGAGGGGGTAACCCCCTCTGCACTCCCTTTTGGCGGCGAAGGTTCGCAGGCTCACCTTCGCCGCTGTGGGGATTGCATATGATTTCAGAAGTGTTTGCTAGAGATTACAGTCTGGCTTTCCGCGTTCTGTCTTGGGGTGATCTACAAGCTTTCCAGGGGAATGCGATGGTACGGCGGGACGGATCGTACATCACCGCGTGTCGTCAAGGCCATGAAAATTTTTACGTGTGCCGTTTCGGCAACGCTCCCTCGCAGCATCACGCGTGCCATGCTTCAACCGGGGGTGCAGGGGATTCAATCCCCCTGCCCGCCGGAGGCAAATTTACATTCTTCCCCCTTCTTCACTTACTCCAACAACGGTGCGGCATCGACGGAGTCGCCGGCCACGTAGAGGGAGAGGTGCAGATGCGGGCCGGTGACGCGGCCGGTCGCGCCGATCAGGCCGATGGTGTCGCCGCGTTTCACTTTGCGGCCTTCCTTCACCTTGATGGCCGAGAGGTGCAGATACATGGAAAAAACGCCCAGACCGTGGTCGATGATCACGGTTTTGCCGCCGTAGTATTGGTTTTCGGCCAGGACGACGACTCCGGTTTCCACGGCGCCGATGGGGCTGCCGGTTTTACCGTTGTAGTCCACGCCCCGGTGCCGGCCTTTGTCTTCGCCGTTGAATACCCGGCGCAGTCCATACAGGCTGGTCACGTGGCCCGGCACGGGGCGGTGCAGGGGCAGGGTCCAGTATTTCACTTCGCTGACTTTGGAAACCGCCGTGCGGACGGCCTGCTGGTTGCGCTTGATCCGGGCCAGCTCGGACTTGGGCGGGTTGACATACTTGGGGTTCACCTTGAGGCTTTGGACCGGGTAGTCGGGCTCGACCGCGTTCAGGTCGGCCCGCATGGTTTCGGTCTTTTGGGGGCCGATCAGGGTGATGGTCAACGTACGGCGGTCGGCTTCCTTTTTCAGTGGCTCGGCCAGGAGGGCTTCACAGATGCCGGAGGCGTTCGGTTTCAGGTCCAGGGTGCGGCCGCGCCACTCCACCCGCGCTCCGCGCAGGCCCTTGTAGCCGACCCGGACCAAAAAAGGGCGGCCGGCGGCCACCATTTGGGGAGCTTGGATAACAAAGTTTTTCTCCGGCTGAGCTTTGTCCGGGTTGCGTCCGGCGCTTGTCAGCAGGGTGGAGGCGGTCGAAGAACCGGAAACCCCCGGAATCGGCGCGGCCTGGGGGGCGGCGGCCCAGGTGTCCGTATAGGGAACCGGCAGACGCTTTTGCTCCGACGGAGGTACTTCTCCGGCGGCCTCCGAGGCGGAGTGCCCCCCCACGCAGCCGCACAGGACAACGGTTATGGCGACAAGCGCGGCAATGATGCGCGCGTTCAGATGCTTCATGAGCCGGCTCCTTCCACGCGAACGGGAATTTCTCCGTCGCGCACGGTGATCGTCAGGCGTTCCTCCGGGGCGGTTTCCGCCGGGGAACGGACAAAAGTTCCGTCTTGTTTGCGGACCAACGCATACCCTCGCTCCAAAGGGGCACGGGGGTCAAGCCCGGACAAGCGAATTTCCGCCAGATCCAGGGCCTGCTCGGCCTGGTTGAGCCGTGTGTCGCGGGCGCGGGGCAGGCGTTCGGCCAGAATCCGCAGATCGAAATCCAAACGGTCCGGCAGGGTCTTGGCCCGGTCCAGACCCAAAACGACGGCGCGCAGGGCCGCGTCTTTTCCGGACGCGTTACGCTCGGCCGTCGGGCGCAGGCGGCGGTCCAGATCCGCGAGGCGGTCGCGGTATCCGGCAATGTGGCGGTTTGGGGAATGCCAATCCACGGCCCGGGCCAGCAGGTCCAAAGAGACCGACAGGCGTTCCGGCAGGGCTTTCCCCGCGCGGGAAAGACCACGGGCCAGGGCGGCGAATTCCGTTTCGTTCCGCTCCAGCCGGCGGGTTTTGCCGCGTTCCAGGGCACGGACCAGGGCATCCAAAGCCTCGCGCATTTCCCGGCGCTCGGGCCAGAGCAGTTGGGCCGCGTGCGAGGGGGTGGCCGCGCGCACGTCGGCGGTCATGTCGGCCAGGGTCACGTCCACCTCGTGCCCGATGCCCGCCAAGACCGGCAGGCGGGAAGAAAGCACGGCTTCGGCCGTTTCCGGGCTGTTGAAGGCCCAGAGGTCTTCCAGGGAACCGCCGCCCCGGATGAGCACCACGACCTCGGCCCAGCCTTCGGCGTTGATTGCGCGGACGGCCGCCGCGATCTGGGCGGGCGCGGCCTCGCCCTGCATCAGGGCGGGATAAATGCGGATTTCGCCCCCGCAGCCCCTGGGGGCGGCGATGCGCAGAAAGTCGTGCACGGCCGCGCCGGTCGGGGCCGTGACCACAGCCACCCGAGAGGGATGGGAGGGCAGGGGGCGTTTGCGTTCCTGGGCGAAGTACCCGGCGGCGGCGAGTTTGGCCTTGAGGCGTTCGAACTCCTCATGCAGCCGTCCGAGGCCCGAGGGTTGGGCCAGTTCCACCACAAGCTGGTAGGTTCCGCGCTGGGCGTAGACGGAAAGCCTACCCGCGCAGACGATTTCCATGCCGTTTTCCAGGCTGTGGGCCAGGCTCGGTTTGGGGCCGTCTTCGTACACTTCGCCGGTCAGGGGATCAAAGCGCTCGCCGACTTTCTGGTTACCCTTGAACCACACGGCCGCAAGGCTCGCGCCTTCGTCGCGCAAAGAAAAATACACGTGGCCCGAGGAAGGCCGGGAAAGGTTGGTGATCTGCCCGCGCACCCAGACAAAAGGAAAGACCCCTTCCAGGGTTCCCTTGACCGCCCCGGTCAGGGCGGAGACACTCAGGATGCGGGGTTCGTTCATGACAACCATTGATTGGGGGACTCCGTCCCCCAACACCCCTTGGCAGGGTATTGAATCCCCTGCACCCCCATTGTCCGGTCATTCTCGCTTTGCGAGGATGACCGGACACATGAGGGGGTCTGGGGGGAATCATTCCCCCCAGGTGGGGTTTGGGGCGGCAGCCCCAAGCAATCTACTATACGTCCATTTTCCAACCGGCATATACTTCCTTCTTCCAGGCTTCAAAGGCCTCGGCGAAGCGGTCCAGGGGAAGCTCGCGCTTCTCGCCGGTACGTCGGTCTTTGGCTTCCACGATGCCCTTGGCCAGACTCTTGCCGCCGAGCACCAACTGCATGGGCGCGCCGCAGAGGTCCGCATCTTTGAACTTGACGCCGGGGCGTTCTTCGCGGTCGTCCATGAGTACGTCCAGACCGGAGCTTTCCAGAAAATCGTGGAGCTCTTCGGCTTTGGCGTTCACGGCTTGGTCTTTGGGGTCGAGATTGAGCAGGAAAACCTCGAACGGAGCCATCGGCGGGGGGAAGATGATCCCGTCGGTGTCGTGGTTCTGTTCGATGCAGGCCGCGACCACGCGGGTGACGCCGATGCCGTAGCAGCCCATGATCATGAGCTGTTCCTTGCCCGCCTCGTCCAGGAACACGGCGTTCAGGGATTGGGAATACTTGGTGCCGAGCTTGAACACGTGCCCGACCTCAATGCCGCGCATGGCCTTGAGGGTACTTTGGCACACGGGGCACAGGTCGCCGTCCACGGCGGTGCGCAGGTCGGCGAAACGCACGTTTTTCACGTCGCGGTGCAGGCAGACGTTTTTCAGGTGGGCGTCGTCCTTGTTCGCACCGGTAATCCAGCCCCTGCGGGCGTCCAGCTCGAAGTCGGCCAGAATCGTATCGACCTTGAGGCCCACGGGACCGGCAAAACCGACGCCCGCGCCGGACCACTGCGTGACTTCCTCGGGCAGGGCCAGGCGCACGTTTTCGGCGTTCAGAAGGTTTTTGACCTTGATTTCGTTCACCTCGCGGTCGCCGCGCACCAGAACGGCCACGGGACGTCCGTCCACGTTGAAGAGCAGGGTCTTGGCGATATCCCCGGCTTCCACGCTCAGGAATATGGCCAACTCTTCCACGGTGTGCTGGGCCGGGGTGAAGACTTCTTCCACGGCCGGGGGTTCCGTTTCGTCGCGGTCCAGAACCGGCGGCAATTGCGCCCGTTCGACGTTGGCCGCGTATGTGCAGCCCGTGCAGGAAACGATGGTGTCTTCCCCGGTCTGGGCCAGGACCATAAATTCGTGGGAGAAGCTGCCGCCGATGCTGCCCGAGTCGGCTTCCACGGCGCGGAATTCCAGGGCCAAGCGGGAAAAGACCCGCTTGTAGGCCTCGAACATGCCCCGGTAGCTTTCGTCCGCCCCGGCGTCGTCGCGGTCAAAGGTGTAGGCATCTTTCATGATGAACTCGCGGCCGCGCATCAGGCCGAAGCGCGGGCGGATTTCATCGCGGAATTTGGTCTGCATCTGGTACATGGAAAGCGGCAGTTGCCGGTACGAGCGCACCTCGCCGCGGACCATGTCGGTGATGACTTCCTCATGCGTGGGGCCCAGGCAGCAGTCGCGCTCGTGGCGATCTTTGAAGCGCAGCAGCTCTTTGCCGTAATGCTCCCAGCGGCCGGACTCGATCCACAGGTCGGCCGGCTGCACGGCGGGCAGGCGCAGTTCCAGGGAACCGGCCCGATCCATTTCGCGGCGGACGATTTCCTCGACCTTGCGGATGGCCTTCCAGCCATAGGGCAGGTAATTGTAAACCCCGGCCGTGAGTTTGCGGATCATTCCGGCCCGGGTCATCAGGCGGTGGCTGATGACTTCGGCGTCGGCCGGGGCCTCTTTCAAGGTGGGCAGGTAATAACGGGAAAGACGCATATTCTGGATGCCTCGCTGAAACAATTTTAAGACCGGTTGTGAAAAGAGATTGCCGAAAGACGTCAAAACGAGCCCGCGAACGAGCGAAATCTTGTGTTTCCGCGGAACAAAGGAGTTTTTTAACGCTCCTTTTATATTCTTAAGGTTGCGTGGGGTCGGCCGGCCTCTCCGCCCGTTCCCGCAAAAAAATGTCGATTTCTTCCAACAGGGCGGCCAGCAGGACCTCATGCCCGCCCGTGACCGAACGGACGACCTCTCCTCGCCGGAAAAGCACACCCTTGCCCCGGCCGCCGGCAATGCCGACATCGGCCTCGCGGGCCTCGCCCGGTCCGTTGACCACGCAGCCCATGACGGCCACTGTGAAAGATTCGGTCAGACCTTGTAGCCTTTCTTCCACGGCTTCGGCAAGGGTTATGAGGTTGATTTCCGTTCGTCCGCAGGTGGGGCAGGCGATGACTTCCGGTCCGCTTTTACGCAGTTCCAAAGCGGCCAGAATGCGCCGGGCCACCTCGATTTCGCGGGCCGGGTCGTGGGTCAGCGAAACCCGTAAGGTGTCGCCCAGCCCCTCGGCCAGCAACAACCCCAGGCCCACGGCCGAGGTCACGGCCCCACGCAGTAGGGTGCCGGCCTCGGTAATCCCGATATGCAGGGGGTAGTCGCAACGTTTGGACAGCAAGCGGTACGCCGCCAAGGTGGGCAGTAGGGCCGAGGCTTTGAGGGAAATTTTGATGTCGCCAAACCCGCGTTCCTCCAGCAGGCGCACATGCGACAGGGCGCTTTCGACCATCGCTTCCGGCGTTGGGCCACCGAAGCGTT
The DNA here is from genome assembly GCA_031551885.1 of Desulfovibrio sp. GTDB lineage: Bacteria > Desulfobacterota > Desulfovibrionia > Desulfovibrionales > Desulfovibrionaceae > Frigididesulfovibrio. The sequence continues at coordinate 35,023 of JAVBMX010000016.1, forward strand.
CCAAGAGCGATTTTTCCAGCGAGCCCGCGTTCACGCCCACCCGGATCGGAGCCTTGTGCGCCTTGGCCGCGTCCACCACCCGGGCGACTTTATCCTGCCCGCCGATGTTGCCGGGGTTGATGCGCAGGGCGGCCACCCCGTTTTCCAGGGCCTTGACCGCCAGCCCGGCGTCAAAGTGGATGTCCGCGATGACCGGCAGGGGCGATTCCGCGCAGATGGTCCTCAGCGCCGCCGCGGCTTTGTCGTCGGGCACGGCCACGCGAATTGCCTCGCACCCCACCCCGGCCAGACGCGCGATCTGGGCCAGGGTGGCCCCGGCGTCGCGGGTGTCGGTGTTGGTCATGCTCTGGATGACGATGGGCGCGTTGCCGCCGACAGCGACGGGGCCAATGTGGATCGTACGGGTCTTATGTCGGGGGAGAAGGGGGGAAGTGGTCATGGGATTGTTTTGCCTCCGGCGGGCAGAGGGACTGAGCCCCTCTGCACTCCCCAATTGGGCTGCGTCACGCGTGATAAATTGAAAGGGTATACCGTAATGATACTGTTTTGTTGGGAAGAATTTTTTATTGGTCCTAACGGCGCGTGGATGAGAAGAAGTCTGTTCTGCCTTTCCATCGCATTCCGGCTCGGTCGGGTACGCATCACGCCTCTGCACCGAGCCGGAATGCTTGAAAATGTCTCAAGAACGGCTGCCCGCCCCCCAAGGAGCGGTGCCCTACAATGTGGTTCATTTTGAAGCTCCTATGGTCCCCGGTCCGACTTTTCATGTGCCGGCGATGCGCTCTGTTTGAGTGGGCCGTCGGTCTTGGGGCGTTTTACAGCATTCCGGCCCGGTGCAGAGATGTTTCGCGTACCCGACCGAGCCGGAATGCGGCGGTGAGGCTCGACAGAACTTTTACCGCTGGGCGTCATGAGGGCCAATAAAAAATTCTTTTCAACAGGAAAATATTGCTACGGCGCGCCCTTTCCATCCATTCGGAGTGACGCGGCCTAAATGAGGGGGTTCGGGGGAAATCATTTCCCCCGGCCGCCGGAGGCACTGTTAAATTTTCTTCCTCATTTCCTTTTCTCCTCAAAAAATTCTTTCAGCAACCTGGAGCAATCCTCTTCCAGAATGCCGCCCAGGTGCCAAAGCCGATGGTTGAGGAAAGGCAACTCCGGGCCGTCCATTTGCGAGGCCATGACGCCGGCCGCGGGGTCGGCCGCGCCGTAAACGACTCCGGCCAGGCGGGCATGGACCATCGCGCCCAGGCACATCAGGCAGGGCTCGAGGGTGACGACCATGACGCAGCCTTCCAGACGGTGGTTGCCGATGCGCCCGGCGGCTTGGCGCAGAGCCACGATTTCCGCGTGGGCCGTGGGGTCGTGGCCGGATTCCGGGGCGTTGCGGCCCCGGCAGAGAATCTCCCCGTGGCCGGAGACCAAAACCGCGCCCACGGGCACCTCGGCCGCGTCGCGGGCGGCGCGGGCTTGGGCCAGGGCTTCGGCCATGAGGTCTTCCCAGGCCGCCCAGGGGGGCGGCGGCGGCGGGATGATGCGCATAGTTAAAAAATGATGTTTTTGCGAATGTGCTCGACCACTTCGTCGGGGGTATCGAGGACGGTGAGCAGATCGAGCTCGTGCTCCTTGATGTAGCCGCGTTCGACCATGGTGCTTTTCAGCCAGTCGAGGAGGCCGTTCCAGAACGACCCGTCGTAGAGGATGATCGGGAAGGGTTTGATGCGCCCGGTCTGGGCCAGAACAAAGGCTTCGGACAACTCGTCGATGGTGCCCATGCCGCCGGGCATGACCACGTAAGCCATGGCGTACTTCACGAACATAAGCTTGCGCAGGAAGAAGTAGCGGAAGTTGCAGCGGGTTTTCACGTACTTGTTGCAGCCCTGCTCGTGGGGCAGGTGGATGTGCAGACCCACGGAGGTGCCGCCGGCCTCGTACGCGCCTTTGTTGCCGGCCTCCATCAGGCCGGGGCCGCCGCCGGTGATGACGCCGTAGCCGTGCTCGACCAGTTTGCGGGCGATGGTTTCCGTATCCTTATATACTTGGGAGTTCTCGTCGACCCGGGCCGACCCGAAAATCGAAACGCAGCGGCGGGTGTGGCTGAGGGTTTCAAAGCCTTCGACGACCTCGGAGAGAATCTTGAAAAGCCGCCAGGAGTCGTGAATGGTCAGGGATTCCAGGACGTATTCGTTGCTCGGCATAACTGATGCTGTCTCCTTACCTGGGATTCCGCCGGGAGGGCGGATTGCCTCTTATAGCCGCGTCGCGTTTCGGATGCAAATGGGAAAGCCGGATGATTCGCCTACGGGCCGGTGTCGTAAATGACCCTGCCCCAATGAAGCATGCGGCCGGGCTTGATAACCGGCGGAATGGGGTTGCCGCCTTTGCTTCGAAACGGCTCATACGCCCAGATCAAAAGTTCCGTGCAATACCAGCGGTTCGGCAGGCCGAGGCCGATAAGGCCGGTGACGTCGTACCCTTTGCCGATCGTCGAAACGGCCCGGTCCACGGCCAAGGGCGCGGTGTATTCCGTGGACCAAACCGGGCGGAGCACCATGACCCGCGTGGATTTGGCCAGGAACTCCGGCAGGGGGATCGCGTGGACTCCCTTCAGTTCGGATTCGATGACCCGATCATGGGCGGCGTCGTAAATGGCCGCATGGGAAAACGCGCTGTTGGTCGCCCCGGCGACGAAGTCGTCCGTACGGTGGATGCCTCTGGAAACCAGCCAGTCGCCGGTGCGGAGCACGGCCCGGACTTCCGCGAGGGTTTGGGGTTCGGCCCGCACGGCCGAGGGATCGGAGGAAACCTTGGCCGCGCAGGCGCACAAGAGGAGCACGGCAAATACGAAAAGGGCGAATCGGCGGAGCGTTTTCATGCCAGGGAACACCCCAAGCGCAAGAGCCGGCAGGCCCGCTCGGCCGCGTCGGCCAGGAGGGGACCGGCCTGGGACATGCACTCCTCAAGGGACATGGGGCGGGGCACGGCCGGGAAGAGGGCGTCCAGGCCGCAGGCGAGGAGGTCTTCCGCGCCGGGCCCCAGGCCGCCGGAAAGACAGATCACCGGCTTGCCGTGGGCCTTGGCGGCTTTGAGCACGCCGTGGGGGGCTTTGCCGTGAGCCGACTGAAAATCCGTCAGTCCTTCGCCGGTGATGACGAGGTCGGCTTTGGCGGCCCTGGCGGCGAAGTTCACGGCCTCCATCACCAGGTCCACGCCCGGCGTGAGATGCGCTCCGGTGAAAAACAGCAGGCCCGCGCCGAATCCGCCCGCCGCGCCCGCGCCGGGCTGAAGGTCGCGCTCAAGAGTTGTACATTCCCGGGCCTTGGCGGCGAAGACGGCCAGGGCCTCATCCAGGCGGGTCACTGTCGCGGCGTCCGCGCCTTTTTGCGGGCCGAAGACGGCCGAGGCTCCACGCGGCCCGCACAGGGGGTTGTCCACATCGCAGGCCACAAGAAGTTCGGTCTGGAGGACCAACGGGTGCAGACCCGAAGCGTCGATGCGGTCCAGGTCGGCCAGGGCCGCGCCGCCAAGGGGCAACTCGCGGCCGTGTTTGTCGAGAAACCGCACGCCCAACGCCGCCAGAGCGCCGGTACCGGCGTCGTTGGTGGCGCTGCCCCCAAGGCCGATGATCAGCCGGTTTTTTCCGTTGGGGTTGTTTTCATGCAAAGTTTCCAGGGCGGCGCGGATCAATTCGCCGGTTCCGTAGGTTGAGGCCCGGCACGGGTCGCGTTCTTCCGGGGCCAGCAGCGGCAGGCCGGAGGCTGCGGCCATTTCGATCACCGCGCCGTCGCCGTCGCCCAGCAGACCCCAGACGGCCCGGATCGGGCGGCCCAGGGGATCGCGCACATTCAGGGCGCGGGGCAGGCCGTCCGTGGCTTCCACCAAGGCATCCACCGTGCCCTCGCCGCCGTCGGCCAGAGGGACGAGATCCAGGTGCGCGTCGGGAAAGACCCGAGCCACGCCTTCGGCGATGCCGCGCGCGGCGTCGAGGGCGGTCAGGCTGCCTTTGAAGGAATCGGGCGCTATGAGAATCCGCATGGAGCCTCCATTTTCGACGGCGCGGTTTAGCCTGGGGCGCGCCGCCGGACCTTTGTTTCACCCTTTGCAGCATAGATTTCCCTTTCTGTAAAGAACGGGCGGCGCTCGGTCCGCGCTCGGGTTCGCAGGCCGCGCGACGCTCTTCACAACGACCGTTCATCTCCGTATCCTGCCCGCGCCGCTGGCAATTCGGGCGGAAACGCGCTAGGCTGCACCCCGTATGGAGGAGCCATGAGAATCGTCATCGTCGGCGGCGGCAGTTGGGGTACCGCTCTTGGGCACGTCTGGGCCGAAGGCGGACACGAGGTGCGGATGCTGGTGCGGGATCCCGCGCGGGCTGAGGAAATTTCCGAGCGGCACCGCAACGGGCGCTATTTGCCCGACCTGACTTTGAGCCCGAAACTGTCGGCCCGGCATGAGCCGGAGGCCGCCTTGACCGGAGCGGAAGTCGTTGTGCTCGCGGTTCCCTGCCGGCATATGCGCGCGGTTCTTGCGGATCTCGTTCCTTTTTTACCCGAGCGCCCCTTGCTTGTGTGCGCGAGCAAAGGCATTGAGGGCGGCAGCTTGGCCCGGATGTCGGAAGTTATGGCCGAGACAGTTCCCTCGTGCCGGCCCGGTGTGATTTCCGGGCCTTCGTTCGCGCGCGAGGTGGTCCTCGGCAAACCCACGGCCGTGGTCTTGGCCTGCGCCGACAAAGAAGCGGCCGAACGCCTGCGCCACGCCCTGGCGACCGAAACGTTCCGGGTTTATTCCAGTGCCGATGTGATCGGCGTGGAGTTGGGCGGCGCTTTGAAGAACACCATCGCGTTGGCGGCCGGGGTTTGCGACGGCATGAACCTGGGCGACAACGCCCGCGCCGCCCTGATCACCAGAGGCCTCGCGGAAATCAGCCGTTTGGGCCAGGCCTTGGGGGCCCGCCCGGCCACGTTCATGGGGCTTTCCGGCATGGGCGATCTGGTTCTGACCTGCACGGGGGATCTTTCCCGCAACCGGCAGGTGGGTCTGCGCCTGGGCCGGGGCGAAAAACTTGAAGACATTCTCGGTTCCATGCACATGGTGGCCGAAGGCGTCTACACCACACGGGCCGTGTGCGATCTGGCCGCTCGGCTTGCGCTGGATATGCCCATTGCCCAGGCCTTGAACCGGGTGCTGGCGGGTGAAACCGACCCGGCCCGGATGGTCCTGGAGTTGATGACCAGGGCGCTGCGCGAAGAAGAATAGGGGTTTGCCCCGGAAACACGGGTATTCGCGGGCATCGGCTGCGTCAAACGGCTTTTTTGCTCCGGTCGAGTACCGTAAGAGTACACTCACTCCGCAAAAAAGCCGTTTTCCTTGCCCCTGCCGCGCGCTCCCCGCATTTCCGGGGCAAACCGTCGGGCGCGAAGGCGGAAGACCGCTTTCGTCGGGGTCTCCATAACCTAAGTCCATTTGATTCTGAAGGTGCATCATGCCTGTAGTACTTGGCACAGCGGGACATATCGACCACGGCAAGACGTCTCTGGTCAAGCGGTTGACCGGCGTGGACTGCGACCGCCTGGAAGAGGAAAAGCGGCGCGGCATCACCATCGAGTTGGGATTCGCCCAGCTCGAGTTGCCGGAGAACCGCCGACTGTCGATCATCGACGTGCCGGGGCACGAGCGGTTTGTGCGCAACATGGTCGCCGGGGCGGCGGGCATCGACTTCGTCATGCTGGTCATCGCCGCCGACGAAGGGGTCATGCCCCAAACGCGCGAGCACCTGGAAATCTGCTCCCTGCTCGGCATCCGGACCGGCCTTGTGGCTCTGACCAAGATCGATATGGTGGACGCCGACCTTCTGGAGTTGGCCGAAGACGACGTGCGAAGCTTTTTGCAGGGAACTTTTCTGGAGAACGCGCCGGTGTTTCCGGTTTCGGCCCATACCGGAGCGGGCATTGAAGCTCTGACGGCGGAACTCGCGCGCATGGAAAAGTCCTTGGCCCCGGAACGGCGTTCGGATCTCTTCCGTCTACCGGTGGACCGCGTGTTCACCATGCGCGGCCACGGCACGGTGGTCACCGGCACGATGATTTCCGGTTCCATTGCCGTGGGCGACGAGGTTCGGCTCTACCCTTCGGGCACGGCCTCCAAGGTGCGCAGCCTGCAAAGCCACGGCGAGGCGGTGCAGGTGGCCCCGGCGGGTCGGCGCACGGCCGTGAATCTGCAGGGACTGGAAGTCGCCGACGTGCAACGGGGCGACGTTCTGAGCCGGCCCGACGCGTTGTTTCCGGTCTCGCGTTGGATTTTGCGGGTCCAGTGCCTGCCGTCTTCGCCCCGGCAGCTCCGGCATCGGGGGGAAATCCATTTTCACCACGGCACCCGGGAGGTTCAGGCCCGGCTGTACTTTTTTGACCGCGACGCGCTCCGTCCCGGCGAAACGGCCTTGTGCGAGGCGCGGTTCGCCGAACCCATGTGCGGCGTCTTCGGCGACGCCTGCGTGATCCGCTCGTTTTCTCCCTTGCGTACCGTGGCCGGCGGCATGGTGGTGCATCCTTTTGAGACGACCCTCCGCAAGCGCTCCCCGGAGTACGCCCGGAAGCTGGAACTGCTGGAGACCGCCGCCGCGAGCGCCGATGTGCTTGAGGAAGGCGCGCTTGCGCCGGCGGAGGAAACCCGCGTTCTGGCCGTGCTGGAGCTTGCCGGGGCCGCCGGGATATCTTTTGCGGCCTTGTGCGTGGCCGTCAATTTGGAATCCCGCCGCCTGGACAAATTGCTTCAGACCCTTTCTTCGAAAGGAACGGCCGCCTGCTTTGACAAGGATGAGCGAATTTTTGTCGCCGGAGCGGTGGAGGCCGCCTTGGCCGAGGTCTGCCTGCAGTCGTTCGGAACCTTCCATAAAGAGAACCCCATGAAGCCCGGCTTGAGCCGGGGCGCGGCCACTTCCGGCTGGGGCAAGGGGCTGGCCCCCAAACTCGTGCATTTTATTCTGGAGCGTTTGCTGCGGCAGGGGAAACTGGCCGCCGACGGCGACGTGCTGCGTCTGCCGGGACACCGGGTGACCCTGGCCTCGGACCAAAGCGCCCTGCGGTCAAAAATTTTGGCCGCGCACCGTGAAGCCGGGGACGCCCCGCCCAATATGAAAGATGTGCTGGAAAACCTTGGGGTGACCACCAAGGAAGCCGCGCCGGTCTTAAAAATCATGCAGGATTCCGGCGAACTGGTGCGTGTGGCCGAAGGCATCTGGTATGCCGGAGAAGCTCTGGCCGGGATTCTTGAGAAAGTCCGGCAGTGGTTTGTCGGGCACGACAACCTGGATGTGGCCGCGTTGAAGGAAATCACCGGGCTTTCGCGTAAATACCTTATTGCCCTGTTGGAATATTTCGACCGCGAAAAAATTACCGTGCGGGTCGGCGACAAACGGCTGCCGCGAACCGGTGGGGCATAAGGCCTGAACGCGCGGAGGCAAGAAAGAAAATTCCGGGAAAAAATCGGCGGTAAAAATTTTTTGACAAAACCCCTTGCCAAAGCATTCGACAGGGCGTAAAGACGATTTCTAGAGTTTCATACTTGCAAAAAGGAGGAAAGCATGAAACGCATTGTTACTCTTTTGCTTGCCGCCGCCATGGTTCTTGGCGCCGGTGCGGCCCACGCCGTCGATGTGAAGGTGAAGGGTTCGTTCAATTTTGTGTACATGTTTACGGACAACGCGGGCTTCCAGGCCAATGACACCGGCAACCGTGAAGACGACAGCTTCAACGTGAAGCAACGGGTTCGCACCCAGGTCAACTTCATCGCCTCTGAATACCTTCAGGGCGTGGTGATGTTTGAAATCGGCGACGTGTACTGGGGCCGTGGCGGCAAATCCGGCCGCGGTGCCGGCGGCGCGCTGGACACCGACGGCGTGAACATTGAAACCAAGCACGCCTACCTGGACTTCCTGATCCCCGACACGGACATTTCCGTGCGCATGGGTCTCCAGTACCTGCCGCTGCCCATGGGCACCGGCTACACCAACCCGGTGTTCGGCGCCGACGTGGCCGGTCTCGTGACCAGCTACAAGTTCAACGATATGTTCGCTCTGACGGCCTTCTGGGCTCGTCCGTTCGACCGTTATCAGAACGACGACGACCGTGACGGCTGGGGCCGCAGCATGGACGACGAACTGGATATGTTCGGTTTGGTCGCCCCCATCACCGGCGACGGCTGGTCCGTGACCCCCTGGTTCGTGTATGCGAACGTGGGTTCCGCTTCCGGCTACTATGAGTACATCACCGACTACCAAGGCCATGTGAATGGCGGTAATCCGTTCTCCTACTCCGCTGATGCCAACGACAGCGCCAGCGCCTGGTGGGTCGGCGGTGCCTTCAACGTGAGCATGTTCGATCCGCTGACCTTCGGTCTGGACGTCATGTACGGCAGCGTGGGCGGCAACGACGTGGGCGGTCTTGACGACCTGCGCACCCGTGGCTGGTTCCTGGCCGCCAACATCGACTACACCCTTGATTGGGGTGTGCCCGGCCTGTTCGGCTGGTATTCGTCCGGCGACGACGCCGACGACGTGAGCGACAACAAATACGGCCGCATTCCCGTGGTCGGCGTGGACGACGGCTTTGCTCCGACTTCCTTCGGCGCCCCCGGCAGCATCTACGGCTACGACACCGCCGTCAGCGAAACCATGGTCGGCACCTGGGGTATCGGCCTGCAGATCGCGGACATGAGCTTTGTTGAAAACCTGACCCACACCATCCGCGTTGCCTACTACCGCGGCACCAACGATGAAGACCTCGCCGGCGGCACCAACCTTCTGCTGAGCGGTGAGAACGTGTACATGACCTCCAAGGACGATGCCTGGGAAGTCAACTTCGACCACCAGTACCAAATCTACGAAAACCTCTCCACGTACCTGGAGCTCGGCTACATCCACCTGAACATGGATGAAGACTGGGGCAACAACTACCTGGACGACGACGCCTGGCGCGCCCAGGTCGGCTTCGTCTACAAGTTCTAAGACTATTTGACGATTCTGTTCCACTTGCTTGCGAAACGGGGCGCATCGGGCGCCCCGTTTTCATTTTTCCGTTTGCTTTTTATTTTCTCGGCTATTTTCTTTTTTACGCCGGGGGTGTATAAGAAAAGCTCAAGACGGAAGGACACACATGGCAGCAGATATTTCCAGCATTCTTCGAGAACTCTCCCGCGCGGGCAGTCAGGTCAAACAAGGCAGAATCATTGCCGCGACCCAGGCCACGCGCGCGGCCCTCAACGTACTTATAAGCGGCAAGCTGCTGCGGGCCGAGCACGATGAGTTTGTACGCCTGTTGACCGATGCCTGCGGTTTTCTCGGCAACAATGCCGAGGTTCGCCGTTTGTTTCCTTTGTCGCTGGAATTTCGAGTTGGCGAAGAGCGAGCCCTGCTGGACAACTTGGTGGAGCTCCAGGCCATTCTTGAGGAAAACGCCACTGCCGGCGCGGCGGATATGCTCAAGGATTTGGAACTTCGCAAGCAGGGGTTGCTGCATCAAGGCCGCCAAGAATTGGCGGCGGGCGACGTGCCTGCGGCGAAGAAGGTGTTCTCCGCCATGGAAGCGGAGTTCCCAGGCGATGCCGCGCTGAATGTGGACATCGCGGACAGCTACATCCAGCACAATTTGTATGAAGACGCCGCCGCCCACCTGGAAAAGGCCGGGAATATGGCCGGCGCTTCGGCCCATGTCTATAACCGTCTGGGCATTTCGTTGCGCAAGATTAAACTTTACGACGCGGCGGAGACGAACTTCAAGAAAGCCTTGCAGCTGGAACCCTCCGATCCCAATTTGCACTTCAACCTTGGTCGGGTGCACCTGGACAGGGGCAACTGGGTTGAAGCCAAAAAAGCCGCCGATGAGGCCTTTGCTCTGGACTCTTCCTTTCATGAGGCGCGCAAACTGGCCGCCTATGCCGCCAAAAAAGCCGAAGAAAAATAGGGTGGATATGCCCACGTAACCGAAATGCGCCAGGGTCGGTTCGCGGTCCTTTCGTTTTGGATGTTACGCGTCGTCGGCGGGAGTTTCTCCGAACACGCCGCGCCCGTCTTTGATTTCGCTTTTTCCTCTTCGCTCACTCCACGTTTGAAGCGCGAGCCTTGCGGATATCCACCGGGCCTTCCGGCCGTTCGCGCGTGATGCGGATCTGCCCGCTTTCCCCTGTGCTTAAAAAGGGAATCTTTTGCTCGGCCAGCTCGTCTCGGACTTTTTTCGCCGGGAATCCCCACTGGTTGTCGAGTCGGCTGCTCGCGATCGCCCACTGCGGGTTCACGGCCCGGTAAAAGTCGGGGCACAGCCCTCCGGCCGAGCCGTGGTGCGGGAGGACCAACACCGGCGCGGCAAGCTTCGAGCCGTCCATGCGGGCAAGTTTTTCGAGAACCGGGCGTTCGGCATCGCCGCAGACCACGGCCAAGGGAACCCCTCGATGGACGATGCGCAGCACGATGGAGGCGTTGTTGCCCTTCAGAGCGGCATCTTCCGGCGGCCAGAGGACTTCCAGGCGCATTCCGCCGGGGAACTCCAGAACATCTCCGCGACGATAGACTTGTTCGCGCAGGCCGGAGCGGGCGAGCGCCCGGGCTAGGTGGTCGGCCGTTTCCGGGCGGGGCGTTTGTCCATTGCCGCCAAACGCCTCGACCTGAAAGTGTTCCAGGATGAAGAGCAATCCGCCCAAGTGATCCGCATCGGGGTGGGAAGCAATCGCCAGATTCAGCCTGGGCCACGCATTATAGGCCAGCATAGGGCCGGTGATGAATCTGCCCATGTCGACCCCGCCGGGAAAGAACGGCCCGCCGTCCAGCAACACCCGCCCCTCGTTCCACTCAAGCAGCACCGCCTGCCCCGCTCCGACGTCCAGGACGGTCAGGCGGGCTTCGTCTTTTCCGGGCGCGCTCCAGTAGAAAGGGCCGACGACAAGGGCCAAACAGGTCAGACAGCCGACGGCATGGAGGGCCGGCGAATTCACTCGGCTCTTGGGATTCCACCATGCGCGCCATAAGGCGACAAGAAAAAACAGGAACAGCCAATACCCGATCATCCCGATTGGGTTGAGGCGGGGCAGGGCCGAGACCGAAAGCAAATCGTGCGTCCGCAAAAAGATCAGCAGCGCATCCAGGGCTTCAAGGGGAAGGCAAGCGATATACAGAACGGGCGCGGCCGCTGCGGGGGCCACGGCGCAGAGGGCTATGGTCAAATAGAGCAGGGGCATGACCCAAACACCCAGCAGCGGCAGCCAAAAAATGTTGAGCGGAGCGAATATCGGCACGGCGGTGAAGCCCGAGGCCGTCAGCGGCAGCAAGGCGATTTGGATGATTGAAGAAATCAAAAACAGGGAACAGCCGCCGGACAGGCAAGAGTGCAGGAAGAGCCTAAGTCGGGAAGCGTCTTTGGGCTTGGGGAGGAACCTTCCCACCAGCGCGGTCACGCCCGGCAGGGCAAGGGCGATGGAGCCCACGGCGGCGAAGGACAGTTGCAGGCGGATGTCGAAAAGGGCCAGGGGGGTGATCGCGATCATCAGCCCTAAGGCGGCCAGAAGGCCGTCCAGAAGCACTTTGGGGCGACCCATGAAGATCAGCAGCCCCCAGAACAGGAACATGAAGAAGGCCCGAATCAACGTGATGGGGGCCTGCCCCAGCCAGATGCACAGGAGCACCGGCGGCAGACCGGCCAGAACAACGGCTTGGGCGCGGTTGCAACGCAGAAAGATGCTTGGGCGATACCGAACCAGGCCCCAGAGCAGGATGCAGCCCGCAGTGCCGGCGTACCCCAGATGCATGCCGGACAATGCCAGGCTGTGGATGATTCCGGTGTCGGCCAAGCGTTGCAGTTGGTCGGCGGTCAAGAGCGAGCGATCGTTGAAAATCAGGGCCGGAGCGTAGCCCAAAGGCGAGCCGAGCAGTTCGTCTTTTCCGGCGGCAACGGCCAAGGCTGTGCCGAAGCGTTTTTGCAGAGTTGCCCTGGCTTCCTCTCCCCAAGCCGGTCGGCCGGAAAACTCCGGCGGCGGCATGCTTTTGCCGTAGCTGCCGATGAAGAAAACGCCCGCATCGGCAAGCCGTCGGTCCCGGTCGGGCAGTTGCGGGTTGAGTGAGCCGCGCGCGGGCACGACCCGCAGGGTCAGACGCGCTTCCATACCCGCAAGGATCGGCGGCATCGGGGTATTGAAGGAGACCATGAGATCCCCGGCATAGGTCGGGGCCGAAGGATGGTCCGCCGGGCGTAGGCCGCCGAGAATCAAGCGTAGACGATTGTCCGGCAACGGTTCGCTGCTGCGAACCACGCCGAGCAAGGCGGTGGGAGCGGGCGGCAGGCGATTGCCGGCCGAGGAAAGCTGAGGGGTGGAGGCCTGCTCCAACCAAGCCGGAACAGGCGGGGGCTGCGGTTCGCGCAGGGCGGCCCAGCCCCAGGCCAGGGCGAAGCAGGCCGCGAGAACAATTATCCGCTGGTGGTCGCGAGGCGTTGTGAGCTGGAAGAAAACCAGCGCCGCCAAGGCCAAGCCGGCCGCGACGGGTTCGCGCAGGGCGAACACCCCGGCCGCGCCCGCAAGCAGGCAGTATTGCCTGAACAGCAAAGAGGGCGGAGCGCCGGCCGGGGGCATCCTGGATTCCGTCTACAGCAAGGAAATGGGAGACATTATCTTGTTTCTGGCGGAGGCGGCTATTCGGGCACCCGGCGGATGCGCGCTCCGACTCGTTCCAGTTTCCGTTCGATGCGCTCGTACCCGCGATCCAGGTGGTAGATGCGCTGCACGTGGGTTTCGCCTTTGGCCGCGAGGCCGGCGGCGACCAGCGAGGCGCTGGCCCGCAGGTCCGAGGCCATCACCGGCGCGCCGGTCAGGCCTTTGACTCCGCGCACCACGGCCCGCGAGCCGGCAAGGCGGATGTCCGCTCCCATGCGGGTCAGCTCGGACACGTGCATGAAGCGATTTTCAAAGATGTTCTCCTCCACCGTGCCGGTGCCTTCGGCCACGGTCATCAGGGCCATGACCTGGGCCTGCATGTCGGTGGGAAAACCGGGATAGGGGCGGGTGGTCAGATCCACGCCGCGAATCGGCCCGGTGCGGCGCACGCGCACGCCGTCTTTATGCGGCTCGAGCGAAACGCCCATCTCGCCGAGTTTGGCCATGACCGCCGTGAGCTCTTCCACAGGGCAGCCTTCGATTTCGCAGTCCCCGCCGGTGATGGCGGCTGCCACCAGGAAGGTGCCGGCCTCGATGCGGTCGGGCATGACGGAATACTCGCAGCCCCGCAAAGACGAAACGCCCTGAATGTGGATGACGTCGCCGCCGTGGCCCTGGATTTTGGCCCCGCAACGATTCAGGAAGTTGGCCAGATCGACCACTTCCGGCTCGCGGGCCGCGTTGCGCAGGATGGTTTCGCCTTCGGCCAGGGCCGCGGCCATGAGCAGATTTTCCGTGCCGCCCACGGTGGGGAAGTCGAAGCTGATGTCCGCGCCGCGCAGTTTTTTGCAGGTGCCGACAATGTAGCCGGATTCCAGCTCAAAGACCGCGCCCATTTTTTCCAGGGCTTTGGTGTGTTGCTCCACGGGGCGCGCGCCGATGGCGCAACCGCCCGGCAGGGCCACCTTGGCCCGGCCCAGACGGGCCAGAAGCGGGCCGAGCACCAGCACCGAAGCGCGCATGGTTTTCACCAGTTCGTAGGGCGCTTCGTCGGACAGGTTGCCCGGTTCCACGCGCACGCTGTGGCTTTCGGCGTCGGTAAACCCGGCCGGGCGGCCCAGGGTGCGCAGCATGGCGTTGGTGGTGGAAATGTCGCGCAGGCGCGGCACGTTATGGTAGGTGACGGCGTCGTCCAGCAGGATGGAAGCGAACAATATGGGCAGGGCCGCGTTTTTGGACCCGCTTACCCGGATGCTGCCGGACAGGGGAACGCCGCCTTCAATGACAAGCTTTTCCATGAAGATTCCTCGCAATTCTTTATGCAGGTCTACCGAGATATGGGGATGGTGTCCAGAGGGGAGCGGGGCTTGCGTGAAGTGTGACCTGGATCACAGAACGGATTGCCGAAAAAGCGTATCCTGCGTGCAAGGCGGGGCGGCATAAGGTTTTTGCGACATATCCCATGAAAAACAAAGGAGCGAAGAATGAAGGGGAACGGTTCGATTTTCGTGACGGTGGGGCTTTTGTTGTGCTCGTCGGCCGACCTGGCGGCCGGGGCGGAAAAAATAACCGGCGTGCAGGGATTTGTTCTGGGGGCGGGGGTACAGGATTGCGACGCCCAGGCGAAAAAGTTGGGGCTCGTCTTTCTGCTCAAGGGCAACATCGATACCACCACGGTGGTGCACCGCTATCAGGGAGAATTTTTCGGCGTCGCGCAGGGTGTTTGCGACCTGATCTACCGCAAAGGGGCGCTCAGCGGCATCAATATTTCCATTGAACCCGCCGGCGACGCGGACAAAGAACGCCTCAAGGCCGCGTTCGCGGCCCTGGGGAAAGACGGCCTCAAGAAATACGGCGCGGCCAACGGCGACCGAACGGGCGAGTCCGACGGGTCTTCAACCCTGCACTGGGAACAGGGCGAGGATCGGGTCATGTATTCCTTCAAACCGGAGGCATACCTGAGCCTGCACAGCATGCGGCTGTGACGCCGCGCCTGCATCCGGCCTCTGGGGGCGGGAAGGGTTTTCCCGTCAGGCAACGCGGTCCAATTCCCATGGGCCGAACCGCCGTTTTCCGGGCACGTGTGACGCGCAGGCGTGACGGGTCGAAAACAAACACTTGACCACCCGAGGCAAGCCGTGTAAATGCAGGGGTCTTGCGGCGGATGTAGCTCAGTTGGCAGAGCACCTGGTTGTGGCCCAGGGGGTCGTGGGTTCAAGCCCCATCATTCGCCCCACCCGCATGAAGCAACCCGTAAGTTCCATCTTACGGGTTTTTTCTTTTCAAGAGGCCCGTATGAATCCGATCGTTGTTTCCGCGCCCGCGTCCAAGTCCCTTTCCCATCGCACGTTGATCGCCGCCGCCCTGGCGGACGGCGTTTCGCGTCTTTCCGGCCTGCTGGAAAGCGACGACACCACCCGCACCCGGGAAATCCTCACGGCCTTTGGGGCCGGTTTTCGCTCTCTCGGCCCCGGCGCGTATGAGGTGACGGGGCTGGCGGGCAAGGTGGAACACCACGGTGCAGAGCCGCTTTCCTGCTTTGTGGGCGAATCCGGCACGACCTGCCGGCTGCTTCCGGCCGTGGCCGCCGCCGGGAAGGGGGCCTTCCGCTTCCACGGCGCGGGGCGAATGCACCAGCGCCCGATCAAGGAACTGACCGACGCCCTGCACAGCCTCGGCGCGGGCATCCGTTTTGAGGGCGAACCGGGCAACCCTCCCATCGCGGTGGAGGCGCGCGGTCTGGACGCCGCGAACCTGCCGGACCACGAGGTGGTCGTCGGATGCGACGAATCCAGCCAGTATCTTTCCGGCTTGTTGCTCGCCGCGCCTTTGGGGCGTGGGCTGCGCATCCGCCTGGGCGGCGAAAAGGCCGTTTCCTGGCCGTATGTCAGTCTGACCCTGGATACCCTGGAACGCTTCGGCATCACCTTCCGAGTGGAGATGCGCCCCGAGGGGGAATGGCTCCCCTGCGCTTGGCGTTCCCTGCGCGAAGGCCTGCCGGGGCGGGTGCGTTTTGTGGTGGAGCCGGGCATGTACCGGGCCGGGGCGTATGCCGTGGAAGGCGATTGGAGCGGAGCTTCGTATTTTCTCGCCGCCGGGGCCATCGGGCCTCGGCCGGTGCGGGTTGAAGGCCTGAACCCGAACTCGCTGCAAGGCGACGCGGCTTTGGTGGAGATCATCCGATTGATGGGCGCGCGGGTGGACATGGATGCCGCCGGCGTGCTGGTTTCCCCTGCGCCGCTGTGCGGCGTGGATGTGGACATGGGGCACTGCCCGGACCTCGTGCCCACGGTGGCCGCCTTGGCCACCCATGCCGAAGGCGAGACGCGGGTGCGCAACGTGGCGCATTTGCGGATCAAGGAAAGCGATCGTCTGGCCGCTCCGGCCGAGGAATTGGCCAAGGTCGGCTGCGCGGTGACCATTCTGGACGACGGCCTGATCGTCGCGCCGCCCGCCGGCGGGCCGCGTAAACCGGCCGAAGGCGTCATCTTCAGCGCCCACCACGATCACCGCATGGCCATGAGCGTCAGCCTGCTCGGCCTGCCGGGGCGGAGCGGCCACGGCTTCGCCGTGCCCGTGGACAACCCGGGCTGTACGGCCAAATCTTTCCCGCACTTCTGGGATTTGTGGAAACGGGTGCTCGCGTGAGCGGTTCGTTTTCCATCGCCATCTTCGGCCATGCCGGCCGCATGGGAGCCATGCTGGCGGCGCGATTGCGGGCCGCCGGGCATGAGGTGCGCGGCGTGGATCTGCCCCGGCCCGTGGGGCACGATGTCGGAACGGCTTCCTTGTCCCTGGAGCGCAACGCCTGCGCCGACGCAGTACGGAATGCGGCCGTCGTGCTGCTGTGTGTGCCGGTTTCCGCCTACCAGGACGTGCTGGGCGTGTTGCAACCGCTGTTGCGTCCCACGCAGCTGCTGATGGATATCGGCTCGGTCAAAACCTTGCCGCTGCGATGGATGGAAGCCGCGCACCAGGGGCCGATCGTGGGAACCCACCCGCTGTTCGGGCCGAACCCGTCCGCGTCCGACAACCCCACGGCGGCTCTGGTGCCGGGCGCTCGCGCCGCGGAGGCCGATCTGGCCATGGCCCGGGCGCTGTTTCAGTCGGCCGGGTTCGCGACCTTCACAACCACAGCCGAAGAGCACGACCGGGCCGTGGCCTATGTGCAGTGCCTGAATTTTTTGACCAGCGCGGCCTATTTCGCCGCCGTGCCGCATTCGGAGGCGATCACGCCTTTCCTGACTCCCTCGTTCCGGCGCAGGCTCGCCGAGCAGCGCAAGCTTTTGACCGAAGACGCCCCCATGTTCCGGGTATTTACCGAAGCCAACCCCCAGGTGAGTGGCGTGCTGGACCACTTCCGGGCAATGCTCCGGGAAGCGGAATCCGGCGGGCTGGAACGCCTGACCGCCCAAGCTGCAGGATGGTATAGCGGGAACTGGTCCAGGGGGGGGGGGGGGCGGGCCCCCCACCCACCCCCCCACCCGGGAGTGGGGAAAAACCCCCACAGAAACAAAGATAAAACGCGCGGGGGGAGGCCAAAGGTGGTTGATGAGTGTGAGGGGGGGAGCCCGCGCCGGCCA
>JAVBMX010000041.1:0-18865 GCA_031551885.1 Desulfovibrio sp.
CGGCCGACCCGAGCTGCGCACGGGTCGGCCGACGCATGAGCGGTACGTGATGTTCCCCGCAGAGCGGAGTGCAAGAAACGACAGGCTGCCTCTTACAGCCTTCCCCGAAGAATACATACACCAACCACGCCGGCGGCTTGGCAAGGCGTCAGGCGAGGAAAATGCAGCTATTATTCTCACCGCCCACGATAGCGGCCCGGTGGGGTGTCAGACGAGGAAGGAGAAGCTTTGAGCGATGGGGCTGGACTCTTCGGTCCTGCCCCGGAGCGCAAAGCGAACCTGACGACGTATCACACCCCACCGGGCCGCTATCGTCGGGTTGCGCTTGAATAGGAAGCCGAGTACAATTCCCTTCACGCTGCAAGCCGGGCCGGGTGTTTTCGGATCGCGCACCGCGCGCGGATTCCCGAATGCATTCCCCGCCGTCCGTAGGGAAAACGGCTTGTCTTCCGTCCACATCCTTGTTTACGGTGCATGCCATGAAAAAACCTTTCCGTCCGGCGCTTCTTCCGCTCGTCGCGATCCTGCTGGTGCTGTTTTCGGTCTCGGGCTGTGAAAAGCTCATCCTCGGCGGCGACACCCCGCCCGCCCAAACCGGCGGCTTCATTCCCAAAGATCCTCTGGAAGAGGCCCGGGCCGCGCTCGCGGCCGGCAACTTCTCGCAAGCCGAAGTGGCCGCCCAGAAAGCCGCTGTCGGCGCATCGGGCGCCAAAGCAGCGCAGGCCTATGAAATTCTTGCCAAAGCCGCCGCCCAGAACGCGCACCCGAATCTGGCTCTGACCGCCCTGGACCAATGGCGCAACGCCGGCCCCGGAGCCGACGGCACCGAAGAATGGCAGAATGTATGGTGTTACGCCCTGCGCGGGCTGCCCAAGCGGGAAGCCCTGAGCAAGTCGGACGCCGTGTATCGCGACACGGGCCGAAACGAAAACGTCCGGGCCGCGGCCGCCGCGTTCACCGCCGTGCGCCGCTTTGAAGAAGGCACCCTCGGCGATGCGCCGGCCGCCCTGGAGCAGATGTACGCCAACACCTCCGACACCGCCGTGCGTCGTATTCTTGAGCGCCGGCTGGCCACGGAACTGGCGGCGGCCTCCACCCCGGCCCGCACCCTGGCCGCGACCTGCGTCAGCCCGGAAAACGAAGGCACCTACCCTTACAGCATCATCAGCATCGACGCGCTGCGCCGGCAAACCCTGGTGGCCTCGACCCGCGAAGCGGCCCACCAGAAGCTGCGCGAGCTCACCGGCAAGGTGAAGCTGATCGATCCCTCCCTGTTCGAATCCGCGCCGCCCGCCGGCATCGCAAGCGACGGCTATACGCCCCCTGTTCCCTCCGGCCCCATCACCGGTCGGGCCGTGGTTTTGGTTCTGCCCATGGGCGGCCAGTACGCCGGCATCTCCGGCAAAATTGTGGCCGGCGCCGAAGTCGCCTGCAAAGAGCTTTCCGCCACTCTGGTGGTCATCGACACCGAGCAACCCAATTGGGCGGCCCGCATCGACGGCCTGCCCCAGGAAGCCGTGGTCATCGGCGGCCCCCTGCGCAATGAAGACATAGCGGGCGTCAAAACCAAAAGCGGTTCCCGGGCCTTCTTCGCCTTCCGCCCCTCGGTCGAAGGCGAAGGTTCGAGCATGTGGCGCTTCTTCCCCAGCCCGGAAGATCAGGTCGACACCCTGCTGAACTTCACCTCCGGCCTCGGGATCACCGGCTATGCGTCCTTTTACCCGGATGAACCTTACGGCCGGCGCATGACCTCGCTGTTCACCGAACGCGCCGCCTCCAAGGGGTCCACCGGCATCCACACGGCCACCTACAACCCCCGCGAGCCCGCCTCGTGGCTGCGGGCCACGGGCGACCTGCTCTCGGCCAACAAAAACGCCTCGCACAGCCAAGGCGCGACCTTCCAGGCCATCTTCCTGCCCGACACCTGGAAGGCCATGGACATGATCGTGCCGAACATCTTCTATTACAAAGAGACCCGTCAGGTGCTCATGGGCACGAACCTTTGGGAGCAAGGCCTGGCCGGCAAGCCCCTGACCAGCCCGCAATACTGGAGCTTGGCCGTGTTCCCCGGCGCCTGGAATCCCCAGGCGACCCAAGGCGCGGCCATGACCCTGCAAAACGCCCTGTTGGCCGCCGGCAAACCCCCGGCCGACTTCTGGTCCGGCCTGGGCTACGACTTCGCCCGGTTCGCGGCCACAGCCCCGATCCAAGGCGCCGGCGCAAGCTCGGTCAACCCGGCCGTCAGTTCCTTCAGCATGAACTGGAGCATGGCCCCCATCCGTTGGGATTCTTCGGGCCGCGCCGCGCAGGACATGTTCCTGCTCACCCCGGCACAAGAAGGCGGCTTCGCCCCGGTCAACACCGAAGCCTTCCGCCGCGCCTTCTCGGCCGCCTGGAAGTAATCCGGGGCTCCGCCCCAGACCTCGTCGGGGGAAATGATTTCCCCCGAACCCCCTCAATATCGAAACCCCCGCGTAACGCGGGGGTTTCGATATTGAGGGGTGCAGGGATTCAATCTCTGCCGGCGGTCTGCGGCGAAAACATCACAGCGCGATTCGCGCCCTCTCGGCCGTCGGCAGGTGGCGGGAAAGATTTGGCGTCAGGCGAGGAAGGCGGATTTTTTGCTGCGGAAGTGTACTCTTACGGTACTCGACCAAAGCAAAAAATCCGCCTGACGACGTATCACGTCAAACCGGCCCGCCACCTTAACCGATGGCTTTTGCCAGATCTTTCGCCCAGGATTCAATCTCGGCCTGTTCGGCGTGCGGATCGCCGTCGATTTTCAGGCCGTCGATGACCGGGGCCGCGCCGAGTTCCGTCAATTTTTCGGAAATGGCGTCCACAGCGCCGCAGAAGTGGGTGTAGGACGAGTCCCCGGGGCCAAAGGCGGCCGTCTTTTTGCCTTTGACACCGGTCTTGTCCATATCGCCAAGAAAGTCCGCGAAGTCGTCCTGCAACTCAATTTCGTCGTCGCCCCAAGTGGAACTGCCGAAAACGCAGACGTCGTAGTCCGCGCACAGGCCTTCCGCGTCCACGCCGGCCACGTCCTTGACGGTCACGGTATGACCGGCCGCGCCGAGCACCCGGCCAATCGCCTCCGCCATGTAGCCGGTATTGCCGGTGGTGGAACCATATACGATCAATGTGGAAGCCATAATATCCTCCGAATTGTGGCGGCGGGTCTGCACGACGTCGCGTGGGGAAAAAACCGGCAAGGCGGTGCGGGGGCAAAACGCCTCGCCCGGGGTCGGCCCGCGCGGCGTCCAAACAAACCGCCGTCGTTTTTTGGCAAAACGCCGGTGTGGTTCATCCGGGCTCACCATGATGTGAAAGAGCGCAAAGGTCAAGTTATTTGATTATGAAATTCATTCCATCTTAAAAATACAATAATCTCCTTTCTCTAAAAGGCAAGTTTAAATTAAAATTTATCTGGCGCATTTTTTGCTTGTCATGAAATGCCCCGGATTCCCCGCCGCAATTTTGACGGCCGAAGCCGGAATGCCGGGGCGAACGCGCCGTTGCCGCGACACGCGCGACGGCCGCAAGAGAACGCCCGCTTACGCATTTGGCTTCAACATTTCCGCCATATCGCTTTACGAGCAATTTCGGAATGAGGTTGTTCCAAGGAGAAAAGCCATGCCGGCCATAGCCGCAATACATGTTTCCCCCGCCCGGCTCCTTGCCGCGCTGCTGGGCTTGATCGCTCTTGCGCTCTGCGCGCAAGAGGCCTCCGCCGTGCGCCTGAAAGACATCGCGTCTTTTTCCGGCATGCGCGACAACCAACTGATCGGCTACGGCCTGGTGGTCGGCCTTTCCGGCACAGGCGACAAGAAAGATTCCGCCTTTACCATGCGTTCGATGGTCAACCTTTTGGAAAGCCAGGGCGTGCAGGTGGATCAACGCCAAATGAAGCCCAAAAACGTGGCCGCCGTGATGATCACCGCCAAAATGCCGGTTTCGGCCAAGCCCGGCAGCCGTCTGGACGTGACGGTCTCTTCCCTCGGCGACTCCACCAGCCTGCTCGGCGGCGTGCTGCTCCAGGCCAGGCTGAAAGGCGTGGACGGCAAGGTCTATGCCCTGGCCCAGGGGCCGCTCACCGTGGGCGGTTTTTCCGTCGAGGGCGGCCAGGCTTCGGCCCAAAAAAACATCACCACCGTGGCCCAGGTGCCCGGCGGGGCCATTGTCGAACTGGCCGTGCCCTTTGAATTCAACAGCCAGGAAAACCTGCTCCTGACCATGCATTCACCGGACTTCACCACCACCAACCAGGTGGCCGAACGGATCAACAACGTCCTGGGCGGCACCTTCGCCCGCCCCGTGGACGCGGGCACCGTGAGCATGGAAATTCCCCCGGACTTCCGCAACAACCTCGTGCCCCTGATGGCCTCGCTCGAAAGCCTGGAAATCACCCCGGACAACGTCGCCAAGGTGGTCGTGGACGAAAAGACCGGCACAATCATCATGGGCCGCGAAGTGCGCATTTCGCGCGTAGCCGTGGCTCATGGCAACCTGCAGGTCGTGGTTCAGGAAAATCTCGACGTCTCCCAGCCCGGCATGTTCAGCGGCGGCAGCACGGCCGTCACCCCCAGCACGGACATCGCCACCCGCGAAGAACAGCGCCGCCTGAACATCGTCGAAGGCGCGACCCTCCAGGAGTTGGTGGACGGCCTGAACTCCGTGGGCGCGACCCCGCGCGACCTCATCTCGATTCTCCGGGCCATGAAGTCGGCCGGCGCCCTGCACGCACATCTGGAGGTCATCTGACATGCCCGAAGGTATCGATGCCCGCGCGGCCCTCGATCAGGCCGCCCAAAACGACCTGGTTCAGCGCAAGATCCAGATGGACGCGTTGCGCGCCCGCCTCGGCGACGGCCGCGACGAAAAAGCCAAGCTGCGCGAATCCTGCGAGGGGTTTGAGTCCATCTTCCTGCAGAAAATGTGGGAGCAGATGCGCAAGAACGTCTCGAAAGAAGGCTACCTGCACAGCAAGGATGAGGAAGCCTACCAGTCCATGTTCGATGTGGAGCTGTGCAAAAAAATGACCTCGGCCGGGGGCATCGGCCTTGCGGACATGCTCTATGAGCAGCTCTCGCAAAAGTTGGATCATGCCGGCCGCGCCACCACGCCGACCGGCTACCGAGCCCCCGTGGCCACGCCCGCCGCGCCCACGTCGACACCCGCGACCGCTCAGGACGGCAAGGCTCCCGTCGAAAAGTTGACGGCGGAAAACCTCTATGCCGAAGCCGGGCCGGAAACCCTTGCGGGCGATGCCGCGTCGGAAGCCCCGGCCGCCGGAGCCGCCACGGCCCCCCCGAGCCTGCTGGACGCCGCCCTGAGCGAGCTGCGCGCCGCCGTCGAGAGCGACGACGCCAAGAGCACGACCGAACGGCGGGAAACGACCGCGCCCGGTTCGCCGGTTCAAACGGCCGCTTCCGCGACGCAACCTTTGGCCTCCACGACCCAAGCCGTGTCGGCCGCGCAATCCCCCTTTCCCTCCATGCAGGCGCCGGCCCCCATGACGGGAACGGTCGTTCCCCCGGCCCAGGCGGGGCCTCACGCGCCGGCCTCCGGGCAAACGTTCGTGCTCACGCCTCCGAGCCCGCTCCAAGCCGGCTCGGGGTCGACCGCCGCGCCGGGAACCCGGACGGCGACCGGAACGCAGGCCGCCTCGGCCGAGATTCCTTCCATGATGTCCGCCCTGGCATCCCCGGCTCAGGCCGCGACCTTGCCGGCAGCCGGCGCTTCGTCCGCGTCCGGCGTCCAAGCTCCGGTTTTTGCCTTCGCGACGCAACCCGCCGCCCAGGCTCAGGTCTTGGCTCAAGCCCCCGCCACCGAGGTGAAAGGCATACCCCCGAGCGCGCCGACGACCGGAACATCCGGGCGGCCCGCACCCACCGCGCCGGCCGTGAACCCGGCTTCCCCGCCGGCGGCCCAGACGGCTCCGCAGGGCGACAACAAAACAGCTCCCTCCCCTCGGCGTTCCCGCAGAACCGACAACCCCCGTTCGGCAAGCTGGATCGGCCACGGCCCGGTTTCGGCCGAGCCCAAGCCCTTGCCGCGTTCCCGACGTTCCGGCCCCGACGACGCTTCTCCCGCCCCGAAAACCGAAGCCGCGCTGCCCGCCGAAGGTCGGGTGGTCGGTTCTTTCGGCTGGGGCAACGAGCCCGGCGGGCAACGCCGCTGGAGCAACGGCCTGGATATTCAGACCGCGCCGGGCGCGCCGGTGCGGGCCGTTATGGACGGCTCGGTGGCCTTTGTGGGCGAGCAACGCGGCCTGGGTTCCGTCGTGGTTCTGGAGCACCGCGACGGTCTACGCAGCTACTACTCGGGCGTGGAGGCCTCCGGCCTTGTTCAAGGGCAACAGGTTCCACGTGGATCGAATTTTGCTAAAGTTGCGGTACAGTCCGGTTCCGACGCCGGTACGGCAAATTCTGCCCTGCTGCATTTTGAAATCAAGCGGGGCGAAATGGCCCTGAACCCCGAGAACATTCTCGGCAATATTTCGAGCTAGGGTCAGGCCCTGTTTCCTGGGGGACTCCGTCCCCCACACCCCCCGGCAGGGGATTGAATCCCCTGTACCCCCATCTTTCGGCAAACCCGCGCAAAGCGCGGATTTGCCGAAAGATGAGGGGGTCTGGGGGGAATCATTCCCCCCAGGCGGGGTTTGGGGCGGCAGCCCCAAGGAGATACCATGTACCAGGACATCCACTCGAACCTGCACAGACAATTCAAGGCTCTTGAGCTGCTGGAAAGCCTTCTGGAGGAGGAATACCTGCTGCTTGAGAACCGCGACACCGACGCCGTGGCCGCTCTGGAGTTTTCGATCCATGAGCTGCTGCGCCAGATCGCCTACGAACGCGTCGCGGTCAAAGCGGTCATGCAGGGCACCAGAATTGTGGAATATGCCGGCATGCTGCCTGAGGAAGACGGCAAAGCAATCACCAAACTGTGCAAACTGATCGACTCTCTGGAACAGCGCTGCTCGCGTTCGGCCTCGCGCAACGCCGAGCTGTCCCTCGCCCTTATGGACCAGAGCCACAGGCTGTTGGCCTACCTGCACGAGCAAATCGCGCCCAAGCAAAACAGCGTGTACGGCGCGGCCGGCAAGGTTGTCCAGGAACGCCCCGGCGCGGCCCTGATCTCCGGGAGACTCTAACATGGCATTCGGCGTCAACTCCGTACTGAGCATGGGCGTGGGAGCGTTGTTCGCCTCCCAAGCGGCCATCCAGACCACCGGCAACAACATCTCCAACGTCAACACCGAGGGGTACACCCGGCGTGGCGTGCGGCTGGAGGAAAAATCCTCCATCGACTTCTACCCCGGCCAAGTCGGCCAGGGCGTAAGCGCCAAGGAGGTCTTTCGCTATTTCGACCGGTTTGTGGAGAGCGCCTATCTGGACAAATACACCCTGCAGCGCCGGTATGAGTCGGAATACGACCTGCTGCGCACTACGGAAAACCTCTTCAATGAATCCTTGTCCTCGGGCATTTCCGGGGCCATGACGGATCTTTTCAAATCCTGGACCACCCTGAGCCAGGAGCCGGAAAGCGCTTACGCTCGCGCCGCCCTGCTGGAGAAGGCCCAGACTTTCGCTTCTTCCGTGAAAAGCGCCGAAGACGCGATGAAGAAGATTGAAGAACAGATGAACTCGATGATCTCGAGCGACGTGAATCGAGCCAACGTCCTTATTAAGCAGATCGCCGAGCTCAACCGGGAAATCAACGCCCACACCATCGACGGCAAAAACAACGCCAACGAGATGATGGACTCGCGCGACGCCAAGGTGCGCGAGCTTTCGGGCATCCTCGACATCCATGTGGACGACAAGGGCGCGGGCAACTACAGCGTGACCACCGGCGCCGGTCTCCTTTTGGTGCAGCAGGATATTCCCTACTCTCTGGAATTTCGCGGCCCCCGGGTGGAAAACAACCTGAAGGCTGAATCCACCTACAAAGGCACCGTCAATTTCGACGGGGCCGACGGCTATGAGTACACCGTCGAAATCACCAAGGCCGGGTTCATCGACCAGACCGGCGCGATTCCCCCCCCCGCCGGGGCGGCCGAATACCGCGTTTCGCTCGACGGCGGCAGAACCTGGATCATGGACGAAGCCACGGGCAAGCCCAAGGTCTTCTACGCCACGGACGAGGCCCACAGCACCCAGGTCAAGGATCTGCACGTCTCGTTCACCGACCCGAGCACCAACCTGACGGTCGGCGACAAATTTCTGCTCACGCCCAAGTCGGACGTGTTCTGGATCAGCACCACGGCCGGGGCCGTGGACATTTCCACCCAGATCTATAAGGACGGCACGGACAACAACCTGCGCATGACCGGCGGTTCGCTGGCCGGGTACCTTGAGTTCCGCGACTACAAAATCGGCGAATACCGCGACCGTCTGAACGCCTTCGCCCGCTCCGCCATCTGGGAGGTCAACCGCATCCACAGCCAGGGCGCGGGGCTCGAGCCCATGACCTATGCTCTGGGCACCAACCGGGTGAGCCGCCACAACGTGCCCCTGGGCTCGCCCAGCGCCGGTTTCACCTGGGCCGACAAGCTCCAGTCCGGCAACATGACCTTCGCGATCTACGATTCCACAACCGGCAAGCCCCTGGACCTGGGTGGCGCCGGCACCGGCCTGGACGTGTTCTCCCCCGCGAACTTCGACCCGAGCATGCATACCCTGGAAGACGTCCGCGACGCCATCAACAGCGGCCCGGCCGGGGCTTATCTGACCGCCGACATCGTGGACGACCGGCTGCAGATCTCGGGCAAGCTCGACCCGGTCTCGGGCAAGCCTTACGGCTTCGGGGTCACCGCCGACACCACCGGCCTCGCGGCCGGCTTGGGCATCAACACGTTTTTCAACGGCGATTCGTCGTCTTCCATCGGCATTCGTGACGAGATCTCGGCCAACAACAACCTGATCAACGCCGGACGCGTCAACGGCGGGGCCGAGGGCAACAAGGGCGACAACATCACGGCCCGCGAAATCGCCGACCTGATGAGCAAGAAGGTCTCGATCAAGATCGAAGGCGAAGCCGGCTACAGCGTCACCATGACCGACTACTACGCCACATTGGTGACCAAGGTCGGCGCGGACACGGCGGCCGTCAAGTTCACGGCTTCCTCCGAACGCACCATGGCCACGGAACTGAACGACCGGCGGGAAGAAATTTCCGGGGTCAGCCTGGACGAGGAAATGAGCAACCTGATCCGCTTCCAGGCTTCTTACAAAGCAGCCGCCAAGCTCATCACCACGGCCGATCAGATGATCCAAACCCTGCTCGGTCTGAAGCAGTAATTTTTTCATCGAGGATACGACTATGGCCCTGCGAGTCACCCAACGGCAGATGTACACGAACTTCACCTCCAACATGAACAAAAACTTGTCGGAGTTGATGGAATCGAACCTGCAATCGTCTTCGCAACTGAAGATCAACCGCCCCTCGGACGACCCCGTGGGCGCGGGACGGGTCATTTCCTACCGGGCTTCGATCAGTTCGTTGACGGTCAACCACCAGAGCTGCCAGAGCGCCTATGGTTGGCTTTCCACGGCCGACGGCGTTTTGTCCAACGCGGGTTCGGTGCAGACCCTTTTGACCCGGATCAAAACCCTGGCCCAGCAAGGCTCCTCCGGCACCTATGATGCCTCCAACCGGGAGCAGATCAGCTTTGAACTGCGCGAAACCTTCAACCAGCTGATCAACCTGGCCAACACCTCGTACGAGGGTAAGCATATTTTCGCCGGACACAAAACCGACATCGCCCCCTTCGTCGCCGGGCTCGGCATGACCTCCAACAACGAGGCCTTCAACACCGCCCTCGACGGCGCGGGTTCGTATATGGTCGCCCAGGGCGACAGCAACCGCACGGTGATGATCCAGTTCACCGGCACGCCGGGAACCCCGGTGTCTCTCGATACCGCCGCCTACCGCTACAGCGCCGACGGCGGCAAAACCTGGCAGACCGGCACGGCTTCGGTTTCGGGCAACGACGTGCTCCTGCAATGCGGCGGGGCCACCACGGTCATACGCGACGCGGCCGGCAAAGGTCTGACCGTCGACCCGGTGGACACCAACAACGTCAACGAAACCAACAACGGCACCTGGCTGTATATCCGCCCGGCGGCCGTTTATCGCGGCGACGATCATGACAACAAGGTGACCACGCCTTACGGGGCTTCGGTCATCCCGAACAAAGTCGAAGGCTATTTTACCCGCGACGTGGCCGTGCGGATCGATTCCGTGGATTCCTCGGGCAAAATTTTCTATTCGTGCAGCACGGACGACGGCTCGACCTGGTCGCAAGGCACCAGCACCGACCCGGCCTACATTCCGATTCCCGGCGGCTACATGGGCTTTCCCTCCGCGCCCCAGGCGGGAGACCAATACGTCGTCCACCCGCGCCGGGCGGATGTGAATTTTTCCATCTCCGACTACGACTCCATCACCGTGAACCTGATCGGCAAAGACGTGTTCGGCGGCCTGTACCAGGAGCCGTTCGGCAAAGACGCCCTGCCGGTCGACGGCCAGGCCAACATGTTTGAGGTGGTCGGACGTCTGGTCGCCGCGGCCGAGACGAACAATCAGTCCGGCATGCAAAAGGCCGTGGAAGAGTTGAAGGATGTCATGAATCATGTCATGACCAAAGCGGCGGTCGTCGGCGGACGCGAAAACCGCCTGACCGCCACCATGGAATCCCTCGAGCTGCGTATTCTCAGCGAACAGGAAGGACTTTCCAAGGTCGAGGACGTGGACGTTTCCGAGCTGATGACCAAAATGGCCCAGCAAGAGCTGGCTTATCAGAGCGTGCTGAAGTCGTCCTCCATGATCATGCAGATGAGTTTGGTGAACTTCCTTTAGGATCTTTTGGGGCTCAAACAGGGCTGCAAAGGGCACCCCCTTTACAGAGTATATGATAAGCCCGGTGCCTTTTCATACCGAGCGGCACCAAACCCCGGTAGGGGAAATGAGCCAGGGCTGCAATGGTCAGCCGGTCGACAATGCTCGCGCGATGTGAAAAGACTGCCTCGCACCGGCGCGAGCGGCACCCTGCACCCCTCGATGGCTCGGGAACATACCCGCTATGCGGGCAGGTTCCCAAACCAAAGGGGATCAAAAAGATTCAATCCCCTTGTGGGAGGCTTGGAAGTGCCGCCCGCGTTGTTGCAAGACGGCATTATGCACATCGGGAGTACCGCCGGCCGGTTGCCTCACGTAGCCCTGTTTGCGCCCCTCCAATGAAACAGTTACGTATGAAACCATAATTCCGACAGACTTTGGAACGAGCCCGCAAGCGGGCGCACCCCGGCGAAACAATGGGGACAACCATATTATAACAACTGTCCCCAGTTAACGATATCGGCAAGGACGCACAGGACGGCGTATGCTCATACTCACCCGCAGGGCCGGAGAAAGCCTCTATGTCGGTGACGACATCAAAATCACCGTGTTCAGCATTCAAGGCAAACAAGTGAAGCTCGGCATTGAGGTGCCCGGGGAAACTCCCGTGTATCGGGAAGAGGTGTACCTCCGGGTCAAAGAAGAAAACCGGCAGGCGTTGCTTGCCGACAACAACGATCTGCTCGCGGCGGCCGCATTATGGAAAGGCACGATACGAAAATAATCCAAACCCGCCTGGGTGAACGTGAAGTGGACCTCGAACGGGTCATTCATTTCCCGCGCGGGCTCATCGGCTTCGAGCAACAGCGGAACTTCATCCTCCTGCAACTGCGCGAGGACGCCCCTCTGCTCGTGCTCCAAAGCATGGACGACCCCCGCCTGGGCCTGCTGGTCGCCGACCCCTTCAGCTTTAAGCCGGACTACACCGTCCACGTCTCCGACATGGACCAGCGCCTGCTCAAAGCCGAAAAACGCGAAGACCTCGCCGTGCTCGTCACGGCCTCCATCCCGCCCGGCAAGCCGGAAGAAACCGCCCTCAACCTCTTCGGGCCCATCTTGATCAACCATCAGGCCCGGCTCGGACTGCAAATACCCCAGGTCGAAGGCTCCGGCCCGGCCAAGATGTACGTCCATATGCGCAATCTGACGGAATGACGGGGGGGTGCGGTTTGCCGTGATGCGGCGTCGGACGGCATTTTTTGCTCCAGTCGGATACCGTAAGAGCTTCCTCCCGCTGCAAAAAACTTGTCTTCCTTACCTGACGACAAACCGCCGCCTCCGGAGAGGAGCAACCCCTCCTCTCAAGGGGCTGTTGCCAAATAAAAGATTTCGCGCCAAGGACAAGGAAAACGGCCCTTTTTGCGAAGGAAGTGTACTCTTATGGTACTCGACCGGAGCAAAAAGGGCCGTTTGACGCAGTAATTGGACGAAAAATTTATTGGCAACGGCCCCTTAACGCACGCCCAACCAGTACGCGGCCACAGCCGGAACTTCACGGGCGACCGAGTAGATGTCGCGCCATTCCACATAGCGGGCGTAAGAGGCGCCCACATCTTCGAGTCCGGCTTCGGCAAAGGCAAGGCGGCAGCGGGGCAGGTGGAAGTACTGGCTGACGGCGATAACTCGTTTAAGATTATGCGCTTCGGCAAAGGCGGCGGTGAACTCGGCCGTGGCGCGGGTGTTGCGGCCGTTTGAATCGGCAACCAGAGCCCCGGCGGGCACACCCCGGCCGGCCAGATAGGCCGCGCCGGCTTCGGCCTCATCGTGGCCCTCACGCCCGACCCCGCCGCTGACGATGAGCAGGCGAACCTTTCCTTCGCGGTATAAATCCAGAGCGCGGTCCAGACGCGCCTGGAAACGCGGCGAGAGGGTTCCGTCGGGTTCCACGGCGTTGCCGAGCACCACGGCCGCGTCGGCTTGGGCGTCGTCCTCAACCAGCCCCCAGAGGCAAAGGCTTACGGCGACCGAAAGAAAAAGCGTGGTGGGCAGGCCCACAAACAGGCCCGCCCACCGGAGAAAAGAACCTTTGTCGCAAGACCGGGAGGAAACGCTCATGTGGCGGCGCTCCCACACGCAAGCAGTGAAAGGCGCGACTTCAGGACGTGCGGCCGGTGACCGTGACCCCACTCCGGAGCGCGAAGCGAACCCGGAACGGCCTCACGCCGCGGCAAACCGCCGGTGATCATTTTTTCCGCTTGGCGGCATTTTCGGCCACCCACGGGGTGAGCTTGGCCAACCCTTGCGACAGCGCGTCCTCGCAGGCCCCGGCCAGGGCGGCCGGCGAGGTTCCGGCGGCGGCGGCCGTGGTGCGCACGATCATGGAAGCCATGATCGAACCGTCGTTGAGGTTCACCAGTTGGAAAGAGGCTTCGAATTCGGCCGTGGGCACGGCCCCTTCCCGCTCGTAATGCAGGCCGAAGCCGCGCACGGTGGAAATGAGTTTGGTTCCGGCCGAGATCCCGGCGCTTTCATCCGAAACGCCCCGGAACACGCCGGAAGACGTCAGGGCGTCAATATAACTCCGCTGCAACAGAGACGGCGTCTGCGCCGTCCAGCGGGCGTCCGCCAGGTAGCGGACCTCGCGCCGGCCGAAAATCAGAGCGATTTGATCCGTGTCCAGATCGCGTCCGGCGCTGGGCAGGCCCACGACAATCTGCTGCTGGGTCGGAGTTGCGGCAATTTGCGCGGGCATGATCGGGCGCAGTTGCAGGCGGGTGGGGGCCGGGCCGGGGTTGAGAATGCCGCCGCAGCCCGCCAGGACGAAAATCGGGAACAACAACAGGCAAAGACGCTGAATGGTGGTGTTCATCGGCTGTGGTACTCCTGGACCGGCTCGCCGAAGAGGAATCGGCGGGGGTCGTTTTCGATTTTCTGGCCCACTCGGGTCAGCACATGCATCAGGTTGCGGGCTTCCACAATCAGCATACGCAGTTCGACGAGCCCTTCGCGGGAGAACTGCCGCAAACCCGGCTCAAGAGCCTTCATGGCGGATTCCGCACGCAGAGCCGCCCCGGCCAGGGCTTCACTCGTGGTTTCAAGGCCGGATCCGGCTTTGTCCACCAAGGCCTGCAGTTCGATGGAGGTTTTCTCCGCATTGTGCAGCATGGTGTCGAGCGAGTCGGTGCGGGCGGCCAGCGTGGACGTCACCTTGTCGAGCGACTCCAGCACGTGGTTGATATGGGCGATGTTTTCGTCGGAGAACACCAGTTCGATGCGGCGCAGCAACGTGTTGGCATGGGCCAGGGTTTCCGGCACGCGGTTGACCACGGCCGTGAGCGGCGAAGGCGTATAACGGATTGTGCCCGCATCGCCTTCATGCGGACGACTCAGAGGGCTGCCCGCCGTGCCGCCGGAAATGCTGATCACCGAGATGCCCGTCAGGCCCTGCAACTCAAGCTTGGCATCGGAGTCTTCCCGCACCGGGGTGTCGGCGTCTATACCCACGCGCACCGTGACCGCGCCCGGCGTGGTCTTGCTGATGCGGATGCCCGTAACCGTGCCCACCCGAATGCCCGTGAACAGCACGTCGTTGCCCACGGAAAGCCCCTTTACGCTCTCGCTGAAGGAGATGTCGTAGTAAGACAGGACCACGTCCTTGCCCGACTTGGCGCTCCACAACGTGAAAATAAGCCCCCCGAACAGCACGGCCAGGGTGAAGGCTCCCACAATGATATAATTGGCGCGTATTTCCACGGCATTCTCCGGGAAGAAGAGTTGGAAAATGAGAACGGGGTTCTGCCTCCGGCGTGCAGGGGAAATGATTTCCCCTGCACCCCTTGCTCGAGACCCACACCAACCGTCCTGACGTCAGGGTACGGTTTTCGATCGGGCTCTATGGCATTCTCTCTATACGACATTTTCCCCCGGCATCGCCGAACGCCTGCGCCGGACAAACCGGGGGTGCAGGTGCCGCAGGCATTGGCCCGAGGCAACCTTTTCACATCACGAGAGCTGTGTCGGAGGATACCCTTCGCAGCCCTGGTTCAATCCCCTGCCGGGGTTCAGGGGCGGAGCCCCTGGGTGCCGAAGGCACCAACACGTATCCCAACCTCTCTTCTTTCTTCCCCCTCACCCGGCCGGCGCGGCGGCGCGGCCCCGGGGCCCGGTGAAGTATTCGCGGATCCAGGGGTGATCCACATGGAGGAGGTTGGCGATGGTATCCACGGCGTAGATGCGTTTTTCGGCCAGCACGGCCACCCGGTCGCAAATGGCGTGCAGGGAATCAAGATCGTGGGTGACCAGGCAGACGGTCAGACCGAGGGAGGACCGCAGGGTCAGGATAAGCTCGTCAAAAGCCGCCGCGCTTAAGGGGTCCAGACCGGCCGTGGGCTCGTCCAAGAGCAGGATGGCCGGATCCATGGCCAGAGCCCGGGCCAGACCGGCGCGTTTTTTCATACCGCCGGACAACTCGCCGGGAAACTTGTCGAAGGCCGAGGGCGGCAGACCGACCATATCCACCTTCATCCGGGCTACGTCTTCGATAAATCGCTTCGAAAGTTTGGTGAACTCGCGCAGGGGGAAGGAAGTGTTCTCCCCCACGGTGAGGGAGGAAAACAGGGCTCCGTCCTGAAACAGCACACCCCACTTGCGGCGGGTGAGGGCTTTTTCTTCCGAATCGGCGGTGTTCATGTCCACGCCGTCGATGACGATGGTGCCCTCCGCCTGGCGGTTCAGCCCCAGAATGGTGCGCAGCAGCACGGATTTTCCCGTGCCCGAGCCGCCGATGAGACCGATGATCTCGCCCCGCTTGATGTCCAGGTTCAGGTGCTCGTGGACCGCGAAGGTTCCGAAGCGGTTGGTGATGTCTC
This sequence comes from Desulfovibrio sp., assembly GCA_031551885.1. Classification (GTDB taxonomy): domain Bacteria; phylum Desulfobacterota; class Desulfovibrionia; order Desulfovibrionales; family Desulfovibrionaceae; genus Frigididesulfovibrio. Next base: position 15,714 of record JAVBMX010000041.1, read on the forward strand.
TGAGGGAGATGATCGCGTCGTCCATATCGCCCTCAAATGCCGATGGTGGTGAAAAAGATGGCGAACAGGGCGTCGGTCAGGATGACGATGAAAATGGCTTCGACCACGGCCACGGTGGTCAGAAAGCCGACCGAGGCGGCGCTGGCGGTGGCCCGGAACCCTTGGAAACAGCCCACCACCCCGATGATCAGGGCGAAAACCGGGGTTTTGACCATGCCGACCATGAAATTCTTCAGTTGGGCCACATTGTGGAACTGGGTGAGAAAGGCCCCGAAGCCCAGATCCATGGAGTACCAAATGGCCACGGCCCCGCCGAGAAGCGCGGCCAGGTCGGCCAGAAACACCAGCATGGGCAGCGTGAGCATGAGGGCCAGAACCCTGGGCACCACGAGCAGGTCCATGGGATCCAGACCCATGGAGCGCATGGCCGCCACTTCCTCGTTGGCCATCATGGCCCCGATCTGGGCGGTGAACGACGAACTGGAACGCCCGGCAACAACGATGGCGGTGATCAGCACGCCCATCTCGCGCATGATGGTCACTTCCAGCAGATTGACGGCAAAGACCTGGGCTCCGAACTTGGCCAGTTCTTCCGACCCCATGTAGGCCACGACCATGCCGATCAGGAAGGTCAAAAGCGCCACGATGGGCACGGCCCGCAGGCCGGTCTGCTCCATGTGGAAAATCAGGGAGGTCACCCGCAGGCGGGTCGGATTCAGAAGGGTGCGGGCCAGCACGGTGAGGTAGTAGCCGAGAAACCCCAGCAACTGCCCGCCCATGTGGAGTTCATCGAGCACCCGTTTGCCCGTGTTGGCGACAAAGCGCACGAAGAGGGAAGTCTTCGGGCCGGCGGGGGCGGCCTCGGGCGCGGGCAGGTGCGCGGTTTCCAGCAGCCTGCCGCTGCGCTCGTCCAGGCCGGTGAACACGGCCGAGCGGCCGGATTTTTCCAGGATTGTTTTGCTCTGATTGAGCAACAGGGCTCCGGCCGTGTCCAGGCCGGCCAGGGCGCTCAAATCGATGGTCACCGGGCCGGAGACGTCATACAGGGCGGCTCGAAAATCGCCTTCCACCTGATACAGGGTATGGGTGGTCCACAGGCCGGAGAGCTCCAGGCGCAGCCCCCCCTGGTCCGTCCGCCGAGAGAGGCGTGGCTGGCTGGGAGAGCTATGGGCCATGGGCGCTACTTTAGGAAAAGGGTTGTGGCCGACAATCGCGACCGAGGCGGATATAGCAAAAGCGAACCGCCGCGGCAAGTAAAAAACCCGTCGCGGTCATGGCGGCATACGTCCAAAGAGCGCTTACGGACGAACGTCCTCGTCCCAGTCTTCATCCAAGACGCGATACCTGCGAACCAGTAAGCAACGCCCGCCGGCCTCATCTTCGGCCGGGCCGGGCGTCTCAAGGCCGGAGACTTCGACCCCGGCGCTGATGTGCCCCAGCAGGTCGACGCCCGCCCCTTTGTGCAGCACGAAAAATCCTTGTCCGGCGTCCTGCCCGGCGCCCTGTCCCATATCGGGCACCACGGCGACCCGAATGCCGGCCCGTCCGCCGACGGGCACAACCCAGCCGGTGACGGTGATCAACTTTTGCTCCTCAGTCATTTTCAGTGCCTGTTCACAGACGTGTTAGAGGTCAAGTACCGAGACTTCTTTATTTATGACACGGAAATGCGACTTGCGCAAGGGTATCGGACGGTTGGGGATGGGTTGTCGATGAAATAAGAAAAAATCGCCGCGCCTGTCGCGATGCGCCAAGGCGGAGAAGAACTTTGCCGTGTCACGGCGTGCGCCTTGCCCGAAAAGGAAACAAACCGAAAGGCCGGCGAATGCGACGTGGAGCCAAAATATTCGTTCCCCGCCAAGGGGCCTACCGCCGACATAAGAAGAATTATAATCCGCGAAGAAATATTCTAACGCTTGCCCCGGCGACAAGCGCATCTCGGCTTTTCGGCGGCGGATACGGGAGGGTGCAAGCGACGACGCCTCGGCACCGCGCGTCATCTTCTGGATTCACTCACGACGAGTTCGGCGGTGAATAAACAATCAGGAAAGCCATAAACACAACTTCAAGCATCTCGAGTCCGCAACGGATGATGGTGTTCTCAGTGTTTTTATGCAGGATTTTTCCTGCGGGGGTCCCTTTTTACCGATCACAAAAAGACAGTTGCCGATAGTCCGGCGTATGTTGGAGAAGCGCCCCTGTATGGAAAGGCGGGATATAGCCCTGCCCATCGGCACGCCCTCCATCGCAGGGAGCCCTTCATCAGCCGATTACTCGGACGCAACACGCTGAATGTTCGGTGCCCCCCCTCTCCATCCGGTAAGAAAAAGGGGGGCTTGGCAGAGACATACCTCACTGCTTTTTTCGCGAAAAATCGAGGCGAAAGGAGCTGATGATAGACTCAACTTCCTGCGCCAACTCAGGGGGGCCGGCCGGATCATAAGTTACACCAACAAGCTTCTGCGAGCCGCTCACACGCGTGTCCAGCCGCACGATGCAGACCGGATCCTCACCCCACCGTTTGGTTGTCGTGCGAATTTCAACGCACATGATTCCGTTCACGTCTCTCAGGTCACAGTTCTGGGCAACTACTGTTCCCAGGTAGCTTTTCCCCAGAGCAGTCATGTAGTTTGCCAAAAAAGCTGCCTTCTCTTTCCCCGACACGTAATGGAGTCCGCTTTGCTCAGGCAACTCCTGCGTTCCTTCCTTCAAATCGGCTGCCGTCACCTTGGCGCACCACTCTTCATCGGCATTCAACTTAAATGCCACGGTCGCGCCCGGTTGGGCGACCACCACCCACCCCGGGGGAATCGTCAACGTTATTCCACCGGCGGCGACGATTTCCGTCGGAACGGTGGCCGGGCCGGAATTGTTCACTGTGCGGCCGGAAGAGACGCAACCTTGGAGAATTGGGAACAAAAGCAACAACAATACAATACTTTTTTTCATGGGAACCTCTGTTGGGGTAAGGGCATTGGCTATCGCGACTCGATATGGCCTATGGTAAAATAAAAGGCTCTAGACCATCAGGATAGCACCTGATAGGCTAGAAAAATGTTTGAAAACAGCAAGTTGAGTCGATACAAAGTTGGGAAAATTATTGAGTGCTTTTGCATCGACATTGATGCCACTAAAACCGCTCTGCTCCTGAA
>JAVBMX010000107.1:0-7475 GCA_031551885.1 Desulfovibrio sp.
CCTTTGTTCACACTCCTGCCCAAAAGTCAAGAGACCGTGACGGCCGCCCTGAAGACCCTCACGCTGCTGTAAATTCTTCTCGGCGGCGGCAACGCTTCGCGTCCATTGCGAAGCGTTGCCGACGTATCGTGGCGCGTCGGACAAGCACCCCCTACACAACGAAAAAATCATGAAACGCGTATCGTTGCTCCTTTTCGCTCTCTTTGCCCTGGCCATGCTTACAGCCTGCGGCGACGGTAATCTTGATAAATTTGACGGGGCTTGGCAGTGCGACGGCAAAGCCTCACTCGCTCTTTCTTCCCCACCCCCGAATTCGCCTGAGTTGGAAAGCGCCATGAGCTCCGTCTGCCTGTATGTCGACAGCTCAAAGAAGTTGCTGACGGTGAGCGCCCCCGGCCAAAGCGAAACACTCACGTTCATCGTCGTCTCCGACAGCGGCAAAATTCTTGAAATTGCCGCCAACAGAACCCAGGGACGCATTGAATTTCGAGACGACGACACCATCCTGTACTCAAGTCAAAAACAACAAAAGCCCCTGGTCTTCACCCGGACAAAATAGCCCGTACCCATTCCAATCATGAAGCCCCCCGTTCCGGTGAACCGGAACGGGGGGTTCTGCTTACAAAAATAAGATCCCGCTGCAGCGGGGTCTTATCGAGAAGGGAATCAAGCGGTATTCCCGCTTGCGGCGCTTAGTTCGAAGAACAGGGAAGATCCACCGGGAAGTCGAAATACGTATCGGGGTACGGTTCATTTTTCAAGGTGTAGTGCCACCATTCTTCGTCGTAAATCTTGAAGCCGTTGCCCGTCATGGCGCTTTTCAAGATTTCGCGGTTCTTGGTCTGTTCCGGCGTGATCAACGTGGTGCCGTGATGGGAAATGGGACCAAAAAAGTCAAAAGGCGACCCCATGTCCACTTCTTTGCCGGTTTTCATGTCGACAATGGTCAGGTCCACCGTGCTGCCGCGCGAATGCCCGGACTTTTCCGCGATATAGCCAAGCTCGAACAGTTTGGACTTGTCCACTTGCGGGTAGAAGGCCTCTTTCCGCTTGGTGTCCTTGATGTCCTTGGCCCAGCGCACAAAGTGGGCCACGGCGGTTTGCGGCCGGTAGGCGTCGAAAATCTTCAGCGTATACCCTTGGGCCTGCAGGGCGACGTTGACTTTTTTCAGAGCGTCGGCGGCTTGGGCGCTCAAGATGACCGTGGGGGCCTTGTAGCCGTCAACCCGCGCGCCGACAAAGTTGTAGGTGCTGTAATAGCGGACTTCCAAAATGGCGTCCGGCACGACGTCGGTGATGTAAACGAATCCTTCATGGGGGGCGCGCGACGCGGCCGTTGCGGGCGCGGCGGCGGACAGAATAAGCAGCAGAATAAACAACGGCGCGATAGATTTCTTCATAGTCGTCCCTCCAACATGTTCCGTTTCGTTTGATGTGGCATCAGGCCAGGGCTTCCAACAAATTCCGCGCGGCTTCCACCTCCATGTTCACCCGCGCCTCCAAGGCATACGAACCGATGTGCGGGGTCAGGACGGTGTTCTCCAGGCGGGCCAGCGGGCCGTCATAGGGTTCACGGCCGAAAACATCCAAGGCCGCGCCGCCGAGCTTTCCGGATTCCAGAAGCGCGCACAGCGCATCCTCATCCACAAGACCGCCCCGGGCCGCGTTGATCACCAACGCGCCGGGCTTCATCCGGTCCAGCGCCGCCGCGTCGAGCACGGCCGCCCCGTCTTTGGGCTTGGCGCAATGCAGGGTGACGATGTCCGCGCGCTCCAGCAACGCGGCAAGTTCCAGGCGTTCCGTCCCGGCCGGGACATCCGTCACAAAAGGGTCGAAAAAGACCACCGGGCAGCCCAGAGCGGCGAAAGCCGCGCCCACGGCCCGGCCGATGCGCCCGTAACCGACGATGCCCACGGTCTTGCCGTGGATCAGGTTGCCCATGCGTTTTTTCCAGACGCCGGCCCGAATGTCGCGGTCCATGCGCGAGATGCCCCGCACAAGATCCAGAGCGAACCCCACGGTCAGTTCCACCACGGCCCTGGTCGGGGCATCCGGGGTGTTGCGCACCGCGATGCCGCGCGCGGCGGCGGCTTCTTTGTCCACGCTGTCCATGCCGGTGCCGCAACGGGAAATGGCCCGCAGCTCCGGCAAGGCGGCCATGACTTTGGCGGTCAGAGGCTCGGTGCCGGCGACCACCCCGACACAGCCTTGCAACACTTCTACGGCTTCGTCTTCGGTCAGGGCCCGGCCGTGGGGGTTGAGCACAACCTCGTATCCGGCGGCCCGCAGCAAATCCAGGGGCTCCTCGCTGTACTGGGCAAAGGTGGAGGTGGTGACGGCTATTTTCATGGAATCCTCGTTGCCGAGCAGGGTGGCGGCATGGTTGTGGCGCGAATTTTCGGCGGCCGCAGGGCGGATGCCCAAGCGCATATTTATTCTCAATTGTTTTAGGTGGATCGACTCTCGAATGAAGCAAAATCCCCGTTGCTCTAGGAGAATTTTTCCGCCGAAGCGAAGATAGCGGAAAAGTCGACGCTTTCCAAGCGGGAAGGAGTTGGTGGGGATTTGAGAACATGAGGGGGCTGGGCTGTGGCCCGGATAGTGCAAGCTGCTCCGGAATCCACCACCGAAACTTGGATAGTGGGTCATTTTGAATCTTCCGGTAGTGGGAGCAGTTGGGCGTCAGACGAGGAAGGCAAAATTTTGGCGATGGGGCCGGCCTCTTCTCTGGCCCTGCCCCGGAGACAAAATCGATGCCTGACGAAGTATCACGCCAAAATGACCCACTACCGAAACTTGACCCCGCTCCCCCTTCATGGGAAAGGAAAACACAACGAACCGGCATCCGCATTCCACACACGAGGGCCACATGAACAAACCGCGTATTCTTCTGCTCGGCGTCGGCAATATTCTGTACACGGACGAAGGCCTGGGCGTACATGCCGTACGCCTGCTCCAAGAGGGATGGACATTCTCCGACAACATCGAGCTGATGGACGGCGGCACCCTGGGCAAGCTGCTCATGGCCCCGATCATGGACTGCGATGAACTGATCGTGCTCGATGCCGTGCTCGGCGGCGAAAAGCCCGGCTCCATCTACCGCCTTGAAGACGAAGGTCTGCGTAAAAGTCTGGGCTTCCGCGATTCCCAACACCAGGTCGACCTGGTGGATACCTTGATCAGTTGCGAAATGGCCGGACACCGCCCCCACGCCGTGGTCATGGGCGTGGAGCCGGAAGACTGGAAAACCATGGGCATGGAGATCGGCTCCACGGTCAAAGCCGTCATGCCCCGTTATCTGGAGTTGGTGCTCAAAGAGCTCGCGGCCGTGGGCGGCACAGCCGAGGCCAAGCCGTAAGGCCATGAACATCCTGCTCATCAACCTCACCCGCTTTGGGGACCTTCTGCAAAGCCGTGCCTTGGTCCGCGACCTCGCGGCCCAGGGGCACCGGGTGGGGATGGTGTGCCTGGAAAATTTCGCCGCCGCGGCCCGGCTGCTGCCGGACATCGCCCACGTGGCTCCCCTGCCCGGTTCCGCCCTGCTGCGCGAATCGGCCGCCGAACCATCACCCGCCGCCCGGCGCTGGCCCCTGGCGCTCTCGACCCTGGGCTCCTGGCGGCGCGATCTGGAACGCGACTTTCCCTATGACGACGTCCGTAATCTGACGGCCACGGTTTCGGCCCGGCTGCTTTGCGGCCTGCTGGCCCACAACCGCCCGGTCACGGGCTTCGCTCTCGACGCCGAGGGGTTTGCCCTGAACACCAACCCGTGGTCGGCCTTCACCCTGGGCTCCACCCTGGTGCGGGGAAACAGCCCGTTCAACATTGTGGATTTGTTCCGGCGCATGGGGCAGGATGCGGCAAACGCGCGTGGCCTGCGCGACCCCGGCGCGGCCGATCTGAACCGCCCGGACGCGGCGGCCGGGCAAGCGGCCGAGGAACTCCTCCGCTCCGAAGCCCCGGCGGAATGTGCCGGGTTCGTCGGCCTGCAACTCGGGGCCAGCCGCGATGAACGCCGCCTGCCCACCGCGGCGTTTGCCGAGCTCGGCGGGCTGCTCTGGAAAAAACACCGCCTGTGCCCCGTTCTGCTCGGGCACACCTCCGAGCGCCCATTGGCGGAACGCTACGCGCTCAGGGCCGGACACCCCTTCATCGATCTCTGCGGCCGGACCAACCTGGACCAACTGGCCGCGGCCCTCACCCGGCTGCGCCTGCTGGTCAGCAACGATACCGGCACCCTGCACCTGGCCGCCGGGCTGGGTACGCCCGTGCTCGGCGTCTACCTGGCCACGGCCCAGCCCTTCGATACCGGCCCCTACCGCGAGGGTTCCTGCACCGTGGAGCCGGATCTGCCCTGCCATCCCTGCCCCTTCGGCAGGCTCTGCCCCAATGGCTTGGCCTGCCGTAAGCACATTCCCGCAGGCACGCTGTTCGCCCTGGCCGACGCCTTTCTGCGCACGGGCCGATGGCCGCAAGCAGCCGCGCCGGGCGCGAGGGTCTGGCTCTCAACCTTTGACGAGCACGGTTTCATGGATCTGCATTCGCTCTCCGGCCACGAGCGCGAGGACCGCACCCGCTGGATGGCCCTGCAGCGCCTGCTGCTCCGCCAATTTATTGACTCCGAGCCGCAGCGCCCCTTCGCGCCGGAAGCGCGCCCCACCCCTTCGGCGGATTCCGGAAGCCCCCTCTTCCACAAGGAACTGGACGAGGCCGTGATGCTTGCGGAGCTTATGGCGGGGCAGGCCGAGCTGCTTCTGGTGCGCCCTCTGCCGGCCGTGCGCGACAAACTGACCACGACGATCCGACGCATGCGGGAGCTCCTCGACGGTCACCCCCACCTCGCCGCCCTGAGCATCCTTTTTTCCCAATACGGCGAGGTGCACGACCCGCGTGAACTTCCCACCCCCCTCAAAAATTTCCATACGCTGCTGAAAACGTTGCGGGACAGCGCAATATCAGCCTAACGCATCTCTCGAGATCTCTTCCGCAAGCCTGCGCCCGAGCAAATATAGCGCTTGGTCCGCTTATTGCAATGAAGTCGGCAACTGCAAAATCTGCCCCCGCGGGGGGGTCAAGGAGACCGACATGATTGTGATCGACGGAAGAGAAAGCGCTCTGACGCTTTCCAACTACGCCAACCTGGAAGAAGTGCTCACCAAAATGGTGGAGGAAGAAGACCTGGAAAACCGCATCGTCACCGATGTGCTGGTCAACAACGAGGCGTTTTCCGAACTCTACCCCCATCAGGCGGAAGACATTGAAATCGCCGGAATTTCCCGCCTCGAGATTCGCACCGTGTCCATGGAGCACATGGCCGCCGACATCCTCACCGAACTGCCCAAAGTCATCGGCATCATCGCCGGCGGCGGTCGGAAGGTGTCCGCCCTGCTGCGTCGCTCCGAACTGGCCGAGGCTCTGGAAATGCTCCAGGACATCGTGGCCGTCAGCCGCGACTTCCTGACCACCGTGCAGGTGCTGCGCACCGCTTACGGCACGAGTTCCGAACTTCTGGACACCCTCGGCGACAAGCTTGGCGGCCTGCTCGGCGAAATGACCGAAGCCATGGGCAACGAAGACTGGATGCTCGTGGCCGACCTGCTCGAGTTCGAATACCTGCCCGCCTGCGAAGGTTGGCGCGCGGTCATCGACGAGTTGCGCTCCAACCTGGATGAAGTAAGGAAGGACTAAAATGCATCCCTGCGCCGCATACCTGGATGAAGTCGAGGGCCTTTTGGCTCGGGAAGAACTCGCCATCGAGTCGGAAGACGGCGAAACCCTGGACGCCTGCGCGGACCGCCGCGCCACGGCCCTGAGCCTTGCCTGGGAGCTGCGCGCCGGGTATGAAGTGGCCCAGTTGCGCCGGCGGCTGGCCGCCATTCAGCAAAAGCAGAACCAACTGGAAGCCAGAGCCCAAGACGAACTGCAACGCCTGCGCGCCTCCGTCGGAAAGGTCCGCAAGCAAAGCGGGTACTTTTCCGCCGGCCGGCACGCCGAAAGCCTGGCCCAGAAGGCCGTTCATATCGAAAAAACGTCCTGACCCCGGTAAAAAATCGAGGGGAAGCGGTTCCCTCCGGTCCCTCTCAACAGCGGCGAAACCTTGCGGACAAGGCTTCGCCGCTTCGCGTTCACGCTGAAAACGAGGGTTGCCTGTCGGGCGGCCACACGCTATCCTGCGTCGCCGACGGGATTCGGCGAGCCGGATGCCCGTTGCGGGCACGCCTTCTCTTTTTTTCAAACCTCAGGTTGCGGCCGCCGTCGAAACAGTCCGGGAAACCGGCGTTCCGACGCCGTACCGCAAACAGGCGAAACCGACCGTCAACCCGGTCGTTTCCGACGGGCCGAAACGCCGCACCGTCCGGACGCAAAAGGGTACCTTCGATGAAGCGCATACTCAATTTGTTCAAACGGCCGAAAACCATTGCAACGACATTTGTCGACGCCGCCGGAACGCCGCTGTTCCAAAGCGAAATGCCGGTGGAACAATTGCCGCAATCGTTTGCGGATCTGCAAACGGCATTCACGATAGGCGAAGAACAGTGGATGATCCTGCGGGCCTCTCCCATGACGGCCGCGGAGTATACCCGGAGCGGGCGTCTGACTCTGACGATTCAAAAAGTGGAAAAATTTTCTGCAGAGGAGACCTTTTTCTCTTTGCCCACCATCGACGGTTCGTGGCCGCCCGTTTCCGTGCCGCCCCCCGACGGGGTCTATACCCTTCCCCTGCATGAAGACGACTGGCGGCAGCATGAATTCTTCAAGCCTCCCTATCTCGCCGTGGTGGAGGAGGAAATGCGGCACATCCACGACATTTGGGAAAACCACAGCCGCAATGTGGAAACATCCCCCGCTTTCTCGAAATGTCATGCCCGGACCATTGCCATGCCGAACCTGCAACTCAGCGTCGACGAAGTCGTCATGTTCCTGCGGCCGCGATTCATCGGAACGGCGACCATCAACGGCCGCTGCATCCCCAATTCCGTGGCCCTGAAAACCGCCGGCAACAGCTACTACGGCATCGAGGCGAACGGCATGTTCACAAACTTTGCCCTCGCGCCGCGTGAACCGCAGGAGTCGGGCGAAGTTCAAAGGCTCATGGCCCATTTCGGCATGATCTTCGTCGACTGGCCCGGCTGCCGAATCATCACCGCGCAAGAGTGAAGCCGGAACACACGGCGAAAACAGTCGTGCGCTCCGGCCTGTCTTCGGGCCATCTCGCCTGTCGGTGGGTTCGCCGCCGCCTGGGTACATTTCAATGCTGCCGTTTTAAGAAAGACTCTCATCAGACCGGTGCGGTTTTGTTTGAGTCCCCCCAAGCACATCGCTCATACTTCTTCTAGGCTCAGGACTCATTAATTGCAAAAAGTAGAAAAGTTGGTTAGTTGTGCTCAGGGAGGGCGCAATGAGCCAACTTTTCTATCTTTCTGTCGAGCAACTTGAGCGTATCAAGCCTTTCTTTCCACTTTCACACGGCATTT
>JAVBMX010000050.1:0-48280 GCA_031551885.1 Desulfovibrio sp.
GCTCGCCAGAGCCGCGATCGTGGTCGCGCCGACCAGCTCGAGTTTCACAACGGCCACGCCGTTCTGATAACCCACCAGGTCGCTGCCGACCTTGGCCCAGGTCAGGGGCATTTCCACGCCGCCCGCGTACACCTTGGGAGCGTCCGCGCCCGTGCCCAGTTCCAGGGAGAACCCGGTGATGTCGTCCCCGCCGGCTTTGAACTCAACCGCTACGGAATGCGACTCGGTCGCGCCGCCGCGCAGATGCACGTCATGCACCGCAACGTTGTTGCCGAGGTCGCCGGTGCCCGGGTCGACCCAGGTCGGGCCGTCGCTCGGAGTAATCTCTACGGTATGCGAGCTGGAAGCCGTATCGCCGTCGGCGTCCGTGATGATCACGGTAAACTCCGCGCTCTGCGGGACGCTCATATCCAGATTGGTGTTGGACTTGAAGACCCACGTGCCGTCGGCCTTCACCGTCAGGGTGCCGTTGCCGGTGTTGATCGCGTCGCCGACATGGTATTCCGTGCCGTTGAACACGATCACCAAGCTGCCGGCGCCGTCCGCATTGTAGTCGTGCACCCAACCACCGGAGGTCAGCTGGCCTTCGGCGACCGTGTCCGCACCAAACACGGACACTTCCGGCATGTCGTCCGCAACCATCACACGCAGCTCGGCCTGGGCGGTTCTGCCCTCCGAGTCCGTCGCCGTAAGGGAAAGCCCTTCAATGGTCACGGTGTCGGTGTTCGGGTTTTCGCCGTGCATGAGCGGATGCAGCAAAGAGGCTTTCACCCCGACGAGATCGGAGGTTCCGGCTGCAATTGTGCCCGTGCCGGTCAGCTCAAGCTTGATCACCGCCACGCCGTTCTGGGAACCGATCAGGTCGTTGCCGACCTTGGCCCAGGTCAGGGGCAGTTCCACGCCGCCGGCGATTACCGTGGGAGTGCCGAGCGCAAGGGAGAAGCCCACGATGTCGGCGGTTCCGGCCTCAAACCCAATTTGGAAGGTATGGGAATCCGTAACGCCACCACGGGTGTGCGCATCGTGCAGGTAGATGGTGTCGCCGCTGCCGTCGCCAATCCAGCGCGGGCCTTCGCCGTCGGAAATCGTCAGAGCATGATCCCGCGTGGCCGTGTCGCCGTCGCTGTCCGTGATTTTCAGGCTGAAGCCGACGTTGTGCACGGCGGAAGTGCTCAGGCTCGGGTCGGCCGCGAAACTCCAGGTTCCGTCGGCTTTCACCGTCAGAGTGCCTTTGCCGGTGTCGATCGCGTCGCCGATGTTGTACTCGACGCCGTTGACCAGCACCTTCAGGCTGCCCGCGCCGTCCGCGTTGTAATCGTGCATCCAGGTGCCGGACACCGTCTCGCCGTAGCCCAACGAGCTGGCGCCGCCCACGCTGACGACGGGCTTGTCGTCTTCGACGGTCACCGACAACTTGGCCGTAGCCGTGTCGCCGTCGGAATCAGCCACAGTCAACTGCAGGCCGGTGATGGTCACGGTATCCGTGTTCGGGCTTTCGCCGTGCATGATCGGCTCAAGCAGCGTCGCCTTCACAGTCACGTCGCCGGAAGCGCCGGCAGCAATATTCGCCGTGCCGGTCAGTTCAAGCTTGATCACCGCCACACCGTTCTGGGAACCGATCAGGTCGTTGCCCACCTTGGCCCAGGTCAACGGCATTTCCACGCCGCCCGCGTACACCTTGGGAGCGTCCGCGCCCGTGCCCAGTTCCAGGGAGAATGACGTGATGTCGTCCGAACCCGCCGTGAACGCAACCTTCATGGAGTGCGATTCGGCCGCGCCGCCACGCAGATGCGCGTCGTGCACCGCGATGTTGTTGCCGAGGTCGCCGGTACCCGGATCGATCCACTTCGGGCCGTCGCTGCCGTCCGGAGAAATCGCCAGAAAATGGTCGCTGGACACCGTGTCGCCGTCGGAGTCCGTGATTTTCACGGCGAAGGCGACATTCTGCGCGGTGCCGGTGCTCGCGGCTTCAAAGGTCCAAGTTCCGTCGGCCTTCACCGTCAAAGTGCCTTTGCCGGTGTCGATCGCGTCGCCGACATTGTATTCCGTGCCGTTGAAGACCACCTTCAGGCTGCCCGCGCCGTCCGCGTTGTAGTCGTGCGTCCAGGTGCCGGACAAGGTCTCGCCGCCGGTCACGCTCGTGCCGCCGAGCACGTCCACCACAGGCTTGTCGTCTTCGATGGTCACCGACATTTTCGCCGTGGCCGTGTCGCCGTCCGTGTCCGTCACGGTCAGTTGCAGGCCGGTGATGGTCACGGTGTCCGTGTTCGGGGTTTCGCCGTGCATGATCGGCTCAAGCAACGTGGCCTTCACTTCCACTTCGCCGCTCGCCAGAGCCGCGATCGTGGTCGGGGCGACCAGCTCGAGCTTCACAACGGCCAAGCCGTTCTGGTAGCCCACCAGGTCGTTGCCCACCTTGGCCCAGGTCAGGGGCATTTCCACGCCGCCCGCGTACACCTTGGGAGCGTCCGCGCCCGTGCCCAGTTCCAGGGAGAACCCGGTGATGTCGTCGGAACCGGCCGTGAAGCCGATCTTCATGGAGTGGGATTCGGCCGCGCCGCCGCGCAGGTGCTCGTCGTGCACCGCAACGTTGTTGCCGAGGTCGCCGGTGCCCGGGTCAACCCAGGTCGGGCCGTTGGGAATGACGTCGTCGATGCTCACTTTATGTTCGTTCACGGCCGTATCGCCGTCGGCGTCCGTGATCTTCACGCCAAAGGTGACCTCATTGGTGCCGACGAGGTTGTCGGCGGCCTTGAAGGTCCAGGTGCCGTCGGCCTTCACGGTCAAGATGCCTTTGCCCGTGTCGATGGCGTCGCCGATATTATATTCCGTGCCGTTGAACACGACCTTCAGGCCGCCGGCCCCGTCGGCGTTGTAATCATGCGTCCAGGTGCCGCTCAGGGTTTCGCCTTCGGCCACGCTCGTGCCGCCGATCACGTCCACCACGGGCTTGTCGTCTTCAATGGTCACCGACATTTTGGCCGTGGCCGTATCACCGTCCGTGTCCGTCACGGTCAGTTGCAGGCCGGTGATGGTCACGGTGTCCGTGTTCGGGGTTTCGCCGTGCATGATCGGCTCAAGCAACGTGGCCTTCACTTCCACTTCGCCGTTCGCCAGAGCCGCGATCGTGGTCGGGGCGACCAGTTCGAGCTTCACAACGGCCACGCCGTTCTGGTAGCCCACCAGGTCGTTGCCCACCTTGGCCCAGGTCAGGGGCATTTCCACGCCGCCCGCGTACACCTTGGGAGCGTCCGCGCCCGTGCCCAACTCCAGCGAGAAGCCGGTGATGTCGTCGGAACCGGCCGTGAAGCCGATCTTCATGGAGTGGGATTCGGCCGCGCCGCCGCGCAGGTGCTCTTCATGCACCGCGAGGTTGTTGCCGAGGTCGCCGGTGCCCGGGTCGACCCAGGTCGGGCCGTCGCTGCCGTCCGGGGAAATGGCCAGATAATGGTTGCTGGAAACCGTGTCGCCGTCGCTGTCCGTGATTTTCACGGTGAAGCTGAGGTTCTGGGCGGTGGCGGTGCTTGCGGCTTCGAAGGTCCAGGTGCCGTCGGCCTTCACCGTCAGAATACCTTTGCCCGTGTCGATGGCGTCACCGAAGTTGTATTCCGTGCCGTTGAAGATCACCTTCAGGCTGCCCGGGCCGTCGGCGTTGTAGTCGTGCGTCCAGGTGCCGGACACGGCTTCGCCGCCGACAACAGAGCTGTCGCCGTAAACGGAAACCGTCGGCTTATCGTCTTCCACCGCCACGGTCATCTTGGCCGTGGCCGATTCGCCGGCGCGGTCCGTCACCGTCAGGCGCAGGCCGTCGATGGTCACGCTGTCCGTGTTCGGGGTTTCGCCGTGCATGATCGGCTCAAGCAGCGTGGCCTTCACGCTTACGTTGCCCGAGCTGTGGGCGCCGATGACGCCCAGGCCGGTCAATTCCAGCTTGATCACGTCCACGCCGTTCTGGGAACCAATCAGGGCGTCGCCGACCTTGGTCCAGGTGATGGGCAGTTCCACGCCGCCCGCGATCACCTTGGGGGCGTCCGCGCCGGTGGCGAGGTCCAGAGAGAAGTTTACGATGTCTTCCGTGCCGGCCGCAAAGCCCACCTGAATGAGGTGCACGTCGGCATTGCCGCCTCGGGAGTGCATTTCGTGCAGAACAATGTCGTTGCCGAGGCCGCCGCCGGAAGGATCATCCCAGGTCGGGCCGTCGTCGTCGATCGTCCGCACTTCGTGTTTGGCGGCGGCGGTATCGCCGTCGTTGTCCGTAATTTTGAGTTCGAATTCGATCTTCTCGCCGACAGGCTGCCCGGCGGCGCTTTGGAAGCTCCAAGTGCCGTCGGCTTTCACCGTCAGGGTACCTTTGCCGGTGTCGATGGCGTCGCCGACGCTGTATTCCGTGCCGTTGAAGATCACCTTCAGGCTGCCGACCCCGTCCGCGTTGTAGTCGTGCGACCAAGTGCCTTCCAGAAGTTCACCCGGAACGACCGTGCTGCCGCCGCTCACGGCGATTTCCGGCCGGTCGTCTTCAACCGTTACCGACAGCTTGGCCGTAACCGAGTCGCCGTCGCTGTCCGTCACGGTCAGTTCCAGACCGTTGATGCTCACGGTGTCCGTATTCGGGGTTTCGCCGTGCATGATCGGCCCCAGCAGCGTGGCTTTCACTTCCACTTGGCCGCTGGTTTGCGCCGCAATGGAGGCCGGGGCGACAAGTTCAAGCTTGATCACGGCAACGCCGTTCTGGGAGCCGATCAGATCGTTGCCGACCTTGGTCCAGGTGATGGGCAGTTCCACGCCGCCCGCGATGACCGAGGGGGCGCCAGCGCCGGTTCCCAGGTTCAGCGCGAACCCGACGATGTCGTCGGAACCGGCCGTGAAACCAACCTGCATGGCGTGCGTATCTTCGGTGCCGCCGCGGGTGTGGCTTTCATGCAGCGCGATGTTGTTGCCGAAGGCGCTGCCGCCGCTCGGGTCGTCCCAGATAGGGCCGTCGCCGCCGGTGATTTGCAGGTAGTGGTTGCTGGAAACGGAGTCGCCGTCTTTGTCCGTGATTTTCACGGTAAAGTTCACGGCCTGGGTAACGCTGCTGTTCAGGTTGGTCGCGGCTTGGAAGGTCCAGGTGCCGTCGGCCTTCACCGTCAGGATGCCCTTGCCGGTGTCGATGTCGTCACCGATGGCGTATTCCTTGCCGGCCACGATCACCTTCAGGCTGCCCGCGCCATCGGCGTTGTAAGAGTGGGTCCAGGTGTCGGTCAGGGTCGTGCCTTCGGCAACCACGCTCGGGCCGTAAACGGAAACCGCCGGCTTATCGTCTTCCACCGATACGGTCATCTGGGCCGTGACGGACTCACCGTTGCGGTCGGTCGCCGTCAGGCGCAGGCCGTCGATGGTCACGCCGTCCGTGTTCGGGGACATGCCGTGGTCGATCACGTGCAACAGCGTGGCTTTCACGGTCACGCTGCCGGAACCGTAAGCCCCGATGGTGCCGGAGCCGTCGAGTTCCAGCTTGATCACGTCCACACCGTTCTGGGTGCCGATCAAGGCGTCGCCGACCTTGGCCCAGGTGATGGCCAGGGCCACGCCGCCCGCGATCACCTTGGGGGCTTCCGCGCCGGTGCCGAGCGCCAGCGAGTAGCTCACGATGTCTTCGCTGCCGGCGGTGAAACCGACCTGCGTTTCGTGAGACTCGACAACGCCGCTGCGCGCGTGGATTTCATGCAGAATAAGCGAGTCGCCGGTGCCGCCGCCGGTCGGATCGTCCCACGACGGGCCGTCGCCGCCCTTGGTGATCGACACGTCATGCTTGAGGACAATCGAGTCGTTGTCGGAATCGGAGATTTTCAGAGAGAAGGAGACCTTCTGCGCGACGGTCATGTCCAGGCCTTTCGCGCCTTCAAAGGTCCACGTGCCGTCGGCTTTCACGGTCAGCGTGCCTTTGCCGGTGTCGATGGCGTCGCCGACATTGTACTGTTTGCCGTCAAAGAGCACTTTCAGGCTGCCCGGACCGTCGGCATTGTAGGCATGCGACCAGGAACCCGTCAGGGTCGCCCCGGCTACAACGGAATCGCCGCCGTCCAGGGTCAGGCTGGGCGCGTCGTCCACGATCACAACGTTGAGCGTGGCCGAACCCGTGTCGCCGTCGCGGTCGGTAAGCGTCATGGAGAAACGCTCGTCGACGCCCGCGAGGTCCGTGTTCTGCCCTTTGCCGGGGTTGTGCTCGGCATTGGTGTCCAGGTGGTAGCTGTAGGTCACACGGCCGACGCCCGATTCCGGATCGTATTCGGCCAGTTCCACCCGCAGGGTGCCGTACTCGCCCGTCACGGTACCGGAGGTAACGCCGCCGGGCTTCAGGGTGAGGAGTTCACCGGAAGCGGATTCGATCACGATACCGGCCAAGCCGTCGGCGCAGGTGAAGCCGTAGGCCTTGGCCATGGTCCAGGTTTCTTTCCCGTCGGCTTGGCTGCCGTCGTTGGGAGCACCGTCCTGCGCTTTGTCCAGTTTGCTTTCATAAGCGACCAGATCATAGCCGGAGCCGCCCTTGCCCGGATCCAACGGATCCCAGGTGCCGGCGTCTTGCGGCGCGACAAACTCCACGCCGGTGTCCGTCACGCGGAACACGACGGGCGCGGTGGCCCGGTCGCCGTCGCCGTCTTCGATGGTGAAATTGACGCGGATATCGCCGTCAAAAGAGTTGCCGGCAACCTTGGTGTAGGTATAGTCGCCGTTGCTCTTCAGGGTGAGCGCGCCGTAATCTTTCCCGTCGGAACCGATCAGGTGGCCTCGGGCGTTCAAAGTCAGGGATATGGCCGCTCCGCCGCCGTTCGGCTGGAATGAGCCGACTTTGGCCCACTCGACCGAGGGCACGCCGCCCGCCGGACCGTCCGCACCGAAGTCGACCTTTCTGCCGGTTTCGACCTGGGTGCCGCCTTCAGGCGTGTACACGCCGTCGAGTATGTTGCCGGTCACATACAGCACGCCCGCTTTCACGACTGTATCCGTCGCCGAGCCGAGGACGCTGGGAGTCGGGCTCCCAAGAGGAGCGCCAAGCACGGTTCCGGCGTCTTGAGCCGCCGAGAGGATCTGCGCTTCGGCCGAATCGGCCAGGCGGAACGCCTCGGGGGAGGCTTCGCGCGTTTTCCACTGGATGGAGCTTTCAGCTTCAACTTCCAAGGCGGAGGAGCTCACTCCGGCGATCAGTTTGCCGGCGCCGTCGGCGTACGTGGACTCGGAACCGCCCGAGGAGGCCGGACCGGAAGCGGGCGCGAGATCCATATCCGGGGACTGCATGGCCAGGAATTCTTTTCCCGCCACTTCAACGCCGTCGGACAGCTTCATAACGGGCAGCGCACCCACCGCAAAAAAATTCCCGACGGTGACACTCCCACCGCCGTTCACCCCAATAAGCAGATCGTTACCGGAACGCTCAAAAATCGCTTCGCCTTCCGGAAAGCCCAACTCAAGCTTGGCCCCGGCCGACATCGAAATCGACTTGGAGCTGCCGTCTTTGGGTAGACCGACGCGAACAACGGAACGGGAAACAGATCGAGACATGCGATACCCCCCTAGGTGTATAAGCGCTTATTACGCTTGTTCTTTCTATGCCGAATTGTGGGGGGAGGAATGGATGAAATCGGTCTAAACCGAGCGAGACAAAGGAAAACGACGTCCCCCCCCCAGGGAACAAATCGGTTTCGAGAGGTATCGCACAGGTTAGAAATGAGTTCAATAATTTTTTCGCCTACCCTATTGAATATCCCCGTAAAAAAGTGTATTTTAAAAAATTTTGCTTTATAAATCGAAAAGTTCCTGTAACATAATTTTATTTCTCGACAACGGAATTCGAGATGCTTTTCGATATTCACAGTTACTCAAAAAATAGGAATGGTAATGCCGCATATCCAGCATACAACGATACAAAAATGCCACCATTATCGCCGCTGTTACAATTCATTATGCGTTGTATTTTGCTGTTATATATCATAATTAAATATATTTTATACAAAAACAACATGAATAATTATTTTCTTAAGATACATATCTAAATACATACATATATATAGTTGTGCATGTCCATATCAAATAACGTATTTTTTCACGCATGCCAGGCAAAACACATTCACTCAAACGGCCTACGAAAAGCGGGCCCCAACGGCACGATTCTTTCGAAAAAAATCCTTCCGTCACCGCCAATACGGGATTTACTCTTTCATCATAAGTGGATATCGATAAAAAATGGCTCGTTGCCGCCTCCATCGCAGGGCTGCCTTCCTTAAAGAAAGGGTAATGCCAACGCCATGGTATGCATCGCCGCCCGACTCAAGATCGCGGTTTTCGGAAGGAAGCGGGAGCCAAAGAATGCCCTTTAAAGAAGGGAGCTGTTGCGCATATGGAAAGAGGAGGAAACGCGGCCGAGGCGTCGTACCAGGAGGGGTGCACATCGAAAAACGACTTGAAACCAAGCGGTCTTCCGTCGCTTCCCTCTTGACAGGTTCGCCCGCACCCCCTACCTATCTCGCTGAAACGGACAACCGGCGTCCGCGGCACTTCATCACTATCGCCGGCAGGAGACCTTCATGGCTTACGACGTGCGCATGGTCAAACTCGTCACCGGAGAAATGGTCATCGGCAAACACAATGCTGAAGCCGACTCTCTCGACGACCCGGCCGTCCTCCAAACCGTGCCCACCCAGCAGGGTGTGCAGATGATGCTCATGCCTTACGGCTATCCGTTCGAAAACGGCTTTGAGGGAAGCATTGCCTACAAGCACGTGCTTTTCGCCTACAAAAGCTGCCCGGAAGAGCTGAAAACAAAATACATGGAAGCCTGTTCCAACCTGACCTTGTCTTCCGGCGGCCTGAACGTCAAAGGCGCCAAGCCTGAAGCGGCCAAATCCCTGCTGCTCGGCAAATAGTTCGCCCCGGCGGTATGTTCCCGGCTGCGGGCGGTCTTCCCACCCGCGGCCCGATACTTTTTTGGAGCCGGAATGCGCGAACTCCTGACTCTCCTTCCCAAGCCCGGACGCTACACCGGCAACGAGGAAGGGGCCGTCCACAAAGACCCGGACGCCGTCGGCCTGCGCGTGGCCCTGGCGTTCCCCGATATGTACGAGGTGGGCATGTCCTACCTCGGACAGACCATCCTTTACAGCTTGCTCAACGAACGGCCCGACTGGTGGGCCGAACGGGTCTTCACCCCCTGCCGGGAAGCCGGGGAAATCCTCCGCGCCCACAAGGCCCCTCTGTGCTCTCTGGAGTCGGACACCCCGCTGACCCGCTTCGACGCCGTCGGGTTCAGCGTCACCCACGAGCTGTGCTACACCAATATTCTCTATATGCTCGACCTCGCCGGCATCCCGGCCCGGAGCAAAGACCGGCACGCCCCCCAAGCCGACAGGCGGCCCTGGCCGATCATCACGGCGGGCGGCGGCTGCGTTTTGGCGGCGGAACCCATCGCGCCCTTTGTGGACATCATGTTTCTGGGCGAGGCCGAAGAATCTTTCCCGGAATTTCTGGAAATTTTGGCCGAAAGCCGTGAGGCCGGGCGTTCGCGTGCGGATATCCTGTTGGCCGCGAGCCGCATTCCCGGCGTGTACGTGCCGGAGTTCTTCACGGAAACCCCCGAAGGCCTGCGCCCGCTCCACGAGCACCACACCCGCCCCACCCGGCGGGTCATCGCGGACATGAACGACGCCCCCTACCCGGTGCAACGGCCCGTAGCCTTCGGCGCGGTGCACAACCGCCTGGCCCTGGAAATCGGCCGGGGCTGCACCCGGGGCTGTCGCTTCTGCCAGGCTGGGGTCATCTACCGCCCGGCCCGCGAACGTTCCGTGCCGGAGCTGGAACGCCTGCTGGAAACCTGCCTCACCGGCACCGGGTTCGACGATGTCTCGTTTTTATCCTTGAGCAGCGGCGACTTTTCCGCCCTCAAAGAACTGTTCATGAACACCGTGGACCGCTGCGCGGCCGAGCAGATTTCCGTATCCCTCCCTTCGCTGCGGGTGGGCTCCATCGACGACGCGATCATGGAACGCATGGCGGGCATTCGCCGCACCGGCGCGACCCTGGCCCCGGAAGCGGGGACCGAACGTCTGCGCCGGGTGATCAACAAAGGCGTCACCGAAGAGGACCTGATCCTGCACGTCCAGAAGCTTTTTGAGCACGGCTGGCGGCAGGTCAAACTCTACTTCATGATCGGCCTGCCCACGGAGACGGACGAAGACCTTCTGGGCATCGTCGATCTCTGCCGCAAAGCCCGCGACGCGGCGGGCCCCGGGATCAAAAGCATGCAGATCACCGCTTCGATCTCGCCGTTCGTGCCCAAACCGCACACGCCTTTCCAGTGGGAGCCGCAGATCTCCCTGGAGGAAATGCGCCGGCGAGTCACCCTGCTGCTCACCGCCTTCAAACAGGAAAAGCGCCTCAAGCTCAAGTGGCACGAGCCGGACATGAGCCTGCTCGAAGGCGTGTTTTCGCGCGGCGATCGCCGGCTGGCCCCGGTGGTGGAACGGGCCTACCAAAAAGGCGCGGTGTTTTCGAGTTGGATGGACGGCTTTGACCTCACGCCCTGGCTGGAAGCCCTGCGTGAAGAGGAACTTGATCTTGAAGCCTATACCACCGGCCGCGACCTGGACGCCGCCCTGCCCTGGGATCACCTGAGCGCCGGGGTCGGCCGCGACTACCTGTTGCGCGAACGCGACAACGCCTTCAAGGGCAAGACCGCGCCGGACTGCCGCTACGGGGCCTGCTCCGTTTGCGGAATCTGCGACGGCAAACCCGGCCCTTCCCTGCTGGAGCGCCCGGCCCACATGTCTTCGGAGCGGACCTACCGGAACATTCTCAATAAACCGCAGCGGGATCAGGAATCCCACCGGGTCGAGCTGGACCAATACGGCCGGGTGAAAATTCGCCAAGCGGAAGCCGATTCCTCGGGCTTTCCGCCCCCGCCGCCGGAACACCTCACCGTCAAAGCCCAGCGCCTGCTCGTTCACTATGAGCGCAAGGGCCCGGCCGTGTTCCTCAGCCAGTTGGAAATTCAGCATATCTTCGATCGCGCTTTGCGCCGGGCGGGCTTGGCCCCGACCTTCAGCCGGGGGTATCACCCCCTGCCGCTGCTTTCGTTTGGTCGGGCTCTTTCCGTGGGCGTCGGCAGCGAAGACGAATGGTTCAGCATCACCCTGCGCGAAAAAACCGACCTCGCCACGGCCCTGCCCGCCCTGAACAAGGGGCTGCCCGGCGGCCTACGAGTGACGCGCCTGGAAGATGTTCCGGTCGACGCGAAGCTCACGGATGCCGAGCGCGAGGTCTACGAGGTGCGCTGTGCCGCCCCGGAAGGGGAAGAAGCCGCGTGCGCCGGGTTCCTCGCCGCCTGGAAAAAGGTGGGGGAGGCTTCCGCCCTGCCCTTTGTTCGGGAAACGAAAAAAGGCCTGCGTTCGATGAACCTGCGTTCCTTCATAGCCGGCATCACTCAGGTGGACGAGACGGCCGTTCGGCTTGAACTGGACTGGTCCGCCGGGTACCTGTCCCCACCGGTGTTGTGCCGCGCCGCTCTGGCCGAAGCCGGGTTCGAGTGCGCCCCGCACCGGCTTCTCATTGTCAAAAAAACCGCTTCCGAGGCCTAATCGTGCTTCATCCTCACACAGGAGTCGTTCCATGCGCCATGCATTCGCCGTACTCGTCGGGGCCGCGCTGATGTGCGCCGCCCTCGCCGCTCCCGCCCGGGCCGAAGCCCCGGTCGTCACCCGCCTGCCCAACGGCTTGACCGTGCTGGTCAAGGAAGACGACCGCTTCCCGCTCGTCTCTCTGCGGCTCTATGTTCATGCCGGCTCGGCCTATGAAACGCCGGAAATCGCCGGTCTGAGCCACCTGCTCGAACACATGGTCTTTAAGGGAACGGAAAAATTCCCCAAAGGCGCGGTGGCCGAAACGGTCGAGCGCAGCGGCGGCTACCTGAACGCCGCCACCAGCTTCGATTACACCATGTACCTCACGGACATGACCGAAGAGAACTGGAAAGAGGGCCTGACCGTACTTAAAGAGCAGGCTTTCCGCGCCGTCATCGACCCGGCCGAGCTGGAGCCGGAAAAAGACGTGGTCGTGGCCGAGCTCAAGCGCGGCGAAGATTCGCCGCAGCAGCGCCTGTTCCGGCTGACCCAGGAAAAGGCCCTGGCCGGAACGCCCTACGAGCGGCCGATCATCGGTACCGAGCAGACCATTCGGAGCATCACGGCCGAACGCATGCACGCCTACATCAAGGACCTCTACCAACCGCAGTCCATGCTTCTGGTCGTGGTCGGCAAGGTCAAGGCCAAAGACGCCCTGGCCGAGGCGGAAAAGGTCTTCGGCGATCTGAAGAACACCCGCAACGTCGTGCCCGCCGAGCCCCTGCCGGTTCCCGAGCGGACCCGCTTCAGCGTGAACGACCACCTGGGCCCCTGGAACAAGGTCTACCTTTCCGTGGCCGTGCCCGTGGTCGGCGGGCAGGACGCCGACGCCCCGGCCCTGGACGTGCTGGCCCAACTGCTGGGCGGCGACGCCACCTCACGGTTCTACCGCGAATACAAGTACGAGAAGCGCCTGGTGGATTCCATCTCGGTCTCCAACTACAGCTTTGAGCGCATCGGCCTGTTCTATATTCAGGCCGTGCTGGACGCGGACAAGCTGGAAGCCTTCTGGACCGCCTTCACCAAAGATATGGCCGCCCTGCCCGGAGTGACCTTCAGCCCGGAAGAAATGCAGCGGGCCAAGTTCAACCTGGAAGATGAGCTGCTGCGCTCCAAGGAAACCCTGTCCGGCGACGCCTCCAAGCTCGGCTGGTTCTATTTCTTCGACAAAGGCGCCCAGGCCGAGGCCGACTACCTTAAAATGATTCGCAATACGGATCAGGGCAAACTCACCGGGCTGATCAAGCAAACCTTCCAGGCCCGGAACATGAGCGTCACCCTGCTCACCCCTTCCGAGTCCGCCCCCGTGGTCGGCCCGGCCGACGCCCAACCGAAACCCCAAAGCACGGCCGAGTTCATCGGCCTGGCCTTGGCCCAAAACATGCCCGGTGAAACGGCCCCTGCGGCGGCAGCGGCGTCCTCTTCCGCCGCTGAAACGGTCAAAACCGTGGAAGTCGGCGGCATGAAGGTCGTGCTCATGCCCGACCGCACCCTGCCCTATGCGTCGGCCACGCTGATCTTCTCCGGAGGCGACTCTCTGCTTTCCCCTTCGGATCAAGGTTTGGCGGCTTTTACCGCCTCGCTGCTCACCCGCGGAACGGACAAGCTCTCGGCCATGCAGATGGAGGACTTCCAGTCCGACCGGGCCGCCTCGCTCTCGGCTTCGGCGGGCAGGCAAAGCTTCAACCTGAGCATCGACGCGCCGTCACGCTATCTTGACGACATGTTCGGGCTCCTGGAAAGCACCGTCACCCGCCCGGCCATGGCCAAAGAGGAAGCCGCCCGGGTGCGCGAGAACCAAACCGCCTCCATCACCCAAAGGGAAGAATCGCCCACGGGCCTGGCTTTCCGCCGCATGTTCCCCTTCCTGTTCGGCAGCCACCCTTACGGGTATCTGTCGCAGGGCGAGAAAGACGCGGTGGCCAAATTCGACGAAACCAAAGCCCGCGCCTTCTGGCGTGAGCAGATGTCCCAGGCTCACATACTCGTGGTGGCGGGCGATTATGACGAAGCCCAGGTGCTCGCGGCGGCCAAAAAGCTGTCCGCCGCTCTTGGCGGGGGCAAGGAAAAACGTCTTGAGACGCCGGAATGGACCAAGGAAAAAGCCCTGGGCCTGCATCTGCCCGGCCGTAACCAGGCCCACCTGATGCTGGTCTTCCCCACCGTGGGATACGGCAACCCGGATGAACCGGGCCTGGATCTGCTCCAGAACGTCCTGGCCGGGCAAAGCGGTCTGCTTTTCGCCGACCTGCGCGACAAGGAAGGTTTGGGCTACACGGTCACGGCGTTCCCCTGGAAGGCCCAAAAGACCGGAGCCATGATCTTCTACATCGGCACCTCGCCGGACAAGCTGGAAGCCGCCCGCGACGGTTTCCGCCGGGTTATCGACAAGCTGCACAAAGAAACCGTGCCGACGAACCTGGTGGAAGGCGCCAAGAACAAGATGCTCGGCGACTACTACCGCGATCACCAGACCGTGGCCTCGCGCTGCTCCGAAGCGGCCGTGCTGAGCATCCTCGGCCGTCCGCTCGATGCCGAGCGCAAACTGGTGAACGCGGCCCAAAAGGTCACCCCGGAACAGCTGCGGGATCTGGCCGTCAAATACATCCAACTCGACAAGTCCCATGAAGTGACGGTGTTGCCGTAAAAGCCGCCGGCGTTGATCGCCGCGCATAAAAAAAGGCCGCCTTCGGGCGGCTTTTTTTATGCGCGGCGATCAACGCCGGGGGGAGGCATCTCCCGAGAACAGAGTGCCCCCACAGTATCTTACAAGGACGGGGGAAGCGCTTCCCCAAGCATTCCCACGAGTTCGTCCATGTCGTCGGTGTTCCCGGGAGCGAACGCCACTCCCAAGCGAATCCGCACGTATCGAGACGAAAACAACCCCCTCACGCCGCACAACCGAGAAAGAAGCGGGCAGCAACCCCATTCCCTCGCCGGCGGCGATACGGGCCAGCAGCACGTCGTGTTCCGCCGGTTCCTCCAGAAATACCGGGTGAAAACCCGCATGGACGAAAATGCCCCGGGTGTGGTCGAAAAACGCCGGGTTGCTTTCGCGGCGGAACCAAAACAGCGGCTTGCCGTTGAAAACCCGCAGCGGCGGACTTTCGCTTTTGGATTCGGAAAGGCCTTCCTGCAGAACGGCCATTAACGGTTCATCGTACAGCAAAGGCATCTCGGTCAGTTCGGGCGCATCCAGGGGCAGCGCCACAAGGGCCGCGTCCAACCTGCCTTTGCGCATGCTCCGTACCAACTTCGGCGAAGTCTCCCGCACCACGCGCAGCCGCTTGCCGTAGTGTCCACGCAACCGCTTTTCCACTTCGATGAACACCCCCTGCTCGAAAGCGGTGGTAAAGCCCAGGGTAAAAACCTTTGCCGACGGCCTCGTCAGGGCCTGCAAGCGCCGAAAGGTTTGCACCTGTGATTTCAGGAGCGGACGGACGGCTTCCAAAACCCGCGCCCCGTCCTCGGTCAACGTCAGCCCCTTGGTGTGCCGGATGAACAGTGTGAGTCCCAAGCGCTCTTCCAAATGCTTGATACGACGGCTTAAAGGCGGCTGGGACATGAACAGGCGCTCCGCAGCCCGATGCAGGTTGTTCTCCTCGGCCACCACGCTGAAATAATACAGCAGGGGAACGTCCGAACTATGGAAAGAGTCATTTGCCATACCGAAAAGGTATCACGGAAACAGAATGATGCAAAGCCGCCCGGTCCCCCTATGAAGGAGGGAAAGGAGTCGCTGCGGGCATGACGCTCTTGCCGGCAATTGCGTGATGCAAGGCGCGCTTATGGGCCGCCGCTTGCGTCCGGCCTTCCCGACAAACACCACGTCTGCGCGAAACACGCTTAAAAAGGAGAAAAATATGCATTCCGAACGCTATGAAACCGGCCTGACCATGCTGCGCCGGGTGGACGGCAAAGGCGGCGAAGCCGTGGTGGAAAGTCTGAAGGATCTCGCCCCGGACTTCGCCCGGTACCTCATCGAGTTCCCCCTTGGCGACATTTACGCCCGGCCGGGACTCGATCTCAAAAGTAGGGAAATCGCTGTGGTCGCGGCTTTGACGGCTCTCGGCAACGCCGGTCCGCAACTGAAAGTGCATATTACCGCCGCGCT
Source organism: Desulfovibrio sp. (assembly GCA_031551885.1). GTDB lineage: Bacteria > Desulfobacterota > Desulfovibrionia > Desulfovibrionales > Desulfovibrionaceae > Frigididesulfovibrio. Next base: position 15,763 of record JAVBMX010000050.1, read on the forward strand.
GCATGTAGACTGCACACGCGAAGAAATCCTGGAAGTGATCATGCAGATGGCCGTTTACGCCGGATTCCCGGCGGCTTTGAACGGCCTGTTCGCCGCGAAGGAGGTCTTTGCAGCGCCGCACAACGAACCACGATAACCCAAAATCCTGGTGCCGGATGCGGGTAGACCCCGAACAGGCCGCGTGAGTCAACGTCGGGCGGCACTTCCGCGGTGTGCAAAGGAATTGCCTCAGGGCGGCATGAACAGCGCCGCCAATCCTCCTCATAAGGTGCCTCTTTGGCACCCCCATCAAAGCGAAAGCCCTGATTCGGCGATGCGTCGAATCAAGGCTTCCGCTCGGAATCGGCCACCGTTGTTCATCGGTGAGAATTGTACGGCTCTACGGCAACGAGTCCCAAAAGTCCCGCAATCCCTGCATATAAACGGCATTGTCCGTAAAGATGCCGCCGTTGTGCGACCCCTTTAATTCCACAAAACGCTTCGGTCCGGCGTAGGACTCATACACGGTTCTGCCCAGTTCGTAAGGGATCATTTCGTCGTTCGGGCTGTGGATGACGAGCAACGGCGCGTGGATGGATTTCAGGCGTTCCGGCGTGTTGAAGTCCTGGGGCAGAAACGGCCGGATCGGAAGCAGGCGTGGAACAAGCCCTTTGGCCACATCATACAGCGAGGTAAAGGTTGATTCCAAAATCAGGGCGCGGGGCGACGCTTCCGCCGCCAGGGCCGCGGCCACGCCTCCTCCAAGCGAGCGGCCGTGGATGATGACCTTCTCGGGCGCCACCCGTTTCACGTCGCGCAACCACGCCCAGGCGGCCCGCGCATCGTGGAGCGTGCCGTCGACCGACGGAGACCCCGAGCTTTCGCCGAAGCCTCGATAATCGATCAGCAGCACCGACAGGCCCAGGTTGTGGAACATGGCGATGGAGTCCAGGCAGGAGGAAATATTGCCGGCATTGCCGTGGAAAAACAGCAGCACCGGCCCGTCCTTGGAATCGGCGGCCGGAACATACCATCCGGCAAGGGTTTCGCCATCGGCCGTGGTGAGCCGGACATCCTCATAGGCCAAGCCGAGGGAGTCCGGAGACGCCTGAATCTCTTTGCTCGGGAAAACGGCAGGGAACGGGAAAACCAGGAAACCGCAACCAACAAGACCGCAAGAATCCCCGCCGCGAGCAGCACCGCTTTCAACAAACGAATCAAAACGTTCTCCCTCCCGAACCCGGCCACACAAAGACCGGCAAACACTCTCTCATTGCAGCACCCGCGCCAGGGTCGCATACAGCGCGTTCACGTCGATGGGCTTGGCGATGTGCGCGTTCATGCCGACCGCAATGCACCGTTCGCGCTCCCCGGCCATGGAGTGGGCCGTCATGGCGACAATAGGCAGGTTCTTGAAACGCGACTGCCGGCGGATTTCCTCGGCGGCCGTGTAGCCGTCCATGCCGGGCATATCCAGGTCCATCACCACGGCGTCGAACCGGGTGGGTGTTTCCGCCAGGCAGGCCAAGGCCTCATGCCCATCGGCGGCCGTGACCGTTTCGGCGCCGACGTCGGCCAGCAGTTCCACCACTATTTGTCGGTTCACGGGGTTGTCTTCCGCCAACAAAAAGATGCGGTTGCGCAGCCGCTCCCGAACATCGCCGACGTCATGAAGGCTTTGAACCGAGGCGGCGTCCGCCACCCCAAAGGGGCACAGAATGACCACGGTGGTGCCGTCGCCGGGGGTACTTTCAAGGGAAATCTCCCCGCCCATCAGTTCGAGAAGCCCCCGGCAAAGGGGCAACCCCAGGCCGACCCCGCCGGATTGCCGGATGGAAGCGACCCCGGCCCGCGAAAACGGCTGGAAGATATCCTGCAGCAGCTCGTCGGCAATGCCGATACCCGTATCCTGCACGCGAAACTCGAGCACCACGCCGTTGTGCTTGGCAGGCCCCAGCCGACGACAGAAAAGCGCCACCCCGCCGCGTTCGGTGAACCTGACGGCGTTGGACAGCACATTGCCGAGAATCCGGCGCAGATGCGTGGGGTCGCCCTCCAGGTACTCCGGCTCATCCCCGGCCGAGCGCAGGGCCACGGTGATGCCTTTTGCGGAGCCTTCCCGCGCGAACTTCGCCCGAACCTCCTCCAACAGCGACGGCAAATGGAAAGGAACCCGCTCGGCGGTCATTCTGCCCGCTTCCAGCCCGGCAAAATCCAGAATATCGCCGATCACCTCTCTCAGCGCGTGCGCGGCGTCCGTTATCTTCCGGACATAATCTTCCTGGCGCTCATCCAGGCGAGAGAGCGACAGCAAATGCGCCAACCCCGAGATGGAATTAAGGGGCGTACGGATATCGTGACTCATTTCGGCCAGGAATTCATTTTTGGCTTTATCGGCACCTTCGGCCTTGCGGCGCAGTTCCTCCGACTTTCTCAGCGACGCGGCCAAATTTTCGGACAACCGCGCCACGGCTTTGCGATGCCCGGCGGCCACCGTATTGTTTTTGAGAAAAAGCAAGGTGGTGCCGTCATCCAAAGTCCGCGCTTCGCGGACGACAACCAGATCTTCCCCGTCTTTCCGCCTGCCCTGCACTTCCGCGCCGTCCGCAGAAGGCAGATCCGGCGCAGGTGCAAACGGGAAGCGAGGCAGCAGGGCATTCAGGGATAGTTGACGAATTTCGCCGTAAGAATAACCGAAAAGCTCGCAGGCCGCCGGGTTGGCGTCGAGAACTCGGCCTTCCGGGCCAAGTTGCAGCAAACCGTAGGGGCTGCCTTCCACGTATGTCCGCGTGTATCGTTCGGCGGTCGCGCTCAAACGCTCGGCTGCGGAACGAGAGGCGGCAACGGCCACTCCCGTCGACAACAGCGCTCCCAAAGAACACAACAACAGCAGCCAAAGGCCGTATTCCGCCGACTTCCGGTCCAGTTCCTCAACCGAACGATGAAACAACACCCACCAGTGGTTGGCCATGTCGACATCCATGGTCACGGGCGACGCGGCGAAGTCGTATTCCTTCCCCTGCAGCTTCAGCCTGAAGGCCGTTGTGTTCTGGGGGGTCAGGTGGGGCAGCAGAGCCTGCCCATGACTGCGGTATTCGTCGGTAAGCAGCTTCTCCGGAACGGCGCTGCCCATGTACAGCCCGCGATCGTCGAGAATCTCCATGCGCCCGGTGGCGCCTATGCTGAAGTCGGCGATGAACAGGTTGGTGAAGTAATCGATTTTCACCCCGTACCCCAGAGCGCCCACGAGTTTTCCCCCGTCGTCGCGCACGGGCACGGCGATCATGAAAACGGGCGGCAGGCCGGGAATGGCGTTGGGTTTGGCCTCACTGATGTAGGTCGTGGAGCCTTCCGCAACGGCGCGGATGTAGCTGAAATCCTCCAGCCCTCCCATCCCGACGCTGCGGCCGCTGATGGAGTCGACCAAAGACCGGCCGTTGCCCACCGTTCTGACCTCCCCTTGCCGTACAACCCGCACCGGCGGATCGTCCGCGCTCCGGTAGATCATCAGGTTGATCATCGTCAGATAGGGCTTCAGGGAGTGCTGCTGCCGGAACTTTCGCTCCAACTCCTCCCGCAGGGCGACGTTGTTCGGGTATTTGGCGCAGGCGACCACCAGCCCATCCGCAGCCAGGGTGAGGGCCTGCAGTTTCTGTTCGTTCAGCCACAGCCGCATGGCCCCGGCAACCTGGTCGCTCAAAACCGTGTTCATCTCCCGGGCGCGAACGTCGGACTGCGACTCGGCATGGCGATGGGCGAACAGACCGATACCTGCGAAGGAGGCGGTTATGAGGAGGATAAGGGCGGGAAGAAAAAATGTGCGCCCCGCCCACGGGTGCGCGCCGTTCATATCAGCTCCGACAAACAGAATCGAAATTGCTCGAAAAGGAAAGAGTTCCAGTTTTTCCCTACAGGTCTTTCCCGTCGGGGTCAAGGAAGAGAGGGGCCGAGCCGGTGTGGGCGCCAGGGTGGAAGGGAGCGGTTTGACGCCCGCTTCGGGCAGGCCCCGGCAGGGCAAGGAAGGCGAGGTTTTGCCGCGGAAAGCATACTCTTCCGACATCCAACCGCCGCAACAAAAAACAACGCTCGACGCGGCATCACGGCAAATCGGCAAACCACGCGGAAACGATTTGGCGCGTGGTTTGCCGACGGCGTTTTCATGAGGGCCGAGCCTAAGTCAGGGGCAGCTCCAGAGAAATCACCGTCCCTCCGTTTTCGCCGGGGAAGGCCCGAACATAGCCGTGGTGATCGCCGGCAATGGAGCGCACGATGGTCAGGCCAAGGCCGGTACCGCCTTTTTTACGGGAAAAATAGGGCTCGAACAGCCGGGAACGGTCCTCTTCCGTGATGCCCGGCCCGTTGTCGGCCACGTCGACACGCACGTGGTGCATGGCGGGCACATACACCGCCGAGATACGAACCTTCGGCTCCGGCCGGGGCGAGGCCGCCAGGGCCTCCGCCGCATTGGCCAGAATATTGATGAAGGCCCGATGCAGGGCTTCCGCATCCAAAGGCAACTCGGGGAGCGACTCCGGCAGATCCAGCTCCCAGGCGATACCGGAATGGCTGTTGCGGAAAAGCCCGACCACGGACTCCAGCAGCGGCTCAAGCCGGCCGGGCACCGGACGAACCTCCGGCAACTTGGCGAAGGCGGAAAACTCCTGCACCATTTCCTGCAGATGCTCCACCTGGCGTACAATCAGATCCGTGCTTTCCGCAAAGGCCGGGCTGTCCACCTGCCCGCCGAATTTTCTGGCCAGCCGTTGAGCCGAAAGCTTGATCGGCGTGAGCGGATTTTTAATCTCGTGAGCGATGCGCCGGGCCACTTCACGCCAAGCGGCCATGCGCTGCATGCGCTCCAGTTCGGTGATGTCTTCGAAAACGACCACAGAGCCGCGATACACACCCTCGGTCGAAAAACCCACCATGTTCACCAGCAGACGGCGCTCCTCGCCCCGGATGCGCAAGGCCATACTGTGCTGCGTACGGCTTTCCGGCCGTAAGGCAAAGCGTTTGCGTACCGCCGTGATGATCTCGTCATGCTGCGGGAAGAGCTCCTCAATGGGCCGCCCCATCAAGGCCTGCGGAGCGCATCCAAGGATTTCGCAGGCCGCGTGGTTCACGGTGGCGATGATGCCTTCCGGATCAAAAGAGATGACCCCGGCGGCGATATTGTTGAGAACCGTCTCCACATATTTGCCGTGCCGGGCGATCTCCACGTTCTGCTCTTCCAGCCTGTCGTTGGCGTCCACCAACTCCCGCCGGCCGCGCTCCAAATCGTCGGCCATACGGTTGAACGAACGGATCAGCACGCCCATTTCATCCACGGCGTTGTCGGCCAGGCGCACCCCCAGATCCCCTTTGGAGATGCGTTCGGTGCCGGCGGCCAGGGCCAGCATCGGGGCCGACATTTCTCTGGCCATGCGAAAGCCGAACCATACGGCCCCAAAGATGATCAACGTGGTCAGCACGCCCAGGCTGCTGTAAAGCATCACCCGATACGGACGCTGGATGGAGCGCAGATGCTTGTATGCCCCGGCCCCTCGCGAAATACGGTCGAATTTGGAGCGAAATCCGGGGCCCATGTCTTCGGCGGCCACCAGGTAGCCGCGTTTGCCGCCGTCCAGGGCCAGCACCGCGAAGATGTAATCGTTGATGCCGCCCGGCGTGAGCACATAGGCCGACCCTTTGGCCCGCACGTCCTCCCAGGCGATTTCTCCTTTGGCCACGCTCCATACTTTGGTCGCGTCGGGCGCGGCGCTCCAATATTTCTCCCGGCCATCCGCCGTGAACAAACCCACCAACGCCGTGTTGCCCGCCGAGCGTTCACGCTCCAAAACCCCGGTCAACAGCTCCGCGTCTTTTGAGGCCAGCCGCCGCTCAACTTCCGGGCGGCTGCGTTCCAGAACCCCCACCAACCTGGTCCCGGTTTTCTCGTACAGCGCATGCCCCAAATCCAATGCCGCATCCATGCTGTTTTCGACCTGCTCTTTGAACCAGAAGTCCATGGACATCTGCACAAATTTGGTGGTCACCAAAAACATCAACACGCAAGGCAACAAGGAAAACGCCACAAAAGCCGCCACCAGGCGGGTGCGCAGACGCGACCCGAGCACCTTGCGCCGGCGCTCGGCAAGCAGCTTGAAAGCATTGCGCAGCACCAGCAGAAAAATGACCGACAACAACACAAAGTTGATGTTGAAAATAAGCACGAACCAGCGATCTTCGCGGAACCGCTCAAACTGCAGCGAGGTAAGCACAAGCACCACGACAAAGGCGATGCTTGCGATAATCAACTCCCGCTTACGCCGACGGCGTTCAAGCCTGCGCCGTTCGGCCGGGGAAAGTTGGTCGGGGGTATCGTAGGGAGAAGGAAGCTGGGGGTCCGGCATGAGGACTCCATCGGCCGCCGCGGGACAGCGCCGGGGAACCGACTCGTATGGTGGGGCAAAGCCGCCTTTCATGGCTTCGTGTTATCACGGCGGGAACGCGGTTTCACCCCGCCGTTGGAATGCCGCGCCATCTCCGCCGCGCGGGCCTGCCTTGAACGGAGCCGGACCGTCCGGTATCCGAAGCAAAAATCAGAAAGGATACTGCAATTCGCGCCGTTCCTGCGGCACCACGTCGGAAGACCAGAACCCCGGGCTTTTCTCCAGCCAAGGCGGTGACTCCACGTGGCGAAGCTCAAAGGCAAGGGAGATCCGGTATGTTTGTTCCGCGTCGTGTTCCCGGAAGGCCGCCTCGGGTACCAGGGGAAAACGAATGATTTGCCAGGTGGATTGCAGCAACCGGTTCAGGTTGCGATCCTTATGCGTGGTCGCCCGCCCATCCGTGGGTATCGTCAAAACAAACTCGCGGGTCAGGGGGTCATGCCGCAGACCGGAGGCAAAAACCCCGGAAGCAATCTCGGAGTTTTTCCACCATGAACGTTCTCGGTCGACCTCAAAGGAGATGCGCAACTCCAGTACGGCCCCGTCTTTCAACATGTCCCGCAGGCCGTCTTCATCGTTCACGCTCACCGAGCACACGGCGTTCAGGGCACCGCCGACCGCCTCAAGCTTCGGCGGGGCCAAAACGAAGCGCTGCGGAGCCGCGGCCTCGGCCCGTCCGCCCCAAAGGCACAGCAAGAGGAAAAAAACAACGACGGCCCATTGTGGCGCGGGAAGCTGCCGGGCATAAGCGGTGGCGGGAACAATTCGGCGGGTGACGTCTCTCATGGATATCCGGTGCACTTAGTGCTTTTCTGCAATTTCGCACATCAGGTGTCCCTTGGCAAGGAAAGAATCCCTTACCGCGCAGGGGAACCCCATGAATAGTATGAAAAAATCCCTGTCGCCACCAGACGTTTTTCCTGAACCGCAAAGCCCGAGCGCCGCAAAACACCCAAAGCAACACGGAACGGGGTACACACGCAACATCCAACGTAACGACCACGGCACAAAGCGCCGACAGTTTTACAGAAGTGCCCGGAAAAACAGCGGCGATAAAAAAAGGGGCTTTCCGCCGAGGATGCTCCTCGGCAAAAAGCCCCCATCCGTTTTGCAACGGTTTACGACTTTTTCTTAATGATTTCTTCCGCCAACTGCGCGGGAACCCGCTCATAGTGGTGGAACTGCATGGTGAAGTTGGCCCGGCCTTGCGTTTTGGAGCGCAGGTCCGTGGCGTAGCCGAACATTTCCGAAAGCGGAACCTGGGCGCGAACGCTCTGGGAACCCACGCGGGCTTCCATGCTCTGCACCCGGCCGCGCCGGCTGTTCAGGTCGCCCATGACTTCGCCCACGTAGTCGTCGGGCGTAACCACTTCCACATCCATGATCGGCTCGAGCAGCACCGGACCGGCCTTGTGCATGGCGTCTTTGATGGCCATGGAGCCAGCCACGTAGAAGGCTTGTTCCGAAGAGTCCACTTCGTGGTACGAACCGAAGACCAGGTTGACCTTCACGTCCACCACCGGGAATCCGGCGGCCACGCCGCTCTTCAGGGCGTCCTGCATGCCTTTGTCCACCGGAGCGATGTATTCCTTGGGAATGACGCCGCCGGAGATGCTGTTGACGAACTCATACCCTTTTTCCGGGTTCGGCTCGATCTCGATGACCACGTGACCGTACTGACCGCGGCCGCCCGACTGCTTGGCGTGCTTCATGTCGGACTTGGCGGGCTTGGTGATGGTCTCGCGGTAGGCGACCTGAGGTTTGCCCACGTTGGCGTTCACGTTGAATTCGCGGGTCAGGCGGTCGACGATGATTTCCAGGTGCAGTTCGCCCATGCCGGCGATCAGGGTCTGCCCGGTTTCTTCATCGCCCTTCACGCGGAACGAAGGGTCTTCCTTGGCCAGCTTGTTGAGAGCGGCGGAAAGCGCATCGCGGTCGGCCTTGGTCTTGGGCTCGATGGCCACTTCAATGACCGGATCGGGAATATCCAGCGATTCCAGGACAATCGGACGTTCAACCGCGCAAATGGTGTCGCCGGTGGAGACCTGTTTCAGCCCCACCAGGGCCACGATATCGCCGGCCCCGGCCCATTTGACTTCTTCCCGCTTGTTGGCGTGCATCTGCAACAGACGCCCCACGCGCTCTTTCTTGCCGGTGTTGGCGTTGAGCACGGTGGCCCCGGACTCGATGCAGCCGGAGTAAACCCGGAAGAACGAGAGGTGCCCGATGTAGGGGTCGGAAAAGAGCTTGAAGACCAAACCGGCCAAGGGCTCTTTGTCGTCGCTGTGACAGACGATCTTTTCTTCTTCGTTGTCCGGGTTCATGCCTTCCATCTGGGCAATGTCCAGGGGAGAAGGCAAGTAGGCGGTCACGGCGTCGAGCAGGGGCTGCACGCCCATGTTCCGGAAGGCCGAACCGCACAAAACCGGCACGATGTTCATGTTGATCGTGGCTTTGCGGATACAGGAATGGATTTCATCATCGGTCAGGGCTTCGCCGCCGAGATACTTTTCCAGCAGAGCCTCGTCTTCCTCGGCCACTGCGTCGAGCAATTCGGCGCGGCGCAACTCGTACTCGTCCCGCAGGTTGGCGGGCACGTCAATGACGTTGAACTCCGCGCCCTTGCTGGCTTTATCGAACACCACGGCTTCGCCGGTGATCAGATCGACCACGCCTTCAAACTTATCTTCGCTGCCGATGGGAATCTGCAGAGAGATGGGCTTGGCCTTCAGGCGATCGCGAATCATGTCCACGCAACGGTTGTAGTTCGCGCCGATGCGGTCCATTTTGTTCACGAAACAAATACGCGGCACATGATACCGGTTGGCCTGACGCCAGACGGTTTCCGACTGGGGTTCCACGCCGGCCACGGCGTCGAACACGGCCACGGCGCCGTCGAGCACCCGCAGGGAGCGCTCGACTTCCATGGTGAAGTCCACGTGGCCCGGGGTGTCGATGATGTTCAGGCGATAGTCCTTCCAGAAGCAGGTCGTGGCGGCGGAGGTAATGGTGATGCCGCGCTCCTGCTCCTGAGCCATCCAGTCCATGGTGGCTTCGCCTTCATGAGTTTCGCCGAGCTTGTGCGAAACGCCGGTGTAATAAAGGATACGCTCGGTGGTGGTGGTTTTTCCGGCATCGATGTGGGCCATGATGCCGAAGTTCCGCTGCATACTGAGGGGTGTTTGTCTGGCCACTAAAGCTTTCTCCGATACTACCAGCGATAATGGGCGAAAGCGCGGTTGGCTTCGGCCATGCGGTGAGTGTCTTCACGTTTCTTGGCCGCGCCGCCGCGCCCGTTGAAGGCGTCAAGCAGTTCGGCGGCCAGGCGGTTGTTCATGCCCTTCTCGCCTCTGGCCCGCGAATACGTAATAAGCCAGCGGATGGCCAGAGAAACCTGCCGATCGGGACGCACTTCCATGGGCACCTGGTAGGTGGCGCCGCCCACGCGGCGGGCCTTGACTTCCAGATGCGGCTTCACGTTTTCCACGGCCTTTTCAAAGGCGCGCAGGGGGTCGTCATTGGTCTTTTCCCCCAGGGAAGCCACGGCTGCGTAGAAAATTTTCTCAGCAACGCCTTTCTTGCCGTCGAACATGAGCCGGTTGATGAACCGGGCGGCCAAGCGGCTGTTGTAAATAGGATCGGGCAGAACTTCTCTTCTGGGAATGGGGCCTTTACGCGGCATGAACAATGCTCCTTATTTGGGACGTTTGGCGCCGTACTTCGAACGACTTTTACGGCGATCCGCTACGCCTGCGGTATCAAGAGTGCCTCGCACAATATGATAGCGAACACCGGGCAAGTCTTTTACCCGGCCACCGCGAATCATCACCACCGAGTGTTCCTGGAGGTTGTGACCTTCCCCGGGAATGTAGGCGGTTACTTCCATCCCGTTGGTCAGGCGCACACGGGCGACCTTACGCAGGGCGGAGTTGGGTTTTTTCGGCGTAGTGGTATACACGCGGGTGCACACGCCGCGCCGCTGGGGGCAGGCCTGAAGAGCGGGGGTTTTTTTCCGCTTCAAGATGGCCTTGCGCTCTTTACGAATGAGCTGGTTGATGGTGGGCATGATGCTCCTCCGAAATGAAAATTTCCTTACAGTTTCTTGCCGAAGCAGGCTTACATACGCCCGCCTGTTTTTTCTGTCAAGCGGAAGGTCAAGGTCGAGCGAAAATCCCTTCCGATCCGTCGGCGGCTCTTCCGACACTTCGGCGAAAATAATGCGTCCGCCATTGAGGGACTTCCGCTTTTTTTATAACCTGAATCCATATAAAGGGGTTTGAGCCCTTGGGCAAAGCCTTTTCCCGCTCCCCGGGGTTGACCCCGCAACCAGGGAGGCCGGCAATGAAAAAAACACGCACGCCCGAAGAACGGAGTATCTGGGAAGATGCCCGCGCCATGCTCAAAAAAGCCGAGGCAGAAGGCATAAGCACCGCCTGGGATCGTTTGGAAGAACAGACGCCGCACTGTACGTTCTGCGAACTCGGAACAACCTGTAAAAATTGCGCCATGGGTCCCTGCCGTATTGCCGATCGCAAGGACGGCAAAATGAAACGTGGCGTCTGCGGCGCCGACGCGGACGTGATCGTGGCCCGCAATTTCGCCCGCTTCATCACCGGCGGTTCCGCCGGACACTCCGACCACGGTCGCGACCTGGTGGAAGTGCTTGAAGCCGTGGCGATGGATCAGGCCCCCGGCTACAGCGTGCGCGACGAAGCCAAGCTGCGCCGCATCTCCGCCGAACTCGGTTTGGACGGAGCCGAGAGCGCGCCGGTCAACGCCTTGGCCGGGGCCCTGTCACACGCCTTTTTCGACGACTTCGGCAGCCGGAAAAAGTCCCTGTCGTTCGTCGACACCCGCGTGCCGCTCAAGCGTCGCCAACTGTGGGACGACCTGCGCCTGACCCCGCGCGGCATCGACCGCGAAATCGCCGAAACCATGCACCGCACCCACATGGGCTGCGACAACGACCCGGTGAGCCTGCTCGTGCAGGCCGCCCGCACGGCCCTGGGCGACGGCTGGGGCGGCTCGATGATCGGCACCGAGGTCTCCGACATCCTCTTCGGCACGCCCAAGCCCGCGCGCTCTGAAGTCAACCTCGGGGTGCTCAAGGCGGATCAGGTCAACATCCTAGTCCACGGGCACAACCCCGTGGTTTCCGAAATGATCCTGGCCGCGACCCGTGAGCCGGAAATGATCGCCAAAGCCAAAGCGCTCGGAGCCACCGGCATCAACCTGGGCGGCCTTTGCTGCACAGGCAACGAACTGCTCATGCGCCAAGGCATCCCCATGGTCGGCAACCACATGATGACCGAGCTGACCATCATCACCGGCGCGGTGGAAGCCATTGTGGCCGATTACCAATGTATCATGCCCTCCCTGGTCATGGTATCCGAATGTTACCATACCCGGTTCATCACCACCTCTCCCAAAGGGCGTTTTGTCGGGGCCACCCATGTCGAAGTCACGCCGCAAAACGCCCGCGAAACCTGCCGCGCCATCGTGAACATGGGCGTGGAAGCCTTTGCCAAGCGTGACCCGAACCGGGTGAACATTCCCGTTGCCCCCGTGCCGCTCATGACCGGGTTTTCCAACGAAGCCATCCTTGAAGTCCTGGGCGGCACACCCACTCCCCTCATCGACGCGATCAAGGCCGGGGCAGTGCGCGGGGCCGTGGGCGTGGTGGGCTGCAACAACCCGAAAATCCAGCAGGACTCCGCCAACACTCGCCTGGCCGAAGAACTGATCCGCCGCGATCTCCTGGTCCTGGCCACCGGCTGCGTCACCTCGGCCATGGGCAAGGCCGGGCTGCTCGTGCCGGAAGCCGCCGACCGCGCCGGTCCCGGCCTGGCCTCGGTTTGTCGTGCCTTGGGCATTCCGCCGGTGCTCCATGTGGGCAGTTGCGTGGACAATTCCCGCATCATACAGCTCTGCGCCCTGCTGGCCAACGCTCTGAGCGTGGACATCGCGGATCTGCCCGTGGCCGCTTCGTCGCCCGAATGGTACTCGGAAAAGGCCGCCGCCATCGGGTTGTACGCCGTGGCCTCGGGCATTCCCGTGCACCTGGGACACCCGCCGCACATCCTGGGCAGCCCCCTGGTCACGGACATAGCCCTGAACGGCCTGAACGCCGTGGTCGGAGCCTCGTTCATGGTAGAAGCCGACCCGGTCAAAGCCGCGGAACTCATCGACGCCCGCATCGCCGAACGGAGGCAGAAGCTGGGATTAAGCAGATAAAATCTTTCTGGGGGAAATGATTTCCCCCAGACCCCCTCATGTGTCGGCCGGTCCGCGCAGGCGCGAACCGGCCGACAATGGGGAATCAGGAGCATCATGCTTCCGATAAAAGGTGGGGATCATTCCGCCCCGGTCCTTTCACCCTTGTTTGGACTGGAGTTCTGATGTAAAGGGGGAGTATGAACTCCCGCTCTGCTGTCGATCTGGCCCTCAACGTCTTTGCCAAGCCGCTCCAGACGTCGCTCTCGATTCTGTCGCTGTTGCGGCATTCCGGGCAATATATCGACACCATCTACCTGCAGTTCGAGCCCTACGGCTCGGCCTTCGACACGGCCTCGCCCTATGTCGTCGCCGAATATCTGGGGGAACAAGCCCGCATTTACCAACCCAAGTATTGGTTCGAACTTAAAGCCGCCGACCCGGCCCGCTATAACGATCCGGAATACCGCCTGTCGGTCCGCTACCAGCATGCCTTTGAGAACAGCGACAAGCGTTACCTGCTGACCATCCATAATGATGTGCTGGTCATGAAGGACATCGTCGGAGCCATGCTGGAGCACATTGACGGGCACTTCGCCGTCGGCCAAATCGGCCAGTGCTGGAACTGCCCCGCCGCGAACGCCGAAGCCGTGGCCGCCGCCCTGCCCGGCCGCGCTCCCTGCACGCCGGAAGCCTATGCCGGCTTTTCCCTCACCCCGGACGAGCTCACCCGCCTCTACCGCATCGCGGCCGAACGCGGCGTCTTTGTACGTCCCTACCCGGAAGGCTGGACGCCCTACTATGCCGAAAACGGTTGGCCCCTGCCCGAATGCCGGGTCAGCGAATGGGCTTGCCTGACGGACCTCTCCCTGACCCGCCCCCTGACCGTTCCCAACGGCCCCGTTCCGCCGTTCGGGGCTTTCGAACCCTGTGGCCCCATCTGCCTGGATACGGCCGTGGGCTGGTTCCGCGAGCTCAACCGCCGGGGTCTGCGCGCCAAGCACCTGGATATCGCACCCTACCTGAAACACTGGGTGGGCAACGGTAAAATGACTCGGGCCAAATATCTCAAAGCCGAGGACAACGCCCGCCGTATTCTGGAACGCTCCTTTCCGGACTTCGTCTCCTGGTGCAAGAACCGCAAGAACGGGATGTTTTAACCGCCGCTCTTCCCACCTACTTCTCTTCGGTCAAAAACGATCGCGCGACCTTCCGTCCGGAGCCGGATTCCGGCGCATCCATCCGTTTTTTCGCCCTCCAGCAGGCGGTTGCCCACTCTTCTCCGCCTGTCACACAGCTACAGCCGACCACACCACAACGATCCACCGAAATCCTCAAAGCTCTTGCTTCATTGCGAGAGTGTCAATGGCCTTTGCAGGGCGTGAAGGGAGACCCCACAGACGGCGACGCCGTCGAGGAGGCTCCCGCAGCCCGAAGCGGCTCCCCCGGCCAAGCGCCGGAGAGCCGCGAAGGGTTCAGCCCTGCCGGCCAAGATGTTCCATGGGGTTCCAAGGGGCTTTGCCCCGTGGTGCGAGGGGGGTCCAGGGGGGCCGCCGCATAGCGGCCCCTCCTGGCCAAGCGGAGCGGACAAGGTAAAATTGAAAGAAAAAGAAGCTTCGGTTGCACAACCGGAAACAGACCACGGGGCTTTTTTTCAACGCCTCGAAGAGCATAAGCCGCCGCCAATCGACAGACATCCTCTCCTCCCAACTATGCGGCAGCCGCCGCCTCCACAGCCCTCTCCGCCTCTCCCTTCGCCTTACGCCGCTGCGTCAAAAACACCAGAGCGAAGCAGACCAGACCGGGAATGCTGAACAGGAACTTGGGGGGACGGTTCTCGGCCGGAAGGAGCATCCCTTCGACAGTGTGGTCGTCGGCGATGTCCAGACCGAGCTTTTCCGCCCGGCCGTTGGGCACGATATCGGACACAACCAAGGCGTCCCCTTGCTTTTCCAGGGTCAGCCCGGCCGCATACAGGCGGTCTTCAGCGGACCCCGTACCGGCGGGCAAGGCCAGAGTACGTTCTTTGGTTTCGCCGTCGGCCGTTGTGCGCACCTTCAGGCGCATGACGCCGTCCGCAGGCAAAGCCTCGATGGTTTGCTCCAGTTGCGCCGCGGGCACCTCGGTGAAAGGCGGGAAAAGATAATTTTGCGCTATGCCCGGCCGGAACAGAAATACCATGCTGACCAGCAGCAAAGCGACCTCCCACCAGCGGGCTTTGGTAAACATAAAGCGTTGGGTGGCCGAAGCGAAGGCCATACAGGCCAGGGCAGCGGTGACGACAACCCAAATCAGGTGCGGCACCGATTCAATGTTGATCAGCAAAATTTCCGGGTTGAACAAAAATACGAACGGCAAAACAGCCGTGCGCATCTCATAGATGAACCCTTGGACGCCTGTCCGGAAAGGGTCGCCCCCGGATATGCCCGCCGCCGCGAAGGCGGCCAGGGCCACCGGCGGCGTGGCGTCGGCCATCACGCCGAAGTAGAGACAGAACAGGTGCACCGCCACCAGGGGCACGGCCAAACCGTGCGCGGCGCTCAGGTTGTAGATGACCGGAGCCAACAGGGTGGAGACGATGATGTAGTTGGCCGTGGTCGGCAGGCCCATGCCCAGAAGAATCGACAACAGGGCGGTCATGAGCAGCACCACAACCAGCGAGCCCATGGAAACGGCCTCCACCACGGCGGCCAGCGCCTGCCCCACGCCGGTCAGGCTTACCGCGCCCACGACGATGCCGGCACTGGCCGTGGCCAGGCCGATGCCCACCATGTTCCGGCCGCCGGTGGTCAGGCCTTCGAGCAGCAGGCCAAAGGCTTTGCGCACGGCCGGTCCGACCGGCTGCTTGCGCAGGAACGCCACAATGGGCTTATGCGTGAGCAGGATGCCGATCATGAACACGCAGGCGTAAAAGGCCGCCAAACCGGGCGACATCTCGAAAATCATCAGACACCAGACCAGCACCGCGATGGGAATAAGAAAGTGCAGGCCGGAAACCAAAATCGGGCGCACGGACGGCAGACGCATGAGGGCGTCATTGTCGGTGTGCTTGGGCAAATCCGGCTGCCGGGCGGCAATCATCAGCAAGGCAAGATAGCTGATGAGCAGCAGCAGGCCGAAGACCATCCAGGCCGCGTCGCCGAACACGGCCGGAATCCAGGCCGTCAGGTAGTGAATGGCCCCGATGATCACCACCAGCAGCGAGGCGGTCAGGCCCCAGCCGAGCAGGCGCGCCTTCAGGGGGGTGGTGCGTTCCAGGCCTTTCATGCCGAGCTTGCAGGCTTCCAGGTGCACGATATACAGCAGCGAGCCGTAAGCCAGAAGCGCCGGCAAAAAGGCGTGCTTGATCAATTCGGAATACGGCATGTTGATGTATTCGACCATCAAAAAAGCGGCCGCGCCCATGACCGGCGGCATGATCTGCCCGTTGGAGCCGGCCGCGACTTCCACGGCTCCGGCTTTTTCCGCCGAGAAGCCGACTTTTTTCATCAGCATGATCGTCACCGGGCCGCAGGTCAGCACGTTGGCGATGGATGAGCCGGAAATAAGGCCGTGCAGGCCGGAAGCCACCACCGCCGCCTTGGCCGGGCCGCCGCGCAAATGCCCGAGTAACGCGAAAGACAACGAGGTCAGGTAATCGCCCGCGCCGGCGCGTTCCAGCAAGGCCCCGAACAAAACGTACAGAAAGACGAAACTGGTGGAAACGCCCAAGGGCACGCCGAAAACGCCTTCGGAGGTGAGCCAGAACTGCGAGGCCGCGCGGGAAAGGGACGCGCCCCGGTGGGCGATGAGGTCCGGCATGTAGGGACCCGCGAAGACATAGGCGAGGAACACGCAGGCCACGATGGTCATGGGCAGCCCCATGACCCGGCGGGTGGCTTCCAAAAGCAGCAACACGCCCACGCAGGCCACGACGATGTCTTCGGTCGTGGGAATGCCCGCCCGGGTGACCAGAGAATCCTGGAACAAATACAGGTAGGCCGAGCAAAAGGCCGCGCCGAGGGCCAGAATCCAGTCGTAAAAAGGAACCGGGTCACGGCTTTTGCGGCGCAGAATCGGGAAGCCGACATACGCGAGGAATACGGCAAAAGAGAGGTGGATGCAGCGCGTGGCGGTATCGTTGAACACCCCTATGCCCAGGTTGTACGGGATGGGTGAAACGATCCACAGTTGAAACAAGGACCACACAAGCGGCACAACCAGGCAGACCGCCCGGGGAAACCCCTTCAGTCTGGTCCGGCCGGTTTCTTTTTCCCGCACTTCCTCCAGCAGCTTTTTGTTGCCTTGTTCTGCAGCCGGCGTCATGCAACCTCCTTCTTCTTTCCTTATAATGCGCGTGAACGTCTTGCGAAAAAGCCCGCCCCGAAGGAATTCTTTCGGGGCGGGAACGGCTCCGGGTGGTTATTGCATCAGCCCGGCTTCTTTAAAGTAGCGAATCGCACCGGGGTGAAAGGGCGCGGTGTTGCCGAGGAGCATTTCTTGCGGGGTGAGGGTTTCCAGGGCCGGGTGGAGCTTTTTGAACTCATCCAGGTTGGAGAACACCGCTTTGGTAATCTCATACGCGGTTTCGTCCGACATGTCGGAGGAAGCCAGCAGGCAGGCGCGCGGCCCAAAGGTCTTCACTTCGTCGGGCGTGCCGGTGTACATGCCGCCCGGAATGGTCGCGGGCGGATAGAAGGGGTACTTCTTCATGAAGCCCTCCACTTCCGGGCCGCTCACGTTGACCACATGCGATTTGCAGGTGGTGGCCGCTTCCTTGATCGAGCCGTTCGGATGGCCGACCACATAGATGTAGGCGTCAATCTTATTGTCGCACAAAGCTCCGGCCATCTCGGCCGGTTTCAGATCCGTGGCCAGTTTGAAGCTTTCCGGGGTAAAACCGAATTCCTTCATCAGCAGTTCCATGGTGCTGCGGTTGCCCGAACCGGGGTCGCCGAGGTTGACCCGTTTTCCGGCCAGATCCTTAAAGCTGTTGATGTTCGCATCTTCGCGGGCAACCAGGGTGAAGGCTTCCGCGTGCAGGGAGAACAAGGCGCGCAGCTTGGTGTCCGGCCCGGCCTTGACGAACTGATCCGCGCCCTCACCTTTGTAGGCGTAGTATTGCGTGTCGCTCTGCACGATGCCCATGGTGAGGTCGCCCGAGCGAATGGCGTTGACGTTGAACACAGAAGCGCCGGTCGACTCCACCGTGCAGCGGATGCCGTGCTCTTTGCGGCTTTTGTTCACCAGGCGGCAGATGGCCCCGCCCACAGGATAGTACACGCCGGTGATACCGCCGGTGCCGATGGTCACAAATTCATCGGCCGCCGAGGCGGGCGCGGCGGAAAACACGGGCAGGGCAAACACGGAGACAAGACCAAGCACCAGGGCTCGTCCAAGGAACGAAACTCCCTTCATGGGGCACTCCTTTGCATGGGTGGTGGGTGGCATGACGCGGCCGACCAGCCGCGTAAAGAAAAAGTGTAGTCTAAAAAGCGATGATGCTCAAGGTGTCGGCCAAAGCCCCGGCCGCGAACGCGGCGCATCGATCTTCCTGTTGCCGATATACCTTTGTGATAGAAGCCTTCCCTTCTTCGCGCTTTTCAAGCCGGAGCGCCTTCGCAGTTTATCCGATCAGCACCCCGCCGGTGAAACATCCCAGTGAGAAAACGGCCGCGACCAACAGATGCAAACAGAGCCGCCGCGTACCGGCCAGACGATCGGCGATGTCCCGCGCCCGGGGCGGACGGCCGAGAACCCTCGCCAGGGTCGCATCCAAAACAGCCTCGCTCGTCCGCCCGGCGGCCAGATCCGCGAACAGCCGCGCATCCAGACGCAGACGCAGGCACAGCCACAGGCCATACGCGGCCAAAAGCAGACCGGCCAGAAAACAGCTTTTTGCCGCAAGCCCGGAATTCAGAAGCGCCCCGCTCCCCTGCAGCACAATCAAAGGAACGAACAACAGGCTCAACCCGGCCGTGCCGCGCAGCATCGCGCCGACAATGCGCCCGGCTTCGGGGGGAAGATCGTCGGCCATGGGGAATCCCTCCGGTTGCCCGGATTTCACGGGGTTATGGAATCGTGTTGCCGCGACGCGAAAGACTCATGCGCCCACGGCATGGGCGGCGAGCAGCCTCTGCGTCTCAATGGGCAGCGTCATGCCCGGCCTTTTGGCTTCCACCAGGGCCAGAGCCGCCTCGGGGGTGAGCTTTTCCCGGGTCACCGCCCAGAAAGCCGCCACCGTCGCGCTGCGTCCCAGGCCAAGGGCGCAATGTACCAGCACCGGCCCTCGTGCCCGCAGGTCGTCCACAGCGGCGAGCGCGGCGGTGAGCTCTTCTTCGGACGGGGCGACCAAGTCCAGCATCGGCACGGTCCTGTAGGGTGCTCCTTCGCGGACGGCCGAAGCTCGGGGGTATTCGGCGCACACGTCCAACACGCCGCAATTCGGTACGGGAAGCGCCGAGGGATAACCGCCGATCCACAGGCCGGGAAGCACCTCCGCCGCCGGAGGCAACCCGGCCAGGAACCACCTGCGGGAAAGCGCCGCAACCAAACGATACGGGGCCAAAAGCCACACCGCGCTCCAATCCTGCCGGCCCGTGGCGTCTTTATGCATCACGTCGGGACCGGCCCACACATACCCGAAGGCGACACAGGCCAAAGCAGCCGCCGGCCAGAGCAGCAGCCAGGCCCAGCCGCCCCCGACAAATGCCCCGCAGGCGAACAAGGCGGCTCCGAGGGCGTAATACGCTCCCAAGCGCACGGCCTTTGCCGAGCGGACGGGAGCCGCACGGCCAAACCAAGAACGCCCAAACCCGGACCAAGGAACAAGGTAACAACACAGCAACCCGGCCGCCGCGCCCGTGGGCACATCAATGACGTGGTGCTGGTAGGTGGTCAGGACCGACAACACCACCAGCAGGCTCCAGCCGTGAACCAGGGGCAACAGCCGACGGGGAACGTGGCGTCTGTAGAGATCCCACAACACGATCGCCAGGCAGACGTGCAACGAAGGCGCCTGGTTGTAGGGCAGATCAAACCCGCCAAGCAGCGTGAACAACACCCCGAACAGACCGTCCGTGGGCGGCCGCTCAAAGCTCATCCGCAAGGGAAACAGCAGAAACCCCGTCACGCAGATGACCGTGGCCAGGGCCAGACGCAGGGCCTGCAGACGCAACTCTTTCCGGGTCGTGCACACCAAAAGCGACAACCCGTAAAAGAGATCGATACTCCAGTACGGGATGATGGTCCAAGCCAGAAAGGGAATCCCGCGCTCCCAGGCAAACGCCAAACTGCCCACATCGCCGCGCGAGGCGGCAAAGTGATTACTGAAGCCGTAGGCCGCGAAGAAAAACACTCCCAGCAGGCAGACCCAAAGCAGCGCCTCCTTCCACGGCCGCGCCTCCGCGACCTCCGCGCCGATCGCGGAAGTCGCGGAGGTTGCGGAAAAGGCGCGAACGACTCGAGTCCCCTCTTTCGCGGGGGCCGGATTTTCCGCGTGCGCGTTCTCGCCTGAAAGGACCGGGTCTGCCGCGCGGGAGTGTGGTTCCTCCCCTGCGCTCACGAAACCCGCCGAGCCAGGCCGACGGTGAAGATGGCGTTTTCGTCGCAGCGCTGCGTCACTTTCTCGAAGCCGGCGGCGGCCACCAAGCCGTCCATTTCGGCCTGGGAGCGGCAGCGCATCACCCAGGCGTCGCCGCCCCTGTGGCTGGTCAGCACCCGGGCGATGAACTCCAATTGCGGGTGCCAGGGCTGGTTGGTGTAGACTAGGCAGCCCCCCTTCGGCACGGTCCGGGCCAGTCCGGCCAGGGACGCCTGAATCCGGGCGTTGTCCGGAAACAGCTCGTACAAACCGGAAACCACGGCCACGGTCGGCCGGGGAGTGACGGAGGCCACGCTCTCCTCGTCAAAGGCGTCGCCTTGGAGAAACTCCGCCTTGTCCGCCCAGCCGCGCTCAGCAATGGCTTTGGAGCCGGCGGTCGTGTTCAGGGAGTTATAATCGCGCAGCACGGCGTGTTCCCACTCCGGCAAAGCCTCCAGGGCATCCAGAATATAGCGGCCGTGCCCGGCGGCGATATCCAGCAGTCGCACCGGTTGCCCGGCCTCGCGCAGCTTTTCGGCCGCCAGAACGATCAGCTCTTCCACCAGTCTTTTGCGCGCCCTGATCCCGGTCCAGCCGGGGGAGTCAAGGTAGACCCGGTCCATAAACCGACCGAGGGCATTGGTACCGCCCGCCCGGTTGCGGTAGACGTAATCGAGGGTGCTGCCGGAATCAAACCCCGTGTCCCGCCCGAGCCGGATGCCGTCGGACCACCCGCCGCAGCAGGTGATGCCCGCGCGAGCCGCGGCAAAGGCCCACGCCTTGGGGGAACAAAGCGGCAGGGGGCTTTGCAGCCATTTGGCCGCACGGGCCGAGGGGCCTTCTTTGTCCGACCGGGAAAGGTCCGGCCGGTACGGGGGCATGGCGAAGATCCGCCCGATGAAGTCACGGATTTTGACAAAAGCCCGTTCCCTGGCCTTTTCCCCCAGGGTGTCGTGATAAAACCCCGGCAGGACGTGGCGTTCGTTTTCCGGGCAGGACAACCGGTTGAAAAACGCATGCTGCGGGTATTCCCGGACCACCCAATCGTTGCCGGAAATCAGCAGCATGGTCGGAATGGTGATGGCCCCGGCGTCGGCCACGACGCGCTCGGCGTTGTCGTACAAACCGGTGAGAATCCGGGCCGAAATGGCCCGGGTCACCAGCGGGTCGGCATCAAAGGAAGCGATGCGCTCGGCGTCGTGGGTCAGGAACTTGGCCTTGACGTAAGAGTTGACGAAAAAGTTGCCGCGCAGCTTGGCGAACAGCTTGATCCCCTGGCGGGCGAACGGCACGTAGAGTTTGACCGAGAATGCCGGGGAAGCCAGGATCATGGCCCGCACGGGCGGCGCGTAGTCGTGCGCCCAGGTGGCGGCCAGCACCGCGCCCACACTCTGGGCCAGCACCACGATTTGGTCCATGGCGAAACCGTAGGTCTCGCCGATATGCCGCACAAAGTCGTCCACATCGCGCACCGACACGGCGAACGACGGCGAATCGCCCCGCTCACCGGGTGAACGGCCGTGACCGCGCGCGTCCCAGGCGAAAAAGGCGAAGTCGTCCAACTCCAGTTCCTCGACGATGTGGGTCATCCGCCCCGAATGCTCGTGCCCCCGGTGGAACATCACCACCGCGCCTTTGGGCCGGAAGGGCTTCTTTCCGCCTTTCTTCGGTTTGGGGGCGGCTTCTTTTTCCGAAGCGGCTTCGTCCCCCGCTCCGGGAACGGCTTCGCCGACGGCGGGCCAGTGGCGGTAAAACAGGTTGGTTCCGTCGGAAACGGCAAATTTTTTCTCAAGGCACAGCCTGCTCATGAGGCGCTCCTTCGGGTTCGGGTTCATCGTCCCAGTGTTCGTGCAACGCCGCCAGGGTATGCTCCCGCAGGGCGTAAAAAGCGTCACGCACAGTTTGCATAAAATGCTTTTTGTCCGCATCGAAAGCGATGCTTCCGCCGATGCAGACATCAATGAAAAATGGTACGGGAATCCACTCTCCCTTGGGGAGCGAACGTCCCAGACCGTGCAGGTACACGGGATGGAGCGAAGCCGTCGGGCAGCGCTTCCGCAGGTGCCACAGGCCGGGCTTGAACTCGCCCAAGGCCTCCGGCCTGCCGCGCGTGCCTTCGGGGAACAACACCAGAATGCCGCCGCCTTCCAGCCAGCCGGCCATGTCCGCCAGGGGATCACGCGAAGAGCCTTCGCCCCGGCGCTCCACCGGAATCAGACCGAGCAGCCGGGTGGACACAAAGCGCGACACCGGATTCGCGAAAAAATAGTCCGCCGCCGCCGCGATGCGCACCCGGGGAATGAGCCGCAAAGGAAAGCGGGTCAACAACACCAGGGTATCCAGGTGGCTGTTGTGGTTGGCGACGACCACAGCCGGCCCCCGCGCGGGAAGCGTCTCCCGCCCGCGCAGGGAAACGCCCAGCCACAGATGGGTCACCGGGTAGGCGACGCACAGGGTGAACAGAATCCGGCACAGGGCGTACAGCATCGCTCAGTAGTAAAAGTAATAAATGGTGTGAAAATACAGGGGCGCGGTGAAGGTCAGGGAATCCAGGCGATCGAGAATGCCGCCGTGGCCGGGCAGCATGGTGCCCGTATCCTTCACCCCGATGTCGCGCTTGATCGCGGACATGACCACATCCCCCACAAAACCGGCCGCCCCGACCACCAGGCCCAGGAACAGCGCCCAGCCCCAGTCGCGCAGAGAGCCGCGCCACCCGGCAAAAGGCGTGAACACCGGGGCCAGCAGCAGGCAGAGCAGCATGGTCGTGCCCAGACCGCCCCAAAAGCCGGCCCAGGTTTTGCCGGGGCTGACCTGGGGCAAAATTTTGCTTTTCCCGAAGCGTTTGCCCGTCACAAACTGGGCCACGTCGTTCACCTGGGTGAGAAAAATGAGAAAAAAGACCAGTTCCGCGCCGGAAACGGGCCACAGCGGGCCGTTCACCGTGGGCAGGGCCAGCAGATAGGCCGCGTGGCTGAGGGAAAATACGGTGGTCATCAAGCCCCAGTGCAGGGTCGCGGTGGAGCGCAGGAACCCTTTGGGCTTTCCGCTCAAGACCAGCCGGGTGGGCAAAAGCAGAAAGATGTACACGGGGATGAAGATGATGAACATTCCATACCAGGCCATGCCCGCCCACAGGTATTGCAGGGGAATGGCGATATAGGCCCATAAAAAGGCCCAGCGGTCTTCGGCCCGTGAAGGGGTCAGGGTGATGAATTCCTTGAAGGCCATGAAGCTGACAAACCCAAGGAACACATAGGGCCAGGGCGGGGGGGCCAGAAAGATGGGCAGCAGAAAGGCGACAATCCAACACCAGGTGCGGATGCGCAGCAAGACTTCGTCTTTGAGCGGGCCGTTCTCGCGCAGCCTGCGTGAGGAGATGACATACGCCCCGGCCAACAGCGCCAGAATGCCGGCAATGCCGAAAACGACGGGCGTCATGCCGCCCCCTCCCCCGGCCCGGAAGGCCCGGCGGGTTCCCCTGCCGGGTCGCGCAGAGCCCGATTCAGACGGTTGTAGGTACTCAGCAGCATCAACAGCGAAGCCGCGCCCAAGGCGATGTTCAGGTACAGGCCCACGTCCCAGCCGCGCAGGCAGGACGCGCCCACCAGCAAGCCGCAGAGCGAGATCAGAAAAGCCCGATCGCTTTTGCCCATGGGGCCGTCATAGCGCCGGGGAGCGCCGATCAGCGGCCCCAGCACTCCGGCGAATTCCACCACGGCCGCGAGCCAAATGAACACACCGGCCAAGAGGCCGGAAACACCCGGAACCCAGGCCAGGGGCGCGAACAGGGCCGCGTCGGCCACCACGTCGCCGCATTCGTTCAGCAATCCTCCCAGGCGGCTTTTCAAGCCGAATTCCCGGGCCAAAATGCCGTCCACGGCGTTCATGGCCATGCGCACAAAGAGCCAGACCGGCAGGCAAAACCACAAGACGGCCGAGGAGGGAAAAAAAGAGAGCACCGCGCCGTAAACCACGGACAGCAGCGCCGCCGCCACGGTCACATGATTGGCCGTAACGCCGGCGGCATACAGCCGGGCTGCGGCCGGCCGCAGCAGGGAAATGAAGGCGGGCTTCAAAAGGTAGATGGAAATGGCCATATCTGAAAATCTACCATACTCATGGGGGGAAGAAAAGTTCCTCCCGCACCGGAGGCCGGCACGCTATGCCGCTCCACCGCGCCGGGTGGTGTTTTCCTTCCGGGGCGGGGTCGCAGGGTTGACTCGCCGCATCCTGCGGCTTGTCCTTCGGGCGCGGGCGCCAAACTCTCATGTCTCATTCCGCTTTCTTGCGGAATGGTAGACAGGCTGAAAAAGAGAAAAAGCCGGCCGACGGGTTCCACAAAAAACAGGGCACGGCCCGAACGATTCGTATGGAGGGCACACTCCTACCGACAAATTTTACCCTTTTCTTTCATTGGTGAATGCGCTAGCTTTCCCTTTGACGAACCGTTCGAATCCGACCTGTTCGTTGATTCCGGATGGGGTGTCCCCGTTGCGTGTCCATAAGGGCCCGGGGGCTGAGATCATACCCATTGAACCTGACGCAGTTCATACTGCCGTAGGGAGTTCGGATGCCGTGCGACGCAGTTGCGTCCCCTTCCTCTCTCCGGCCTGGAATTGCCATACGCCGGAGGCGCTCATGCAATCTTCCCGCTCGTATTCCTGGTTTCCCCTCACCCTGCTCTGGTTCGGCGCGGCCATGTCCGTGGCCGAAATCAATACCGGCGGCCTGACCGCGGCGGCCGGCCTTGGCCCCGGCCTATGGGCCGTGCTCTTGGGCCATCTGGTCGGGGCGCTTTTGCTCGGCCTGATGGGTCTGCTCGGCTTTCGCGAAGGCATGCCCTCGCTCATGTGCACCCGGATCGCCTTTGGGGTGCGGGGGTCGTGGGTGCTCTCCCTGGCCAACGTTCTGCAACTGCTCGGCTGGACCACCGTGATGATTCAACTGAACTCCCAGGCCTTGAGCGGCATCACCCAAACCCTCTGGGGCGTGGAGGCCGCGATTCCGGCGATATTCGTCCTCGGCGGCCTTATCGCTCTGTGGGCTCTGTGGGAAAGCCAAGGAAAACACGGCGGCAACACCGTGGCCGTGATCATGATCGCCCTGCTCGGCCTGGTGGTCACCTGGACCCTCTGGAATAAGGCCACCGGGGTCGGACTCCCTGCCCCGGCTGCTCCCGTTTCCTCGCCGGCCATGAGTTTTGGGGAAGCCTTTGAGCTTTCCCTGGTCATGCCGTTAAGCTGGATGCCCCTGGTTGCCGACTACGCCTGCAGGGCCAAAAGCGCCAAGGTCGCGGCCCTCTGCCCGGCCTTGGGGTATCTGGTGGGGAGCCTGTGGATGTATGGCTTGGGGTTTGCCGGGGCGCTGCTGACCGGGGAAGCCAACCCCACGCCCATGATGCTGGCCGCCGGGCTCGGCGTGGTGGCTTTGGGCGTGCTGGCCCTTTCCACCATCATCACCACATTTCTGGATGTTTACTCCGCCGTGGCCTCGGCCAAGAACATTTTCCCCGCCCTGCCGGAGCGCCCGGCCGGGCTCGCGGTGGTCTGCATCGGAACGGGCGCGGCCCTGTTCTGGAACAGCGAACTCTACATCGGCTTTTTACATCTGATCGGCGCGGTCTTCGCCCCGTTGGGGGCCATCCTCTTCACCGATTATTACCTGCTCCGCCGCGACGAGCGCGAGCGCCCGGTTTCCCCGGCCGGGCTCATCTCGCTGGGCGTGGGCTTCGGCTCGCACATCCTGTTCTCGCGCTTGGGCAGCCCCTTGGGGCCAACCATGTCCTGCCTGCTGGTGACCCTGCCCGTGCACCTGCTCTTGCGCTGGTTGTGGCCTCGCAAGCAGGTTCCGCGCCCGAACGAATAAACATGCACACCAAAGAGGGAAGCGATGTAAGCCGCTTCCCTCTTTGTCTGAAACGCGACGGGCGCGTTCAACGTTCTTCGCTTCTGTAGCGGATGACCCTGGCCGGAACGCCGACAACCACGGCATACGGCGGCACGTCTTTGCCCACCACGGCCCCGGCCCCGATCACCGCGCCGGCGTGCACCGTGACGCCGGGCAGGATGACCACGCGCGCGCCAATCCAGACATCGTCCTCAATGCGCACGAACGACGGGATATGCCCCTGCGCGGTAATGGGTATGTCCAGGCGGTCAAAACGGTGGTTGGCCCCCTGAAGCAGCACCATCGGGCCAATGGCCACATTGGAGCCGATGGAAATCTCGGCATCGTTGGCGTTGACCGAGGAAAAGTCACCGAGGAACACGTTGTCGCCCATCGTGATTTTTCCCCGCGCCGCGTAAAGCGAGGCATGGCGGTTCAATCCGCAGCCCCGGCCCATGCGGATGTTGCGGAACCCCTGGACCACCACGTCCAAACCGGAACGGAACGGCCCGGCGGCGGCGAACAGCGGCCGGTAGAGCCGGCTCCGCAAATGCGAACCGGGCCCGCCGGGAATCCAGCCCCACAGGAAGCGCCAGAACTCCTCGAACTGGAGCATGATCCGATCTTTGGGGGTCAAGGGCTTATCGGCTTCGATATGCGGCATAGCTTGTCTCACTGCCCCCGAACAACGGGGAAAAAAGGCGGTCGCCGGCCAAGAAGCGGCCGGGGAATAATTACCCTGAAACCTCAATGGCGGTCGATCCTTGCCCCGCAAGGATCGACCGCCATTGAGGGGGGTCGGGGGAAATCATTTCCCCCGACGGGGTCCGGGGCGGAGCCCCGGTTTTAGCTGTATTTCCCGCGCAGGGGGTCGCTGGTCATGAGGTCGATGACCCGGCGGTGATCTTCGGGGGTATCGACGCTCAGGGTACGTTCGGCGGTGGGAACCATGAGGATGCGGTCGCCGTTTTCCAGAACGCGCATCATGTCCACGGACTCGATGATTTCCAGGGGCGACTCGGGCAGACTGTTGAACTTGAGCAAAAAGTCGCGCCGGAACGGAATGATGCAGACCTGTTTTTTCATGGGCACTTTGGACACGCCCTTCTTGCGCGAGGGGATGGGCTCGCGGGAAAAATACAGGGCGTAGTTTTTCAGATCCGTGACCACTTTGACTTCGGCCGGGTCTTCAAACTCGGCTTCGTCGGCGAGGTCGCCCAGCAGGTTGGTGACCAGCAGGGAGGGATCGGTGAGCATGGGTGCCACGGCCGCATCAATCATTTCCGGGGTGACCATGGGCTCGTCGCCTTGGATCATGATCACGATATCGGCTTTTTTGCCGGTTTCGGCCTCAATTTTAAGCATGGCCTCGGCGGTGCGGTCGGTGCAGCGGGTGTGGGTGTCGGCGGTCATCACGGCCTTCAGGCCCTTGGAGGCGGCGTAGTCCATGATCACCTGGTCGCAGGTGGCGATGTAGGTTTCGCTGACATTTTTGCACATCTGGGTGCGGAAGGCCACGTGCCCGACCATGGGCACGCCGTGGATGTCGGCCATGGGCTTGCCGGGGTAGCGGGAAGAACCCATGCGGGCCGGGATGATCGCTATGATGTTCATGAAGGGACTCCGTTACAGGGGCATTTTTTTTGTTCGGCACGGCCACGTTCTTGCAGCAACGCAAGCGTTACGGCGTACAATTGATGGGGTCCGGGGGAAATGATTTCCCCCGGCCGCCGGAGGCAAATTTACACCTCTTCACATATTCCTTCCCACTAATTCTTCACCAAAAATCCCATGGACGACACCGCGTCCGGGTGCAACTCGCGGTGCACGTCCTCGATGGTGTGCAGGATACCCTGGCCGAGATCGACGGAGAGGCGCGGCACCATCTTGCGGGCGGTTTTGGGGTTGAAGGAATACGGGGTGATCTCGTAATGACCGCTTTTGCCGTCGCCCTGGAAATCGAAGGTGATGTCCCGGCCGAGCATTTCCGCGATCA
This sequence comes from Desulfovibrio sp., assembly GCA_031551885.1. Classification (GTDB taxonomy): domain Bacteria; phylum Desulfobacterota; class Desulfovibrionia; order Desulfovibrionales; family Desulfovibrionaceae; genus Frigididesulfovibrio. Next base: position 43,832 of record JAVBMX010000050.1, read on the forward strand.
TCTTGAGCAGATCGCCCACGCGCATGGGTCTGTCCCCGGTGAGCACGATGTTGGTGTCGGCGTATTCCGGGGCGAGGATCTCCACGCTGCAGTCGGCCGCGTCTTCCACATGGATATATTCACGCAGGGCCGTGGGCAGACCGTAATAGGAGATGACGCCGGTTTCCAGGGCTTCGCGCACGAAACGGTAGATGGCGTTGCGCTTGTCGGAGCGCGCGCCATAGAGGGACCCGTAGCGCAGAATGGTGTACTCCAGGCCGTACACCTGTCGGTAATTCTCGATGTACAGCTCCCCGGCCTGCTTGCTGCAACGGTAGAAACCGCCGGCTTTGCTGTAGACGTACAAGGAGCTGGCGAAAACGAAGCGTTTGACCCCGGCCTTGCGGCAGGCTTCGAGCACATGAACGTTGCCGAGAATGTTGAACTTGGCGGTGTCCACGGGGCGGGAGCCGGCCTCGCCGATATCCGCGATGCCCGCGAAGTTGTAGACCGCCTCGGCCCCGGCCACGGCGGCTTCCACGGCCGGAAGGTCCAGGATGTCGCCGGTGATCATTTTTTGTTCGTCGCGCAGCCAGGGCGAGGTCCTGACGTCGAAAATCGTCACCTCGTGCCCGGCGTCGCTTAGCTTGTCGCAAATGTGAGAGCCCAGGAACCCCGAGCCGCCGAAAACGGTAACCTTCATATGTTTCTCATATGCCGGACGGACGCCGGCCGCTTTGCAGGAACAGGGAGTCGATGCCGTAAGCCAAAAAGACGTAACCCTGAGCCACCTTGGCCTTGAGGGCTTCCGGATCCGGCTGGACCACGTGGAACCCCTTGGGCAGCTTGGCCGCCTCGGCTTTTTGCTCGATCAAGGCCAGGGCCTTCAGAAATTCGGAATGCTCGAACTGCCCGGTCAGGCCCATGGAGGCGGAAAGATCGTAGGGACCGACCATGTAGGCGTCCAGGCGGGGGTGGGCGAAAATCGACTCCAGGTTGCCCAGGGCGTTGACGTGCTCGATCTGGGCGACCAGCACGATATCTTGGCCCAGGCCTTCAGCCGTGGTGTGCTCGACAAAATCCAGGCCGTAGGAGTTGGCCCGGGAAAAACCCACCCCACGCCGGCCGTTGGGGAATTCCTTGCCGCCGGGATATAAACTGAAGTGGATGGCTTCATCCAACTGCGCGCGGGTTTCGATCATCGGAAAAATCAGGCCGCGCGCCCCGGAGTCGAGGCAGGATTTGATTTGACGCATGGTTCCCTGAGAAACGCGGACAAAAGGCAGCGTGCCCCAGCGTTCCAGGGCGCGGAAAACATTGGGCAGATCCGACCGGCTGAAGGCGCCGTGCTCCATATCCACGGCGGCCCAATCATACCCCATGCGGGCGATGATTTCGGCCGAATCGGCGCTGGGAATCTGCAGCCAAGTGCCTACTGTGGGACGATTTTCGCGGAGATCCCGGCGAATGTCGCGAGTGGTTTTCATAGGTGTGCTCCGGCCGCTCGGGCGGCGTGTTTTTCGCTCTTTATACCGGTGCGGGACCGCCGGCAAGGGAAAATAAAAAATCCCCCCGACGACAACGCGCCGAGGGGATTGGCCGGACGGCAACCCCGCCCTATTTCAAGGATTCTCTTTTGGCGTTCAACGCGCCGGATTCCCGGGCAAGGGTATCGACGGCGGCCCGCCCCATGGCCGCGATGGTCTCGGCGCAAATGGCGCTCACCGCGTCCACGGCCCGGTTGATTTCATCGCTTGAAGCCGATTGTTCCTCGGCCACCGCGGCGATGGAACGCACCTGATCGGCGGCTTCATCCACAAGGCCGACGATGGATTCAAGACTGCGCCCCGCTTCTGCAGACAGCTTGTCCGCCTCCATGACGGCGGCCGCCGCCCGCTCCACGCTCTGAATGTTTTCGTGCGTGCCTTTCTGGATGCCGGTGATCTCGTCTCCGACCTCGCGGGTGGCCTGCATGGTCTTTTCGGCCAACTTGCGCACTTCGTCGGCCACCACGGCGAAGCCGTGCCCGGCATCACCCGCCCGGGCAGCCTCAATGGCCGCGTTCAAGGCCAAGGTTGGTCTGGTCGGCGATGTCGTTGATGACTCCGATAATCTGCCCGATGCCGTCGGCCCGCTTGCCAAGGGAGCTCATGCCTTCCCGCAGGGCTTGGGCATGGCCGGCCACACCGCTGATACCCGCAACCACATTGCGTACAACTCCCGCGCCCTCCTGGGCGGGGCCCTGGCTCTGTCGGTGGTTCCCGCGGCCTGCGAGGCGCTGCGGGCCACGGCCAGCATGGCGCTGTTCATCTCGGTCATGGCCGAGGATGTTTCGGCCACGCGAACGGATTGAAGCTCCGCTCCCTTGGCGGCGCGTTCAACTTCCCGCGCAAGCTGGGTCGGCACATTGCCGGCCGAGTTCACGGCCGCTCCGGCCGCCTCGGCGATGTTGCGCCCTTTTTCCTCGACCTCGCGCCGTCCTTCGATCAACTCGGACATATCAATCCACACCGAAAGCGTGCCGAGAATACGCCCGTCTTTATCGGAGAACGGCGCAGAAGAAATGGCCACGTGGCGCCTGTTGCCTTTGTGGGTGGGAACTTCCCTCTGTACCGAGAGAGTGCGTTTTTCGTGCAGGGCCGGGTCGAAATGGTTTCGCGCGAGGGGTCCCCCCAGATATACGCGCCCGACTTCAGGCCAACGACATCTTCAAAACCGCCGGAGCGCTCGATAAGATCCATCATCTGTTCGCTGGTGAACAACGTCGCGTCTTCCGGCGAAAAAACCGAGCAGGGAATGGGGATGCCGCACAGCAGTCCGTCGGAAAAAGCCGACTGCCTGGTCAAGACGCGAACCATGCCTTGAAGAATGTCGGCAAGAACGCCCAACTCGTCGTCCCGCCGCAGTTCCAACGTTGTTTCTTTGCCGTCGGCGCAAGCGCGTGAAAATTCGGTGAGCTGTTCGATGGGCCGCAAAATGCCGCGCGTCGGCATTCTGCCGAGCGCCACTAGGGTAAGAAGTGTAAAAAGACCAAACGCGGCGCTGAGAATGCTCGCGAGCAGATACCTGCCCGAATAGACGGACTCCAAGACAACAAGCTTCTCCGCCAAGAGTTCGCGCAGGGAGCCGGAACTCGGCGCGTACTTCGCTCAAGGCCGGAACGGTCTTTTGGCGGAAATAGGCCAGGGCTTCGGCTTTGTTCGTCATCCCGGCTATGACTTTCGCCGAACCGTGCAGCCTATCGTGGGGCGCCTTGATTCGAGCGACGTGTTCCACGCTTTGCGGAATCAACTCCGCCAGTTTGGCGGGAGCTTCACCGGCCGGCCATTTGCCCAATGAGCACTGCGTGGGGTCCATCCCCACTCCCAGCTTGGCTTCATCCGACGCGGACAAATACTCCATCAGGGTTCTTGCCCATTGCAGGTGGGCTACTTCGCGCTCAAGCACAGCGATGTTAATCGGGGCGCATTCATCCACTTCAGCCGACAACCGGCTCAAATTATAAAAAAAAAAAATGAAAAAATACAGATGTTCAGTAATGCCACGCCGAACACAACACTCAATTCTGGCATGAATTTTGAAAAAATTCAGCTAATTTTAAAATAATACACGACATAACATTCTAAATAATTTATATTTACATATTAATTAAATCAATAAGGCTCTAGACCATCAGGATAGCACCTGATAGGCTAGAAAAATGTTTGAAAACAGCAAGTTGAGTCGATACAAAGTTGGAAAAATAATTGAATGCTTTTGCATCGACATCGACGCTACCAAAACCGCTTTGCTCCTGAAGCTGAACAGAAAGACCGTGAACAGGTACTTTCTGGCCTTCAGACGGCTGATTTATCTCCATCAAGTATCTAAAAAAGAACAAATACTTGGTGTGGTTGAGGTTGATGAAAGTTTCTTTGGCCCCGCTCGAGTTCGCGGGCGGCCCGGCCCCCGCAAAAGGGGCCGGGGCACGCTTAAACAGCCGGTTTTCGGCATCTATGAGCGTGACGGCGCCGTTTATACCGAACTGGTCACGGACTGCTCGGCCAAGACGCTTCAAGCCATCATCAGGGGCAAGGTTTCCCCTGAGAGTATTGTCCATTCCGACGGCTGGAAAGGCTACGACGGGCTGGTGGACGTTGGATATGACAAACATTTCCGCATCAATAAATCCAAGCACTTTGCTGAAAAATCGGTTCATATCAACGGCATCGAAGAATTTTGGAGCTTTACAAAACGCCGCTTGGCAAAGTTTAATGGCGTGAAGCGGAATTTCGAACTCCACCTCAAGGAGTGCGAATGGCGCTACAACCAGACGCTTCCTCAACTCCTCGTCGGCTTCAAACTTTTGGTGTCAAAGAACAAAGGTCTGATGGTCTAAAGCCTTTTAAAAATAATTTTTTCAATGCAAATATACTTTTTTTTGATTTCACATTGTAAGGCAACAGTACACAGTTTTGGCAATGACAAAGT
>JAVBMX010000075.1:0-10666 GCA_031551885.1 Desulfovibrio sp.
TGGGGGGTTTATTTTTCCCACATGACCCCCCATGTTTGCGCAAACCCGGGCCCCGCGGGGTTGGCCCGACGATGGGGTGCAGGTGCCGCTCGTGCGGTGCATAGAGCGGCTGCCTCATATCCGCGAGAATTTCACTGAGGACCGCCCTTCGCAGTCCCGGCTCAATCCCCTTGCGGCTCGGTCGGATACGAAGGTGCCGACCGGTCATATCGCGGGCGCTCCCAGAGCATAACTTACGCAGCTCTGTTTGGGGAAGGGTGCCGCACACATAGCTCAAAGACGACACAGTTTACATCGTGGAGTGCAGCCGTTCGGGAACCTTCGCGGCCCTGTTTGAGTCCCCTATCTGGAGATCTCCATGTACGCTCCGCCCTTCTCTCCCTCACGCGTCCTCCTGCTCTGTCTTTTGCTTGCCCTTTCCGCCTGTTCCGACGGCACGTCTCAACCGGTGGCCGGGAACGCTACGGCCGTCTCCGTTGAGGGCAACCCCCTCCCGCCCCTGTTTGAACACGCTTTGTACGAACTGCGTTACACCGTCAATCTGAGCACCCGCGAACGCCTGTACCGGCCCGACGGCAAAGGCGGATTCTTTTTTGAAGACATCCTTCACGCCCAACAACCCTACCCCGGCGTGGTCGATATCTATGTGGAATCCGAGCAGCCGGAACTGGAAGTGTACTTTGTCGTCCATTGGCCCTCGCTCGACGACTATACGCTTGACGGTCCCCTTGAATACGCCGCCGGCCGCCTGCTGGGAGAAAACCTCGGCGCATTCGCCATGAGTGCTCTGCCGCACGGCGGTTTCGGCAAGAGGCCGGAAAAAATGGAGACGGAATACGCCAGGGAACACCCCACCTGGTACCTGCCCGTTTACCCGGTGATGATTTCGTACGAATTCAGTGAGACGCCCGGCGGGGCGATCTCCGTGAACTTCCGCTCGTGGAGCTACGGAGGAGGGGCGCACGACAACTGGACCTACACCTCCCTCAATCTCAGACGTCACGACGACCGGGAGATCCAACTGCGGGATATCTTTCCCACCGACGAAATCCTGGCGAAAGCGGCGGGATACTTTACGGAGCACGGCCGCGTCGCCTACGAGGGAGAGAAACGGGAACCCGCCGTTGAGGTCGCGCCCGACGAAATCGCCATGGAGCGGCTCATCCTGGTTCCGCAGGGGCTGGACATTTTGTTCGACCCGTACGAAAAAGCGGGCTTCGCCGACGGCGACATCCGGCTGCGCATTCCCCTTTCGGAGTTCGCCGCCCTCGGCCTGAACGACGAACTGTGGCGCTCGCCGAATCGGCCCGAGTAGCCGCTCGACGCCCGCACGGCCCCCCTCTTTTCAAACCGCCGGCCGGTACACGGCCCAGGAGCTCCCATGCGCCTTCTCGGCAACATTCTTTGGCACATTCCTTTTCTCGGTTTTCTTACCGCGCTGGGCGCTCTGCTTTGGGGTCTGCTGCTGACGGTGCTGGTCATTCCCGCGCCCATCGGCCTGGGGTTGATCCAGTTCTCCAAATTCCTACTCACGCCGTTTTCCTGCGAAATGGTTTCCAAGGGCGATCTGGGCATCAAACAGAACCCCGTCTGGAAAGCTTACTCGTTCATTCTCATGCTTTTGTATCTGCCTTTCGGAATTCTTTTCTGCCTGGTCACCATCGCGCAGATCGCCGGTCTGTTCATCTCCATCGTCGGCATTCCCGTGGCCCTGGTACTGGTCAAAAGCCTCGGGGTGTTCCTCAACCCGGTCGGCAAAGTTTGCGTTCCCTTGCGTCGCTAGCGTCAAGTGTTCTTGAAGCGAAGCGTTTGCCGGACCGCGCAAGCCGCCTGCCCGGTGCGTCTTGTCCTTCCGCCGCATAAACGGCGAACGGCTTGACGCCGGCTCCGGCCGGACCTATGTCGATTCCAGACACACATAACCAAGGAGTCCGACATGGCCGAACTGACCGGAAAAACCGCCGTCGTCCTGGTGGAAAACATCTACAACGAATTTGAGTTCTGGTACCCCAAGTACCGCCTGCAGGAGGCCGGGGCCAAAGTCCTGGTGGCCGGCCTGGAAAAAGGCAAAACCTACAAAAGCAAGGTCGGGCTGGAAGCCGTCGCGGACGTGGCCTTTGCCGACGTCGATCCCAAGACCGTCGACGTGCTGGTCATCCCCGGCGGCTACGCCCCGGACATCATGCGCCGGCATAAAGCCTGCCTGGATTTGGTGCGCGGCGTCGACGCGGCGGGAAAACTCGTGGCCTTCATCTGCCATGCGGGCTGGGTGCCCATCTCGGCCGGCATCGTCAAAGGCCGCAAGCTGACCTCGTTCTCGGCGATCAAAGACGATCTGGTGAACGCGGGCGCGATCTGGCAAGATGCCCCGGTGATCGTGGACGGCAACTTCGTCACCTCCCGTGTGCCCGACGACCTGCCTGAATTTATGGCCGCGGTAATCCAGGCCGCTCGATAGACCGGTGCTCTTCAACCGACGGCAACGGCTTCGGCCGTTGCCGTCGATGCAACCCGCGCTTTGCAACAACCACACTGAAAAGGAAAGAATCATGACGTGTTCGGCACGAGCCGCTCTTTTCGCCATCGCCCTGCTCCTGCCGTCGTTCGCGGCGGCCGAGGAACCGATCAAATGGGAACGCGACACCGCGCACATCATCGTCACCCAGGACATTCATAGTCAAGAGGAAGCCGAGCGGGCCTGCACCAAAGCCATGTATGACGTTCTCGTGGGGACCCCCGAGGCGCGCAATATCCGCTGGCTCGGCACCTGGGAACCCATGGTCGGCGGAGGAAAAAGCATGTGCCCCATAGAATTTGAAAGGCATGCCTGGGAGCAATAGGCTCAGCCCCCCCTGCACTCCGCTTGGGGCTCAAGCAGGGCTGTGAAGAGCGGCCGGCCGAAAGGCCCCCGTAATGTGCGAAGCCCGCTTCCGACCGAAAAGAACGTGCCAAACCCCGGCCAAGGAAATATGATTTCCTTGGCCGGGGTTTGGCACGTTTTTGGTTCAAATGGGCAAAGGATTCATCCGACACGGCGCGGCATGGGTGTCGGAGGCCTTCCGACGGTGCTCAAAGGGCAAGGCACACACTGCGCAGCCTCGAACAGCCTTCTTGCAAAAGGCCGGGCTCCGGCAAATGGACACGCCAACGACTCCTGAAACCCGTTTACCTGTACAGTACCGCAATGACCAGGGCCAGCCCGTTCAGCAGATACATTTTACGCACCAGATGCCCGTGCGCATCCAGGGCCAGCCTGTCCGCGCCGGGCAGACCCGCCTCCCGCACTTTGCGGCAGGCAGCCAGATGCAGGGGCACGCTCAAGGCGATTCCCGCCCAGACCGCGTACCCACACAAACCGGCAAAAAACAAAACGGCCAGAATCGCCCACACGGCCGGCCACCAAGTGAAAAACACCCGGCTCGACCAGACCGGGCCAAGCACGTTGCCCAGAGTGCGCTTGCCCACGGCCTTATCGGTCTCCAACTCCGGGAGACTTTGGAAGTACAACACCCCCGCCACCATCAGCCCGATCGGAGCCGCCAAGGCGAAAATGCTCCCCGGCAGCGCGGCCGTCAGCGCGTAATACGCGCCCACGACCATGCCCAACCCCATGTTCAGACCGACCATGACCTCGCCGAGAGCGCGAAAGCCGTAGCGGATAGGGGGGGCCACGTAAAACAAAGCCGAAAACGCCCCGAAAGCGTACACGCCCCAGAGCGCGGGCAGACCCGTCGCCCGCACCCCGAAAAAGCTGAGAACCGCTCCGAACAGCAGCAGCCCCGCGATGGCCGACCCCAGAGCGGCCGGCGTGATCAGGCCCTGCTGAATGACTCGTGAACCGCCGATGTTTTCGCCGCCGTCCACGCCCTGCAGGTGATCGAACAGATCGTTGGCGAGATTGGCCACGGTATGCAGGGCGAAGCCGATCAGCAGAATGCCGCAGAACAAAGCCGAGCTGGGCGCTGTTCCTATGTCCCGCTTGGCCGCGACGTAGGCCAGGGCAAACGGAATGAGGGTGACGATCAAAAAGGGCGGGCGGGCGGCCTGCCACCAAGCGGCAAAGACGCGTCCGGCACGGTGTGCGGATTCGATCATGGCGTTCCCCGAAGCCGGCTCGCCCCGGCGTTCATGAAGCGAAAAGCCGCCCCCCAAATGAGAGGGCGGCCCCAAAAGTGGTGGACCCACCAGGATTCGAACCTGGGACAAGCCGGTTATGAGCCGGAAGCTCTGCCAACTGAGCTATGGGTCCGCAGGCGCGTTTGTACAGGCGGGGAGGCTTCGCTGTCAAGAATCACAGACCAAGGGAAGCCAAAAGGTCGTCCACATCGCTTTGCGAAGCGTCGCGGCTCGGCCCTTTCAACTCGGAATTTTTGATCTCCACCACCTTGCGACGGCTTTCCTCGGCGATTTGACCAAGGTCCTTTTCCGGTTCCTCTTCACGGGTTTTCATCATCAACCCGGTAGAAACATACAGATCAAAGACGCTCTCTTGAATGGAGGTAATCGCGGCCACCACTTTCTTCAAGCGCTGGCCGGTCAGATCCTGAAAGCTTAAGGCCGTGAGGATATCCGTCAGGGAAGCCCCCAGTTCGGCATTCAACTCATCAAGGCGGGCCAGGGATTTTTCATCCTTGGACGAGACCTCCAAAGCGGCGATGATCGCCCCGGCCTCTTCTTGCCGGGCAAGCTGCTTTTCCGCGACCTCCATGATGTTCTCCGCGGCTTCCAGGGTGGTCTGCATAACTTCCTGAAGCTGGTGGGTGGCATCTTTGAAGAGTTTTTGGGTTTGCCCGGCGGCGGCTTCTCCTCCCGGCAGTTCGGAGGCGGAAGAAATTTCTTTATAAATGCCGCGCAGGCCGACGCGCATCTCTTCATTCAAGTGCCGGTAAAATTCGCTCTCCACCATCGTATCGGTCATAGCCGAGGAAAGCTCGCGGCGCACCGATTCAACCACGGTATCTCTCACCGAGGCGGCCACCTGCTCCGACACCCGCGTGAGCACGCGGTCGAGAATTTCTTCCTGATTCAACATGGGCACTCCTTTGGCACGCATCAACCGCCGCTCGATCCACCACCCGCGACAACGTCATAGCGTCCGCGCGCGACAACGCGGGCGCAGCCGGGCGCAACAGCGCACAGCAACAAAATCGCCATCATACACACCAAAAGAATACGCCGGGACATACTCGTTCTCCTTCCCGTGGGAGGAATGGTAAGGTTTTATACATCAAGCGGGCGGGCAAATCCAGAAAAAACACGAAGAAGGTCTGAATTGCATCACTTCTCCGGTCACATTGACGCCCCGGCGGAGGAAAAGCAAGAGAGCCCCCTTCCCGGAGGAAGAAGGCTCCCGTTACAACGGCCCGCGCGCGGATTCGTGGTTCGCGTGCAGCGGACGAAGGAAGGTTGAGCTTAGGCTCAGGCCTTATTAATTGTTTCTTTGGAGGGGCGGAGCCCCAATGCAAATTAATAGGGGCTGACCCTAGAACTCGAACTTCATGCCCAGGCTGCCGGTCACGCCTTCGCGAATACCGGTGTACCCCTGCACGCCGAGGTCGATGGACAGGCCGCCGTCGGCCACGGGCTTGACGGTGAAACCCAGCTCGCCGACCCCGGTGCTGCCTTGCAGCGAGGGTTCGTCGATGCGCCAACCGTTGATTTTGCCGTTGACTTCGCCGTCGAACTCATACTCCCAATACGCGCCGGCGTAGGGCGTGAAATGTTCGCTCACGGCGTAGTTGAAACGACCGCCCACGCGGGTGCGCAACGACTCGGCGTCGCCGAAGTCCAGATCGTCGAAGTACACGTCGACGGAATCGCCTTCCTGATGGGTCCAGAGCAGGTGGGCCGAGAGGTCGAACTGAGCGGCCTCGGAGATGTCCCACTTGTAACCCACGCCGGCCATGAGGCCATAGTAAAGGGAATCGGTGTCGAAGTCGGCGTCGCCAAGGAACCCGTTGGGCACGGAGCTGGTGTACTTGATGTCGCTGGAGTTGAAGTCCGTGCTCGCGTTGCCCACGCGCGCGGCGAAGTCGGTGTACAGGCCGTCGAGAACGCCCGAAGTCACGTCGTAACGCGCCAGCAGGCCGCCGCCGTAGTAGTCGGTGTTGCCGTCGCCTTCCACGTCGCCGTTGGGCAGATCGTTGAAGGTATTGTAGCTGCCCCAGCCGCCTTCAAAAAAGACGCCGGCGGTGAGACGGCCCGGGCCCACGTCGTTGCCCACGGCAAGACCGGCCAGCATTGAAAGACCGCTCACATCCACATGCGAACCGGTGCCGTATTCGGACCAACCGCCGCTCATGGTGCCGAAAGCACCGATGCGCCAACCCGAACCGGCCGTCACGCCGATCGCGGAGCCGAAGCCCTGGTTCATCAGCAGGTCGGACCCCTGATTCACGAAGGCCAAAGAAGCCGCGCGGGCTTCAGAATAGGCTTTCATGGCGTCGGCGGTCAGGGTGAGCTCCACGTTGTTGCCCCAGACTTCCAGAGAATACTTGTCGCCGAGGTAGCTCAGGCTTCTGTAGTGGGCGATGTCCGACTTCAGGCCGCCGGTCGAAAGCAGGCGCAGGCTCTGATTGGTGTTGGTCAGGCCAAGCCGCCCGTTGCGGTCGTCAATCGAAAGGGCCGTGCCGGAGATGTCGCCGGAACCCACGGTGGCGATGACGGTGCCGGGAGCGGCCCCGGTTTGCGAAAGAATGGAAAGCCCCGCGCCTTGCGCGTTCAATCTGCTGATGTTCGCCAGATTGCCGTCGTCAAGCTGGAGGCGTCCTTTGCCGAGTACGTTCAGCGTGTTCACACCGAACTGCAAAGGGGTACTGCCCAAGTAATTGTTTTCCAGGCGAAGAATCTGCCCGGTGGGGTTCAGCCCATTGGAAAGATTGATGGTGCTGACATGAAACTGGCTGTTCACATTGGTCGGCTGCAGCGAAACGTTGGATTTCGCAGCCTCCAAGGTGGCGATGTCGATTTTGACGTTGCCGAGCCCCGAGGTCTCGTTCGCGGTGATGTTCAGGAAACCGTTGGTCGGGTTGAGGGGATCCTGCTCCATTTTGACCAAACCGATCATCAGCAGCTCGGCTTTGGAGCCGGCGGCGCTGGCGGTGTTGGTCCGCACCAGGACATTTCCATAAGAAGTAAGCGTGCCGGAGCCGTCCAGCAGCGCATTGCCGCCGACGGCGGTACCGGCGTTGCCGGCGGTGATGGTGAGGCCGCCGGTTCCGGAGGTATGCAGGCCGTTCACCGTGAAGGTCGCGGCTCCGCCCGTGCCCGCGGTGAGGCCTGTGCCGCCCGCGCCGCCGGTCACGTTCGTCGCGTGGGACTCAAGCGCCCCACCGGTCGCAACTTCCAGCAGACCCGAGCCTGCCGTGCCGCCCGTGCCGCCGGTAGCGCTGTTGTTCGTGCCCTGATTGCCGCCGTTACCGCCGGTGACGTTGGCCGCGTACATGGTGTTGCCGGTGCTGTTGATGTGCAGTTCAACGTTGCCGCCATTCCCCCCGCTGCCACCGTTCCCGGCGGAGGCGTCATTGGCGAAACCGCCGTCGCCGCCTTTACCGCCGTCGCCGCCGTGAACGACAAGCTGATGAGCCGCGTTCGTAAGCGAACCGACAAATTGACCGGCGAAGGTCAGGTTGACGACGCCACCGTCGCCGCCGGCATGGCCGACAAGGCCGCCGGTGGCAGGTGTATACGTACCACCGCTACCGCTAGCGTTGTTGAAACCGCCGGAGCCGCCGCCACCGCCGCCGCCGCCGCCGCTGGTCACCGTGAGGACATCAACGTTCGTACCGGTCACGTTCTGCGTAAGGACGGCACCGTTCGTACCATCGGCATTTGTGGTCCCACCGCTACCGGCGCTGCCGCCGCTGCTGCCCGCGCCGCCGGTCGTGCCGGGGCCCGCGCCGGGCACAGCGCCGGCGGTGGCGCCGCCCGTACCGCCTTGGCCGCCGGTGCCGGTGTCACCGGCAGTGCCGCTACCGCCAAGACTCCAGTTATCCCCCAGACCGCCGGTGCCGCCGCCACCGCCGCCGCCACCGGCGCCGTAGTCATACATGGCCGCTTCGGCCAAATCGACACATACAGGCGCAACCGCCAGTGCACCGGCGAACAGCACGCCGATACAGAAAAGGTTTTTCCCTTTGCGAATCATATTAGATCTCCTTAATGATCTATAAAAAAATATTACCAAAAAATAACTTTATCGAGCCATAGGCCATTTAATCTGATATTTTTTATTCGTCAATATGAAATATCTTTTTTTATGAAACTTTTTTTTAAAATTTGTGGCATAAAAATATAAATATAGATAAATAAATTATAAAATAATAATTCAATATCATGTTTATTTCATATCCATATTTCGTTCTTTTTATATCAACAATTTTCACCTAATCTCGTACCGATAGTTTTATATTTTTTGAGGCGGAAAACTTTCTTCACAAGGACCTTCAGCACGACGCCTTGCCGGCCGGGAATTTTTCCTCTATTTTCCCCAAGCCGCGTATGTGTCCTCGTAGCTCAGTTGGATAGAGCGATAGCCTCCTAAGCTGTAGGCCGCAGGTTCGATTCCTGCCGGGGACACCAGTAAAATCAAGGACTTGGATAAAAATCCAAGTCCTTTTTCGTGCATTTTGATTTTTTTGCTCCAAATTTGCTCCACTGAAAAATACGTGCTAGGCAAAAGTGAAGGAGATTTGGGGCAATCAGGAGGTATCGTATGGATCTATCCAGCTTGATTGGCGGGCTTGGCCTGGGAAGCGTGGCTACGCTGTTTTTGAAAGAATACTTCGAGAACCGAAGGGCTATCTCAAGGCGGGCTTTTGAAGAAAAACGAGAAGCGTATGTGAACTATCTCAAATCGCTGCTCGTTCGCAAACAATGCCTGCTGAAGAAGCCGTATGGGCGCGAACGGCAGCTATCGAGCGCATCCATTTATGTGGAAACTCAGAGGTGGTTCGGCTTTTGGATATAGTCACCAATACCCCAGCCAACTCCCCTCGAAAACCAGTTGATGAGCTTGTCCAAGCAATGCGCAAGGACTTATTTCCACAAGGGAGATGAGACGTCATGGCTACCATTCGCAAGCGCGGCACGGCTCAATGGGAAGTCCGCATCCGGCGCAAGGGCTGGCCTGTCACCTGTAAAACCTTTGAAACCAAGTCCACGGCGGAAGCCTGGGCGCGGGCTATGGAGCGGGAAATGGATACCGGCGTGTTCATCCCCCGCGCCGCCTCGGAAAATACCACCGTGGCGCAGGCTCTGGACCGCTATAGGGAAGAAGTCTTTCCCCGCCTTGCCCGTGGCGGCAAGCCCCTTGAATCCTGCCTGAACCACTTGAAAGAGCATCTCGGCCAGTTGTCCCTGGCCGCGCTGGATTCCAGCCACATAGCAAAATACCGGGATACGCGCCTGGGCGCGGGCATCGGCCCGCAAACCCTGCGCCATGAAATCGGCTTGCTTAACCGGACGCTCAAAGTTTGCCAGACGGATTGGAACATTCCCCTGCCGCGCGGGCTGGTCACGCAGCTTGTGCGCCTGCCGGCGCTCCCGAAAGGCCGGGACCGGCGCTTCAAAGAGGGCGAACCGAAAATATTGCTGGAAGCCGCTGAAAAGTACGGCGGCTCCATCAAAGACATTATCCTCTTTGCAGTGGAAACAGCCATGCGGCGGGAAGAAATCGCCCGGATGCGGTGGGAACATGTGGATTGGAAAAAGCGCATCCTCGACGTGCCGGACACCAAAACCAAGACGCCGCGCCAAGTGCCGCTTTCAAATAAGGCCGTCTCCATCCTGAAAGACAGAGGCAAACAGGAGTCCGGCAAAATTTGGGATATGGAAAAGGACAGCATCACCCGCGCCTTTGAGCGGGTCTGCTCCCGTGCGGAGATTGAAGGCTTACGCTTTCACGATTTACGGCATGAAGGCACAAGTCGCTTGTTCGAGAAGGGGCTTGAGACTATGCAGGTCGCCACCGTCACCGGGCATAAGACCTTGGCGATGCTCAAGCGGTATACACATTTGAAGGCAGAGGATTTGGTTAAGTTGTTAGGCTAAAGCTAGCTCTCCCATTTGACGAGGCTCATGTGATGATGGCCGATTTTACCGGTTCTTTGATCATAGAATGCCTGGTAAAAATTAAATCCCGTACGGTTGTTTTGTTTGCATTTTCCAATAATTATATCAGCTATTTTAAGTTTATTGTCATAACTTGTGTTAAGTCCAAAAATAATTCCGTCCAGGTCTTCAAATTTATATTTTAAGCTTCTAGGGTCAGCCCCCATTAATTTAAATTGGGGCTCAAATAAGACTGCAAAGGGCATCCCCTTTCAGACCTCGCGATGTGGTAAGCTTGGTACCCTTTCATGCCGAGCGACACCAACCACCGGCAGGGGAAATGGGCCAGAGCTGCCGTGGTCGGCCGGTCGACAATGCTCGCGCGATGTGAACAGGCCGCCTCGCATCGGCGCAAGCGGCACCCTGCACCCCTCAGGGGTTCGGGAGCCCGCCCGCATAGCGGGTAGGCTCCCGAACCAAAGGGGGTCAAGGGGCTCATCCGGCAGGAAGCCGGATGGACGCCGGAGGTCTTCCGACGGTGCCCGAAGGGCGAGGCGCACAATGCGCCGAGTCAATCAATCCCCTTGTGGGGAGGCTTGGAGGTGCCGCCCGCATT
>JAVBMX010000070.1:0-28843 GCA_031551885.1 Desulfovibrio sp.
AAGATTGAGATCATGTTCGGCAGGCTCAAAGACTGGCGCAGAATAGCCATGCGCTATGACCGATGCGCACACACTTTCTTCTCCGCCATATGCCTCGCTGCTTCCGTCATCTTTTATCTTAATTAATGAGTCCTGAGCCTAAATTCCCAAGAGCTACGCGCGGAATTGCCGCCGAGGGCTGTTCGCAAATAACGGATTTTGCGCCAAGGACAAGGACAGCGGGCCTTTTTGCGAAGGAAGTGTACTCTCATGGTACTCGACCGGAGCAAAAAGGCCCGCTTGACGCAGTCATTGGACAAAAGACGTATTTGCGGACAGCCCCTAATCTTTCAAAGCGTCATACACATTGCCGACGATTTTTTCCGAGGGCGTGAGGGTTTTTTTGCCGGGTTCCCAGCGGGCCGGGCAGGCTTCGGCGGGGTGTTGGCGCAGGTGGACGTTGGCTTCCATTTTACGCACCAACTCACCCGCGTTGCGGCCCACGTTGTAGAAATTGACTTCCGAGCTCACCAGCACGCCGTCCGGGTTGATGATGAAGGTGCCGCGCAGGGCCGTGCCGCCTTCGTCGTCATATACGCCGAAGTAGCGGGAAAGGGTGCCGGTGGGGTCGGCCGCCATCCGGTAGCGCACCTTCTCAAGCAGACGCTCGCTGTTGCGCCAGGCCAGGTGGGCGAACTGAGTGTCCGTGGAGACGGAAACCACTTCCACACCCAGATTTTTCAGGGCCTCATGGCTTTCGGCAAGGTCGGCCAGCTCCGTCGGGCAGACAAAGGTGAAATCCGCCGGGTAAAAGAACAGCACCAGCCACTTGCCGGAGGATTGGATTTTGGCGAAGTCGACCGAATCAAAACCGGCTTCGTCGGGGTTGTAAGTGGATACGCTGAAGTTTCGAATTTTTTGACCGACTTTGGCGACTTCGGCGGCGGATATGTATTGTTCCATGATGAGCTCCTTAATTTGATAGTGATTTCTGTTATCAATACGTTGAAGCCTTCGGAGCGTCAAGAGGATTTTTTTCGCGCTGAGGAAAAATTTGTTGGAATTCTTTCCTTTCCTGGAGAAGCGCTTCGCTATGTGTTGCCTCTCTCGCAGCCTGCTTGACAGAACGGGCCTCGGCGGGGGAGAGTGCTTTGCCGACAGCCGACGGCTGTTGGGCAAGGAGAGAGAGCATGAATTTTTATACTTCGATCAGTTCCCACTACGACGCCATTTTTCCGGTCGACGCGGCGGAAGTGTCGTTCATCGCCAAACGCCTCACCGGGAGGAAGTCCGTATTGGATATCGGCTGCGGCACGGGCAACAAAACCGTTCATTATGCCCGCGCCGGCAGAAAGATTACCGCCGTCGACGCAGACCCGGCCATGATCGCCCGGGCGGAGTCGACCTACGCCGCGCCGGGCGTCTCCTATCAGGTGCTCTCCATGTTGGATCTGGATCGGGAATTCCCGCCGTGCCGCTTCGATGCGCTGCTTTGCCTCGGCAACACGCTGGTGCACCTGCCCCGGCCTGAGCAGATTCGGGAAATGATCGTCAAAATGGCCGGTCTGCTGGAAGACGGAGGCCTCGCCATCATCCAAATTCTGAATTACGATAGAATCTTGGCGCAGAATATTACCGCGCTTCCGCTTCTGGAAACGGACCACATTCGCTTTGAGCGTTCCTATGCTCGTCAGGGCATGGAAATGCGCTTTGTCACCAAGCTGGTGATCAAAGAAACGGGTGAGGAAATCGACAACGATATTCCCCTGTATCCGTTGCGCCGGGGGGAGCTGGACGAGCGACTGCAAAGCTCCGGGTTCTGGCGGACCGAATATTACGGAGGCCACGGCGAGCCGTTTACCGACGAATCGTTCGTCTTGTTTGCGCTGGCTTGGAAATAATCACGGGAGAACGCCTTCGGCAGTCGAAACATCGGCCGTTCTTCGCCGCCTGAGAAGGAAATGTCACAAGGCTCACGTTGGACCAGAGGTTCCGGCGTGAGCCTTGTGACATGTGCGCGGGTATTTTTTTAATGGGAACGGGTTGCGGCGCGGCGGCGGGAAGGTGACGCCGCCACGCCGCGGTGATCAAAGCCGCTTACGCCGCCTGATCAGATGCTGCAGGCTGCCTATGGCCAGCAGGGTGCCGGCCGCGATGTGCAGGCGCTTGTTGAAGAGCGCGCCCACCAGGGTGGCGCTCATAATGGAGCCCATCAGCCCGGCTTCGGCCCGACACTTTTGTCGGAATGTCCAGGCGACGCCAAGGAGTGTTTTTTTCGTGGACTTGGCGGTTTGCTTGGGTTCCTCGGGCAGAAAGGTCCGCAGTTGTTCGGCGGTTTCCAGCAACGTTTCGCGGGAAAGCACGGCCGGGTCGTAGGTCAGCAGCAGACTGCCGGTGCGGGGGTTGCCGGTGGCGCTGTTCACGCCTTCCAGGCCAAGGGCCGTACGCTCCAGAAGGGCGAGGGTGTCCGGGTTTTTGAGGGCCGTATGGCGCAGGCGCAGACGGCCGTCGATGAAGCTGGTCAGCATGAAGACTCCTCCAGAGGTTCGGCAGAGGGAAGCATGGGCCTGATGCCCGAAACCGCCCCGGCCGCCGTGGCGGCATTGTGCAAAAAGGCCGATATGCCGGGGCTGAGCACCCCGAACAGGCCGCCCAACAGGAACAGCGAGTTCCAGAACAGGGAACGGCGGAAGTTGCCGTGAATGCGGGCAAGGGCCGTGCGGGCGAGTTCCCGGGTTATGAGCAGGCCGTCGATATTGTCGTGCATGAGCAGGATGTCGGCCACCTCGCCGGCGATGTCCGTACCCGATTTCATGGCAACGCCCACATCGGCCGCCGAAAGGGCCGGGGCGTCGTTCAGGCCGTCGCCCACCATCATCACGGTGTGCCCGGCTGCTTTCAGCGCGCGGATGTAGGCGGCTTTGTCCTCGGGCAGGAGCCTGGCTTTGAACTCATCGATGCCCACGGCCACGGCCACGGCTTTGGCCGTCGGTTCGCCGTCGCCCGTCAGCATGACGATGCGCGAAATCCCGTCTTCCCGCAGTCGTTGCAGCATTTCGCGGGCCTCGGGGCGGACTTCGTCCCGAATCAGCAGCAGTCCGGCCGGTTTGCCGCCCACAGCCAGATAGAGCACGGAAAGCCCTTTGGTCGCTTCGGCTTCGGCAATGGCCCGTTGCTTGGCGGTCAGCGGAACTTTTTCGTCTTCCAGAACAAAGTGGGCGCTGCCCAAAAGCACGCGCTCCTCGCCCAGGCGAGAGGCGATGCCGTGGGCCGCGACATACTCCACCTTGGCGTGTTCTTCACGATGCGCCAAGTTTTCCTTGTCGGCGGCATGGACCACGGCCCGGCCCACCGGGTGGGCGAAGTGCTCCTCCAGGCAGGCGGCCAGGCGCAGCACTTCTTCACGCGAATGTCGCCCGAAGGGAATGACGTCGACCAGCTCCGGCTGGGCTTTGGTCAGTGTGCCGGTTTTGTCGAAGACCACCACATCCGCCTGGAGCGCCGTTTCCAGAAAACGGCCGCCCTTGATCAGCACGCCGTGGTCCACGGCTTCGCGCATGGCCGTGAACACGGTCAGCGGCGCGGCCAGACGCACGGCGCAGGAATAATCGACCAAAAGCACGGACCCGGCCCGCAACGGACTGCGGGTCAGGGCGAAGACCAGCCCGGCCAGCAGGAAGTTATAGGGTACGATGGCGTCGGCAATGCGCTCGTAACGCCCTTGGACCAACGACTTGGCCGATTCGGACTCTTCGATGTTGCGCAGCACGGTTTGAATGCGGGTTTCTCCGCCCACGCCGCGCACTTCGACCACCAGCTCGCCTTCCTCCAAGGCGGAGCCGGCGTAGACCGAAGCCCCTTTGCGCCGGTGTACGGCCAAGGGTTCCCCGGTGAGGGACGACTCGTTGACCATGCCGTCGCCGGAAACCACCGTGCCGTCCGCGACAATGGCCGCTCCGGCCCGAAACACCACATGATGCCCCGGTTGCAGTTCCCGGAAGGGAATTCGGCGCTCCACCTCGCCCTCGCGAATCCAGACCGATTCCACGGCCAAGGCCAAGCTGTCGGCCAGACCGGCGCGCGAACGCTTGCGGGTTTTGGACGCCAGGTATTCGCCGAGCGCGAAGAAGAAGGTGATGGACCCCAAGGACTTGAAGTCCCGGCGCAGAATGCAGACCAGCAGCGCCGCCGCGTCCAGGGTTTCCAGTGTGAGCTTGCCGCGGAACAGAGCGCGGAACCCGGTCAGGATGTACGGCACGGAATGCAGTAGAGCGACGGCCGCGCCCACAAACCGGGGGGCGATGGTGGTCAGGATTTTCGACGGCAGGGGATTCCGAGGGTCGCCCTCCAACCCTTGGTTCGGAACGGCTTCCGTCGAGCGGGAAGCCTTGGGGAGCGGGCGCTTCAGGGAATGCGTGAAGCGCAGGCCACAATGGCGTTCCAGGTATCCGACGATACCGGCGAACGCCTCCGGGCTGTCGGAAGCGAGTAGAATTGCCCCGCTATGCCGGGAGAGGTGAATCTCCACCCCCTGGGCGGGCAGAGCGGCGATGGCGTCGGCCAATACTTCCGGGCCGGGCCGTCTGCCGGTGGGCCGCAACCGAAGCCGGCCCGGCAGAAAGTGCGCGACCCGGTAGCGGGCGAGCACGCCGGGCGCGGGAAGGCCCTCGCGGGGCATGCCTGCGGGGTTTCGCATCAGGATTCTTCCGTTTTACGCTGTTCCCTGGCGTGCCGAGCTTCGGCCGCGAGGTCTTCCATGTTTTCTTTGGCGGTTTCCATGTATTCGGCGGCCTTGTCTTTCAGATCCATGCCCCGGCTCAGCAGATCGGCGGCGGT
Source organism: Desulfovibrio sp. (assembly GCA_031551885.1). Taxonomy (GTDB): domain Bacteria; phylum Desulfobacterota; class Desulfovibrionia; order Desulfovibrionales; family Desulfovibrionaceae; genus Frigididesulfovibrio. The sequence goes on from JAVBMX010000070.1 coordinate 4,816, forward strand.
GCGGCGGATGCCGTCGGAGTTGCGGGAAAGCAGGATGGCGCCAAGGGCGCCGACAGCCACGCCGGCCCCGATGGCCAGCCCGTATTTCCAAAAATTCTGGTTCATAACGACTCCTTTATTTTGATTGGAAGTAAAGTGCGGGAGCGGAACTCTATGACATTAAGAGAGTGAGTGTCAAGTTCACTTGGATTGGAATGTCATTCGCAATAAAATGCGATTGTTGCGCGCTTCGGGGTGGGAAGTCCATTTTTATCTGATCTACGTTATAGCTTCCAGATGGGCAATACAAAGGGATTCCTCTTTTGAGAGCCGCTCAGCCGTGCACACAAGGTCGGGATAGGCGCCGGCGGGAAGCCACGCTTTTTTTATAGGCAAAAAACGGAAGTCCGGCGGGTCCGTGTCGACAGACCGCGCCGGATTCCCGGTGGGTTTTGAATGGTCGGGAGAGGGAGGAAAGAAAGCCGGAAGATTATCGGCCGAAAAGAAGGGTTTTGACCATGACCGGAAGAACTCTGCCTCCGGCAACGGGTTTGCCGATGTCGATATAGTCGCCGCTTTCCGCGCCCACCGCATCCAGGCAGATGATGTCCCGTTTTTTGCCCAGAATGTCGCACAGGGCGTTGCCCAAAGACTTGGCCAGATCGTGCTCCAGCAGCACCACCAGAGGGGAGCCGCCGGCAAGGGCGTCGGCCGCGCCGTCGGCCACGGCCCGAGCCAGAACGGGCACCTCGTCGTACGAAGGGTTGGCCTTGCCGCGCAAGGCGACGGCCACGCGAGAGTCTCCGCCGTCCTGCCGGAACCAGGCGCTTTTGTTCCGAATGGCTTCCGACAGAACCTTCCCGCCGGCGGCCTCTTCTTCCGGGCCGATTTTCAGCACCGGCAGATTCTTCAACGGCAGAATGTCGGCGCGGGAATAAAAAACCGTGCTGCCGCTCAGTTCGATCATCTGGGTGCCCACGCCCACCACCGTGGCCCGGATGGTTTCCGTAGCCGGAAAGACCGGCCGGGCGCGATAGAGGAAGGAATCCCGCAAGGAGAGAGCCTGGAGCACACCGATGTCGCCGTAAGCGAAAAGCTCGGCATCGGTTTGCGGGGGACGCTTTTCCAGGTCATTCAAGGCGGCGGCCACCCCGCCGGAAAACGTCAGGCCGCGGATTTCCGGCGGAGCGGTGAAATCGCGGTTGGTGAACAGCGGTTCCAGGTCGCGTGATCGCGGCAGAATGTGGAGCATCTCGGCCATGAGTTGGGCGCAACGGTCCGTGAGCCTGCGCAGGTCTTCCACCCGCGCGGGGTCGCCCTCGCGCAGGGGAAGTTCCATCGAGGCCAGCAGACGTTTGTATTGCGGGGTGATCGAAACGATGCGCATCCGCTCGGCGTCGACGACGATATGCCGGCCGCCGAGATCCAGACAGGAGGTATCCACGGCCTCGCCGCCCTTGAACAAGGCGATATTGGTCGTGCCGCCCCCGATGTCCAGGTTGGCGAACACACCGGGCTCTTTACGGGAAAGCACGGAGGTTCCCGCTCCGCGTCCGCTGAGCAGCGACTCCAGGTCCGACCCCGCCGTGGTGACCACAAATTCTCCGGCCAGCCCCGCCAACCCTTGCGAAACAGTTTCGGCGTTCTTTTTACGGGCGGTCTCACCGGTGATGATCACCGCCCCGGCCGAAATATCCTTCGGGTGCATGCCCGCCGCCGCGTAGTCGTCCTCCACCAGCCGGCGCAAGGCGTCGGCGTCGATGGTTTCCCCATCGATCAGCGGCGTGAAATGCACCGGCCCGGCGTAAGCAACCGTGCGTTCGACAATCTTCACCCTGGGCACGGACGTGATCGAAGCCGTATTCTCCAGCACCAAACGGCTGAACAACACCTGTGTCGTGGTCGTGCCCACGTCTATGCCGACACTATGAATAATTTCACGCATAAGAGTGTAGTAATTGGTTTGAGGGGACCTTCGGCCTCAGGGGCTCCGCCCCTGACCCCGGCAGGGGAAATGATTTCCCCTGCACCCCTCGTTTGGGATGCACAGCGTGTACTTAGGCGCACCCAGGCAAAAGGAAAATATGCCCTATGCGTACCACTTCATGGGGTTGTGGCACTGGCTCTCGTTTCGTATCGAGGGGGTCACGGGGGCTCATGCGGCAGGAGCCGCATGGACGCCGGAGGTCCTCCGACGGCGCCCGGAGGGCGAGGCGCAGGATGCGCCGAGTCAAATCATTTCCCCCGGCCGCCGGAGGCATAGCAAAATTTTCCTCCTTATTCTCTTCCTATAACGGCAACTCCGTTCCCCCCACCTTTTTCTCAAGCATGAGCTTGATCACGTCGGCGATGTAGGCTCCCGCTTCCACGGCCGGGGTTCCGCCTTTGTGGATGTTCGAGACCACGGTGCGCCGGGCTTCGGGCATATCGACGTAAGGGCGGTAGCTGAAATAGGCCGAGAGGCTCTCGGCGGTGACCAGGCCGGGGCGTTCGCCGATAAGGCAACAGACCACTTCCGCGCCCACGGTTTGGCCGATGCAGTCCTGGGCGGGCACGCGGGCCGAGCGCAGGAAAAACGGCGGGCAGGCCTCGACTCCGTGGCGCTTCAGCCCGGCGACCAGGGAACGGTACGTGTCCGGTCCGTTGGTTTCCAGGGCGGTGGAAGACAACCCGTCGGCGTAATAGATCAACACTCTGGGGGAGGGGCCCACGACCTTGCGAACGCCTTCCAGGGCTTGGGGGGAAAGGGTCCGCCCAAGCTCGGGCCGGCGCAGGTATTCGTCCCGATCGCGGCACAGGGTGCTGAACGCCGGCAAAGACATGCGATTGAGGAAGCCGTCGGAAACCTCGGTAAAGGCCGCGTCCACGGCGGCGGCATGGTCGGCTTTGAAACGGAGCAAGGCTTTGGTTTTGTAACGCGGCCCGGCGCGATCCAGGCAGATCCGGGCCGGCCCGGCGTTTTTGAGGCGGGCCAGGAATTCGGCATCTTTGGGATTCTTCACCGGAATGAGCGTGAAGAGATCCTGTTCGCGGATGTCCGGCAGACAGTCGGAAGCATCGCAATCGGAGGGTGGAGCGGAAACCGCCGAAGCCGTGGCTCCTGCCGGAGAAAAGGAAGGACCGGTCGCAGGAGTGGACGTTCCGGCGGTTTCGCGCAGAATGGCGATGTTGAAGTCCTTGGCCGTGTCCACGGCAAAGGGGGTGACCAAGGCGTTGAGCGGAACCCGCAGCTCCGTAAGGCCATTGGCGCGCGCCGCGCGCAGGTCGTCGGCGGTGATGACGCGTCGTTGCATGAAATCCTCCTCCTGTGGGACAACTTCCGTGTGAAAGTGTCGGAGCATCGTGTGTCGAGTAAGGGAACACCCTCAGGCGGCCGACCGCCGCGCGGTCGTAGAGCCTTTGGTTTGAAACGCCTCAACGCCCCGCGAAGAGAGAAGCGTCTCCCGCGGCTTCGGTCAATTTTCCGGCTTCATCCATGATGCCCCGGCGGATCAGCCATTTGTGGAATTTCGGCGCGGGCAGCAAACCGCACAACTCGCGCAGGGTGGTGTTGTCGTGGTGGCTGGTGTCCTGATAGGCCAGCATAACGTCGTCGCCCATGGGCACGGCCATAAAGAAGTTGGCCCCGGCCACGGTCAGAAGCATGGTGGCGATTTCCTGGTCGTTCTGCTCGATGGGGGTGTGATTGGTATAACAGGGGGCCATGCCCATGGGCAGGCCGGTGAGCTTGCCCATAAAGTGATCCTCCAGGCTCGCCCGAATGACCTGGCGGCCGTCGTAGAGCGTCTCCGAGCCGATGAACCCGGACACGTTGTTGACCATGAAAGGGTCGAAAGCCTTGCAGAAAGCGTAGCAGCGGGCTTCCAGAGTCATCATGTCCACGCCGCGCGCGGTGTTGATGGACATCTCCGACCCCTGCCCGGTCTCGAAATACATGCGGTTCGGGCCCTTGGCCATGCCGCGCTCCATGATCAGGTCGTAGGCCTCGCGGATCATCGCGGCGTTGATCCCGAAGGCGTCGTTGGCCGGTTCGGTTCCGGCGATGCTCTGGAAGAGCACGCAGGCGGCCGCGCCTTCACGCACGGCCCGCATCTGGGTGGTGATGTGCGCGAGCACGCAGTTCTGGGTGGGGATCTCCCATTTCTGGATCAACTCCCAGACCGCATCCAGAATGCGCCGGGTGTTGTCCACGCCGTCGTCCACCGGGTTGACGCCGATGACCGCGTCGCCCATGCCGAAAGAGAGGCCTTCCATGGCCGAGGCCAGGATACCTTCCACGTCGTCGGCCGGGTGGTTGGGCTGGACGCGCGAGGACAGGGTGCCGGGCAGGCCGATGGTCGTGGCGCAGGTGGAGGGCACGCGGATCTTTTTGGCCGCGTAAACCAGATCCAGGGAACTCATCAGCTTGGCCGTGGCCGCGATGCATTCCGGGGTCAGGCCGTCGCGGATGCCTTCGATGTCCGCCTGCGAAGTACGGTGATCCAAAAGCCAATCGCGCAACCCGCCAACGGTCCAGGAGCGGATTCGATTGTGGGCCGCCTCGTCGACCAGGGCTTGAGAAACCCGCGTGACCTCATCCTCTTCATAGGGAATGGCGGGATTGTTGCGGATCTCGCCAAGCTCGACCTCGGCCAGGACCAGACGGGCGGCGGTGCGTTCCGAGGCGCTGCGCGCCGCGACGCCCATGATCGCGTCGCCGGATTTTTCTTCCGACGCTTTGGCCATGACCTCGTTCAGGTCCTTGAAGGCGTGAGTTTTGCCGGAGAGTCTGGTTTTCAGGATCATCAGCTCGCCCTCCTTATCGTCCCGCGAAGATCGAGGCGTCTCCGGCGGTTTTGGTCAGTCTGCCGGCTTCATCCAGAACGCCCAGTTGGATCATCCGGCGGTGGAAGTCCGGGGCGGGCAACAGCCCGCGCAACTCGCGCAGGGCGTTGATGTCGTGGTGGCTGGTGTCCTGATAGGCCAGCATGACGTCGTCGCCCATGGGCACGGCCATGAGGAAGCCCACGCCCGCCAGGGTCAGGAGCATGGAGGCCGTTTCCTGGTCGTTTTGGTCGATGGGGGTATGGTTGGTGTAGCAGGGGTCCATGCCCATGGGCAGGCCGGTGAACCTGCCCATAAACAGGTCTTCAAGGATGGCCCGCACAACCTGCTTGCCGTCGTACAGGGTTTCCGAGCCGATGAACCCGGTGACCGTGTTGACCATGAAGGGGTTGAAGGCTTTGCAAAAGGCGTGGCAGCGGGCCTCGAGGGTCATCATGTCCACGCCGCGCGCGGTGTTGATGGACATCTCCGACCCCTGCCCGGTCTCGAAATACATGCGGTTCGGCCCTTTGGCCACGCCTTTTTCCATGATCAGGTCGTAGGCCTCGCGAATCATCGTTGCGGTGATCCCGAAGGCGTCGTTGGCCGTTTCGGTGCCCGCGATGCTCTGAAAAATCATGCAGGCCGCCGCGCCCGCCCGCACGGCGTGCATCTGGGTAGTCACGTGGGCCAGGACACAGTTCTGGGTCGGAATCTCCCACTTTTGGCTGAACTCCCAGACCGCATCCAGAATACGCCGGGCGCTGTCCACGCCGTCGTCCACTGGGTTGATCCCGATGACCGCGTCGCCCATGCCGAACGAGAGGCCTTCCATGGCCGAGGCCAGAATGCCCTCCACATCGTCGGTGGGGTGGTTGGGTTGCAGGCGGGAGGACAAGGTTCCGGGCAGACCGATGGTCGTGGCGCAGGTCGTTTCGACGCGCATTTTGCGCGAGGCGTAGACCAGATCCATGGAGCTCATCAGCTTGGCCACGGCCGCGACGCATTCGGGGGTCAGGCCGTCGCGGATGCCCGCGATGTCTTCCGGGGCGGTCTTGTGGTCCAGAAGCCAATCGCGCAGCTCGCCCACGGTCCGGGATTTGATCCGGGCATGGGCGTCTTCGTCGACCAGGGCCTGGGTCAGGCGGGTGACTTCGTCTTCTTCGTAGGGAACGGCGGGGGTGTTGCGGAGTTCGCCGAGTTCGACTTCGGCCAGGACCAGGCGGGCGGCGGTGCGCTCCGAGGCGCTGCGCGCCCCGATGCCCATGATGGTGTCGCCGGCTTTTTCCTCAGAGGCCTTGGCCATGACCTCGTTGAGGTCTTTGAAGGCATAGGTTTTGCCGGACAGGCGAATATTCGAAATCATCGGTGTTCTCCTCATGTTGCACCAAGGGACACCGGAAACTGCGCACGATCCGCCGGCCGACGCGGGGACGATGCCGCCGCGCGGGTCAAACGGGAAGACGTCTCGGCTTGCCGGAAAACCGGCGTGGCAAGACGGTCGCGCGGTTTTGCCGCGCATCGACGCAAAAATCCGGGCGGACGTTTTTCGCCGCCTATTCTCCGTGCGGCGGCTCAGCCGTGGAACCGCGCGGCATCAGGGAAGTGGGCAGGCAGATACGGCATACGTCCTGTTCGCCGTTCAGTACTTTCGCCAAATATTGCCCGGCCAGGCGACCCATTTCATGCGTCGGCAGATGCACGGTGGTCAGGGGCGGATCCATGTGCGGGGCAAAGTCGATATCGTCCAGAGTAATCAGGGAAATGTCCGTGGGAATGCGCAGCCCGGCTTGGCGGACGGCGGCATACGCCCCCACGCCCAGAATGTCCCCGGCCAGGATGATGGCCGTGGGGCGCGGGGAAATTTCCAGCAGACGGGTCATGGCCAGGCGGCCGGCCTCAGGGGTAAAGCCGCTGTCGGCCATGATCACGTACCGGTAATCCATGGGCAGCCCGTGTTTTTTCAGCGAGAGCTTCAGGCCGTCCACCCGTTGCCGGGCGCCGAGCAGACGGTCATACGGACCGACCACCAGGCCGATGCGCCGGTGCCCCAGTTCGATGAGGTGATCCGCCGCCTGGGATACGGCCAGGGCGTTGTCGAAGGCGATGAAGTTCAGGTCCGGGTCCTCGGGCAGGTTCCAGAGCAGCAGCACCGGCGTGCCTTTGGCCTGGGCCTCGCGGATGATCGGCTCCGCGCCGATGCAGTGGCTGATCATGACCACGCCGGCAGCCCGGCGTTCGGTCATGCGCTGCAACAGGCGGGCCTCCACAAACGGGGAATAGGTGGTGTCGCCGATAAGCATGTCGTGGTCCATGGTCATGGACTGGAGGGAACGCACGATATCCCCGAAGGAGGCGTCTTCCAGGCCGGAGACGATCAACCCGACAAAACTGTTGCCGCGCCGGGCCAGATCTCCGGCAGCGGCGTTGTAGATATACCCGCTCTCGCGCAGGGCGTTTTCCACCAGAACCCGCGTGGGGGCCTTGACCAGATGCGGCGAGTGCAGCACGCGCGAAACCGTGGCCTTGGAGACATTGCAACGGACGGCGATGTCGGCGATGGTCGGCGCTTTCTGCCTGCCGGAGCTGTCGAGGAGGGCGGCGGTTTTCGAGTTCAAGGTGGACCCCTGCCTGTGCCTGTCGGCGGTTTAATGGCCGGCCCCGTTGGGCACAACGGGGCCGGCCGCGGAATTATTTCAGAAGATTGAGAAACTTGGTGGTGAAGGTTCCGCCCTTGGCGAATACCTCATACTCGGCCTGGCTGAAGCGATTCACCGAGGTGAAAAACTTAGCAGCATTGGTTTGCCATTGCAAGGCACGGGGGTTGTCGCCTTCGGACAAAGCAAGGGTCTCTTTCAGGGTCCAGAAGGGGTGCGACTCCAGGTCCTTCTTGGCCTCGGCCTCGTTCATGCGGATGCCGCAGAAGTCGTTCATATAGTCCTGGTAATCCTTGACCATCTCCGGGGTGATCCCGGCCCGGATCACGTCCACCACCCGGTAGTGGACCTTGAGGAATTTGGCCACCAATTCGGGGTTCTTGTCGCACCATTCGCGGTCGCCCACGTACATGGAGGTGGTCAGAGCGTCGAGGGTCTTGGGGTTGGCCAGGAGCTTCCAGCCTCTGCTGTCCGCGCTGTAGGTGAAGGGGGCCCACAAGGCCACGGCGTCGCCCACGCCTTTTTCAAAAGCCGGGATGGCCGAGGGCTGTTCCATGTTCACCAGTTTGACGTCGCTTTCTTTCAGGCCCAGCACCTGCAGCCATTTGCCGACCATGTAATGCACCGTGGTCTGCGAGGTGTACAGAATGGTCATGCCCTTGACGGTTTCGGGGCTGCCGTAGACTTCGGGGTAATCCTTGTTCCAGCCCTTGACCTTGAGCAGGGGGTGATCCGGGCGCACGTAGATACCTTGGATGCCGCCCTCATCGATGTTGGTGGAGACTTCATAGATGTTGTGCCGGATGGCGCCGATCAGGTAGCCTGCCGTGCTGGTGGCGCCAAGCTGCCATTGTTTGGAGGGCAGCGCCTCCATCTGGGCCGGCCCGCTGCTGAAGAGCAGCATGTTCACATCGAGGCCTTCCTCTTTGTCCCAGGCCTGTTTTTTGGCGTACCACATGATGAATCCGGGAGCCTCGTCCATCCAGCAGGTGTCGATTTGCACCGGGGATGCCGCCGGGGCGGGGGCCGGAGCCGCCGTCAGGGCGAAACAGCACAGAAGCAGCAGGGAAACGAACAAACGCGCTTTCATGACCGATACCTCTCTTGTCGTTGTATGAGGGTGCGACAACGGCGAAAGCTACAACGTCAACTTCTGTCGCTGTGTGATTTCGTAGCGCAGTTCCAGGAACTCCGGGCTCAGGTTGTCGCGCGGGCGCGGCAGGGGAACCTCGTAGGTGTGGCTCATGTGCCCGGGCAGCTTGCCTTCCAGGGTCACGATGCGGTCCCCGAGCAGCAGGGCTTCGTCGATGTTGTTGGTGACGAAGATCATCGTGCGCCGGTCGTGCCGCCAGATCCGCTCGGTCTCATGCTCCATGTGTAGGCGAGTCTGGGCGTCGAGCTGGCCGAAAGGTTCATCCAGCAACATGACTTTGGGGTTCAGGGCATAAGCCCTGGCGATGCCGACCCGTTGCTTCATGCCGCCGGAAAGCTGGTGCGGGTAATAGTTTTCAAAGCCGGTCAGGCCGACCATCTCAATGTACCGGGCGGCGATCTCTTTGCGTTCCTTCTCGTTTTTTCCGGCCAGTTCCAGTCCGGCCTCGACGTTGCCGCGCACGGTCCTCCAGGGGAAGAGCATGTAGCTTTGAAACACCAGGCTGCGGTCCGGGCCGGGGCCGTCGATGGTCGCGCCGTCCATGTGGATGCGGCCGGTGTCCGTGGTTTCCAGGCCGGCGATCAGGCGCAGCAAGGTCGATTTGCCGCACTGGCCGGGTCCGAGCACCACAAGCAGTTCCTCGTCGTACACCGACAGGCTGACGTCCCGCAGGACGGGCACCTTCTGGGTGCCTTTCTGGATGAACGTTTTGGATACGTTTTCGCAGGCGATTTTGACGTTTTTCTTCTGGGATTCGCTCATTTTTTTACCTTGGATCATTTTCGCTTCGAAAATGTTTATGAAATCATGGTGCCGACGGACTTCAGAACGAGCCGCGCAAGCGGGGAAACAGGAACGCGTAAGTTGTCTGTCGTCACGCTTTCTGATGAGAGGCACGCTTCGGTTCAATCGGCCGGGCGGCACGCTTGCGCGGTCGTCAGAGCAGAGGAACATTTTCGCTGTTCCTCCGCTCTATTTGGAAATTTCGCGCTGCCAGGGGAACAGCTTGTGGTAGAAAAAGTTCATCAGCGAGGACAAGCCCAGGGAAAGCGCCGCGATCAGCAGCATGCCGCCGATGACCATGCTCGGGTCGGACATTTTCATGCCTTTGATGATGATGTAGCCGAGGCCGGAGCGGGAACTGACCAACTCGGCCGCGAGCACGCAGGTCCAGGCGCTGGAAAGGGCGATCTGCAGGCCGGCGTATATCGCGGGCAGGGAGGCCGGAATGCAGACCATGAAGATCTCGTTGCGCCGTTTGCCGCCCATATTGCGGACCACATCGTACATTTCCGGCTCGATCAGCAGCACTCCGTTGAAGGCGTTGAGCAGCGCGGGCACGAAAGAGCCGATGACGATGATGAAGATTTTCGGGGCTTCCTGAATGCCGAACCAGAGAATGGCGATGGAGATCCAGGCGAGCGGCGGCATGGTTTTGAACATGTCGAAAATCGGCTTTACCCCGGCCCGCACGTAGGGGTTGAGCGCCATGAACAGGCCCAGGGGAACGGCCAGGACCGAAGCGATCGTAAAGCCGATCAGCACCCGGCGCAGGCTGTCCCACATGTGTCCCCAGATGGTTTTCCCGGCCAGGGTTTCGCTGAACATGCTCATGATCCGTTCGATGACTTCGCCGGGCGTGGCCAGGGCGCTGGAGTGGCCCAGCACATGCGAGGCCGCGGCCCAGTGCCAGAGCCAGACGAACAGGCAGGCGGAAATGACGCTGTAGGTGTACTCGTTCAGGAGCAGCTTGCGGATGCTCACAGGCGAACGGCTGCGCGAGGCGTCGACGACTTCGAGGCTGACGTTGGTGGCTGCTTCGCCGCTCATGGCTACCTCCGGATGCCGGCCAGGAGCCGCGCTTCAATTTTGTCGATGATGACCCCGATGATCGCGCCGGCGATACCCACCCCGAACATGCCCAGCACCACGATATCCGTGCGGCCGAGGCTTCTGCCCATGGTGATCAGGTAGCCGAGGCCCTGGTCGGAAGCGAGCAGTTCCGCGCCCACCAAGGTTACCCAACAGTAGGCCAGGGCGATTTGCAGCGCCCCGAAGACCATGGGCAGGGCCGAGGGCACGCAGACCGTTCGGAATATTTGCCAATCGCTGGCCCCGTAAGTGCGGGCCATTTGGATCAGGGTCGGGTTGCTCATCCCCACGCCGGTGTAAGCGTTGATCACGCACGGCACGATGCCGGCGATCCAGATGATGAAGACTTTGCCCGTCAGCCCGATACCGAACCAGAAAATGGTCAGGGGAATCCAGGCGATGGGCGGGATGGGCCGGATGAACTCAAAGATGGGCCGGGCAAATCCCCGGACCGTGGAAAACCAGCCCATGAGCAACCCGAGGGGAAGGCCGACCAGCAAGGCCAGCACGTAGCCGATGAAGGCCTCCTGCATGCTCACGGCCGCATGGGTCAGCAGGGTGGCACCGTCGGGGGCGGGGTTGGAAAGTTTGTCCCAGGCCAGGGCGAGCACGTCCGTGGGCCTGGTCAGCAAGGTTGAGGGAATGCGCCAATCGTCGGCATCGACCGGCGCGCCGACCGTGGTCGGGGCGACGCAGAGCTGCCAGACCAGCAAAAAAGCGCCTATGCTGAGGAAAGGAAGCGCCCGTAAAAGGAGCGGCCGCTTGTTGGTGACTTGTTCATATGCCATGAATGCCTCCTGTACGCATGCGGTACGGTGTGGGCGGGTGGGGCGCCTTTCGGCTTACCACCAGCGGATCAGCTCGGTGACGTGCCGGCGGATCGCGATAAATTTCGGGTCGCGGATGTCGCGCGGGTAGGGCAGATCCACGATCACCTCTTCTTTGATGCCTGTGGGTTTGGGCGTCAGCACCAAGATGCGTTGGGCCACATAGACCGCCTCTTCGATGTTGTGGGTGACGAAGAGCACGGTGCTTTGCAGCTCCCGCCAAAGTTTGACCAACTCGTCTTCAAGGTAAAAGCGCAGCTTGACGTCGAGCTGGCCGTAGGGCTCATCCATGAGCAGCAGATCCGGGTTGACCGCGAAGGCGCGGGCCACGGCGATGCGCTGCATCATGCTGGCGGAAACCTGGTTGGGGTACAGCTGGGCCGTGTCGGTCAGCCCGACCAAATCGAGCATGTGGTTCAGGCGTTTTTCCAGCTTGTCCTTGGGAAATTTTTTCAGCTCCATGCCGTAGGCCACGTTTTGGGCAACGGTGCGCCAGGGCATGGCCGAGGGTTCTTGGAAGACGAACGAAAGGTTGTGCTTCCGGGGGTCGGCGGGTTCGCCGTCGATGTAGATGTTGCCCGCGCTGGTTTCCGTCAGTTTGGACATACAGTTGAGAAACGTGGTTTTGCCGCAGCCCGTCGGCCCGACGATGCTGAGCATCTCACCTTTGGCGATGTTGAAGTTGATGTCGTCGAGAACCAGCAGGTCTCCGTAACATTTGGTGAAGTTGCTGACCCGTACTTTCGCTTCCCGGGTGGTTTCCATTGCCGGTCCTCCTCATGGGGGGAAGATGTTTGCGTGAGAATTGCCTCCGGCGGCCGGAAGGGGTGCCGACCTTCCGGCCCGGCAACGAAAGCGGGTTTGCCGGCCTTGGGCGGCGAGGCTCGAAAACGTGTTTCGAGGTCGCCGCCGGGCGCGGCCGCTTCCGAAGAGTTGCAAGAGGGGGGAGGGGAATCCCCCGTCCGCCGGAGGCAACGTCGTCGCACTCGTTCCGTTACGCGCAGTCGTGCTTGTCCCAAGGCTCGCGGCTGTCGCGGGCCAAAGCGGTTTCCATGCGGGTAAGGGCTTCGTGCATTTTTTTCAGTTGGTTGTTTTTCATGTTCGGGTCACGCAGGGCTTCGTACAGCACACACCCTTCGGTCTGGGCCGGCAGGGGGATGTCGGTCAGGTAGCACAGGGTGGGCACCACGTCGGGCAGCGAGCAGCGCCGCTTCATGCGGAAGCCCTTCTTCAGGCCGGGCCCCTGCATGATCAGCAGGCCGCGCAGGTCGCCGAACTCGCCGTACAGGGCCGAGGGCAGCATGGGTCCATGCTGGGCCGCGTAGGAAGGATCGATGGCGTAAACCACGTCCCCGACCTGTTCGGAGTCGCCGCCAAGGCCGAGCACGGCCGCGTCCCTGCGGGACAGGGCCAGTTGCACCGGACGCATGCCCGTGACCGGGTCCACATAGGTAAGCAGGGCGTCGATGATCTCGCGCTGGACCTTTTCGTAGTCTTCCGGTTCGACGATGCCGCCGGGGTTGCGGCCCTTCAGGTTCACGTATACGTACAGTTCGCGCTGGGGCAGGGCCTTGCACTGGCTCATGTCCGGATGGAAACGGAAGAAGGCGTTCTCGCGGTCGGCCCAGTAAGCGCCGAAGTCGATTTCGCCGTCCGCGCTTTCAGAGGGCTTGACCTTTTCGTTGGTCAGCACGGCCAGACCCTTGGCAATCAGCGGATCAAAGGGGTTGAAGGCCGGGCCGTCGGCCGAGGCCCCGTGGTCGGAGACGACCACCAGCACGGTGTCGCGGTCCAGGTTGTCGAGGATTTTACCGAGCAGTTTGTCCTCATACTCGTACACCCGGCGGTGCACTTCCCAGGCGCCTTCGCGCACCTTGGCGTCTTTGCTTTCCAGCTTCTCGAACATGGCGTGGTACATCCAGTCGATGGGGTGGGAGTGCATGGCGAACAGATCCCACTCCTTGTTCTGCATCAGGTGCACCACGGCGTCGCCGAGCCATTCGGTGACGTGCCCGTTCATTTCGCAGTAGGTGTCGTTGTCGATCATGTTCAGCATGGAAAGAATCATCCCGCCGGCTTCATGGAAACAGCCGTTGCTGGGAATTTTGGCCAGCTCGCGGGCCACTTCGGGCGGGTTGGACTCGTAATTGCCGCCGCTCATGGCCCCGATGATGAAGCGCAGGTCCGAGGCGTCGTCGGAAAGTTCCAGCAGCTTGCATTTGAAGAAGACTTCTTCGCCGCTGCCGTCGGGGAAGGCGATCGTGGTGTCGATGCGTCCGCTCCACTCGCCGAGCTTCAGGGTGCAGAACGCCTGGGCGAAGTCTTTGCTGGGCGAGAGGGTCACGGTGTCGTAGCCGTCTTTGCCCAGTTCGCGGGCCAGCAGCCACCAGGTGGTGGGCTTGGGCTGCACACGGCAGTTGGGGAAGCTCAGCTTGATTTCCATTTCCAGGGGGTCGTCGCCCATTTCCGCGACGTTTTTCCAGCCGGTCGCCTTTTGGAACTTGCCGCGCAGGGCTCCGGGATAAAACCCGGTGGTCACCATGTGGTCGCCGGAAACGGAGAATTTGTGGTCCAGGTTGGGCAGCTCATCGCGGAACTCGCCCAGGCCCAAGCCGACGCCGCCCAGGATAATCCCGTTTTCCATCTTAGAAGGCCAGGACGTGGGGTAGTTGACCACGATGCATTTTTTGCCGGCCTTGTCGGCGGCTTCCCACAGGTATTCCGCTTTGCAGCGCAGGCTGGAGAAGCTCTGGAAAATGCTCGAGTTGTCCACGGGCTTGTCTTCGGGGAAGTAGAAGAAGTCGGTGATCCCGTGGGTGCCGGGCCAGGCGCCGGTGGCGATGGAAGTCCAGTTGGGCGGCGTGACCGTGGGGTAGGGCACCTGGCACTGTTCGGCAAACACGCTCTTGTCGAGCAGGCGCTTAAAGTTGGGCAGCCGGCCTTCGTTCACCAGTTTGTCCAGCAGGCCGGGCATGGCGCAGTCCAGGCCGAGGATGAAGACTTTGTTGTTTGAAGCCATTGGGTCCTCCTGAAAGGGCGGGGTTGAGGGGTTCCTCTTGCGCCGTCGCCGGGGGGCTTTTCGAGAGCGCGCGGCCGGGGCGGTGATGCCTTGTTTCAATTTGTTTCATAATTTTGAAACCGATTTCAAAATATTTTCACGTGATTTTTTTGTCAAGCTAAAATAAGAAAAAATATCGATTAAAATAAATTCAATCAGAACACGATGATATAAAATATATTCTTATATTTCAGCATATTGAAGTTTAGGAATTTTATAGATGGAAAAGAAGTACTTCTTCTTGACGCAATGATAATTATGCTTCATACGTTTCAGAAATTGCATCATAAATTGTCGCAGTTGATCGGTTGTTTTGCCCTGGGAATGCTATGATGAATCATTCTGAACTTATAGCGACCGTTCGCGCCGCCGGGCTCGTAGGGCAGGGGGGAGCGGGCTTTCCCGCGCATGTGAAATATGCCGCGAAAGCCGAGACGGTCATCGTCAACGGGTGCGAATGCGAGCCGTTGCTGGCCGTCGACCGTTTTTTGCTCCTGCGTCGGGCCGGAGATCTCGTGGACGCGGCGCGCCTGCTGGCCGCAGAAACGGGTGCGTCCCGAATCATTGTGGCGGTGAAGCGGAAACACGCGGATATCCTGGATGCCCTGAAGGCCGTGGATGTGTCCGGAGTGGAAGTGGCCGCCGTGCCCGACATCTACCCGGCCGGCGATGAGCAGACCCTGGTGCGGCTTGTCACGGGGCGGACGGTGCCGCCCCTGGGCCTTCCTTTGGCCGTCGGGGCTTTGGTCGCCAACGTGGGCACGCTGCTCGGAGCCCATGACGCCCTGGCCGGTCGGCCGGTGACCTCCAAAGTGTTCACCGTCACCGGCGAGGTTGCCCGGCCCGCGAACGTCGAGGCCCCTCTGGGTATGAGCGTCGCGGAATGTATTGAGGCCTGCGGCGGAGCGACCGTGCCCGCCCCCGTCTGTGTTCTGGGCGGACCCCTCATGGGGCGGGTTCTGGATTCCCCGGACGGAGCGGTGGTCACCAAGACCCTGAGCGGCGTGATTCTGCTGCCCCGCGATCATATTTTGCATCGCAACGCCCGGCAGAAGATCCAGGTCATGCGTCGGCGGGCGGCGGCGGCCTGCATTCAGTGCCGGATGTGCACGGATCTGTGCCCGCGTTATTTGAACGGCCAGCCTTTCGAAACCCACCGGGTTATGCGGGCGTTCGCGGCCGGAGCGGAAACAACCGCCGAAGCCGCCCGTCAGGCCCTCTGGTGCTGCGAGTGCGGCATCTGCGAGCACATGGCCTGCCCTATGGGGCTTTCGCCCCGGCGAATCAACATTGCCGTGAAGAACACCCTGCGCGGCGCGGGTTTGTCCGCCCCAAGCGCGGATTCCCCCTGCGAACCCCGCCCCTTCGCTCCATATCGAATGACCCCCACGGCCCGTTTGGCCGCGCGTGTCGGCCTGGGGCCGTATCTGGCCCTTCGGCCGGATTGGGTGGAGCTTCGGCCCCCGAGCCGGGTGCGCATTCCGCTCAAACAACATATCGGAGCCCCGGCCGTGCCCGTGGTGGCGACCGGAGACCTGGTCCGGGCCGGGGATCTTCTGGGGGAAATCCCGGAAGGAGCCCTGGGGGCGCGGGTGCATGCCGGCATCGCCGGGCGGGTTGCCCTGGAAAACGACGCCGTTGTGATTGAAAGGAGCCCCGCATGAAATCGGAACCCGCCTGTCTCGGCATGCTCGAGAGCACATCCATCGCCAAAGGCATTGAGGCGGCCGACGCCGTGCTCAAGGCCGCCGGGGTGTTTCCCGTGCAGATCAAAACCATTTGTCCGGGCAAGTTTGTGGTCGCGGTGAACGGCGACGTGGCCGCGGTGACCGCCGCGTTGGAGGCCGGCAAAGCCGCCCTCGGCCGGGCGCTGGTCGACTGCTTCGTCATTCCCAACGTGCACCCGGACGTTCCGGCTGCCCTGTGCGGGGGCGGCATCCTCCCGCGTGACGGGGCTCTGGGCGTTCTGGAAACCTTTTCGGCCGCCTCAATCATCACGGCCGCCGACGCCGCCGTGAAGGCCGCTTCCGTGGCCCTGCTGGACGTGCGTCTGGCCATGGGCCTGGGCGGCAAAGGGTACGCCCTCATCGGCGGCGACGTGGGCGCGGTGCAGGCGGCGGTGGCCGCCGGCGCGGAGCAGGCCGCCGAAGCCGGCTTGCTGGTGGAAAGTCTGGTCGTTCCCCAACCCCTGCCGGAGCTGTGGAGCTCCCTGGCCTGACGGAGGAATTATGCCCGCTCTTCGTCCCGTTCCCGTCCGCATTCTGGCTTCACGGATTATTCCGGAGGCCCACCCAGATTTGCTGCCCGGCCTGCTGCCGCCGGGAGTCGTGCCCTTTATCGGCCGCTATGCCTCGTTGGCTCTGTTTACGGCCGACTGCGACGATGTGGGCTACATCGCCGTGGATGAGGCCACGAAGCAGGCCAAGGTGGAAGTGCTCTACGCCTCTTCGTTTTACGCCGGGGCGGCCAACGCCTCCATGCCCTCAGCGGGCGAGTTTATCGGCATTCTGGCAGGACCGACCCCTTCCGACGCGGCGGCCGGTCTGGCGGCCGCGATCGGCTGCTATGAGCAGGAAGCAGCCTTCCACTACGCGGATGAAGCCGAGTCGATCATTTTTCTGGATCACGCCGTTGCCGCCTGCGGCACGTATTTTTCCCGCGAGGCCGGGGTGCCTGTGGGCAACCCGCTGGCCTACCTGATCGCCCCGCCCCTGGAGGCGACGCTCGGCCTGGACGCCGCTCTGAAAGCGGCCGACGTGGCCTTGGTCAAGCATTTCCCGCCGCCGACCCCGACCAACTTTTCCGGAGCCTGGTTGACCGGTTCCCTGGGCGATTGCCGGGCCGCCTGCGCGGCCTTCCGCGAAGCCGTCCTGGATGTGGCCGTCCGGCCGTGGGGGGATGTATGAGCAACGAAACATCTCTGGGTTTGATCGAAACCAAAGGTCTGATCGGCGCGATCACGGCCGCCGACGCCATGGCCAAGGCCGCCGCCGTGACCCTTACCCGGCGGCACAGGCCGGGTGGGGCGCGGATGGTGGTCATGTGCCGGGGCGATCTGGCCTCGTGCGCGGCCGCCGTGGCCGCCGGATCGGCCGCTGCCGCCGAAGTGGGCGAGTTGCTGTGTTCCACGGTTCTGGCCCGGCCGGAAGAGGGCGCGGAAGTCTTGTGCGACGAATTGTTGGACGAAAACACGGCCCGCCGCGTGGCTCAAAAGGCCACGGCCGCGTCTGCTTCGAAGGCCGGCCCGGCCACGGTTGCGACTGCTTCAGAACCGGCGATGTCGCAAGAAATTTCGAACGCCGAAATCGCAACTCGTCCGGACCCAACAGAGAAACCAACGAAAGTCGTGAAGCGAGAACCGTCCGGCAAGCGCGGGAAGTAAATCCCCGAGCGTGTGCTTGCCGCTACAGGAACGAAAGCCGTGAAACGCGAAATCGTCACCGCCGAAACCATCCGCTTGGCCTTGGCCAAGGGGTTGCCGGCCTTGATCGTCGCCAAAGGGGCCATCGTGACGCCCCAGGCAAAGGATCTGGTTATGGAAAAGAATTTTTCGCTGCAAATTGCCGATTCCGACCCCGCTCTCCCCAGAGGGGCCGCCGGCATGGCCCCGGCGGGCTCGTGTCAGGGGTCGCCCGCCGGGGTTTTTTCCACATCGTCCACGGTTTCCGCCGCGCGTCCGTTGCCGCCGCTGCCCGCCTTGGAAAAAAGGAACGTGAAGGCGGCCGCTTCGAATGGTCCTGCAGGCTGGAGCGCGGGTGTCTCCATCCCTGTGCCCGGCGCGGGTATCGCCGGTCCGATCCCCGGCGTGACGACTCCCGTTTCGGACGGCTCGGGAACGCCCGCCACATCCGGAGGGGCGGCGTCCGCGTCCGGCGCGTCGCCCTCCATTCTGCTCGGGGAGCCATACGCCTCGCCCCCGAAAAAAGCGCCTTCCTCCGACGTCCGCGAAGCCGTGCGTCGGGCCGTTCTGGAGCGCCTGCCCGAGGCCGCCCGCGCCGATGATCTGGTACGCCGGTTGGTGGACAAAGCTTTGAGCGAGGCCTCCGCCCATAAATCCGGCTCCGGCTGCGGGGCCTGCTCCGGTCCGTGCTCCTGCAACTCTTCGGCCCCCCTGAACGAACTCCCGCCCGGTCCGGGTCGCTCCACAGCCGGGCGGGTGGTGGCCGTGGATTCCCACAGGCTCCCGTGGGAGAAATTCCCCGGCGCCGCAACCGGCACGGTGAACATTGTGGACGTGATCACCCCCAAGGACGGGTCACCCATGGGCGGCGGCTACCTGGAGTGGGACGCCGTGTCCTTCCCCTGGCACCTGACCTATGCGGAGCTCGACGTGGTGCTTGAGGGTGAGCTGCACATCAGCTCCGACGGCAAGACCGTGGTGGGCAGGCCCGGAGACATGCTGTTCATCCCGGCGGATACCCACGTGATTTTTTCCTCACCCGGCTACGTAAAGTTCGCCTACGCGGTCTGGCCCGCCGACTGGAGCGGCACCGCCGCCCCGGCGGAGGGGGCGTAAATGCGCTTCCTTACCGAAGAAGACCTGCGGGCGCGTTGCGGCCTGGGCCGCGGCGGGGAAATCCGCCTCGGGCGGGACGAACGCCTGACTCCCGCCGCGCAAGGCTTGGTGAACGAGCGCCGCATTCGTGTGCTCTACCTGGATGACGCCGGGCGCGTCGGCGCTCTGGAGGCGTCCGGCGAAATCAAGCGGCTGCCGGTGCTGCGCACCGACACGGCCGGGAAGATGGGCAAACGGTGCTGCCTGTGCGGCGGCGCGGTGGCCGCCAAGCCCGAGGAACTCACCCACCTGGACGGCGAAGCCTTGGTGCCCAAGACTCATCCGCGTATCCGCCTGCGCGGGAAGGTCGACCTGCTTACGGCTTCCATCGTGCTGGCGCAAACCGAGCTGGCGGCGGAAGCATCGCTTCCCCCGCAAATCGGCGTCTGGCTCGGGGATCTGCGTTCCTGGGCCGGAAACCTGATGCGGGCCGAGGTCACCGGAGAGGAAATTCCGGAGCAGGGCATGGGCGAGTGGAGCTTCCTGGTTATTCACGCGGCGTCTCACGCGCCGGAAAAATATCTGGGCCACGACCACATGCTTCCGGACGCCTCCCACGGCCGCCCGGTGGCTCTGCTGAACCGTCTGCGTTCCGAGGCGCGCGACGTGGAACTCGCGGCGGCGCGTCTGTTGCCGGAACGTAAAGATCTGATCCGCTGCTTGAACCGAATGAGCAGCGCCCTCTATGTGCTCATGCTCTGCGTCCGCGTGAGCGGGCTGGGCAAAACCCTGCCGGACCCGACGGAACTCGCCCGGCGGATTGCAAAGGGGTAGCGCGCCATGTGCGTTTTTGAGCATTGCCGCGAATTGTGCCGCGTCAAGCCCGGCCCGGTCGTGTTCCCGGACGGGGAAGACCCCCGCGTGATCGAGGCCGCTCTGCGCCTGCGGCGCGACGGTCTGGCCGAACCGGTGCTTCTGGGCCGGCCTCTGGCCGTGCGGAACATGCTGGCCGGGCGCGGCGGCGGTCTGCGGGTGATTGATCCGGCCCTTCCTTCGCTGCTTGACCGCAATGCCGAGGAATACCGAAGCATTCAGGCCGCGCGGGGCAAGGACCCCGGATCGGAAAAGGCCCGTGAAGCGGCCCGCCGTCCTCTGGCCGCCGGAGCCCTCATGGTGCGACGGGGCGAGGCCGAGTTGGGCGTGGGCGGCAACCTTGCCTCCACCGCCGATGTGCTTCGGGCCGGGCTGCGGGTCATCGGCACGGAAGAGAAGAGCGGCACGGTTTCCGGGTTCTTTTTCATGATTGCGCCGGGCGGGGAAAAGCTGCTCGTTTTCGCCGATGCCGCCGTGGTGCCGGACCCTTCGGCCAAGCAACTGGCCGACATCGCCGTGGGCGCGGCCCGCAGGCTGCAGGGCCTGATGGGCCAGGAGCCCCGAGTGGCTCTGCTTTCGTTTTCGACCAAAGGCAGCGCGGACCACCCCAGGGTGCAAACCGTGCGTGAGGCCGTGGCGTTGGCCCGCGAGCGTGCCCCGGATCTGCGTGTGGACGGCGAGTTGCAGTTCGACGCCGCCGTGGTCCCGGACGTGGCCGAGAAAAAAGCGCCGGGAAGCCCCGTTGCAGGGCGGGCCAACGTCTTGGTGTTCCCATCCCTGGAGGCGGGCAATATTTCCTACAAAGTGGCCCAACGGCTGTGCGGCTATACGGCCCTGGGTCCGTTTTTAATGGGGTTGGCAGGCGGCTGGCACGATCTTTCGCGCGGCTGCTCGGCCGACGACATCTACAAGATCGCGGTGGTGGGCTTTGGCCTGCAGCGTGGATTACAAACAACCAACCGATAACACAGGAGAACGACAATGGATGCTCTCGGCATGATCGAAACCAGAGGTTTGGTGGGCCTGATTGAAGCGGCGGACGCCATGGTCAAGGCCGCCAGGGTGCAGCTTGTTTCCTACGAGCAGATCGGCGGCGGCTATGTGACCGCCATCGTGCGCGGCGACGTGGCCGCCTGCAAGGCCGCCACCGACGCCGGCGCGGCCGCCGTGCAGCGTTTGAACGGCGAGCTTGTTTCCGTGCACGTCATTCCCCGCCCCCACGGCGATGTGGAAGGCGTCTTTCCGCTGAAGAAGAAATAGCGCGTCGGGGCCGGGCGGCAAGGATCGCGTCGGCGGTGCACAGATGAAGTCGGCGCTTGCAATCGCGCGGAATGCCGCGAGCCGGCGCCGTGCCGTCGCCGGCTGTGATCGAACGGGGGAGTCGTTTCCCCGTACCAACCAGCGCAACCGCCTCGGCGCGGCGGCGTGTGGCCCGACCGTGCCCCGGAACAGGAGGAAGCCATGTTGCTTGGAAAAGTCGTCGGACAGGTGGTTTCCACCGTGCGCGCCTTCGATATGCCGCCTTCGGCCTGGCTGTTGGTGGATATGTTGGACGCCGCCGGACGATCCACGGGCCTCACCCAGGTGGCGGCCGATTCGTTGGGCGTGGGCGAGGGCGAACTGGTGGTGTTGGTGGCGGGCAGTTCGGCACGCCGGGCTGTGAGCCCGGAAGCCCCGGTGGATCTGATCATCATCGGCATTGTGGACAGCATCACCTCGGAACGCAGGGAAGTGTACAACAAAAATCGGAACGGCGCGGACGAACGTTCGCAGGTCTAGAGAATTTTTACTTTGAAAATGTTTATGACAGCATATTTCAAAAGACTTCTAAACGAGTCCGCAAGCGGGTGTCCGCTTCGCGTCCACCAGCGCAAATGAACTTTTTCAAAGTTGATTTGCTCTAACCATCGACATCCCCTTGTGGCGGGGAGGCAGCTATGACGTTCAATCCGCAGGATGTGGACTGTATCGTGGAAGCGGTGCTGGAGAAAATCCTTCCGGTGCTTGATGCCGGGAAAGCTCCGGCCGGCGGTACGGCCGGTTCCGGCGGCGACTCCGGTGTTTTCGAGGACCTGGATGAGGCCGTGGCCGCCGCCCGCGCGGCGGGCAGAGAACTGCGCAGCGTGGCCGTGCGGGAAAAAGCCGTGGCCGCCATCCGAACCGAAGCCGTGGCCCGGGCCCGTGAGTTGGCCGAGGCCGCCGTCATGGAAACCGGCATGGGCAGGGTGGAAGACAAGGTGCGCAAAAATCTGCTCCAGGCCGAGCGCACCCCCGGCGTGGAATGTCTGCAGCCTTCGGCCGCGAGCGGCGATTCCGGGCTGATGCTCACCGAAAACGCCCCTTGGGGGGTGATCGCCTCGGTCACCCCCTGCACCAACCCGGCCGCCACGGTGATCAACAACGCCGTCAGCATGATCGCCGGAGGCAATGCCGTGGTTTTTGCCCCGCATCCGCGCGCCAAAGAGGTTTCCAAACGTTGCATTCAGCTCTTGAACCGGGCGGTGCACCGGGCCACCGGCATCATGAACCTGCTCACGGCTGTGCGCGAACCCAATGTGGAAGCCGCCGGGCGCCTCTTTTCGCACCCCGGCATCGATCTGCTGGTGGTCACCGGCGGCGAGGCCGTGGTCGAGGCCGCCCGTAAGCGCGCGACCATCCGCCTGATCAGCGCCGGGGCGGGCAACCCGCCGGTTCTGGTCGATGAAACGGCCGACCTGGAGCGCGCCGCTCGGAGCGTCTACGCCGGGGCTTCCTTCGACAACAACATCATCTGCGCGGACGAAAAGGTGCTTATCGCCGTGGAGGCGATTGCCGATCGTCTGCTCGCGGCCATGAAGGGTCTGGGCGCGGTGCTTCTGACCTCGGATCAGACCGCCGCCCTGGCCGCCGTGGTGATCAAGAAAAACGGCACGCCGGAAGCGGCCGCCGACCCGGCCTGGGTCGGTAAAGACGCCGCCGTTCTGGCCGCCGCCATAGGGTTGACCGTGCCGGATACCTGCCGGCTTTTGCTGGTGGACGCCGGTCGGGATACCGACCACGTCTTTGTGCGGGTCGAGCAGATGATGCCGGTTCTGCCGCTGCTGCGGGCCAAAGACGCGGCCGAAGGCATCGACTGGGCCGCCAAGGCCGAGCGCGGGCTCAAGCACACGGCCGGGGCGCACTCGCGCAACATCGAGGTGCTGGATGCCATGGCCCGGCGCATGAACACCAGTCTGTTCGTGAAGAACGGTCCGCACATCGCGGGTCTCGGCGCGGGCGGCGAAGGCTGGACTTCCATGACCATCTCCACGCCTACGGGAGAGGGCGTGACCAACGCCCGGAGTTTTGTCCGCCTGCGGCGCTGCGTGTTGGTGGATAATTTTCGGATCGTTTAGGCTCGGGCTCCAAGTATATTGAGACTCAAACAGGGCTGCAAAGGGCATCTCCTTTTCATAGCGCGCAATGTGATAAGCCCGGTACCTCTTCATGCCGAGCGGCACCAAACCCCGGCAGGGGAAATCATTTCCCCTGCCGGGGGGATTGGGGTGCCACCCCGCTATGCAGCAAGGCGGCTTTGCTCACATCGCGGGAGTGCCGCCGACCGGCTCCAACCGGAGCAGCCCTGCTTCGTCCCCCAAACAACAGAAGCCGGCTGCGGATGCCGGAAGGGAGAAAACATCATGGCGGAACTTTCGGTCACGTATGAGCGCGCGGGCTCGGTGCAAACGATTCTTACCGGGTCGCCGGTTCTGGGCGATCTGGTCATCGACAACTCCGGCGTGCCCGAGGATCAGCGTGGCGGCACGGCCAAACAGCTTTTGGCCTCGGCCGCCCTGTACTGCTTTTGCGGCGCGTTGGCCAAAGCCCTGGAAACACGCGGCGCGAAATACGACAAGATTGTCGGCAAAGCGACGCTGGAAACCGGCCTGGACGACAAAAAAAGAGCCAGAGTGGCGAAGATTGCCCTGGATGTGGCGGTCCATATGGACGAGGAATACGGGTTCATTTTTGAGCGTACGGAAAAAATTATGCAGCAGGGCTGCCTTGTGACGGCGTCTCTTGAGGGCGGCTTTCCCGTCACCTACAAGCTGACCCACGTGTACGACGACTGATTCGGCTCCTCTCCCGTCCGCCAAGGCATCTTTATTGCAAAATAATCGGAAATTTCACTTTTGACCTGCGTAGGGAGGACCGATGAAGCGCATAACCATTTTGGGCGGCGGACCTGGCGGATACACGGCGGCATTCGCGGCCGCAAAGGCCGGAGCGGCCGTCACGCTGGTGGAACCCGCCGGCATGGGCGGCACCTGCCTGAACAGCGGCTGTATCCCC
>JAVBMX010000030.1:0-33141 GCA_031551885.1 Desulfovibrio sp.
TCAGGACTCGTTAATTGTTCCTTTGGAGGGGCGCAAACAGGGCTGCGTGAGTAACCCGCCGGCCGGCACCTCCGTGATGTGAGCAATGTTGCCTTAGAACAACGCGGGTGGCACCTCCAAGCCTCCCTGAAAGGGGATTGAATCCCCTGCCAGGGGGATTGGGGGACAGCGTCCCCCAAAAACAAGGCTTGCCTACGAAAAGTTTGCTTTCGCCAACAGGGCGTCCACGGCGGTTTTGCTTAAGGCGGATATGGGCCCGCGCGGCAGGCGCAGGGCTCCAGTGCCGATGCCCTGCTTGTGCAGGACGTACTTGGCCACTTGCCAGAGTTCGCCGGTGTCCTCAAGCAAGCGCATGAGCGGCAGCAGTTGGCGGTAGACGGTACGGGCCTCGGCGAGTTCGCCTTTGCGGACGAGATCGAACAATTTGACGCACATGGCCGGGGCCACGTTGGCGCACACGCAGATCCAACCTTCGGCGCCCATGACGAAGCTTTCATAGGCCAGGGTTTCGCAGCCGCACAGGACGACAAGATCCTTGCTCACGGTGTCCACGGCCCGGGTCAGGCGCTTGATGTCGCCGGTGGACTCCTTCAGGTAGTCCATGTGCGGAAGTGTCGCGATTCGCTCCAGCGTCTCGGGGTCGATGTCCACGCCTGCGCTGCCGGGATTGTTGTAAACCATCACGGGCAGGGTCACCTTGGCCGAAATGTGCCGGTAGAAGTTGTAAATTTCTTCCTGCGATGGGTGCAGACCCGGAGGGGGAAGGATCATCAGGGCGTCGGCCCCGATGGAGGCGGCATGACGGGCGACTTCCAGGGTGTCGTCGACATTCATGGACACCGCGCCGACCATCACCGGCGCGCGGCCGTTCACTTTCTTTACGAAGAACTCGGCGTAAGCCTTGCGCTCATCCATGCTCAGCGAGGCGAACTCGCCCGTGGCCCCGAGGGGAAGAAACCCATGCACGCCGGCGGCGAGCAGCTTTTCGATATGTTTCTCGGCGGCGGAGTAGTCAATTTTCCCGTCCTCCAAGAACGGCGTCACCGTAACGGCTATGATCCCATGCATTTTTTTCATGAATCCACCTCATGTTTCATTTTCAATCGTCTTTGCGCGACGTGTGTTTTCTGCCTACAATCGGTGCAACTACAGTGCCGGCCTTGTTGTTTGTGTGTAACATTGTGATTATTCAGGTTATTTGTCTTTATTGGGAATTTTTTCTGGGTTGAGTTCGGGGTGGTGTGTTGTATTTCGCTCCAATCTCCTCTACGATCTGAAGCGCTATCAGACGGTGTCGGGGCAATCCACTCCGCCGATGTCCGGCAAAAAGCTTTTGTCTACAAGGATATTTTCATAACTCTATACGCCTAAGGGCCTTTTCACGCGCGGTTCCCTCGTGGAGCATCCGAAAACGTGGGCCTTCGACCGGGAGAAAAAAAGTGGAGCACAATGAATCAATAGTTGCCGCGTCACAGCAAAACATGGCCGAAGCGTGGCGGCGTTTTGCCGAGGGGCAAAGCATAGAAGGTTTTTCCGTACCGGAACATGTGCTCAAGGGCTGGAAGCTCAGCCGCAAATTCGGGGTGGACCCCATGCGTCCCGTGGCGCCGCCGGTGCTTGGCCCCAAAGAATTCGCCACGCTGCGCGACAAGTACGCCGCGCTTTTGGAGTCCGCCGAGCCCATGCTGCGCATGCTGGAGGTCTCCATCCGCGACACGGGCTATATCGCCATTCTGGCCGTGGCCTCGGGGCACCTGCTGGCCGTGGTCGGCGACTGCGACCAATTGGGCCTGGCCTACACGCAGTATAATGTGCCCGGGGCCGTGCGCAGCATCCGCAATGTGGGGGCCTCGGCCCTTTCCCTGTGCATCAGCGAGCGCCGCCCGATTATGGTCACGGGCCACGAGCATTACAACCGTTTTTTTCATGACTGGCGTTGCGCGGCCGCACCCATTTTTGACGGCGACGGCGAGGCCATCGCTTCGTTGACCATTTCCAGCCACATTTCCCGGCGCGACACCCACACCCTGACCCTGGTGCAGTCGTGCGCGCACTGCATCGGCACGCTGCTGCGGGAAAAAGCCCTCATGGCTTCGCAGCGGCGGCTGAACGCCATGCTCCAGTCCGTGCACAACGCCTTGCCCGAGGCCGTGATCGCCGTGAACGCCGAAGGCGCGATCACCCACGCCAACAATAAGGCCGTGGCGCTGTTCGGGCGGAGCAGATACACGGAGCGCGCCGATATCCGTTCGCTCTTCGGCAAGCCGGATCTGCCCAGGGTGCAGACCCTGCTTGAGGCCGGAAAGGCCGAGACCATGGAGCTTGAAGTACTGTGCGGCAAAGGGCCGAACAACCATATTTGCCGCTTCGCGCCCGTGTTGCTGGACGGCGGCGAGCCCTGCGGGATGACCGTTTCCATCAGCACCAAGGGGCAGATGATCGACATCGCCAAGCGCGTGGGCGGCAACTACGCCAAGTATTACTTCAACGACATCAAGGGGGAGAGCGCCGGGCTCAGGGAACAGATCGCCCTGGCCAAGCGCGCGGCCGCCTCGGCCCAGCGTATTTTGCTGACCGGCGAAAGCGGCACCGGCAAGGAGCTGTTCGCGCAGTCCATCCACAACAGCAGTCCCACCAGCCAGGGGCCGTTCGTGGCAATTTCGTGCGCGGCCATTCCCCGCGACCTGATCGAGTCGGAGCTGTTCGGCTACGTGGGCGGAGCCTTCACCGGCGCGCGCCGCAACGGGATGATCGGCAAAATGGAGCTGGCCACCGGCGGCACGCTGTTTTTGGACGAGATCAACAGTCTGCCTCTGGAAATGCAGGGCAAGCTGCTGCGCGTGCTCCAGCAGATGGAGATTGTCCGTATCGGCGACACCAAGCCCACGCCGATCAACGCCCGGGTCATTGCGGCCACCAACCGGAACCTGCGCGAAGCCGTGAACCAGGGAACCTTCCGCGAAGACCTCTATTTCCGCCTCAACGTCGTGGAAATCACCATTCCGCCTTTGCGCCGGCGCTTGGACGACATCGCCTTGCTCGCGCACACCTTTTTGCGGCGTCAGAGTTTCGAGACCAACATCCCCTTCAGCCACATCACGGCCGACGCCATGGACGCCCTGTATACCTACCCTTGGCCGGGCAACGTCCGCGAGTTGGACAACGCCTGCGAGCGGGCCCTGCTGCTGGCGGGCGGGGGGGTGATCCGCCGCGAACACCTGCCCGCGCACATCGCGGCAGGCGGCGGCGCGGAAGCTCCCTCGGCCCCGGCGGCGCGGGGCGTGCGCGAGACCTACAAGGTTCTTGTGGCCGCCGCCTTGGAAATGCACAACGGCAACATCAGCAAAGCTGCCGCGCACCTGGGCGTCGCCCGCAGCACCCTGTACCGAAAGATGCGGGAGTTCGGATTGGAAGGCTGACCTTGCGCGACGCAAGGTATGTCGTCCTTGCGGAAAGAATGATGCGGCAATCACGGACCCGGTTCGGAGCGCACCTTACCCCAAAGGGCCGTCGGCGAAGGAGCGCCGACTTTTACGCGTATAGGAAAACGTTTTACGGTTGGCCAGAAAAGAAAGGGTCTTTCTTGTTGAAATTACTGTGAATAATTTTATTATAAAATTTATCTTGACGTACGGTTTTCTTGTCGGTATTTGAAAAAGAAATTCAATTTCAATTAGATGTATTCGCATCCGAATTCATCTTTGTGCGACATGCCGTAGAGCGTGGGTGCGCGAGTGCAATGACGTCCGTTTTACGGGTATCGTGGTGCTTGAGCTTATCCTGCTGTCGGCGTGAGGGCCCTGGTGTTGTGCCATAGGGCTTTTTCAGCGCGCTATATTGATAATGAATTTCTTTTTCAATTTTTAATTCTCCAACCTCTTACAACAAGGAGAAGGGAAAATGAGTAAAACAACGGCACCGGCCGCGTCGAGGGCGCATGAATACCATCTTGGGTTCGATCCGTCGGCGGCGACGTTCGAACGGGTGGGCAACGATCTGCAAATCACCTCGACCGAAGGGAAAAGCGTTTCGCTTCCGGGCTTTTTCACTCCCTCGGCCGACACCAAATCTGTAACCTTTGTGCTGGCGGATGAACAGCGGATTTCCGCCGACGATCTGCTGCGCAGCTATGCGGGCGACATCGATACCGCCGCCGGGCCGAAGCCGGCCGAGCCGAGCGGCGGATTGTCCGCTTACGGCGGCGAGGCCGGAAGCCTGCTCGGCGGGATTGAGACGATGTCGGTGCTTGCGACGGACGACACGTCCGGGCCGGCTCACGCATCGGCTGCTTCGGAAGTCGTCGCTCCGCAGGCCGTTGCTCCGTCCGCTTTGCTTGGCAGCGGCAGCGGCGGTTCGAGCGGCGGCAGTTCGAGCGCGATTCCCGATTATTCCGCCCGCGCGGTGATGTATAAAACCGACTCCGGCGCGGACAGCGAGTTTTCCCGGACCATCGCGGTTGATCTTCTGGATGCGGCCGGCAATCCGGTAAACGGCAACGACGTGGTTTGGAAAGTCGTTTCGGCCGCCTCCGGCGCGGCAAAACACCTGAACGTTTCGGCTTCGGCCGTCGACCCGGTCACGGGCAAGCTGATCCTTACCCTTTCCAATGCCGGGGTGAAGGCGCTTGCGGCCGACGGCGACGACAATCTTTACAACTACGTAACCGTCACGGTCGCCGGCGCGAAGTACACCATGCAGGTGATCCTCAACAAGAGCGGCGTGTTCGACTCCGCCGCCGAAGATACGTCCCTGACCAGCGGAGCCAAGCTCGCGGCCGGTGGCTTGCTCCACGGCGAGTGGCACTCCGGGCGCGAAGGCGGAACCTCGCTTGACGGCGGGGACATCAAAGCTTCCGATAAAGCCGACGATCTGCATTTTGTCGGCGACGTCAAAGACAGCGTCATCGACGCCAAGGGCGGCGACGACACCGTCACCGTCGGCGGCGTGTTGCAAAACAGCTCCATCGACGGCGGCGACGGGGTCAACACCATCACCGTGGGCGGCATGTCGGCCGACGGCGGCGAGGCCTCCATCTCCACGAGACAAGGCTCCATCGCCATTCAGAACGGCGAGTTCGGCATTGCGGCCGAAAACGGCGGCAAGGCCGTCACCACCGCCGGCGACGCCGACACCGTGATCAAGGTCTCCGGCGACAACTACGGCACCGGAATCTGGGCCGACGGCGGCAGCGTCGATGCGCGGGCCACCGGCAAAGGCGATATCGCGGTTGCGGTGGATGTCGCCGGGAATGCGGTCGGCATGTTCGCGGCCGACGGGGGGAGCGCCCAGGTCGGCGTCGGCAGGGGAACCATCGACATCGACGTCGAGTCCCGCGATGGGCGGGCCTGGGGGCTTGATGCCGAAGGCGGAACCAACACGCTTGAAGCCGGAAGAGGGGGCACATCCCTGAACGTCACCGGCGAAGAAACGACCGTGGGCGCCCGCGCCGGAGCCGGGGGCGGCAACACCGTCACCACGACCTCCGGGGACGTTGCGGTGGAAGTCGTCTCCCGCGCCGAGTCGGCCTGGGGTCTGGATGCCGACGGCGGCAACAACGTCCTGGCCGCCACGAAAGGGGGAGACATCAACGTGGCCGTCCAGGCGCATGAAAATGCCTCCGGCATGTGGGCCGGGAACGGCGGCTCCAACAAGCTTTCCGTTGTGAACGGGGATATCGCGGTCCACGCCGAGGGAGAAACCGGCAAAGCCTGGGGGCTTGATGCCGAAAACGGCGTGAACGAGCTGCTGGCCACGGGGGCGGGAAATGTCGCCGTGGAAGTGAAGGCCGCCGGCGAAGTTGCCGGGCTGCGTGTCGGGGAGTCGGGGGAAAACAGCCTCGCCGCGGCGGGCGGGAATATCCGGGTGACGACCGAATCGGCCCAGGCTTCCGCGTGGGGGGTGGAATCCTACGGGGGAACCAACAGCCTGAAGGCCGCCGAACAAGGGGCCGTTGCCGTTGAGGTCAAAGGACAGGAAAACGCCACCGCGATCCTGGGCGAAGGCGACGGCGAGAACGTGATTGCGGCCGGGACGGGCGGAGTGACCGTCGACGTGGACGCCGGGAAAAACGGCACCGGTCTGCGCGCCGCCCACGGCACGAACACCGTGGATTCCACGGGCGACATCCTGGTGGATGTGGATGCCGGCGGCGCGGCCGTGGGTATCGGCACCTATCACGGGAAAACCCATGTGTCGTCGGCCCAGGGACATGACGCGACCCTCACGGTACACGCCGACGGCGGAACCACGGCCACGGCCGTGCGCAACCATGACGGCGAAACCGAGATCGAAGCCAAGCGCGGCGACATCACCCTGACCGCGAAAGCGGCTACGGCCGTGGGCATCGACAGCGACGGCGGCAAAACCTCGGTTGAGGGTTGTTGCGCCAAAGTCACGGTGGACGCGAGCGGCATCGACGCGGCCACCGGCCTCTTGGCCCGGGTTGGCGGTGAAAACACCATCGCCACGAACAGAGGGGCCATCGACATTCATGCGGCGGCTTCCGGCGAGGCGGCCGCGGCCGCGGCCGTGGGCCTGAAGGCCCAGGACGAAGGCAGCGTCAACAGCCTTTCGAGCAACAGCGGCGCATTGCGCGTGGCGGCCGAGGCCGCCCAGGGCACGGCCGAAGCCCTGAGCGCCACGGGCGGCGGCAAGAATACCCTGGCCGGGGTCAACGGCGTCGTCTTGAACGCCGAAGGCGCAACCGCTTACGGCATGCATGCCGCGCTCAACGCGGATACGCAGCTTGCGGGCGAAAACGTGATTACGGCCGACGCCCTTGATGTGACCGCGAAAGGGCAAACGGACACCCGGGGCCTGAACGCGGCCGGCGGCTCCAACAGCGTTGAGGCGACCGGATCCGTGGCGGTTGCGGCCGCGGCCTCCGGCGAGGCCGGCAGCGCGGTGGCCGTGCAGGCTTCGGCTTCGGGCAAGAACATCGTCAATGCGGACGACGTGGCCTTGAAGGTTGAAGGCGTGACCGCCTCCGGGCTGATGGCTTCCCGCGCGGCGAACGAAATCCACGCCGTTGGGGCTGACGGCCTTTCCGTTGACGTCACCGCCGAGCAAAAAGCCACGGGCGTGGGCACCGGCTACGGCGGCTCGAATTCCCTGACTTCCGCCACGGGCGGCATTCTGGTGGATGTGGATTCCACGGCGGGCGAAGCCTTCGGCATCAGCGGCGTGCACGGCAAAAACACCCTTGAGGCGGCCGGCGAGGCCGGAATCACCGTGGATGTCGACGGCCACACCAAGGCCGTGGGCGTATACGGCCACGACAGCGAAAACACCCTGACCGTGCAGGACGGCGACATGCGTATCGATGTGGCCGCTCCGCAACGGGGAGCCACGGCCATCGGCCTGGACAGCGACGGCAGCCTGAACACCTTGGCCGCGAAGGGCGGCGGCGACATCAGCCTGCTGGTCAACGGGCGCACCAACGCCCAAGGCCTTCTGGCGCGTGATGACGGCTCCAACACAATCGGCGTCAAGGATGGCGGTTTGCTTGTGGACGTCGATTCCCGAAACATCGCCGTGGGCCTGGAAGCCGCGAAGGGCGTCAACGAGTTGGTCTCCGCCGGCACGGGCGCGGTCACGGTTGCCGTCGACGCGCACCACTATGCCACCGGCCTGCTGGCCGGGGACGGCGGCATAAACCGTATCAAAACGGAATCCGGCGCCGTCGACATTGCCGTGACCGCGGAAGAGTTCGCGGCCATAGCCCTTTCGGCCGCGACGGGCGGCGGGAACGCCGTGGCATCGGTCGGCGGCAACGTCTCCGTGAAGGCCGTTTCCGAAGACGACGCGGCCACCGTCATGCACAGCACGGGCGGCAAAAACAGCATCGCCGGCGCGGGCGTCGTTCTGACGGCCGAAGGCAAAACCGCCTATGGCGTGGATGCTTCCTACAACCCGGACACATGGCTCGGCGGCGAGAACGTGATCGCGGCCGGCGCGGGCGGGTTGACCGTCGACGTGGACGCCCGGGAAGACGGCGCGGGCCTGCAGGCGATTCTCGGCACGAACACCGTGGATTCCACGGGCGACATCCTGGTGGATGTGGATGCCGGCGGCGCGGCCGTGGGTATCGGCACCTACCACGGGAAAACCCATGTGTCGTCGGCCCAGGGCCATGACGCGACCATTACGGTGAACGTCGACGGCGTGACCACGGCCACGGCCGTGCGCAACCACGACGGCGAAACCGACATCGAAGCCAAGCGCGGCGACATCACCCTGACCGCAAAAGCGGCTACGGCCGTGGGCATCGACAGCGACGGCGGCAAGACCTCGGTCGAGGGTTGTTGCGCCAAAGTCACGGTGGATGCGAGCGGCATCGACGCGGCCACGGGCCTCTTGGCTCGGGTGGGTGGCGAGAACACCATCGCCACAAACAGGGGAGCCATCGACATTCATGCGGCGGCTTCCGGGGAAGCGGCCACGGCCGTGGGCCTGAAAGCTCAGGACGAAGGCAGCCTGAACAGCCTGTCGAGCAACAGCGGCGCATTGCGCGTGGCGGCCGAAGCGGCCCAAGGCACGGCCGAGGCCCTGTACGCCACGGGCGGCGGCAAGAACACCCTGGAAGGCGTCAACGGCGTCACCCTGAGCGCCGAAGGCGCGGTCGCCCACGGCATGAGTGCGGCCTATAATGCGGACACGCAGCTTGCGGGCGAAAACCTGGTTACGGCAAACGCCCTTGATGTGACCGCCACGGGCCAAAAAGACGCCCGAGGCCTGAACGCGGCCGGCGGCTCCAACAGCGTTGAGGCGACCGGCTCCGTGATGGTCGCGGCCTTCGCTTCCGGCGAAGCGGGCACGGCGACGGCCGTGCAGGCTTCGGCTTCCGGCAAGAACGTCATCAGCGCGAACGATGTGGCCGTGACGGCCGAAGGCGTCACCGCCTCCGGGCTGATGGCCTCGCGCGCGGCGAACGAGATCCATGCCCTCGGCAAAGAAGGCATCGCCATTGACGTCGTTGCCGCCCAGAAAGCCACGGGCGTGGGCACCGGCTACGGCGGCTCGAACACCCTGACTTCCGCCAAGGGAGACATCCAGGTGGATGTGGCTTCCTCGGCGGGCGAGGCCTTCGGCATCAGCACGAACCACGGCAAGAACACCGTTGAGGCGGCCGGAGCGGCCGGGATCACCGTGGATGTCGACGGCTCCACTAAAGCCGTTGGCGTGCATGCTCACGACGGCGAAAATACCCTGACCGTGAAGAACGGCTCGCTGCTCGTCGACGTGGCCGCTCCGCAACGGGGAGCCTCGGCAATCGGTCTGGACAGCGACGGCGGGTTGAACAACCTGGTTGCTTCCGGCAACGGGGAAATCAGCCTGCTGGTCAACGGGCGCACCAACGCGCAGGGCCTTTTGGCTCGCGAGGACGGCGCCAACGCGATCAGCGTGAAAAACGGCGCTCTGCTGGTGGATGTCGACTCCCGCAACATCGGCGTGGGCCTGGAAGCCGCGAAAGGCGTCAACGAGCTGGCCTCCACCGGCTTGGGCACGGTCACGCTGACCGTCGACGCGCACCACTATGCCACCGGGCTTCTGGCCGGAGACGGCGGCACCAACCTGATCACCACCAAAAACAGCAACATCGACGTGGCTGTGACGGCAGAGGAACACGCGGCCGTTGCTCTTTTGGCCGCGACGGGCGGAGAAAACGCGGTGACGTCGACCAACGGCGACATCTCCGTGAAATCCGTTT
This sequence comes from Desulfovibrio sp., assembly GCA_031551885.1. Classification (GTDB taxonomy): domain Bacteria; phylum Desulfobacterota; class Desulfovibrionia; order Desulfovibrionales; family Desulfovibrionaceae; genus Frigididesulfovibrio. The sequence goes on from JAVBMX010000030.1 coordinate 9,710, forward strand.
CCGAAGACGGCGCGGCCACTATCCTGCACAGCGCGGGCGGCGAGAACTCCGTTGCTTCGACCGGAGTCGGCGACGTCACCCTGACCGCAGAAGCGGTCAAAGACGCGTACGGCATGCGGGCCGAGGCCGGCACGAACAGCGCCTCGGTCAAAAACGGCGACCTGGTGGTGAAAACCTCCAGCAGCGAAGGCACGGCCTACGGGCTGAGCGCTGAAGGAGGGGTCAACGAGCTTGTCGCCACGGGCGCGGGCGACATCACCGTGCGCACGAACGGCCAGACCGGAACCTTCGGCCTTCTGGCCGAGGGCGGCGACAACAGGCTGAGCGCCATCAACGGCGACATCCTGGTGGATGCCGCGTCCGTAGCCGGGGCGGCCTGGGCCGTCGGCAACTTCGGCGGCACGACGTCCGTTTCCACCGGCGGCAACGGCGGCATCACCCTTCAGGTTGAGGGGGCGACGGACGCGGCGGCGGTGGCCGCCATGGGCGCCGACGCGAACAACAGCCTGACCGTCAAACACGGCGATCTGTTCATCGATGTGGATGCGCTCGCCGGAATCGGCCAGGGGTTCATCGCCTTTCAGGGCTTCAATGACGTGAACGCTTCCGGCGTCGGCAATATCGCGCTCAAAGTGAACGGCGCGGTCAAAGCTGAAGGGCTGGTCGCTCAGGGCGACGGCGCGGAGAACTCCCTCTACGCGGCGCAAAAAGACATCAACATCGATGTGCACTCAAGCGGCGGAGAGGCTCGTGGGATGAACGCTTTCGACTCCGGCCGGAACCTCGTGACGGCGGCCAAGGGCGAGATCGACCTGCAGGTCGCGACCGAAGGCGCGGACGCCGCCGCATTCGCCCTGCGGGCCGCGGACCAAGGCGTGAACACACTGGCCGCGAACACGATCTCCGTCGAGGCCAAAGCGGCGTCCGGTTCGGCCTACGCCATGTATGCGCAGGACGGGACCAATCACCTCGTCTCGACAGGAGCCATCGTCGCGACCATCACGGCCAAGGCCGGCGTCGCGGCCGAAGCCTGGGCCATGTATGCCGAACAGAACGGCGTAAACCTCATTGAAGGCGGCAGCAAGAAGACCGGAGCGGGCGATGTTGTCGAAATCATCGGCAACGTGCACGCCGAGGACGGCGGGCAGAACCTCATCCAAACCGGAGCCGGCAAAGACCTGGTCGAGATCGCCGGAAGCATCAGTGCGGAAAGCGGCGGCGTCAACCTCGTCTCCACCGGCGCGGGCGACGACGTCATCCGCATTGCGGCCGACACCGCGCTGGGCGCGGGCGCGTTGGTCATCAAGGCCGGCGCGGGCTACGACACCCTGACCCTGATCGCGGAAAGCGCGGACGCCTTCACGGCTCTGTACAAAGAGTGGCTGATGGATCTGTTCGCCGATTCGGCCCATGGTCTGGAAAACATCAAGGTCGAAGGCTTCGACGTCGGCGGGCTGGATTGGCTCGAAACGCTGTGCTCCACCTACAGCCTTGATTTGGACATGCCCCCGGCTCCGATTCTGACGGCCCTGCATGAGTTGGTCACGTTCGAGTCGGACACGGTTGACGGCATGCATGTCCAAACCGGCGAAGATGCCGACCCAATGGTGGACTCCGTCGTTTCCCACGCTTCGCAGGCGAGCCCGGAGTTGTCCGGTAAGCTTGCGGCGCTTCTGACGGAAGACGGCGAGTCGCTTGATACCCTTCTGGCTTCCCAGGACGGGAAGGAAGAAGGAACGCAGGCGCCCGTCGCCGGCGATGAAGACTCCGTGACGCTCGCTCTGCTGCAAAGCTTGAGCAGCGGGTTTGTCGGTTCGCCGCAGGAAGCCCCTCTGACGGCTGAAGCGTCCCTCTCCGTGGAAGTGCCTGCCGACTCCCTCGGTGTGGAAGGGCAGGCCGAAATGCAGCTTCTGATTCAAGGCATGTTCGTGTAGCAGGCATTGAGGGGGCTCTGCCCCCTCAATCTCCCCCGGCAGGGGACTGAGTCCCCTGCACCCCCCCATTGTCGAAAACCCCGCATGATGCGGGGTTTTCGACATCTGAGGAGGCGGGTGGAGCCACTTCCTCTTGGTGAGGCTTGAGGTGAAGATGGCGAGATGAGCAGGCCAAATGGGAGTGTAGGGAGTGATCTGCCGGAGTAATTGTCGTTCTGTAGAGGACGTTTTGCGGCATCATCGGGGGCATCCTCAAGTTCTTCCTGGGATGATTGAATCTTCCCGTGCTGCCAATGTCGAAAACCCCGCGTTGCGCGGGGTTTTCGACATTGCGGGGGCTGGGGGGACTCAGTCCCCTCGGTAGGGTTTGGGGCGAAGCCCCAACATAAAGCTACTTCAATTTCAAGAAAATGGTCTTGGTTTCGACGTATTGGTCGTGGGATTCGCGGCCTTTGTCCTTACCGCCGAAGCCGGAGAGTTTGTAGCCGCCGAAGGGGGTGGAGTTGTCGCCTTCGCTGAAGTTGTTCACGGACACGGTGCCGGCCTTGAGGGCGCGGGCGTAGCGGTGGGCTTTGGAGACGTCGTCGGTGAACAGGGTGGCTTGAAGGCCGTAGATCGTGTCGTTGGCCAGGGCCAGGGCTTCCTCGTCCGAGTCCACGGGCAGGATGGCGGTCACCGGGCCGAAGATTTCCTCGCGGGCGATGGTGTGGGTGGGCGACACATTGTCGAAGATTGTGGGCGGGATGAACAGGCCGCTGCCGATGGCGAGGGGGGAACCGCCCACGACCGGGACCGCGCCTTCGGCTTTGCCTTTTTCAATGTAGCCCATGACGGTTTTGAACTGTCCTTCGCTGACCATGCTGCCCAGGGCGTTTTCCGGGTCCAGAGGGTTACCGATTTTCCACTCGGCCAAGTGTTTTTTCATGGCGTCGAGGAACTCGTCCGTGCGCTTGCGCGGCAGAATGATGCGCGAGTTGCCGGTGCAATTTTCACCCATGTTCCAGAAGGCGGCCTGCACGGCGTGCCCGGCGGCGAAGTCGTAGTCGCGCACGTCGTCAAGAACCACGAAGGGGCTCTTGCCGCCCAGTTCCAGAACGATGCGTTTCAGGTTGCTTTCGGCCGAGTATTTGAGGAAAAGACGCCCGACCTCGGTGGACCCGGTGAAAGAGACCACGTCCACGTCCGGGTGCCTGCCCAGGGCTTCGCCCACGCTCGAGCCAGGCCCGGTGACCACGCTGAACACGCCGTCGGGAATGCCCGCTTCAACGGCGAGTTCCGCGAGCTTCATGGTCGAAAGGGAGGTGACGCCGGCCGGCTTGAGAATGACGCTGTTGCCTTCCACCAGAGCCGGGCCCAGCTTCCAGCCGACCATCATCAGGGGGAAGTTCCAGGGCAGCACGCAGGCCACCACGCCCACGGGCTCTTTGACGATCAGGCCCAGGGCGTTGTCGCCCGAGGGGGAGATGCCTCCGTATTCCTTGTCGGCCAGTTCGGCGTGCCATTCCAGGCACTCGATGGTTTCCGGCAGGTCGGTGACCAGGCATTCGCGGATGGGCTTGCCGCTGTCCAGGGTTTCCAGCAGGGCCAGTTCAACCATGTGCTTTTCCATCAGCCCGACAAAGCGCAGGAAGATTTTTTTCCGTTCGGTGGGATGCATGCGCGACCAGACGCCGCTCTCGAAAGCCTTTTTGGCGGCGGCCACGGCGGTGTCCACGTCTTCCCGGCCGCAGGAGGGAATGGTTCCGAGCAGCTTGCCCGTGGCCGGGTTGATGGAATCCATGGTTTTGCCGGATTTGGCGTCGCAAAATTTTCCGCCGATAAAAGCTTTGGCGGGAAGGGTGAGAGAACCGGCCATCGCCTCATATTGGGAGCAAGAAAGAAAATCAGCCATAACCACCTCCTGGTCGGTAGTTTCGGGTTGCAAGAGAAAGGAAGCAAAATCCGGCCGGAAACGGCTTCCGGTATCCTGGGCTTGCTCCGTCTGACGGAGCAAGGGTGTTGCGGGAACACGTTGTTGTTTCTACTGCAATTTTCGTTCAATAAAATATTTTAATAAGTTTAGAATGTTGTGTGGATGCCTGTTTTGATTATGTCCTATTTCAAGACGTATTGATTGTAGAATGTGAAGCGGTTTGCAACGATTTTAGGGAGACGAGGGTTCACTCCGGAAGGTTTGCGACGACCCGTCGGAAACGCGAAGCCCGACGCGCGTCGCGTCCACTCGCCGGGATGCCGGCGGAATGCCCCTTTTTCTTTGACAGGCATGGCGAAACACGTTAGCGAGCACTTCAGCGGATTAGGGCGTATTTTGCCTGGGCGACACGCATGTTTTTTGAAGGATTGAGGCCATGTCGGACATCCTGATCATCGCTGGCCTGCTGGTCGCGGGCATGGGCCTGGGGCACGCCATGCGCGGGCGTCCGGCCTTTTTGCGCGGTGCGGACCGTCTGGCTTCCCTGGCCGTGTTCCTTCTCCTGTTTGTCCTGGGGGCAGGCCTGGGGCACAACGCCGAGCTTTTCGCCCGCCTGCCGGTTCTGGGCGGCACGGCCCTGTGCATCGCCCTGTGCTCCTGCGCCGGGAGCATTCTGTTCCTGCGCCTCTTGCAGCGCACGTTTGATCCGGCTCCGCGCACCGCTCCCACGGTAAAAGGCTCCGGTCCGTCGCCCCTGTGGGGGACCTTGCGCATCCTGGCCTGTTTCGCGGCCGGTGTGACCTTGGCCCGGCTCGATGTGTTGCCGGAGTTCCTCTTCCGTGGCGGTCTGGCCGGCTACGCCCTGTGGCTGCTGGTTTTTTGCGTGGGCATCGGGCTCGGGGCCGAACTCAAGGCCTTTGCCGTGGTGCGCGAGATGCATGTGAAGATCCTGGCCGTGCCCCTGCTGATCGTGCTCGGCACCCTGGCCGGATCTTTGGCGGCGGCCTTCTTTTTGGGCATGAGCCCGCGTGAGGCCCTGGCCGTGGGGTCCGGGTTCGGCTACTACAGTCTGTCCAGTCTGCTGATCGAAAACATGGGGCACCCGAGCCTGGCCGCTGTGGCTCTGCTTTCCAATATCTGCCGGGAGTTGATCGGCATCCTGGGTGCGCCTCTGACCAGCCGCTTCTGTGGTACTCTGGCCCCGGTGGCCGCCGCCGGAGCCACGGCCATGGATACCGGCCTGCCGGTCATCGCCCGCTTCTCCGGAGAACGCGCGGCCATCGCCGCCGTGTTTTCCGGCATGACCCTCACCGTGGTGGTGCCGTTTTTGGTTACCGCGATTATGGAGTGGTAAGCGGCTGGAAAAATCGCCTGGGGGAAATGATTTCCCGCAGACCCCTCAATGTCGAGAACCCCGCATGAGCGGGGTTCTCGACTTCAGTTCCCGCGTATCGTTCCCTGCGGCCTTGGGCCGGATACTCCTCTCAATATTTTCTTAACAATTGTTCGGTAAGACAAAAAACATGCCGGTCCGTTTTCTTTTGGCCGAAAGCGGGATTTCCGGCGGTATGGTTTGTTTTGCACAACATTGGAGGGGTTTCTGAAAAAGCTGTTTTCCATCCCGGCTTCGGCGGTTCTTTTGGTCGCACTTTCCCTTACCCCGGCTTTGGCCATGGAGGCCGGCAACAACGGCGACATGAAGAAAGACGATATGAAGGCCGGGGATATGAGCACAGGAGATACGAAGGCCGGCGACATGAAGAAAGGAGATATGAAGCAGGAGGGCGGCATGAAGTCCGGAGGCGATATGGGCAAGGATGACATGAAAAAAGACGGCGGCATGGATAAAAGAATGTAAACACGGAATGTTGAGAAACAAAGCGGCAGGCTCTCTCTTTGCCTCTTGACCCGTGGACGCGGAAGGCGGTCTTCCACCGCCGGCCGGGGGTGCGATCTTCTCCGTTGTGCCCCCGGCATCGGCCGCTTATCATGCCGCGTATCCAACAACCGACCGCCGGGTATGGTATGTACAAGATTCTTATTGTTGAGGATGAAGCCAAAATCGCGGAAACCGTCAAGGAATACCTGGAACGCGACGGTCACGCCGTCCGGCACGTTACGACCGTCGCGGACGCGTTGCGGTTCGTCGACGCGGAAACCGATCTGCTCATCCTGGATCTCATGCTGCCCGACGGGCAGGGGGAAGACGTGTGCGGGCGGGTTGTCGGCCTGTACAACACCCCCGTGATCATGCTGACCTCAAAGCGCAGCGAGCAGTCGAGAATAAACGGTTTCGCCCACGGGGCCGACGATTACCTGACCAAGCCGTTCAGCCCCAGAGAACTGGTCATGCGGGTCAGGTCCGTGCTGAAACGCGCCCGGCCCCGCGAGGACGTCATCCGGCTGGACGGCGGCATAGTCCTGCACCTTGACCGGAAAACCGTCATCAAGAACGGGGCGGAGGTAAGACTCACCCCCAGCGAGTACTCCATTTTGCTCTGTCTCGTGCACAACCGGAAGGCGGTGGTCGGCCGTGACAGGCTGGTGGAGTACATCAACGCACCGGATATCCTGGACAGAACCGTGGATGTGCACATCAGGCACCTCAGGCAGAAGCTCGAAGACGACGCCGGGAACCCGCAGGTCATCAAAACCGTTCACGGGCACGGATATGCGCTGGGAGTAGCTCGCCATGCGTAGAAAATGGCCGTTCACCGGCCTGTTCACAGCCTCTTTCACCCTCATAACGGCCTTGACCGTGACGGTGTTCATTTTTTTCGGCCTTCGCATCATAGACAAATTTTTTTCGTATTATGTCGACAAAATACATGAGGAAACCCAGCACATGCTGGTTATGCAGGCGGAAACCCATTACAAGATGTTCGGCACCTGGAGCGGCTATGACGGAGTCGAAACGGGAGCCGTGGCCAAATTATCGGGCGACTATTTCACCATAACCGATCGGCAGGGCCGGACGATCCATGCCGGCGAGAAGGATGTGGAACGGTGCTGCGCCAACCCCAACCACGTCTATACCCAAGTAAAACACCCGTTGCTGGTGGACGGAAAGCAGGTCGGCGAACTGACCGCCGGGTATTTCACCAACCATATCACGTCGCCGGAAGCGGAGGCCTTTCGGGGCGGCGGCGTTTCGCTTGTCGTTCTGTCCATTGTCTGCATAAGTTTGAGCGGCGCGCTGGTGTCCCTTCTGTTTTTTTTTCGGCTCTCAAAGCCCATCCGCGACATTGCGGCAACGGCCAAAGAGATCTCGAAAGGCCACCTGCAAAGCAGTGTCGCCATAAAAAGCAGTGTGGCCGAGCTGCACGAAATCGCCGACTCCATCAATGCGCTCGGTGCCTCCCTGCTGAGCCAGGAACAATTTCGGCAACAGCTCATCGTCGAGCTTTCGCATGAGCTGCGCACACCTCTGCAGATACTGCTCAACCAGCTTGAAGCCATACTGGACGGCCTTCACAAGGCGGATGCGCCCCGGTTGGAGTCGATGCGCACGGAAGTCGCTCGTATCGGCGAACTCCTGAACGAGCTGGAAGACCGTCTTATTTATGAAAACGACACTTTTGCATTGAACATCGTGCCCACGGACATTTCCGAAGTCGCCGCGAAAACGGCCCTGGGGCACGAAGGCGCTTTTGCGCAAAAAGGATTGGAGTTCCGCAGCGAGATTGAGCCGGGAATCGTCATCCCGGCCGATTCGGTGCGGTTCGCCCAGGTGCTTATCAATATACTTTCGAACGCGTTGAAATACACGGCCGAAGGGCGCGTTTCCCTTTCGTTGAAATGTGTGGGCGGCTCGGCGGAGCTGGTCGTAACCGACAGCGGCGAGGGCATGGCTCCCGAGGTTGTCGAAAACATCGGCAAGCGCTCCGGGCTGGCTTTCAAGGCCGTGAACAGCAAAGGCGTCGGCCTTTACATCGCCAAACTCATTATCGACAAGCACGGCTGGAAACTCCGCATCAGCGGCGGGCGTGACGGCGGGACGCGCGTGAGCGTCGGCATGTGAAAACGCCCCGCAGCCCTTGGGGCTTGGGGAAAGTATGTTCTAATGGAAATCATCACCGGGAGCGGCGTATGAAAAAATCAGCGATACTCCTTTGGTCGGCCCTCATTGTGCAGGCGGCGACCCTTGCACCGGCGGCCGGCCTTTCTCTTTCCGTGAACGGCAACCTCAACAGTGGGGCGGCGAATATGGAAACAAAAGCACTGAATGCCGAGAGCGGCCTTCGCGATATGTATTTTGCCGGAGGATGCTTTTGGGGTGTTGAAGAATATTTTTCGCGCATTCCCGGCGTGCATGACGTGACCGTGGGATATGCGAACGGCACGAAGGAGAATCCCACCTATGAGGAGGTTTGCTCCGGCGGAACGGGCCATGCCGAGACCGTGCACGTGCGCTATGATCCCAAAATCGTCGGCCTGCAGACGCTGGCGGAGCAGTTTTTCAAGATCATCGACCCCTTCAGCCTCAATCGGCAGGGCAACGATGTGGGCAGTCAATATCGTACCGGTATGTATTACGTGCATGAGGAAGACGAACCGATTCTTGCCGTCGTCATGGCCGATGTGCAAAAAACATACGGCAAACAGCCGGCCGTGGAATTGCTGCCGTTGAAAAATTATTTTCCCGCCGAAGAGTATCACCAGGACTATTTGAAAAAGAATCCGGGCGGCTATTGCCACATCAACTTTGACAGCCTGAAAGACATCCGGACCGAGAAACGCGGTCTGGTGGACCCGAGCGGGTATTCCAGGCCGTCCGACGCGGAATTGAAAAAAAGGCTTACGTCCGAGGAATATGCCGTGATCCGGCAGTCGGGAACCGAAAGGGCCTTCACCGGGAAATACTGGGACAACAAGGAACCGGGGATTTACGTGGATGCGGCCACCGGCGAGCCGCTGTTTTCCTCCACCGACAAATTCGATTCCGGCACCGGCTGGCCGAGCTTCACCAAGCCCATCGATCCGGCGGTGATTGCCGAGCATGTGGACAACAGCCACGGAATGCGACGGGTGGAGGTGCGGAGCCGGGTGGGTGAATCGCACCTGGGCCATGTGTTCGATGACGGCCCGAGGGATAAAGGCGGATTGCGTTACTGCATCAACAGCCTTGCCCTCCGGTTTGTCCCCTATGAAGAGATGGACAAGCAGGGATACGGGGGCCTGAAGTTTTTGGTGAAATAGGGGTGGCGTTTAATGAGGCTTGAGCTCAGTGAGACAAAGAGTCATGGGGGTAAACCTGATACCGTTGACGCACTGTTCTTCTTGCGTGATGCCAAAACCTAAATGTTGATAAATTGAAACAGCGTACGGAGATGAATTAACAGTCAGTTGCGAAAAATCTTTTTCCTGAAAGACCTTCACCCCTTCTTGCAGGAGTGCCCGGGCAATGCCTCGGCGATGGTGCTTTGCTGCGACAAAAAGAAGACGAATGTGCCCGCGGGCTGCAATACCGATGACACCTACTATTTTTCGGTTATGCCGGCATGTCCATACAGCAAGCTCGGAAGAATCTATCTGCCCTTGCACGAGTGCTATATCAATACACTTCAAAAATGATTCAATACCTTCTTCCGAAAACTCAGGGGCTTCAAACTCCATAAAAACTGTTTTGACCAAAGCCGGCGCCTCGGCAAGCCTGCCCGCCTCTAAAGGCTGAATCGTGTAATTTTGCAACATGCGCTCGCCACCTTGTCACCAACAGCATGAGCCGCGCCAACACTCCACGCGCAAAATCCATCCCATTTTTCCCGTTAGCGCAAATCAACTTTGAAAAGTTGGTTTGCTCTGTTGGCCGCGTAAGCAAACAGGGCTGCGAAGGTCGGCATGTCGACGGCACTGCCGGAGAAGCGAAAGTTCACTCCGTGCAGCTGCGGGCCGCAACCCGCTTACGGGTTCGTTCAGAAGTCTTTTGAAAGATGGCTCAAACATTTTCAAAGTGAAAATGCTCTGAGGTTGCCTGCCGAGCTGTGCAGCCCTGTTTGAGCCTCCCCACGCAACCTATCTATTTTTCCCCCGAACAGTCCCCAGCAACTGCCCGGCGACAATCAGGCCGCCGCCGGCGAAGTGCACCCACAGGACGGGTTCCCCCAGAAAGATCACCGCGTAGACGCCGCTGACCAGGGGCATGGTGTAGTAGAGGATCGAGGCCTTGACCGGTCCGATGTAGGCGATGGCCCGGTTCCAGCAGGCAAAGGAAAACAGCGACGGCCCCACGCCGACAAACACCAGGCAGGACCAAACCTTGACGGAAGGCAGGAAGGCCTGGGTGGTCAGGTATTGCTCTAGGCCCACAAAGGGCAGCAGGAAGAGCAGCCCCAGACCGAAGGTTACGGCCAGGAAACTCCAGGGGCTCGCGCCTTCCGGGGCTTTGCGCACCAACAGGGTGTAAGCCGCGAAGCATATGGCCGAGAGCACCGAGAGCAGATCGCCGGCCGAAGAGCTCATCCCGGCCAGAACCGCCAAGTTCCCTTTGCAGAGCAGCAGCACCACGCCGGCAAGCACCAGAACGAGGCCGAGCAGGGCGCGCGGGGGCAGGGGAGCGTTGTAAAAAACGCGCGCGGCGGGCAGCACCAGCAACGGCGCGCAGGAAACGATGAAGGCGATGTTCAGGGCCGGCGAGGTATGCGCGGCCATGTAGATGAGCGTGTTGAACACGGTCACCCCGAGCAGGGCGGTCAGGGCGTAATAGCGCAGATGTTTACGGATGATCGGCCAATCCCGGCTCAGCGGGCGCGCGGCCAAAGGCAGAACGGCGAGAAAGGCGAAAAACCAGCGCCAGAACGCCAACATGACCGGGGGAACCTCCCCGACCAGGGCGCGGCCGACAATGTAGTTGGCCGACCACACCAGGACGGCCGCAAGCGTGAGAACAACGCCGCGCATCTCCGCCGAACGCGGAGCCGCGGCGGGTTGCGCCGTTGTCATGCATCCTCCGAAGCCGATTATAATCGAACCTGGGGAACGTGTAGCGGAATTCCCCCGGTTTGACCATCGGGAATTCGGCACAACCGCGCCATATACGGACGATTCGACTAAAATCATCCAGTTTCTTTGTAGTGCAGGCGCGTAATCGATTACATTATACGGAGATACAGCTTAGCGATTGCCGGAAAGTGATTTTTTCTCTAAAATTACAGGCGAGTCGGAGCTCATTGTATGGGACCATAAACCCTTTATTACTTCCATAGGAGGCTACATGGAAACAATTCACGGGATCGTAGTCGAGCTGGGCGGCTTTGTTTGGGGCCCATGGTGCCTCATTCCGCTGCTCCTCGGCGCCGGCGTGTATTTCATGATCGGACTGAAATTCATGCCGTTGCGTGCTCTTGGTCATGCCTTCGGGCATATGTGGCGGGGCCGCAAACATGCCGAAGGAGCGGAAGGCGAACTGACCCCGTTTAAAGCCCTGATGACCTCCCTGGCTGCCACCGTGGGGACGGGCAACATCGTGGGCGTGGCCACGGCCATTTACCTGGGTGGCCCCGGAGCGGTCTTCTGGATGTGGATGACCGCCTTGTTCGGTATGGCCACCAAGTATTGCGAAGCCCTGCTGGCGGTAAAATACCGCGACGTGCTGCCCAACGGCAGCTACGTGGGCGGCCCCATGTACTACATCCGCAAGGGGCTGGGCGAACAGTGGAAGTGGCTGGCCTTTCTTTTCGCGGTGTTCGGTTCGGTGGCCTGCTTCGGCATCGGCAACATGACCCAGGCCAATGCCATCGGCACCAACGTTCTGAACATGTACAAGGCGTTCCACGGCATGCCCCACACGGCTGAAGTGGCCTGGTTCGGCATAAACGCCACCTACGTCATGGCCGGTGTTCTTTTTGTCCTGGCCTCCATCGTGATCCTCGGCGGCGTCAAGCGTATCGGCGACGTGGCCGGCATTCTCGTTCCGGTCATGGCCGGTTTCTACATCCTTATGGGCATTGTGATCATGATCGCCAATGCCGACAAAGTCGGTTTCGCCTTCGGTGAAATCTTCGGCGGCGCGTTCTCGGCTCAGGCCGTAGGCGGCGGCGCGGTCGGTTCCGTTATGATGGGCATCCAGCGCGGTGTGTCGCGCGGTCTGTTCTCCAACGAGGCCGGTCTCGGCTCCGCGCCCATCGCCCACGCCACGGCCACCACCAAGGACCCGGTGCACCAAGGCTTCCTGGGCATGCTTGACCCGTTCATCGATACGATCATCGTCTGCACGATCACGGCCGTGGTCATCCTGATCGCCGACCTTTGGCCGACCCTGCCCTCCGGCCAGATGGGCGCCCTGACTTCCATGTCCTTCGACAAGGCTCTGCCGGGCACCTACTACGGCCAGATGACCGTGACCGTGGCCCTGGCGCTGTTCGCCTTCTCCACGATTCTCGGTTGGTTCGTGTACGGCGAACGCTGCATCATGTACCTCTTCGGGCATCAGGCCTCTCTGCCGTTCAAGATCATCTTCTGCCTGGTGATCCCCTTCGGCACCGTGGCCCAGATCAACTTCGTGTGGGACCTGGCCGACCTGTTCAACGGCCTCATGGCCCTGCCCAACCTGATTGCCCTTCTGTTGCTTTCGCCCGTCGTGTTCCGCGCCACCAAGGAATACTTCGACAAGCTGGATCAAGAGAAGAAGCTCAAGGCTTCCGGCGTCAGATAACGTTCACGCCTTTTCGATCCCAACAAAGAAACCCCGCTTCGCGGGGTTTCTTTGTTTTTTCGCGGTCGCTTTTTCCGTCGCGCCGGCTTTCGGCGAACTTAGCTTCGACGGCGTTTTTTTCGGAAAAAGGCCGGACGCCGGCGGTTGCTTCATATGGAAAATGTTTGTGAAACCATATTGCCTTGGGATCTATAAGTGAGCCACGCAAGCAGGTACCCGCTTGCGCAGCGGCCAGAGCAGATCAACTTTTTGAAGTTACTTTGCTCTATCCGTGGGCGGTTGGGTTTCTTCGTCTTCCACCTCTTGCCAGGAAGCGTCCGGATCATACAAAGTGATCTTGGCGGCCAGGGCGGCCGTGTCTTTGCCCAGGTTCTTTTCGAGCAACGTTCCGTCGTGGCCGAGCAGAAAGGTCATCACCCCGGAGACGCCGTATTTTTCGGGGTAGGCCAGCACAGCGAATCCGCCGAGCATCAGGCCGTTGCCGACATATTCGTACGCCCCGCCGGGCGCGTTTTTTCCCTGCCCGGTCAGGATACGGTACCGGTAGCCGTGGTAAGCGCCGGCCTCTTTGTTGTAACCTTCGTCGGCCGCGTTGGCCACAAGCGCACCCAAGGGGCTCGGCGTCTCGCCGTCTTTGGTGGGCCAGTACAGGCCGTCTCGGCCGCCTGGAGAGCTGAGAATCATTGGGGCAAAGTGCCGCACCGTCTCATGGTCCGGATTGAGGGTGTAGTAGTCGCGCTGCGCGTCGGCAATGGCCCGGCAGACCTCCATGGCGGAAAGCTCGTTGCGGCCGATGCGCCGGTTTGTGAGTTCCTCCAGCCCGGTTTTGCCGTCAAAAAACCATTTTCCGGCGGCATTTTTTACCAGCGGAACCGGAAAGCGCAGCTCTTTTTCCCCGAGCACCAACAACACGCTGCCGTCGGCCTCGGTTTTCAGGCTGTGCTTTTTCTCCCAGGCGACCACAAAAAGGGCGCGATCGGTGTTGTCGGCGGTTGCGTCGCCGGAGTTGATCAAATCCTTGGCCTCGGGGCCCAGGACCGTGGCCAGAGCGTTTGTGTCGTTGGCTTTGGCCGCGCCGATCAGGGCATTCGCCGCGTCTTCTGGGGTATTATACAGGGCCGGGCCGCTGTTTTGCGCGGCCGCTCCGATTGCCGAGAGCAACAGGACCACGATGCCGGCGGCGATCATCTGAATTTTTTTCCTATACATGCTTTTCTCCTTTTATCGCCGCAAGGGACGCTGCATGCCGCCGCCATGAGAGGCGGGATGAAGGCCGCCGCCGCCGGGGTGTTCCCGTTGCAGTCCCCGGCTGCCGGCGCCGCGCATGGACTCAAGGTGCGCCCGTCCGCCTTCCTCGGGCAGATGGAACGCGCCGCGATTCTGGGGCCTCTGATGCTCCCGGCCGGACATGCCCTGCCCGAGCCGCTCGCGACCGCCATCCCGAGGCGTCAACCCATGCTCGCCGGCGCGGTGTTCCCCGCGTCCATCGATAAGCGGTTGCCGGCCGGGGTTGCCCCCCGGATGCAGACCTCCGGCTCCCGAGCCCATATGCCCCCGGAATTCCTCCCGCGCCCGCGCTCTGGCCTGATCTCGGGCCTGGTCGCCGCCCCGGAAGTGTTTGTCCACATTGTGGCTGTCGTACGGCACGCCCCGGCGATGGTCGGGGTCGTGCTTCCAGCGCCCGCCATTGTTTTTCCAGTCGTCGGGAATGGTGTTGTGGGTGTAGCTCTGATAGTTGTCGACGTTGATGTTCACCTCGTCGTGACCCCAGTCGAAGTCGCCCCACATGGCCGCGCCGGCCGCGACGCCCAGGCCGAAGGACAACACGTTGGAAGCCACATAGCCCGGAGGATACCAGGCGTAAGGCGGGTAAGACGGGTACGGCCAGGCGCCGTAAACGATCGTGGGGTTGTAGGTGGGAACATAGACGACGTCCGGGCTGCTCGGCTGGATCACGATGACCTCCGTGTCGCCGGACCCCTTGGTCGTGCTCACCCGCTGTTCCTTGCCCGAGGTCAGGTTCCCCTGGGCTTTGGCCTTGGCCCGCAAACGCTGGACGGCGTCCATCACGTCTTTTTGCTGGGCCAGGAAGGCGTCGCCCAGTTTTTCCGTCCAGTCGAGCTTGTCGTTCATCATTTTGAGAACGCCGGGGAAAGCGGTGAGGGATTTGACGCTCGCGTCCCAGTTCTGTTTTTGCATGGCCGCGTCAAGGTCCGCGCCGGAAACCTTGGGGTTCTCCTTGGACCAGCGGGCCGCCTCGACCACCTCCAGCGGGTAGGTGGCCGCCATAAGCAGTTGGGCCAGCAACGAGTCGGGGTACAGCGCGATGGGCGCCACCAGTTGTTCCAATTCTTCCGAGCTAAGGGGTTTGGCGTCTCCGCCGTCCGATTCGGCGGCAGTCGCCGAACCCACGGGCATGAAAAGCAACAACAGCCACATGCAGTGTCGCAGCAGATATCGCATGAAGCCCTCCGAAAATGGGCTGAAGGTAAGCGGCAAGCGCGGCCGGCATCTTGGCCGGCCTGTGCCGCAAGGTGTATCGATGAGCATATATCAACTCGGGGCCGTGTCAATGAGCTTTTGCCGGTACGGTGAAATCCCCTTATTTTCAGATGGTTCGCCGGATGCCTCGGTGCCGGCCGGCTTTTATCTCCCCTGCGATCGAGCGGCAGCCCGTTCCGCCGCCCCCCTTGCCGGAATGTTCGGCTTACGCTACAAGACGGGGTTCGGACGGAAACAATCCATATTCCCCAGAGGATTTTTCATGAGCAATAGTTCTTTGGCGCAGGCCAACCCCGCGCCCCTTGGCCTGTTCGGCTTTGCCATGACCACCATCTTGCTGAACATCCACAATGCCGGTCTGTATCCCCTGAACGGGATGATCATGGGCATGGGCGTGTTCTACGGCGGCATCGCCCAGATCATCGCCGGCATTCTGGAATGGAAAAAAGGCAACACCTTCGGCGGGTTGGCCTTCACTTCCTACGGGTCCTTCTGGCTCACTCTGGTCTTCCTCTGGTGCGCCCCGGCTCTGGGCATCGGCGCGGCATCCGACCCCACGGCAATGGGCTGTTATCTGGCCCTGTGGGGCGTGTTCACCTTCGTGCTCTTCCTCTGTACCCTCAAAGGGGCCATGGCCGGAAGACTGGTCTTCGGTTCGTTGGTTGTGCTCTTCGGTCTGTTGGCCCTGGCCAACTTTACCGGCAGCCACGAAATCCACACCATCGCCGGGTTCGAAGGCATCCTGTGCGGGGCATTCGCGTTCTACGAGGCATCCGCGCTGATCATCAACGAAAAGATGGGCCGAAAGGTGCTGCCGCTGTGAGAGCGGAAGACGTTGGAGAAATAATGATGCCTCCGGCGGGCGGGGCGCTGACTTGCATGTGATCGGGGCTCCGCCCCGGACCCCGGCAGGGAGGGTGACCCTCCCTGCACCCTCCATATGGGGGAGTTGGGCTCGGCGGCATGGCGCGCTTTGCCGGGATGAAGAATCCCTTCAGGAGAATTTTGAGGGTCTTAACGGCGCGAGTGTCGAACCGATACTCGCGCCGTTTTCTCGCATTCCGGCCCGGTCGGATACGCGAAACGTCTCTGCACCGGGCCGGAATGCTTGGAAATGCTCCGGGCGCGCGGCTACCTGCCGGGGAATGAGGGCCGGGAAGCTCCGAGAGCGATCTTTTACCGAGATGGGTGGGCCGGAGGCGTCATCTGATGAAAGAATGAAGGGGGCGGAGGCTCACAGGCGTTAGTATGAAGCAGAAAAACGAACGCGGATGGAAACCATTATGGCTTTAATCCGCGTTTTTGTCTTCATAAGCCAGAAATATCCCGCAGGTAGCGTTGAGGGATAAAGGGATTAGGAGTCCAAAGGATCAAAATTATTGATCGCATAAGCTGGAGCTGGAGGAAATTTTCGTCGGTTTTCTGAGGAGAAATTTGTATTGCAGGCTGTGCAATGGAGGTAATCGCTGTAACTCTGAAGTCGGCAGCGTTTGTCGTCGGTATCTAAGCAGCGCTGACAATAGTAACTTCGTACGCCGTTTTCTTCTGTATAGTACGCTCCCCAGCCTTGATCGTAGGGCAGCTCTCGATTGGAAATTTGTTGCTTCAACATATCAATTTCCTGAAGAAAGTCTATTTCTCTACTGCGAAAGTCCAGCAGCATTCCATGTAGGCTGTTGAGCTTAGCGATGAGCTCGGGGTTATAGTTTTGTAGCGCTTTGACGCCTTGGGTAATCTCTTTGAACAGATCTAAGGCTGCCTTGACTTCCGAAATGACGACCATAAGAAGCTCCTATCTTAGCTCTGCATCTCCTGCGGCGGCGAAGAGGGCGCAAGCGCCCCTTCGCCGCCAAAAGGGAGTGCAGAGGGGGTTACCCCCTTTGCAAAAAACTCTTCGCTTCTTCCCTTATTTTTCTTCTCTCGCCCTCGGCAGCACCAGGTTCAGCACCAACCCGGTGAGGCCGGCCAGGCCGATGCCTTTGGCCGAAAACACGCCGGCGCTCAGTTCCAGGCCGCCCAGGCCGAAGACAAGAACCACGGCGATGACGGCCAGGTTGCGGGGTTTCATCAGGTCGTCGCCGGCTTTGACCAGGCTGTTCATGCCGACCACGGCGATGGTGCCGAAGAGCAGGACCATGATCCCGCCCATGACCGGGGCCGGGATGGTGGCCAGGAAGGCCCCGAGTTTGCCGACAAAGGCCAGGCAGATGGCCGAGAGCGCGGCCCAGGTCATGACGCCGGGGTTGAAGGCCCGGGTCAGGGCCACGCCGCCGGAGACCTCGGCGTAGGTGGTGTTGGGCGGTCCGCCGACAAAGGAGGCCAGAGAGGTCGCCACGGCGTCGCCCAGGAAGGTGCGTTCCAGGCCGGGGTCTTTCAGGTAGTCGCGGCCGGTGATGGAGCCGATGGCCACCACGTTGCCCACGTGCTCGATGGCCGGGGCGATGGCAACGGGCAGCATGAAGAGCACGGCTTCGGCGTTCCAAGTCGGGAAAGTGAACTTGGGCATGGCGAACCAGGGGGCTTCGCGCAGGGGGGTGAAGTCCACCAAGCCGTAGTACAGGGCGGCCAGGTAACCGGCCGTGATGCCGCAGATGATCGGCACCAGCCGGATGAACCCGCGCCCCAGAAGCGAAGCGGCCAGGGTGCCGGTCAGGGAGACCAGGGCCACGATCAGATGGGTCTGGTTGACGGCGACGACGCCCGCGGCGGGGTTGGTGCCCGTGGCCATCTGCACGGCGACCGGGGCAAGAGAAAGGCCGATGACCATAATCACCGGCCCGGTAACGATGGGGGGAAGAAGGCGGGTGACGGCGTCCACCCCCCGGAAACGGACCAGCAGGCTCAGGGCAAAATAGAGCACCCCGGCGGCCGTGACCCCGCAGAGCGTGCCGGGCAGCCCCCAGGTTTGGATGCCGTATTGAATGGGCGCGATGAAGGCGAACGAAGAGGCCAGGAATATGGGCACCTTGCCTCGGGTGATGGCCTGATAGGCCAGGGTGCCGGCCCCGGCCGTGAACATGGCCACGCCGGGGTCCAGGCCGGTGAGCAGGGGCACCAGCACCAGAGCGCCGAAGGCCACGAAGAACATCTGCGCGCCGACCAGAGCATGGCGCGGGTCAAAGGAGTAGTCCAACTGGGAGATGGTGCTTTTGGCCGCCATGCGGTGCTCCTTTTTATTCGAGGGGAGGGTCGAAAACGATCACGTCTTCCGGGGCCGGGGCGGGCCGCCGCCGGGGCGCGGGCGTCGCCTCGGAAGCTGAATCGCCGAACGACGGGTCCTCCAGCATGGGATCCGTGGCGGGGCGTCGCCGGGGCGCGGGCTTGGGCTTGGGAGGCGTTTCGGGAACGGGATCGGCCTTTTTCCTGTTCTTTAGGTTGGCGAGGCGCATTTCCACGACTCGGGTGTTGGGATACGTGTCGCGGATGCTTTCAAACAAGGCCATGGCTTCCGGATACTTGCTCCGTTGTTCGGACACGTCGGCCAGCAGGAAGATGGCGCGCCGGCGCAGATCTTCGGGCAGTTCCGTGGTCCAGCCGAGCAGGGTGCGCAGGTTCATTTCCGAGGCGACCGGGTCGTCGGTGAGCATATTGATTTCGGCCATGTCGTAGAGGCATTCGCCTTTGGCGGGAACGCCCGCGTCCAATTCCAGGCAGGCCTGAAGCGAGTCGGTGGCCGAGGTGAACTCGAGCCGGCGCATATACGCGGCGGCCAGTTCTCGATACGCCTGGGCTCTGGTTTCGGCCGGGGTGTCGGGGTCGGCGGCGAGTTTTTTCCACAGGGGCACGGCCCGGGTGTCGTCGCGTTGCGAAAGGCGCAGGGTGGCGAGGGCGAGCTCAAGGCCGCGCAGGTACTCGGGCCGGTCGGCGAATTCCTTGCGCATCACTTCCAGGTAGGCCCCGGCCGTGGCTTTATCCAGGCGGTTGTTCAGGGTGATTTCCAGCAGGCGGTTCCAGGCCTGCCGGCGCTGGGGGTGTTCCGGCGAGGTGCGCAGAAAACGCTCGTAAAGCATTTCGGCTTCGGGAATGTCGCCTTTGGCCAAAGCGGAATCCGCCGCGGCCAGGGTCGCGTCGGGGCCTGCGGCGTCATTTTCGCCGCAACCGAACAGAAGCGGCAGGCAGACGGCCAGGGCGAGAAAAAGGGCGGTGAACCCCGCCCTTTTGTCGGATTGCTCACGCAAGGTGCAATCTCCGGTTGTGCGTCATAAGGGCGTTCGCTCGAGAAGCCCGCGCGACGGGCAGACTCGTTCGCGCGGTTCTCGAGGCAAGAATTCGCGGACAAATACCCGCGGAATGAATGAACATGTTCGGCGTTACTCCGCCTTGTGGGGCGTTTTCGGTTCGGCCGCGCCTTCCGGCTTGGCGGCTTTGCCCATCATGGCCGGCAGATCCAGCCCAAAGGCCTTGGCCCCTTCGTGCAGGGAGGGCAGAAGCGAGAGGTAGTCCGAAGCCACCTTGCCCAGCGCGTTGTCCGCGCCGCCGCCGGCACCGTTCATGCCGCCCACCACGGTGAGCTTGTCCACCCGCACGTTTTTCATGGCTTCGGCTTGAATATTGTAAAGCTCCGGAGCTTTTTCCGCAAGCAAAAGCATGGCCGCGGCCTGCGAGTCGCGCCCGGCGGCCTCGACCAGTTTGCGGAAGCCTTCGGCCCGGCTTTCCAGGATGGCCCGCACGCCCAGGGCTTCGCCTTCCATTCTCAGGCGGGTGTTTTCGCCTTCGCCCGCGCCCGTGTTCTTCAGGCGCACGGCCTCGGCTTCGGAAAGTGTCTGGATTTGCGCGGCTTCGCCCTCGGCCAAAATCCGGATGCGTTGGGCCTCGCCCTCGGCAATGCGCTGCATGCGGCCGGCTTCGGCTTCGGCCTCCACCAGCACGCGTTCCTTGGCCACCCGGGCGGGCACCAGTTCGTTGGCTTCGCGGGTGGCTTTTTCCCGGGCCTGGCGGGCTTCTTCGGCCTGACGTTCGGCGTCGTAGCCTTCACGGCTGGCCAGAGCGTTCTGGACGAGCAGGGCGGCTTCGGCCCGGCGCTTGGATTCGGCCTCGACTTCGTTTCTGTCCGCGTTGGAGCGGGCCATGGCCATCAGGGCCTGGTTCTCACCCTCGACGGCTTTGGCGTTGGAGTCGGCCACAGCGATGCGCTGCTCCTTCTGGGCCACGGCCTGACCGGCGGCGCCCCGGCGTTCCTGCTCGGCCACGTCAATCTTGGCTTGGTTCACGGCTTCGCTGGCGCTCTTTTTCCCTAGGGCCTCAATGTAGCCGGAGTCGTCGGAGATGTCGGTAATGTTCACGTTGATGAGTTGAAGGCCGATTTTACGCAACTCCGACTCGACGTTTTCCATGATTTTGCGTTCGAATTTTTCGCGGTCGGCGTTGATTTCCTCGATATCCATGGTGGCGATGGTGGCCCGCAGCTGGCCGAGGATGATGTCCGTGGCGTTGTCCTGCACTTCGGTGGTTTTCAGCGAGAGCAGGCGGACGGCCGCGTTTTGCATGCCCTCGGGGTCGGTGGACACGCCGATGGTGAAACGCGAAGGCACGTTGACCCGGATGTTCTGGCGCGACAACGCGTTGCGCAACGGGATTTCAATGGTCATGGGCGTAAGGCTCAGGTAGGCGTAGGTCTGAATGAAAGGCCAGACAAAGACCGTGCCGCCGTGCAGGCATTTGGCGCTGGCCCGGTCGCTGCCGAAGAACATACCCGAGATGACGATGATTTTGTCGGAAGGCACCACGTGGTAGCGCTTCATGATGGTGAGCAGAACGCTCAAGCCCGCCAAGATGACGATGATCCCGAGCATGCTGCCGATACCGAAGAAACTGAAGACTTGGTCCAACTGATCCATGGAGAGGCCCCCTTATGAAAGATGCGCGGCGCCGCCGCAACGGGTTGTAGTTGTGGGTGATTAGTTTGGGGGACTGCCCCCCCGGCAGGGGATTGATTGACTCGGCACATTGTGTGCCTTGCCCTTCGGGCGTCGTCGGAAGACCTCCGCCGTCCATTCGGCTTCCTGCCGAATGAGCCCCTGCACCCCCATTGTCGGCAGTGGGCGTGAAACGCCCGCTGCCGACAGATGAGGGGGTCTGGGGGGAATCATTCCCCCCAGGCAGGTTGGGGCGGCAGCCCCAAAAGTTGTGCCTAAGACCGGACAGGCGCGTCGCCGAACAGGCCGTCCAGGTTGCAACTCAAGAGCCTGAACCCTTTGGCGGCAAGGACGGACCGAATGTCTTCCGTCAGGCCGTTTTCCTTGCGAAGCCGCTCGGTTGGGTCGGGCTTTTCCACCCGCGCTCCCGCCAACAGCGTGACAATCGTGTTGCGCGCCAACAGGGTCAACGCCGGGGCGTCCAATCCGGCGAGGCGCTCGGCGGCTTCGGTCATGCGCCGCCAATCGTTTTCGACCCCCACCAGAAAACGCAACGGCTGCTCCAACTCCGTGCCGATTTCGGCTCCGTCGATGGTGAAGGTGACCGCTCCGAGATACAGCGCTTTTACCGTGCGCCAGGGCGGAACAAAAGCGAGACCGTTCAGCTTGATGCGCTCCACGGCCGGCTTGGGGCCTTTGCTGAAAAACACCAGGCAGCGATCCGGGGGAACCCGCTTATACATGCGGACCGCAGCGAGGCTGAGGCCCCCGAGGACCGCGAACAGTACCCAGTCGGACATGGAAACCGGACCTAAGGCTTGCGCACCAGGATCACCCACCCTTCAAGAACCTGCTCGATGACCACGGCGGCGTTGCGGGGCAGTTCCTCCGCCTCGTCGGTCAGGGCGAAGAGGGTCATGGTCCGGCCGTCCACGGTGACGTTGACCTTGCCTTGGCCGGAGCGCTTGGGCAGCACCGGGAACACCACGGTGGCCCGTCTGCCGGGAAGTTCCGACTCACGCACAGTGGTGTCGCGCTTCAAGCCGGAGAGCGCGCGCATCATGTAAATATTCAGGAAAACCAGGGCTAACCCCGCAACGATGCCGAGCGGGGTGGCCATGCCGCCCAGGTTGTACGTGGTGATGCCGTAGTATCCGGTGACGGAAAAGGCCAGCAGGAAGCAGATCACGTTGCGCACCGACAGGAACGACAGGAACACGTGCCCAAAACCGTGGCCGTCGGCGCCGCCGAGGTCGGCCCCTTCCGCGCCGGACGCGTCGGCGTGGTCGCCGAAGACGTCGTCGAACCCGAAGAGGGTGGCGGCCAACTGAAGCAGGAAGGCCGCGCCGCTGATGATGGCGGTCCACTTGTACAATACGACCAAGTCCATGGGGGCCTCCGGCTGGAAATGAAGCGCCGGGACGTTCCGAACGCGATTGTATCTATAGTCTAAAAGCCTATGGTGAATCAACCGCATCGAAGCCCTGCAGCGTACCGTTTGGCGTGGAGTGGTCTTGGGGGCGACCGGAGTGGGCGCGGCACATTTTCGCGCGTCGCTCCGGCAAGTCATATGTGAAGTCCCCTTTGGGAGGACCTGCAATGAAAAGAAAATGCCGGTAGTTTCCTCTGGGAAGATTCACCGAAAGGGGGCTTGAGCGAACTGCCGATGAAGGGGCGGAGGTCTTCGTTTCGGGTGAAGCGTGGGAAGATGTTGGCGGAAAGGTCCGCTTCGGCCGGAAAAAAGCTTTGACAACTCCGGCCCGTTTGGGTAAACCCATTTTTCCACAAGGGCAGTTAGCTCAGCTGGTAGAGCACCGCCTTCACACGGCGGGGGCCACAGGTTCAAGTCCTGTACTGCCCACCAGCAATTTCAAGGGGTTACGATGAAAGTCGTAACCCCTATTTTATTTTATGGGTGCATTATCCCGCTCTTATCCCGCTGTTGTCGATGACGACACGGTATGAATCGTGAGAGGAAGCCACACCTGCGGCTCATCGTGGATAGACGAGACCCAGTGATTGTGTCTGCCAAGGTGATTGTGTAAAACCTCACTGCTGGATTGTAATCTGGAGGATATCGGAAATGCTGCCCGCCCACATTCTCACGTACGCAAATCTTCGCGCTCACACAGGCACAAACGCTTCACATATGCTAACGACAGAAGAAGCTTGCGCACAGTTCGGCTTATCGCTCAACGAATTGTTCCTACTCTGCCTCAGGGGGATGCGTTTTTATGAGCTGAGTAATCCGACAGATGTACACCCCAGAACCATTCCGCTTCTTGATCCTGACGGCTTAACCAAGGGGAGGCCTCTTGGCCGGCAGTTCGCGTCCCCTCTTCAGCTTGCCAAGCTGGAGAAGCCGTTGTCACAGCTCAAGTTTGATACGATTCGCGGGTATTTTTGGAAGCCTCAGCCAGGGTACCCCCAATACAGCTGACCAGCCCTGTTTGTTTATACCAAGTTAAATGTTAGTGCCACGTTCCCATGGACTGTGCCCCTGTCGCCCGTATAGCCGATAACTCCGGGGGAGGCGAGAGCCTGCCCACTGCCCCTCCCATGGGAGGGGCAAAAAA